>CAZMCK010000012.1:0-55487 GCA_964565075.1 uncultured Dehalococcoidaceae bacterium
GCTGCCGCTCGACGAAGCCTCGCGCGAGTGGCTCGGGCTGCTGGGCATCGCCACGCTCGGCGACCTCGCGGCGCTGCCACGCCACGCGGTGGAAGCCCAGCTCGGCGCGGACGGCGGGCGGGCGTGGCTCGCCGCGCGCGGCGAGGACGCCACCCCGGTCACGCCGATGGTGAGCGGCGAGCGCGTGGTGGAGCGCGCGCAGGCGGAGCCGCCCCTCATCGCCCTCGAAGCGATCCTGCACACCTACGGGCAACTGCTGAGCCGCACGCTCGCACAGCCGTCGGCGCACGGCCGCCTCGTGCGCGCCGTTCGGCTCAGCGCGGTGACCGAGGACGAGCACGCCTGGGAGCGCACGCGCGTGCTGACCGAGCCGACCGGCGACCGCGACCGGCTGTGGACGGCGCTCCGCCCCTCGATCGAGGCGGCGGAGTTCGGCGCGCCGGTCGCGGAGCTGGCGCTGGAGCTCGGCGGGCTGACCGCCGAGCGCGGCAGGCAGGGGCGGCTGCTGCGCGAACGCAGCGGCCGGCGCCGCGAGCAGCTCGACGAGATGGCCCGCCACCTCCAGCTGCGCTACGGGCGGGCCGCGCTGCGCCACGTCGTGGCGCTCGCGCCGCTGAGCCGCATCCCGGAGCGCCGCTACGCCCTCGCGGACTACGAGCCGTGAGCGGTCGCGCCCGGCGGCGAGATGCACGGCGGCGAGATGCGGGGCGGCGAGGTGCAGTGCAGCCGGGTACCGGGCCGCCCGACGCGGGCGCGCTCAGCCCGCTCGGCCTGCCTCGGCCGCTCGTGGTGCGCACCGGCCCCGGCGGTGAGCCGGGCGAGGTGCAGCGCCCCGCGCGTCGTGGCGCTCCCTCGGCGGCGCTCACCGTCGAGCGTGTCGAGGAGACGTGGCGCATCGTCGACGAGTGGTGGCGGGAGACGCCGCTGCGTCGCAGCTACTACCGCGTCACGCTCGCGGGCGGCTCCTCGCTGACGCTGTTCCACGACGACACGCAGCCGCCGGGCGAGGGCTGGTACGAGCAGCGCTACTGATCAGTTCCCATGCATCGTCACGAGGCAGAGTGATCGCCACGGGCCTGTCAGCCCTCAGCTATGCCGCCTGCCTTGCCACCTCGAAGCGGTCGATCGCCCGGTATCCGACGCGCTCGAACAGCACGTTGACCGCATCCGGGCGCTCTGCCCGCAGGCGATCCCGCGCGGCCATCAGCGTGTCGCCAATTGCCCAGCACTCGCTGTCGATGTCGATGGCGACGACCTCACCATGGTGGTCGGCTTCGACTTCTCGCCGGACCTCGCGCTCATAGATCGCGTCGCCGAGGCGGGCGATCTCCTCGGTGGGTCGGCGCTTCACCATCGTGGTCTCCCAGGCAGATTCTACCAGTCTTGTAGAGACGGTCCGGGTGTCGCCATCGGGTCAGGGGCTTTCTCACATCTCCACCGCGCGCCGCCCCGGCCGCGCCCGCTCGCGGGTGATCAGCCCGCGCACCTGCTCGACCGTGGCGTCGAGGTCGCCCTCGACGTTCACGACGACGGCGTCGAAGGCGTGTTGCTGCTCCAGCTCCTCGCGCGCCGAACGCATGCGTCGTGCGATCTCGGCGGGGTCCGTGCCGGCGCGCGCGCGCAGGCGGCCTTCGAGCTGGGCGAGGCTCTCCGGGGCAACGAAGACGAAGAGCGCGCCGGCCAGCACCTCGCGGAGCGAGCGCGCGCCCTGCACGTCGACCTGGAGGAGCACGTCGAGCCTGCTCGCGAGGGCGTCGCGCAGCGACTGGCGCGGCGTCCCGTAGTAGGTGCCGTGGACGAGCGCGTGTTCGAGCAGCTCGCCGGCCGCGATGGCCGCCTCGAACTGCTCCGGGGTGACGAAGTGGTAGTGCACGCCGTCGACTTCGCCGGCACGGGGTGCGCGTGCGGTCATGGTGACGGGGCGCTGGTAGTCGCCGCCCTCGAGCAGGCGCGTCATGACCGCGTCCTTGCCCACGCCGGAGGGTCCCGAGATGACGGTCAGCAGCGGCGGCGGCCCGCCCGTGGATGCATCGAGGTCCGGCACGGGTCCTCGTCCGCTGCGCGCTACGCCGGCGCGGCCACCGTCGAGACGCCGACGCGGACGAGGTCGGACCAGAAGTCGGGGTAGGAGACCGACACGGCGCCTGCCCCGGTGACGGTGGTCTCGCCGTCGGCGAGGAGGCCCGCGACCGCGCCGAGCATCGCCAGCCGGTGGTCGCCCGCCGCCTCGACGCCCGCCCCGCGCAGCTGTGCCCCACCCGCGACGGCGAGGCCGTCCGGGTGCTCCTCGACCTCCGCGCCGAGCGCGCGGAGCGTGGCGGCCGTGGTGGCGACGCGGTCCGACTCCTTCACGCGCAGCTCGGCCGCGTCGGCGATCACGGTGTCGCCCTCGGCGAGCGCGCCGGCGAGGGCGAGCAGCGGCAACTCGTCGATGGCTCGCGGGACGATCGCGCCGTCGATGCGCACGCCGCGCAGCGCGGCGCTGCGCACGCGCAGGTCCGCGACCGGCTCGCCGCCGACGACGCGTGGGTTCTCCATCTCGATGTCCGCGCCCATCGCACGGAGCACATCGAGGATCCCGGCGCGCGATCGGCTCACGCCGACGCGCTCCAGCACGAGGTCGGCGTCGGGGTGCAGCGTGGCGGCGACGATCCATGCCGCCGCCGTGCTGATGTCGCCAGGCACGTGTACGTCGATGGCCGCGAGGTCTCCCTCGGGCGGGCTGAGCGTCACGGACATGCCCTCGATCGTCACATCGGCGCCCATCGCGCCGAGCATGCGCTCGGTGTGGTCGCGCGAGTGCGCGGGCTCGGTCACCTTCGTCGGTCCGTCGGCGGCGAGGCCCGCGAGCAGCACCGCCGACTTCACCTGCGCCGAGGCGACCGGCGTCTCGATGTGCTGCCCGCCGGCGAGCGGGCCGCCCTCGACCACCAGCGGCGGCAGCGTGGCGTCGGCGCGCGCGGTGATCTGCGCGCCCAGGGCGCGCAGCGGCGTCACGATGCGGCCCATCGGCCGCCGGCGCAGCGAGCCGTCACCGCTGAGCACGGAGAGGAACGGGAACCCCGCGAGCAGGCCGCTCAGCAGCCGGATCGTCGTGCCCGAGTTGCCGCAGTCGAGCACGTCGGCGGCCTCGGTGAGCCCCGCGCGTCCCCGGCCGTGCACGACGAGCTTCCCCTCGCCGACCTCGTCCACGTCCACGCCGAGCGCCCGCACCGCCTCGAGCGTGTCGCGCGTGTCGGCGGCGTCGAGGAAGCCGCTGACGGTCGCGTCGCCCACGGCGATGGCGTTGAAGAGCAGGGCGCGGTGGGTGATCGACTTGTCGCCCGGCACCTGGACGCGGCCGCGCAGGCGCGAGGGCCGGGACACGGTCATGCGGTCGACCGGGAGGTTGTACATCGTCATGGGTGCACTCTACCCGCGTGCGGGCTTCGGCGGGACCGGCAGCACAAACAGGCTACCGCCGGCTGTCGCTCTCGCGCGCGCGGTCGGTCAGCTGGCGGAGGCGGTCGGCGAGTGCGCCGCCCATGAACATGTCGGTGATCGAGATGTCCGGCAGGCTGCGCTGCTCGTCGATCTCGACGCGCCCGATCTGGCCTTCCTTGAACCCGAGGTAGTCGAAGTTGAGCTTCGTGAACCACTCGAACAGCTCGGCCTCGTTCTCCGCGTCCTGCAGCTGGTCCTCGAGGTCGTAGAGGGCGCCACGGTAGCGCTGGAGCCAGTGGACCACCTGGTCGCGGTTGGTCAGCGCAATGTCGTGGGCCATCTGCTCGTCCGTACCGGCGAGGCGCGTCGTGTCGCGGAAGCCGCTGGAGGCGAGCATCGAGAGCTCGGGCCACGCCTCCGAGTCGCGGGTCAGCCGGAACAGCGTGGCAGCGGCCAGCATTGGCAGGTGCGAGACGGCGGCGACGTAGGCGTCGTGCTCCTGGGCGTCCATGAACATGGGCTTCGCGCCGAGCCCGGCGGCGAAGCCCGTGATCGTCTCCACCGCGGCCTGCGAGGCGGCGCGGGTGGGCACGACCACCCAGCGGGCGCCCTCGAAGAGCCTGGGGTCGGCGTGCTCGGCGCCCACCTCGGTCTTGCCGGCCATGGGGTGACCGCCGACGAAGTGGACGGAGTCCGGCAGCAGCTCGCGCGCCCAGCCCATGACCTCGGCCTTGGTGGAGCCGGTGTCGGTGACGACCGCGCCGGGCATGAGGGCGCTGCGGATGTCCTCCATCACCTCTCGCATGGCGAGGATGGGCGTGCTGATGATGACGAGCGAGGCGTCCTGGACGGCGGCGAGGGCGCTGTTCTCTCGCTTGTCGATGGCGTTACGCCGCTCGGCGGCCCGCGCCCGCTGCGTATTACGGTCGTGGCCGACGATCTCGATCGTCCTGTCGTCGGCCTGCTCGCGTAGCCCGAGGCCGATCGACGCCCCGATGAGCCCCGTCCCGATGATCGCAACGCGCGTCATGTCTCATCTCCATCGGCGCAGCCTGTCAGACGCGCCATCCTACCACCGGCGTCCACGCCGCCCGATCCATCGTCGCCCACTCAGGATAGTCGCCCGGGCGGCGATGGGGCGGCGCGGGCATCCGGCACTCCCGGACGCCGGGCCGGCTACCGGGACAGGTCGGCCGCGATCAGCGCGGCGAGTTCGGCGTCCTCGCCCGGCGAGGCGTCGTGGTGCCGGCGCACCAGCTCCAGTACGCGCGGGCGCACGCCGATCGCGGCAAGCACCTCGGCGCCCCTCGCCGGGTGGTCGCGCTGGGCGGCCATGGCGAGGCGGAACCCGCGCCCGTCCGGCCGGGCGATGCGGTGGAGCAGCCGCGGCGCGAACATCGCGAGCAGCGTGTAGGCGACGCGCTCGCACAGGTGGAGCGGCCCCTTGCCCACGTTATGCAGCAGCGCCGCCACGAGCAGGTCGTCCGAGGGCGAGCCGTGCGTGCGCAGGTGCCGCATCACGTCGACCGCGTGGCGCTGCTCGCGGCCCTGCAGCGCGCGGAAGCACCGTAGCTCCTCGACGCCCAGCAGTGCCTCGACGGCTCGCGCCTCCCCGGGAGTCAGCGAGCCGCGGAAGCCGCGGAAGAAGCGCCGGACGTGCGCGGCGAGGTCAGACCACACGCAGGTCGGCGCTCTCGACGAAGACGCGCAGCAAGAAGTCGATCGCCGGCCCCATCACGTCGAAGAGCAGGGACGGGCCGCCGATGAAGGGCAGGAGGATCAGCACCAGCAGCGCGCCCGGCATCCACGGCTCCAGGCGCGCGATCGGCCTCGCGAACTGCTCCGGCAGCACGCCGATGGCAACGCGGAAGCCATCGAGCGGCGCGAGCGGGATGAGGTTGAAGACGGCGAGGATGACGTTCAGCAGCACGACCGTCCCCAGGAACAGCCCGATGAGGTGGTCGGGAGAGTCGGTCCAGACCCGGGCCCAGTAGTCGGCCGACGAGGGCGCGACGAACGGGTGGAAGAACGGCACGTACTGAAGCTTGATGGCGAGCCCGGCGATCGCCGCCACCACGAGGTTCGTCGCGGGCCCGGCGAGCGCGATCAGCGCCATCTGGCGTCCCGAGCTCGGGCCGATCGGCACCGGCTTCGCCCACCCGAAGCCGACGATGAAGATCAGCGCCGACCCCAGCGGGTCGAGGTGGCGCAGCGGGTTCAGCGAGAGCCGTCCATGACGCCTCGGCGTCTTGTCGCCAAGCGAGTCGGCGACGTAGGCGTGGGCGACTTCGTGGAACACGAGCCCGACCAGCAGCGAGGCCGTGAAGGCTGCGATCAGGATGACGAAGGCGAGCGGCGACTCGGTGATGACGGCCAGATAGCGGAAGATCACCCGTCCAGCTTAGCAAAGCGCCTCCTGTGCGCCGCTCCTCGGTAACCTCGTGGTGGCGGCCATGCGTTGACACCCCTTTCGAGGCGTCTATCGTGGAAGCCGGGCGGCCTGCCCTGGCGGGGAGCGGGCCGGTGAGCCGCCATGACCGAATCCCGCCGCCTCACGAAGGTCGTTGCCGTCCTCGCCGCGTTCGGCGTGGCCCTCGCCGCGGGGTGGTTCCTGCTCGCCGGCCGTGGCGGCGACGACGCTCCCGACGCTACGTACAGCCTGGTCTTCGCCGAGTTCGGGCTCCTGACCGACCGCGTCTACGTCGCCGCACCCGACGCGCCCGATGACCGCACGCTGGTGGCGAGCGTGCCGCACGCGCGCGGCTGGGCGCTCACCCCCGCGCCCGCGATGGCCGGCGACCTCACCGCGTTCACCGTGCTGCCGCCGGAGGCGCAGCCGCGCCGCGACTCGCCCGCGGAGCTGTGGCTCCTCGACGTGCGCAGCGGCGCGCTGACGCGCCTCGCCGGCGACGCCGACCTGCTCGCCGCGCCCGTCTTCGACCCGGACGGCGCGGCGCTGCTCTATCGCCGCACGCGCGCCGACGGCTCCCAGCAGCTCGTGCGCGTCGAGATCGAGACGCGTGCGCGCCGGCCGCTGTACGAGGCCTCGACGCAGTTCGGCGTCTATCCCGTGGCGCTCGAGGCCGACGGCACGGCGCTCTACGTGGAGCTGTCGACGCGCGGCACGGAGCTCTACCGCGTGCGCGAGGGCGCCGACCCGGACCTCGTGGCGCACGCCTCGGACCACGTCGCGCGCGACTGGGCGCTCTCCCCTGACCGCACGTCGCTCGCCTACCTCGCGCCCGAGGTGTCGGCCGAGCGGGTCGTACACCGCGCGCAGGTCGTGTCGCTCACGTCCGGCGGCGAGGCCCGCCCGGCGACGCCGGAGGCGCCCGGAGCCGTGCTCTCCGAGCAGTTCTCGCCCGCCTGGACCCCGGACGGCCGCGGCCTGACCGTGGGCGTCGAGGCGTTCCCGGACATCAACGCCGCCGCCGTCACGCTCGCCATCGGCGGCTCCGGCGACGACGGCATCCCGGATGTGCTGGCGCCCCCCACGCAGGGCTTCGACGTGCCCCTCGGGTGGAGCCCGGGCGGGCGCTACCTCGCCGTGCGCAGCTTCGACGGGCGCGACGCGGCCGAGCCGGGACAGGAGTCGCTGGTCGTGGTCCCCGTCGACGGCGAGCGCGTGACCGTCGCCGGGGAGTCCGAGCTGATCTTCATCGGGTGGCTGCGCGATGCCTGACCGCGCGCTCGCGTTGCGCGGCGGGGCGCTGGCGCTGCTCATGCTCGCCGTCGCGTGGCTGGCGCTCGGCCTCGGGCCGGGCGCGCGTGACGCGCTCGGGTGCGCGTTCCTCCGTCACCCGCACACGTACGAGGCCGACCGGGCGCGCGCGACGTACCTCGCCGCCATCGAGGCGGCCTCGGTCGACGCGCTGTTCCCGGGCGACCTCACCTTCGGCCTGCCGCGGATCGAGAGCGGGACGCGCGCGAACCGTTCAGCCGGGTCGACGCGCCGGATACCCGCCACGCTGCTCAAGGCGATCGCATGGATCGAGTCGAACATGACGATGGCCTCGCGGTCGGTGACGTTCCACTCGGAGGGCGACGCGCTGGTCTCGTTCGACTGCGGGCACGGCATCATGCAGATCACCACCGGGATGACCGTCCCGCTCGGGAGCGGGCAGCAGCCCACGAACGGGCAGGTCAGCATCGCGACGCACTACGCGAACAACATCGCGCGCGGCGCGGCGATCCTCGCCGACAAGTGGAACCGCGCGCCCGAGGAGCGGCCCATCGCGGGCACCGACACGAACGGTGACCCGGCGCTGATCGAGAATTGGTACTTCGCCGTGTGGTCCTACAACGGCTTCACCGGGCCGGGCTCGCGGATGTCGAACCACCCCGCCGACCCCGGCTTCGGCTCGTGGCCGCGCCCGGCCTACCGATGCGACGGGCAGCAGGCGCGCAACCGCTACCCCTACCAGGAGCTCGTGTGGGGCTGCATGGCGTCGCCGCCGATCCTCTCCGGCCAGCCGGTGTGGGACGCCGTCCCCGCGACCCTCCCCGACCTCACCGACCCGCGCTACTTCGCCGCCCTCTCGCCCTCGACGTTCCAGTTCCCGCACAGCGGCATGGACATGCCGACGCCCCAGCCAGCCCATGAGGACATCGAGCCCGCCATCGCCGCGAACTACCGCGCGCAGGCGCTCGGTAGCCCCATCCTGCATGTCGAAGCGCCGAGGATCGTGCTGCGCACGGACGGGTCCCCCACCGAGGCGCGCGCGACCATCCGCGTGCGGAACGTGGGCAGCGGCATCCTGTCGTGGGTCGTGCAGCCGCCGGACGGGTGGCTGGTGGTGGACCCGCCGGCCGGCGTCGCCCTCGGCCCCGGGTTGCCGTGCAGCGACCCCTGCACACGCGTCGCCGAGGTGACGATCACCGTCAACCCGACCCTGCTCCCCGCCGCCGCCGCGAGCGGGACGCTGGTGATCACCTCGCCGAACGCGAGCAGCCGCCCGGTGAACATCCCCGTCGAGGTGCAGGCCGACTTCGAGGTCGGCGCGCCGGGGACGAGCCGGGCGTACTGACGCAGGCGCGACGCCGGCCCGGCCGTCGCGCACCCCTATACTCGATACAACCCGTTGCGGGCTCGCCTCGGGCGGAAGGAACGGCCGGTGATCCGGGGTTGGCTCGACTCGATCCGGCGCAACCATGCCCTCGAACACGCCACCGTCGCGGTGCTGCTCGCGCGGACGGGACCGCGCCGCCTCGCGGGTCGCGCCAGCGTCGACGGGTTCGTGATCGTGGGCGAGGTCGAGACCGACGCGCTCGACGCCGCCGCGCGCGAAGCGCTCCAGCGCCTGCAGCGCGGCCAGGCGAGCCTCGCGGTGTCGCCGCTGTGCGGCACGAACATCGTCGTCACGGCCGCGCTCGCGGCCCTCGGCGCGACGGTTATGCTGGCGTTCGGTTCTGGCAGCCAGCGCCTGCCAAACGCGTTCATGGCCGCGATGGCCCTGGCGGTCGTGGGGCAGCCGGGCGGGCGCATCGTGCAGCGCCACCTCACGACGCTCACCGACCATGCCGACATCGAGATCGTCGCTACGCGGTCGGTGCTCGGGCGCATGCACAAGGTGGAGACGCGCCGCGTCGGCGCGACGACGGGGCGCGAGTAGGCTCCGAGGGCCCCGGACCGGGGCGCGCGGCTACAGGTCGGCGGCGGCCTGGCGGCGCTGCCAGTCGAGCACGAACGGGTTGTGCTCGCGCTCGAACCCGATCTGCGTCTCCTGCATGTGGCCGGGCAGCACGAGGGTCTCGTCGGGGAGGCTGAGCAGCTTCTCGGTGATGCTGCGCATCTCCTCGTCGTATGACCCGCCCGGGAAGTCGGTGCGGCCGATCGAGCCGCGGAACAGCGTGTCGCCGCTGAAGAGCAGTCCGGCGCTCTCCTCGTAGTAGCTCACCGAGCCCGTGGTGTGGCCCGGCGTCACGATCACGCGCAGCCGCAGACCGTCGACCTCCACGACGTCGTCGTCGGTCACGTAGCCCTGCGGCTCGGGCGCGCCCTGCTCGACGTCCATACCGAGCTGGCGCGCGCCGCCGGGCCAGCCCTCGCGCAGCAGGTCGAGGTCCTCCTCGTGCAGCAGGAACTTCGCGTCGGTGGCGCTCTGCACGCCGTGGACACCCATGATGTGGTCCACGTGGGCGTGCGAGTTGGCGATGGTCTTGATGGTCACGCCCATGTCGCGCGCCAGCGCGAGCACCTCGTCGTGGTCGCCGCCGGGGTCGATGCAGATCGCCTCGCCCGAGCGGCGGTTGCCGATGACCCAGCAGTTCTCCATGAACACGCCGACGACGATGCCGCGCACCATGAGTTCGTTTGCTACTTCCATGACGCCATTCTAGAGGAGCGTCGCTGCGTCCGCCCGCCGCGCGGGGCGCGCGCTACCCGGCAGTCGCCGTGAGCGCGTCGACGAGGAACGCGTGGGTGGTCACGCGCACGTGCGGCGGCGTCTCGGCGTGGCCGCCGGGGTTGGCCACCAGCCGCTTGTCGGCCGAGCCGAGCGCGTCGTACAGCGCGAGCACCGAGTCGCGCTCGAACAGCTCGTCGTCCCACTGCATGACGAAAAGCACGGGGCACCCGAGGTTCGGCGCGTCCGCGGCGAGGCGTCCGTAGAGCCCGCCGTCCACCTCGCCGTCGCCGCGCAGCCCGCAGAGTCCGAGCACGGCCGCGCGCACGCGGCCATCGGCGACGAGGAACGGCAGCCCGAACATCGTCCCCATCGAGACGCCGCCGTAGGCGACGCGGTCACCGTCGATCTCGCCGAGGGCGCTCAGCGCGTCGAGCGTCGCCCGCCAATCGGCGACCATCGAGTCGACGAGCGGCTCGTCGTAGGCGCGCTCACCGGGCTCCTCGGGCGCGCGGTCGCCGTGGAACGGCCCGTCGATGGCCGCTGCGGCGAGGCCGCTCGCGACGTAGCTGTGTGCGTAGTCGAGGCGGCTGTCGTCGCGCTTGTGCCCCGCACCGCCGTGGCCGAGCAGCACGAGCGGCGCCGGGCCGGGCGCGTCGGCCGGCGTCCACAGCACGCCCGGCACGCGGCGCCCCGCGCCTGCGTCGTGTACGACGTCGAAGCGCCGCTCGACGACCGCGCCGTCGCGTGAGGCCTCGCCGATCCACTCCAGCATGCCCATCACGTAACCCGATCGGCGCGAGTTCCGCAACGTCGCCGCGGACCAGCCGACCGCGCGGCGGCGATCCTGTATGCTCGATCGCGGTGGGGTTAGTTCGTTGGAGTCGCTCCGGCGTGACCCGCCTCGTCGCCCTCCTCGCACTCGCCGCGCTCGTCGTCGCAACGCTCGCCACGGGCGCGCGCGCCGACGCGCGCGCCACGTCGACGCCACCCGCAGCCCTCGAGGCGCGCACCCCCGCCCAGCTCGTGCCGGGAACGACGGCCATCGTCGCCACGGACGACGGCACCTGCTTGAACATCCGCTTCTCGCCGGGCATCGAAGGCACCAAGGTCGGGTGCGCGGAGGACGGCTCCGAGGTCACCGTGCTCGAGGGCACAATCGACGCGGACGGCTACACCTGGCAGCAGATCCGCCAGGGTGCCGTGAATGGCTGGGCAGCCGACCTGTACCTCGTCCCGGCCCCGGCGGCACCCGTCACACAGCCCGAACCCACCCCGGTCGCACCGCCCGCGCCCGATCCCACGCCTGAGCCCGCGCCCGACCCGGTCTGCGACACGAGGGGCACCTCGCCGGGGCTGTTCGGGTCCATTCCCGCGCAGGGCGGTGCGGCGCTCCTCGTGTGGGGCGGCGGCACCGGCGCCGGCATCGTGCACCAGGCCGCGCTCCGCGGCGTCACGCTGCGCTCGCTCTGGGTGCTCAACGACGAAGGCGGCTGGATCGCCTACGTGGTCGGAGCGCCGGACTTCGTCAACCAGCGGTGGCACGACCACTTCCCGAATGGCCGGCTGCCCTCGCCCACGGCGGTGTACGCCATCGCGGAGCCCCAGGGCAGCGGCAGTCCCGCACTGAGCAGCGGCAGCATCGTCCCCCACGTCATCAGCGCGAGCGCACCCCGGCACGTCGGCGGGCCGGCGCCCGAGGTCGAGGCGGCCGCCGCGATCGTCGTCGACGCCGCGTCGGGGGCGGTACTGCACGAGCACAACGCCGCGACCCGGCTCCCACCGGCGAGCCTCACCAAGATCGTCACCGCCGTCCTCGCCATCGAGGGCAGCGACCTCGATTCCCGGGTGAGGGTGGACGGCGACTTCAGCATGCTGGACCCGGACAGCAGCCTGATGGGACTCGTCGAAGGTGACTGCTTCACCGTGCGCGACCTGCTGTACGGGCTGATGCTGCGCTCGGGCAACGACGCCGCACTGTCCATCGCCCGTCACGTCGCGGGCTCCGACGAGGCGTTCGTCGCGTCCATGAACGCGCTCGTCGCTCGCCTCGGACTGGCGGACACGCAGTTCGCGAACCCGCACGGCCTGCACGAGGAAGCGACGTACAGCAGCGCCCACGACCTGGCGGTGCTCACGCGCTACGCGATGACGCTGCCCACGTTCGAAACGATCGCGGGGGCGCAGGTGTGGGAGACGTCGGGCTCCCAGGTATTCCAGATGGACACGTTCAACAACTTCCTCAGGAGCTACGACGACGGAGACGGAGTGAAAACAGGCTTCACCGAGGAGGCGGGCCGGACGCTGGTCGCCTCGGCGACGCGTGACGGCCGTCGTGTGATTGCGGTGCTGCTCAACGCCCCGGAGCGCTTCACGGCCGCGGCCGAGCTCATCGAGTGGGCGTTCACGGAGCACGACTGGCCCCGGTAGCGCGCGACTCCCGGCCCTCTCGTAGACCCGGAATCCGTTGCTCCGCAACGTGTGCGGCGGCCTCGACACGCCGGCGCGGCGCTTGACAAATCCTGCCGGATCGTCAGAATCCCCGTTTTCCCCGGCGGAACCGCGCCGCGGGAAACTCGCCCCACGCGCCGGGCCGGCGCCAGCCTGTGCCGATTCTGATCAGGCGAGTAGGGGCCTTGACAAATTCCGTCAGATCGCTAGAGTCCCCGTTTTCCCCTCGCGACCAACCGGGGGGAGCGGCGGGGCGAGGCAGCCCCGCCGGGGAGCACGGACGCACCGCCGCAAGGCGCCGGCCGTGGGCGCGGCGCCGGTGCCGCGGGCGACCGGGACGGGAGCCTCACCATGGGTTCGTACATCATTCGCAGGCTGCTCATCGCGATTCCCTCGCTCGTCCTCGTGAGCATCCTCATCGCCGGCTTGGTGCGCCTGCAGCCCGGCGACGTCGTCATGGCGCGACTCGCCGATTCCGGCCACGTCACCGATGAGGACATCCGGAGGATGCGCGAGGAACTCGGCCTCCACCGGAGCTTCCCCGTCCAGTACGCGGAGTGGATAGGCGGAGTGCTCCAGGGCGACCTCGGGGAGTCGCTGTGGAGCGGCCGCGACGTGCTGGAGACGCTGGCGACCCGCTCGCGCGTCTCGGTGCAGCTGGCGGTCATGGCGATGACCGTGGCCATCGCGGTCGCCATTCCGCTCGGCATCCTCTCGGCGGTGAAACAGAACACGTGGATGGACTACACCGCGAGGATGTTCTCCATCACGGGCCTGTCCGTGCCGGACTTCTTCCTCGCCACCATGCTGCTCTACGTGCTCTCGGTGTGGGTCGGGTGGCTGCCGGACTTCGGCTACACGCCGCCCTGGGAGGACCCGTGGGCGAACGTCCAGGCCTTCATCTTCCCGGCGCTGATCGTCGGCTACCGCTTCAGCGCCATCAGCGCGCGCATGACGCGCTCGGCGATGCTCGAGGTGCTGCGGCAGGACTACGTGCGTACCGCGCGGTCCAAGGGACTGGTGGAGCGCATCATCATCATCAGGCACGCGCTGCGGAACGCGCTGATCCCCGTGGTCACGATCATGGGCAGCCAGCTCACGTTCCTGCTCGGCGGCCTCGTGATCATCGAGGTGGTGTTCTCGCTGCCGGGCGTGGGGACGCTGGGGTTCGAGGCGATCCAGGTGCGCGACTACCCGGTGGTGCAGGGCGTGGTGCTGTTCACGGCGCTGCTGTTCATCACCACCAACCTGCTGGTCGACCTCTCGTACGCGGTGATCGACCCGCGGATCCGCTACTCGTAGGGAGGCGCGAGGCGCGCGCCGGCGGAGGGGCCGGCGCGCGCCGCCACAGCGATGTCGCACAGCGACGCCAACGATCCCGAACGCGGTCCGGAGCGTATCTCCAGTGAGCGCTCCCGACCGGGATGGAGCCGGCCATGAGCCGCTACATCGTCCGAAGGCTCCTCGTCGCGTTGCCGACGGTGCTGGCCGTCGCGGTGGTAGCGAGCGCCATCATCCCTGAGAGGCCAGAGGGCTCCCCGATTCGAGTCGTCGACCCGTGCTCGGGGCGCACCTCCTCCCTGTCTGAAGAACAGCGAGTGAGGCTGGTCTACTTCATCACGCATATGTCCCAGCGGTCCTGTCACAGGGAATTCGTTCGCCTGCTGGAAATGAAGGCGGAGCAGAGCTTCCCGCAGCGGTCCGTCGCGTGGGCCGGGAGGGCGCTCCGCGGCGACCTGGGCATGTCACTACAGGCCTACGAGCCAGTCAGTGAGCTCATCGCCAGGCGCCTGCCTGCCTCGGCACAGCTCGCGCTCATGGCGATGGCAGTCGCAGCGCTCATGGCAGTCTCGCTTGGAGTGCTGGCGGCAGTGTGGCGCGACAGGTGGCCGGACCACCTCGCCCGACTGATGTCAGCGGCCGGGCAAGCGCTGCCCGAGTTCCTGCTGGCGACTGTCGTCTTCTTCGCGCTCTCGTACTGGGTGGGCTGGCTGCCTGATCTCGCGTACCCCACGGTGTGGGAGAGCCCGGCGGCGAGCCTGCTCGCCTTCCTGTTCCCGGCGCTCATCGTCGGCTGGCGCATCGGCGCCCTCAGCACGAGCATGACGCGCTCGGCCGTCCTCGACGTGCTGCGACAGGACCACGTCCGCACCGGGCGGGCGAAGGGGCTGAGCGAGCATGCGGTGCTGAAGCGACACGTCCTCCCGAACGCCCTCCCGGGGGTGCTCACGATCATGGTCGGCCAGCTGCCGGCGCTACTCGCGGGCCTCGTGGTCGTCGAGATTGTGTTCGGGATACCGGGCATCGGGACGCTCGGGTTCGATGCCGTCCGGCTGCAAGACTACCCGGTCGTGCAGGGGGTGGTGCTCGTCACCGCGCTCTGCGTGATCGGGGCGAATCTGGTGGTCGATGTCGCCTCCGCGGCGATGGATCCGAGGATTCGCAAGCATGAGGGAGACGCGAGGCCGCGTTACGCACTATGATGCAGCCTCGCCTATGATGGTGCTCCGCCGCCTCGTGGCGGGCACTGGGGGAAGGGCCTGATCTATGGGTCGATACATCATCCGCAGGGTCATCGTCGCGATGCCGTCACTGGCTATCGTGACGGTCCTCATTGCAGGTCTGCTGCGGCTGCAGCCCGGCGACGTCGTCATGGCCCGGCTCTCGGAGTCGGGCTACCTCACGCAGGAAGACGTCGACGAGATGCGCGCCGAGCTGGGACTCGACAAGAGCTTCCCCGTGCAGTACGTCGACTGGGTCACCGGGGTCCTCCAGGGTGACCTCGGGGTCTCGCTGTGGACCGGCCGCGACGTGCTGGAGACGCTGGCGACGCGCTCGCGCGTCTCGATCCAGCTCGCCCTGATGTCGATGGTGGTGGCTATCTGTACGGCCATTCCCTTAGGCATCATATCCGCCGTCAAACAGGATAGCTGGATGGATTACATAGCCAGGCTGTTCTCCATCACCGGCCTGTCCGTCCCGGACTTCTTCCTGGCGACCATGCTCCTGTACGTCCTGTCCGTGTGGGTCGGATGGTTACCAGACTTCGGCTACACGCCGCCCTGGGAGGACCCCTGGGCGAACATGCAGGCCTTCGTCTTCCCCGCCCTCATCGTGGGCTACCGCCTGAGCGCTATCACGGCGCGCATGACGCGGTCCGCGATGCTCGAGGTGCTGCGCCAGGACTACGTGCGCACTGCCCGGGCCAAGGGCCTGGTGGAGCGCATCGTCATCTTCAAGCACGCACTGCGGAACGCGCTGATCCCGGTGATCACCATCATCGGCAGCCAGCTCACGTTCCTGCTCGGTGGTCTCGTCATCATCGAGGTGGTGTTCTCGCTGCCCGGCGTCGGCACGCTGGGGTTCGAGGCGATCCAGGTGCGGGACTACCCGGTGGTGCAGGGCGTGGTGTTCTTCACCGCGATCCTGTTCATCACCTCGAACCTGCTGGTCGACCTGTCGTACGCGATCATCGACCCGCGGATCCGGTACTCCTAGGCCCGGCGCGGAACAAGCGCAGAGAGATACGGAGTGAGCGATGGCTTCAGCCGCAACCGTTGAAGACACCACCTTCTCAGACCTTGCCGCACGGCAACGTCACCCGGCGGTAGACGCGACGATCAAGATCGTGCAGAGCCCCGTGGGCGCAGGCTCCGGGGTGGTCATCCTGATCCTGATCGCCGTGGCGCTGTTGGCGCCCTACGTCTCGCCCTTCGACCCGCAGGCGATTTCCCGCGACAAGTTCGTCGCGCCGGGCGAGGCGGGGCACTGGCTCGGGTCCGACGGCATCGGCCGCGACATCCTGACGCGCATCATGTACGGCGCGCGGATCTCCCTGTACGTCGGGTTCCTGACGGTCGGGTTCGGCACACTGGCCGGCGCGGTCATCGGGCTGTTCTCCGGCTTCGCCGGCGGCTGGATTGACCTGGTCATCCAGCGTGTCGTGGACGCCATCCAGTCGTTCCCGGCCATCCTGCTGGCGATGGCCATCGTCAGCGTCATCGGGCCCTCGACGACGAACGGGGTGCTCGCCATCGCGCTCATCGTCGCGGTGAACAACTCGCGAGTGATTCGAGGCGCCGTTCTGTCGGTGAAGGAGAACACCTACATCGAGGCGGCGCGCGCGATCGGCGCGAGCCCGCTGCGCGTGATGATGCAGCACATCCTCCCGAACGTGGTGGCGCCGATCCTCATCCTCGTCTCGGCGGGGTTCGGCTCGGCGATCCTCATCGAGGGGGCGCTCAGCTTCCTCGGCCTGGCGACGCAGCCGCCCGACGCTTCGTGGGGCCTGATGCTGAGCCGTGGCCGTGAGTCGATCGAGACGTCGCCGTGGCTGGCGCTGTTCCCCGGCCTGGCGATCGCGGTGACGGTGCTGAGCTTCAACCTGCTCGGCGACGTCGTCCGCGACGTGCTCGACCCGCGCCTGCGAGGCTCGCGCTAGCAGCCACGCTTCAGTCGCACCATGCAGACGCCCGCCGGAAGGCGGGCGTCTTGCTGTGCGCGGCGGAGTGACGCAGCCCTGCCGGCTGCGTAGGCTACCCGGCGGGGAGCAGGCCGATGCCCAACGAGATGATCTTCACCGTTGAGCCGGGTGTGGCGAAGCCCGCTGACCCGATCAGCCTCGCCGACGCGGGCCTGCGGGAACGCGCCGACCTGCAGGAGTGGGTGCGCAACAACCCCGGGATCCTCGGCGACGATGTCCTGATCGTGACATTCGAGTTCGATCGCTGGCAGGCGCGCGACGGCCGCGCCGCGGACCGCCTCGATCTGCTCGGACTCGACGGCGATGGTCGGCTGGTCGTGGTCGAACTGAAACGCGGCCCGGCGCCTGACACCGTCGAGATGCAGGCCATCAAGTACGCGGCGTTCGTCAGCCGTTTCACTCCCGAGACGCTCGGCGAGGCGCACGCTGCATACCTCTCGCGCGACGGCGAGGCAGTGTCACCCGAGGACGCGCTCGCCCAACTTGAGGAGCACGCAGGCGGGGCGCTCGACGCGGACAGGCTTCGCGAGCCGCGCATCGCGCTGATGGCGGCTAGCTTTCCATCACAGGTCACCGCAAGCGCCGTCTGGCTCACGGAGATGGGCGTGGATGTCGCGCTCATCGAATTCAACGCGTACCGCACCGCGCACGACACCGTACTCGCCGTCTCGCAGGTCTGGCCCGTACGAGACGTCGAGGACTTCACAGTCTCGCCCCGCCGTATCGAGCAGCGCGAGGCGAACGAGCGGCAGCAGACGCGCCGGGAGACGCGAGCCGTCGCGAGGCTGGTCGACGGGAACGCCCTCGAACATGGGGCGGCCATCGAATTGGAGCTGCGCGGCATCCGCCCGAGCTGGCGCGATCGCGTGGCGGCATGGCTCGAAGAAGACCCCAGACGCGGTCGAGCGACCTGGCGGAACGACCGCCAGCGGCCGTTGACGTGGGCTGTGGACAGCGAGCACTGGAGCCCGACCGGTCTGGCGAAAGAGATCGTGGAGCGCGCGTCAGGCGAGCGTCCCCAAGTGATCAACGGGCCGCAGGCGTGGAAGACAACTGACGGACAGACGTTGTCGGCTCTGGCGGGCGAGGCGAGCGAGAATCGCTCGGTACGCCGTGACTGGTCGGACCTCCACGGCCTCCTGGAGTTGGTGCGGCCCGGTGAGTGGACTACCTACGGCGACCTCGCGGAGACGATTGGGAGTTCGGCACGGGCAATAGGGGGGCACATCACGGCGTGCGACGCGTGCTCATCTGCCCACCGGGTATTGAACGCCGACGGTCGGATCGCGGACGGTTTCCACTGGTCGGACCCCGAAGACGACCGCGATCCGGCTGCAATGCTCGAGGGTGAAGGCGTCCTGCTTATGGACGGGCGCGCCGATGCCTCACGCCGCGTCGACGCCAGCATCTTGCGCGGCCGGCTGTAGCGTTCGTACCTCAGGCGCCCGCACCACCGATCCGGCCGCTATTAGCGCTACGAAAATAACGCGCGCCGCTATTAGCGATTACAGCTCTAATCGATAATAGCGGCCTGCACCGTACCGAGCCGCGGCTCTTCCTCCAGCAGCTCGAGGACCGCCCCTGCGCAGTACACGCGGTTGCGCTGCGCCTCGTCGATGCGGGCGACGATGCCGGCGTCCTCGAGGCGGTCGACGGCGCGCTGGGCCGTCGTGAACGCGACGCCCAGCCGCTCGGCCACGCCCCGCACCGACCAGAACGGGTTCTCGGCAAAGAGGTCCAGCGCCCGCGCGGGGTGCGGCGACCGAGCGGCGGCCAGGTCGTCCTTCCATGCGCCGAGGAGCTCGTCGAGGCGCTGGAGCCGCGCAATCGCGTCCCCGGACAGGCGCACGACGCCCCGCAGGAAGTAGGTCAGCCACTCCTCCCACTCGCCTCGCTCCGTCACGGCCAGGAGGCGCGCGTAGTACTCGTCGCGCGTGGCCTCGAACCAGGCGCTGAGGTAGAGCAGCGGCGACGGGAGCACCCCGCGCGAGACCAGCGACAGCGTGATGAGCAGGCGCCCGACGCGCCCGTTGCCGTCGAGGAACGGGTGGATCGCCTCGAACTGGACGTGCGCGATGGCCGCCTGGACCAGCGGCGGCAGCGTCTCGTCGTGCATGAAGCGCTCCCACTCGTCCAGGCACGCCATCAGCTCGGCCGGGGGCGGCGGGACGTAGGTGGCGTCGTTCAGCGTGGCGCCCGGAGGACCGATCCAGTTCTGGCTGCGCCGGAACGCCCCGGGCGTCGCCACCTCGCCGCGGACCCCGCGCATCAGGCGCTCGTGCAGCTCGCGCACGAGCCGCAGCGAGACGGGCAACGTCTCGAGGCGAGCGAGCCCGTACTCGAGCGCGACGACGTAGTTCCCCACCTCGCGCAGGTCGTCGCGGCTGCGCTCGACGGACGCTCCCGCCTCGGCGGCGAGGAGCTCGCCGAGCGTGGCCTGCGTGCCCTCGATGCGGCTGGAGAGGACGGCTTCCTTGCGGACGAACGGGCGGATCAGGATGTGCGGGTTCGCCAGACGACGCCCCTCGCCGGCGAGACGCCCGATCGCCAGGTCGGCGGCCGAGAGGCTCACCGCGAGGTCGATGTCCCACGTCAGCGGCGGCGGGGCGGGGGCGGGCACGTACGCGCGATAGCCGCCGATGCCGGCCACCACCCGGCCGTGAGGCCGCCGCACCCGCTCGGTCGATGCTGTCACGGCCGTACCCTCCGCGTGCCGGGTCCGCTATTAGCGGAATGGGCGGCTCACGCAAACAAGTATACCGTGCCCGCCGCTTCCCAGGAGTATGAGAACCATCTTATTTTCACTCAACGCCCGATACGCTAATACCAGACGCCGTCCGCCGGCCTTGTTAGCGGAACGAAAATAACGATCCGCGCTATTTGCGAAGACGGGCCATACCGAAAATAACGCACCTCGTCCACGCCCCTGCCCGCGCGCTACCCTCGCCACGACACAGGCACCCCGGACGGCTACACCGAGGAGGGCACCCATGACCATGGCGCTGGAGGGCGTTCGCGTCCTCGACCTGTCCCGCACACCGCCCGGCCAGTACGCATCCATGCTCCTCGCCGACTTCGGCGCCGACGTGCTCATGGTCGAAGTGCCCCCGGGCGCCGTCGAACGCTTCGAGGTGCGCAACGGAGCGCCCGAGGACGAAGAGGCGGCGCGCGCGCTCGCGCACAACGCGCTGCGGCGCAACAAGCGCGGCACGGCCATCAACCTCCGCGACGAGGACGGCCGGCGCATCTTCCGCGCGCTCGTCGAGCGCTCCGACGTGGTTATCGACGGCTTCCGGCCGGGCGTGACGGCGCGCCTCGGCATCGACTACACGAGCCTGGAGGCGATCAACCCGCGCATCATCACCTGCTCGGTCTCCGGCTTCGGGCGCACCGGGCCGTACGAGCCGCGCGCCGGGCACGACATCAACTACATCTCGGTCGGCGGCGCGCTGGGGTCGATCGGGAACGCGACGGGGGAGCCGGTGCTCCCGCTCAACATCATCGCCGACTTCGCCGGGGGCGGGCTCATGGCCGCGTTCGGCATCCTCGTCGCACTGCAGGCCCGTGAGCGCACGGGCCACGGCCAGGACGTCGACGCCGCGATGTCGGACGGGGTCGCCTCGCTGATGATCTCGCACGTCGCGGGCATGCTCGCGGGGGCGGGGCCGCCGCGGCGCGGCGACCACGTACTCTCCGGCGCCCGCTGCTACTACCAGGTCTACGAGTGCGCCGACGGCCGCTGGGTCAGCGTCGGCGCGATCGAGCCCTACTTCTTCGAGGAGCTCTGCAACGCGCTCGGCTTCGAGGAGTTCATCCCCCACCAGAACGACCCCGACCGCCAGGGCGAGATGCAGGCCGCCTTCGCCGCGCGCTTCCGCGAGCGGCCGCGCGACGAGTGGTTCGCGGACCTCGGCCACCTCGACGCGTGTCTCACGCCGGTGCTGGACCTCGACGAGATGCTCGACGACCCCCACCAGCGGGAGCGCGAGATGGCGATCGACGTCGACGGGGGCGAGGCGGGCGGCGCGAGCGAGGACCTCGGGGCGGGCGCGGTGCGGCACGTCGGCGTGGCGCCGAAGCTGCTCGGCACACCCGGCGCGGTGCGCGGCATGCCCGCCTACCTGGGCCAGCACACCGACGAGGTGCTCGCGGAGCTCGGCGAGTCCCCCGAGTCGATCGCGGCGCTCAAGGCGAGGGGCGTCGTCGCGTGACAACGCCCCTCGGTCTCACTTCGGGGGCGACCCGCCGGACGCGAACAAGTCGAGTTGCCTGCTGTCACGGGCGCTCAAGACTCGCACGTCCTCCAACATGATGCCGTGGGGATTGATGGGGTTGTTCGCGGAGTTGAGGGCCAGCCGGTTCTGAGCGTGTTCACAGAAGTCGGGGTTGAGGTCGATGCCGAGCCAGCGTCTGCCCGTCGCCTTAGCGGCAAGGGTTGTCGCGCCAGTGCCGTTGAACATGTCGAGCACGAGGTCCCCACCGAACCCGGCCTCGGGTGCCTCCGCGAACGAGTACATCATAGCCAGCCGTTGTGGCAACACGGTGGGGAACGGGGCCGGGTGTCCGCCAGTACGCTTCACATCCTCTGGATACATCGGCCAGATTTGCATACTGAGGTTGCGCCACTCGGCCTGAGTCAGCTTGCTCGGCTCCTTCGCCTCCCTCGGGACGGGGGGCGGCGCGCCGTCCTTCACGTACACGTTGATGAACTCGATGGTGTTGTCCTCGTAGATGTTGGGCGGGTAGGGATAACTCCCGAACATCTTGGTGGTCGTCTGCTTCTTCCAGACGAAAAGGCTGAAGCGGTGCAGACCGGGCAGTTCGCGCAAGATGCCCGCCTCAATGTCGAAGGCGATGTTCTTGAGGTGGCGCGTGTGCTGGTCACCAATCTGGCTCTTGGGGATCGGCATCACCGGCGTGACGATGGCGAGCTTGCCGTTGGGAGTGAGGACTCGTTGCGTCTCGCGCCACACCGCCATCAACTCATCGAGATAGTCCTCGTAGCTCGTTTGCCCGATCTGCCCTTCCATCCCGTAGTCCACAACGTTCCAGTACGGCGGGCTCGTCACAGCCAACGCCACGCATTCATCGGGGAGCTCGCGCAGGGTGTCGCGTGCGTCTGCGCACACGATCCGATCTACGAGGCGGTCAGGCCAGTGGCTCTGATCGGGGATGCGGTACTGCATCGCCTCAGACCTCCGTGCCGGCGAACGGGTGCTGACGGAACCGCAGGAACTCCTCGGCATCGTCCTTGAGCAGTCCGATGCGCGAGTAGCGCGCCTTGTCCGGGAACTGGCTGGCGAGGATGATACCGCGCACATTGCCCCTCCCGCCTTCGTAGTTGCCGTGGACCCATCCGATGTAGCGCAGGATCTGCCCGAACACTGAATCCTCTGCTCCCCTCGCCTTGATCTCGACCACGACATACTTGCCGTCGGCTCCCCGGCACAGCAGGTCTATCCGCCCGATTGGTGTCTCCACCTGGCGCCCGACCAGCTCCAACCCAGCTTCGAGCATGTGCAGCAACTCGGGCCGCTCGGCGTACGACGACTCGATAGCCTTCTCGAACTCAAGCCGTGTGATCTCGGCAGATTCCTCTTCCGACAGCCTGCCCGCGTGGCGCTCGATCTCCTCACGAGCCTGCTCCCTGGATTCGGCCGTCTCCACGGCGAACGCAAGGTACGTGAACCACGATGGGTGTTGTTCCGGATCTCCGAGGTACGTGAACCAATCCTCCGGACTCGGGAAGTCAGTGACCTTGATGTCGGAACCCGCGATCTCCGCTGTTGCCTCGGTGTCGAGAACACGGATCGTGCGGTCTTCGCTGTCCACGTCGAGCCATGAGGGGTAGCAGAAGAAGGACCGTTGGTAGGCCGCGTCCTGTCGTATCCGATTGAAGCGCCTACCTGGCTCGGGATCGGGGCGCGTGGGCATGGTGCGGAAGATCTCCCGGAGTTCGTCTTGTTCGGTCGGGCTCAGGTTGCGCCAGTGCTGCACATAGCGGATCACTCGTTGTGCGTCGTTCTGTTCGCCAGCGAGATTGAGGAACAACTCTTGCTCATCGAACGTCAGGTAGCCCCCAGTCTCCTGGAGCACTTGAAGCAGCAGGACATGCGGGATGAGGCCCCCGAAGTGCTCGCGGTACTTTCGGGGCAGCAGCGGATGCGGGTACTGTAGCTTCACTGCCTGCCGCTCAACGACCGGGCGCAGAGGCTCCTCATTGGCAAGCGCGGCGATGAGCGCGAAGCCGGCGTCGGTGATGGTGATCTCCTGATCGCCCTCTGCCCAGAGGAAGCCGAGCGTACCGAGGAACTGCTTGATGATGCGGGGAAGCGCCGTGCGATCACGGACATCCGCGTCTGGAACGTAGGGGCGCGTCAACTCGTTCTCAGTGAGGCTATCGAGCAACCGATCCTGCGTCTCCTGGTTCCAGGTCGCCCCGAGGAACTCGTCGAAGATGAGCTGTAGCGTCCTCGCGCAGAACAGCACGTTCTCGTCATTCAGCGCGCGGGCCTTCGGGATGTACCAGTAGGTTGGGCACGTCCGGTAGTCGGACAGCACCTCGAGGAAGACGTCCCGGAACGGGAAGTCCCCGCGAAGCGGCCTCCGCCTCGGTGACACTACTCGACTATCTTTCGCCGCCGGCGGCTACGCGAAGGCGGTGTCCACGACGACGTTCATCGTCTCGCGGGCCGAGCCCCACCGCAGCGAGGCTTCCTTGCCGCGCCGCGTGAAGAAGTGCAGGTCGTACTCGTGCATGTAGCCGATGCCGCCGTGCAGCAGGTGACAGTCCTGCAGCACCTGCGGCGCCATCTTCGAGGTGATCGCCTTCACCATCGCCACGTCGCGGCGCGTCGCCTCGCCCTGGTCGAGCTTCCACAGCAGCTCGTTGGCGAGGAAGCGCGAGCCTTCGACGATCGTCGCCATGTCGGCGCAGCGCATCTGCACCGCCTGGAACGCTCCGAGCGGCTGCCCGAACTGCACGCGCAGCTGCACGTACTCGACCGTGACGTCCAGCGCCTTCTGCGCGTACGCGTACGCCTCGAAGGCCGTGAGCGCCGTGCCGATGTCGCGCAGGGCGTCGACGGCCTCCGCGCCGTCGATCCAGCCGTCGACCGCCGCGCTGTCGTAGCTGACGTGCGCCTGCGGCAGCGCGCCGATGGTGCGCACTGGCGTGACCTGCACGCCGGCCTGGTCGCGCGACACCACCGCGATGCCCTGCGAGCCGTTGTGCGAGGCCGTCACGAGGTGGATGTCGCTCGTCGCGCCGAACTCGACGAAGCGCTTCTCGCCGCTGACGGTCGAGCCGTCCGAGGTGGTCTGCGGGTCGCCGTAGATGGCGTCGTCGGCTTCGAGCACGGCGGATGAGATCGCGATGCCATCGGCGAGGCGCGGCAGCACGGCGTTCTTGACGTCCTCGGAGCCGTGGGCCTGCACGGCCAGGGCGCCGATGAGCGTCGACGTGAACGGGCTCGGCAGCGCGACGCGGCACGCTTCGTTGACGAGGATCGAGGTGTCGAGCAGGGTGCCGCCCTGCCCGCCGTACTCCTCGGCGATGGGGAGCGAGGTCCAGCCGAGCTGGACCATCTGGTCCCACAGCTGTGCGTCGGGCGTATCGGCAGCCTCGATCTCGCGGATGCGCTCGAAGGTGACCTCGCGTTCGAAGAACTCCTGCGCGTTGGCGCGGAGCAGCTCCTGCAGTTCGCTGAGCCGGAGATCCATGTCGCCCTCCTAGCGAGGCAGCCCGAGGCCGCGGTTGGCGATGATGCGCCGCTGGATGTCGTTGGTGCCGCCGCCGAAGCGTCCGACCGGGGCGCTGCGCCACGTGCCGTCGAGCGCGCCGTCGAGCGGTGCGCCGTCCGTGCCGGCCTGCATGCCGCCGCTGCGGCCGAGGAGGTCCATGAAGACGTCGTTCACGCGCTCGCGCGAGTCCGTCGTCCAGACCTTGCCCATCGAGGCTTCCATCGTGGGGATGAGGCCGCTGTGCACCATCGCCGCGTTGTTCGTGGCGAGTGCGCGGGCCACCTCGACGCGCATGAGCGCGTCCGCCACGGCCTGGCGGGCAAAGGCGTCGTCCCGGAGCTCGGGCCGCTCGTCCTTGATGTGCCCGACCATGTCCTCGACGGTCTTCTCGAGCGGTCGGTAGGTGCCGATCGCCACGCGCTCGAGGTCGAGCGCGCCGCTGACGATGTACCAGCCGCGGTTCTCCTCGCCGATCAGCGAGTCGGCGGGGATGCGCACATCCTCCCAGAACGTCTCGTTGGTGCGGCCCTCACCCATCACCCACAGCGGGCGCACGGTGATGCCCGGGGTGTTGAGCGGCAGCACGAAGGTCGAGATGCCGCGGTGCTTCGGGGCGTCGGGCTCGGTGCGCGCCGCCAGCCAGACGTGCGTCGCGAGGTGGGCGGACGAGGTGTAGATCTTCTGCCCGTTGATCACCCACTCGTCGCCGTCGCGCGTGGCGCGCGTCTGCATCGAGGCGAGGTCCGTGCCGGCGTTCGGCTCGGTGTAGCCGAGCGCGAAGTTCATCTCACCGTTCAGGACCTTCGGCAGGATTTCCTGCTTCTGCTCCTCGGTGCCGTTGCGCATGATCATCGGGCCGACGGAGATGAAGGTGAGGTTGTCGAACGGCACGCCCTCGCGCGCGCACTCCTCGGCGAGGGTCCACAGGAAGAGCGCGCCCTTGCCCTGGCCGCCGTACTCCTCCGGCCACGAGACGGCCGCGAGGCCCTCCTGCGCCATCGCCTGCATGAACGAGCGCGCCGCCGGGCCGTAGCCGTGGATGTGATGCTCGGCGATCTCGGCGTCGAGCTCGGGCGTGCGGTGCGAGGCGATGAAGTCCTGCACCTCCTTGCGGAAGTCGAGCACCTCCCGGGGCATCTCGTAGTCCATGTCGCCCTCCTTCTCCGCCCCGCGGTGTCCGGGAGGCGGTCGCCGCGCTCAGGCCCGTGCCGGCGCGTCCTCGTGTCCCGGTGGCGTGTCCGTCACTTCCGGGACCCCTACTTTCGGGACCACTGCACGAGAGTGTAGGGCGGATCGTGATCGGGGTGGTGCTCGAACACCGCCTCGACCTCCGTCCCGATCACGATCTCCTCCTCGGGGTCACCGAGCAGGTTGCCGACCATGCGGATGTTGTCCGCGTGGGGCAGCTCGATGAGCACCACCACGTACGGCACCGCTTCCGCGAGGTCGGGGTGGACGGGGTGCCAGATCCGTTCCCACGAGAAGATCCGGCCCTCTGCCGCCACCTCCCGCCACTCGACGGCGTAGCTGAGGCAGCCGTGGCAGATCCACTCCGGACCCCACTGGTGCTCGTTGCAGTCGACGCAGTACTGCACCCACAGCTCGTCGCGCTCCTTGCCCTCGTAGTAGGGCGCGTCGAGGCCGTCGGCCATCGCCACCGGGAGGGCGACCGGCTTCGGGAGGTAGCTCCCGCCGGACTCGATGTCGGCCTTCGTTGCGTCCGCCATCGCCGTCCTCCTACGTCTGCGCCGCGAGCATCAGGTTGCTCGTCGGCTCCACCATCGGCCCGCCGGCCACGAGCGAGATCTCGACGTCGTCAACCTGCGCGGTCGACTCGCCGCGGACCTGCCGGGCCGCCTCGATCACCAGCTCGAAGCCGTGCATGTAGCACTCGGCCAGGTTTCCGCCCGAGGTGTTGAGCGGCAGCTTGCCGCCATCGAAGCGGAAGTTGTCGAGCGTGAACTCCTCGTTCGCCTGCTCCACCCCGATCAGGCCGTGCTCGATGATGCTCATCACGACGCCGCCGGTGAAGTTCTCGTAGACCTGCGCGACGTCGACCTCCTCGGGCTTGACCTGCGCCATGTCGTAGAGCGACCGGGCGTTGTTCTTGAAGTTCGAGGTGGCGTAGTCAGGGGCGTTGTGCGCCCACGCCGACTGCCGGAACTGCGAGCCCTGCCCGCCGGCGAGGATGTAGACGGGCTTGTTCTTCATGTCGCGGGCGCGCTCGGCCGTCGTCACGATGACGGCTGCTGCGCCGTCGTTCTCCTGGCAGCAGTCGAAGAGGTGGAACGGCTCGACGATCCAGCGCGAGTTGTCGTAGCGCTCCTCGTCCAGCGGCCGGCCGTACATGACGGCTCGAGGGTTCCGCTGGGCGTGGTAGTAGCTCGCGAGGGAGACCGCGCGCAGGGCGCTCTGCCGAACACCGTGGTCGTGCATGAAGCGCGTGACCTTCATCGCGTACGACTGCGCGGGCGACATCTGCCCGTACGGCTGGGTGTAGGCGGGTGCGCCCTCCAGCGCGCCGGTCGCGCTCGCCGTGCCGAAGCGGCCGAACTGGCCCTGGGCCAGTGCGCGGAACACGACGACGTTGTTGGCGATCCCGGCGTTCACGGCCGCAGCGGCCATCGCCACGGCCCCGGCGCAGCCGCCGCCGCCCCCGCCCCAGACCATCGAGGACCACTTGAGGTCGCGCAGTCCGAGCGCGGTGTGGAAGCGCGTCGGGTCGTTGCGGTCGTTGCTGTACGAGCAGAAGCCGTCGATGTCGCGGACGTCGATGCCCGCGTCTTCCGCGGCCGCGATCACTGCCTGGAGGCCGAGCTTGAACTCGGCGTCCTCGGCGCCGCCGCGCTTGTAGTAGGTGGTCTCGGCAAGGCCGACAATCGCCGTCGTGCCTCGCATCGTCCCAGCCATGGATCCTCCTTCGCCTGCCGCCGCCCCGCGCCGGGCCGTGCGTGTGCCCCGATTCTAGGAAAGTGCGCCGCTCTCCGCGTACCGCGCCACATCCTCGGCCGAGGCTCCGAGGAACTCGGTCAGCACGTAGTGCGTGTCCTCCCCCAGCAGGGGCGCCGCCTTGCTCAGCCGCCCGGGCGAGCCGGAATACTGCGTCGCGAGGCCGTCGTACGGCGTCGGCCCCATTGCCGGGTGGTCCAGCGTGACGAAGAACTCGCGGTGCTCGAGCTGCGGGTCGTTGTAGAGGTCGGTCACGCGCTGGACGGCCGAGGCAGGGACGCCCGCATCCGTCAACTGCGAGGCGATCTGCTGGCCGTCCCGGTCGGCGCACCACGCCGCCAGCGCTGCGTCGATGCGTGCGCGGTCGGCCTGCCGGCCCGCGTACGTCTCGTAGGCGGGGCCGGTGAAGCCCTCGATGCCCGTGACATCACGCAGCGCGTGCCACTGCCCCGTCGTCGCACACGAGATGGCGACGTACCGCTCCGTGCCGCGGCAGGCGTAGACGCCGTTCGGCGCGTCGGTCATCGAGTCGTGACCGGAAGCGGCGGCGACGCGCCCGTTCGCCGCGTAGTCGAGCGCGAGCGGTGCGACGAAGTGGATCGCCGCCTCTGCTTGCGAGAGGTCGATGAGCTGTCCCTTGCCGCTGCGCCGCCGCTCGTACAGGGCCGAGGCGACCGCGAGGAGCCCGAACCGCGGGTTGAGGAAGTCCGTGTATGCGCCGTACGGGCCGATCGGCGCCCGGTCGGGCCAGCCGGTGACGGCGTGGAGCCCGGCGAGCGCGGAGCCCTGCGTGCCGAATCCGGTGAAGCGGCGCTCCGGCCCCGTCTGCCCTCGCAGGCAGGTGCGGACCATCACGAGGTCGGGGTGACCGGGGCTGAGCGTGGCCCAGTCGAGGCCGTGACGCTCCATCGTCCCCGGCACGAAGCTCTCCACCATCACGTCGGCCCACTCAGTGAGCTCACGAGCGATCTCGCGGCCCTCCTCGGTGGCGAGGTTGATGGCTGCGCCGAGCTTCGAGGAGTTGTAGTTGGCGAAGAACTGCGCCTTGTTGATGTCGTTCTCACCATCCTTGAACGGTGGAGCCATCCGCAGCCCGTCGACGCGCTGCTCGGACTCGACGTGCACCACGGTCGCCCCGTGGTCGGCGAGCCCCTTCGCGATCAGCGGTCCGACGCCGTACCAGGCGAAGTCGACCACCTTCAGCCCCTCGAAGGTCCGGGAGCGATGCCCGTTCGAGCCGTTCGAGGAGGCAGTGCCGCCGGCCGCAGGCGCGCGTGGGGTGTCGAGGAGCGCCGCGCCTTCGTTGAGCACCGGGGGAGCCTCGAGCGAACCGATCGGCGTGCGCGAGAACCGCGCGAACGGGCCCGGCACCGTGTGCCCGCCCACCTGCTGCCAGTACTCGCGCGCCTCAAGCTGAGGGTCTTCGAGCAGGTCTCTCGCGTTTGAGATCTTCGCGACGAGCGACTTCGTCTCGAGGGACCAGGGATGCAGCTCGGCCTTGGTCTTGGTCTGGAGGAACGCGACCACATGCTGGAGCGCTTCGTTCACGAGTGGCGCGCTGGCAGGCTCAACGCCCGGCATTGCCCAGTCCTCGTGCCAGTGCTCCCAGTCGATGTCCTTGAGGTGTTCGGGCCACTCGAAGCCCTCTCGCAGCATCCAGGCAACGGCGTTGTTCGCCGTGTTCAGCGCCGGCGGAGGGAACGTGCCCATCGCGTTGGTCGCGTGGCCATCAGCCACCTCGATCAGCGTCGGCACGTCGAGCCCGGGCATGCGCGCCGGAATGGGATCGCCGCGGTCGTCGCCGTGGCCCGGCTTGTCGCCGCCCTCGTTGGGCGGGTAGCCGGTCGCGTCCATTAGCGTCCACACGATGCACGCCTGCATCGAGGTGTCGAGGTGCTGGCCGAGCCCGGAGTGGTCGCGCTCGTTGAGGGCCACGACGATGTCGGCCGCGGCCTGCGTCCCCGCGTGCAGGCCCGCCTGCGGGAAGCCCACGGGGATCGGCGGCCGGTCGCCGTCCCCCTGCAGCGAGACCAGGCCACCCGCCGCCTGCAGCGTGAGGTCGGTGGCGGGACGGTGCGCGTGGGGGCCGGTCTGCCCGAACGGGCTGATCGAGGCGTAGACCAGCGCGGGGTTGAGGGCGTCCAGGTCGGCGTAGCCCAGCCCCATCGCGTCGAGGGCGCCCGGCTCCAGCGACTCAACGAGCACGTCGGCGCCGCGAGCGAGCTCGCGCAGCCGCTCGCGGTCTGCCTCGTCGTCCAGGTCCAGCACGATGCTGCGCTTGCCGATCGCGTAAGCGGCCCAGTGCAGCGAGCCGTCGGGCTCGCCCTCGCGGCCATCGACGAATGGTGCGTGTCGGCGCGACGGGTGGCCGCCGGGTGGCTCGATCTTGATCACCTCGGCGCCCATGTCGGCGAGCAGCCGCCCTGCGATCTCGCAGTAGCCGGTCGCCAGGTCCAGCACGCGGATGCCCTCGAGTGGCTTCGCCCTTCCGTTGGCGGCCCGTGTGTCGGCGGATGGTGTGGATGGTGATGCGGTCATGGTTCCGTCCTCACGCGCTGTCGAGTTCGGCGAGCACCTCCGCGGTGTGCTCGCCCGGTAGTGGCGGGCGGCGCGTGATCGCCCACGGCGAGCCCTGGAAGGCGTACGGCGCGCCGGGGTAGACGAACGTCCGGCCCAGCTCGGGGTGTTCGACCTCCGTGCGGAAGCCTCGTGCGATGAAGTGCGGGTCTTCGATGACGTCCTCGGGTGCGTAGATGATGCCGACCTGGAAGCCACGCTCCTGCGCACCGTAGAAGTAGTCGTACGCGTCCATGTGCTGCACGAGGAAGATCATGGCCTCGCGCCCCGCGCTCAGCAGGGCCGCCTCCTCCTCGTCCTCGGCGGCGCGCCCCATGTCGAGCATGCGGTCCATCCCCGCCGCGACCTCGAGGAGCGCCGACTGCTCGTACGGCTCGAACAGGCCGAGCTCCTGCATCCACTCGATGAGGATGCGGAACTCGTGCGGGCGGCGCGGGAAGAGGCCGGTGTTCATCCACACCCCGTCCTTCGCCTGCACCTGCGTGGGCCCTGAGGGGTTCACGCCCGCGTGGCGGCCGGTCTGGCGCTGCACGGTCTCGCCGGCGACGAGCCACTGGTAGCTCCCCGCCTCGGTCGTGACGTTCGAGGCGGCGTGCAGGCTCACGTCGATGAACTGTCCGCCGCCGCCGTTGTCGCGGTAGAGCAGCGCTGTGAGGATGGTGATGAGCGCCCAGTGGCACCCCGTCTGGTAGCCCTGGTTGCCGCCGCCGCGTACCGGCGGGATCGAGTGGTCGTCGTAGCCGCAGGACCAGACCGGACCAGCGCCCGAGAGGATCGTGAGGTCCGTCGCGGGGTCGCCGGCGCGCGGGCCGGAGCGCCCGAACGGCGTGAGGGCGCAGTGGATGAGGCCAGGGTTGTCGCCGCGCAGGTCCTCGTAGTCGAGCCCGCGCTCGGCGAGCCAGCCCGGCGCGCGGTCCTCGACCAGCACGTCGGCCCCGGCGACCAGCTTCCGGAACGCCTCGCGCCCCTCCTCGCCGTCCAGGTCGAGCACGACCGAGCGCTTGCTGGTGTTGTAATGCCAGAAGAAGAGGCTGCGGTCGGGGTGCGGCTCGTCGTCGAGGAACGGCGCGTAGGAGCGCGTGCGCGAGCCGCCGGGCGGCTCGACCTTGACGACGTCCGCGCCCATGTCGGCGAGGAGCTTGCCGGCGAACTCGCCGATCTCCTCGCACAGCTCGACGACCTTCAGGCCGTGCATCGGTCCCGTGGGGGCGGATGGAGTGGTCAAATCACGCCCTCCTCGCGCAGGCTCGCGATCTCGCCGGCATCGAGGCCGAGCAGCCCGCCGTAGACCTCCTCGTTGTGCTCGCCCAGGTTCGGCGCGCCGTGCGTGAGCTCCCACTCGGTCTCACCCAGGTGCGCTGGCACGCCGTCGACGCGGACGTCGCCCATGTCGGTCTGCTGCACGGTCGGCCACAGCCCCCACGCGCTCGTGTTCGCGTCGCCATCGATGCGCTCGCCGGGGCGCTGCACCGCCGAGGCGGGCACCCCGGCCGCGCGCAGCCGCTCGGCCGTGGCGAACTTGTCGCGCGACGCGGTCCAGCTGCCCAGCGCCTCGTCGAGCGCCGGTTCGTGCTCGATGCGGCCGTCGAGGGTGGCGAAGCGGGGATCGTCGGTCCACGGCTCGGCGACCTCGGCGGCCAGCGCGTGCCAGTCCGCCTCGTCGCGGCAGGCGACGGCGATCCAGTTGTCCTCGCCCTCGGCGGGGTAGACGGCGTGCGGGGCCATCGGGGGCCAGCGGTTGTGGTTCGAGTCGGGCAGGCCGTCGCGGCGCGTCGGGCGACCGTTGGCGGTGTAGTCGAGGATCGCGGGGCCGGTCAGCGTGGCCCCCGCGTCGGTGCACGACATGTCGACCCACTGGCCCTCGCCGGTCACGTTGCGGTGGTGCAGCGCGGCGAGGATGGCGATGCACATGTAGTAGCCGCCGGTGTGGTCCATGTAGGAGTAGCCCCACCCGGCAGGCTCCAGGTCGCGCAGCTTCGAGGTCCACGTGAGCCCGGACACTGCCTGCACGATGGGGCCCCACGTCTTGTACGTGCCGTACGGCCCCTGCTTCCCGAAGCCGCTGTTGGAGACGTAGATGATGTCCTGCTTGATCGCGGCGAGCCGGTCGTAGCCGAATCCGAGGCGGTCCATCACCCCCGCCGAGAAGTTCTCCGAGACCACGTCGGACACCTTCACGAGCTCGGCCAGCAGCTCCTTCCCGCGCTCGGTGCGGAGGTTGAGCGTGATGCCGAGCTTGCCGACGTTGTGGTTGTTGAACGAGCCGCCGAGGTTGATGCCGCGCCGCTCGTCCTTGTACGGCGGCTGGCCGCGCAGGATGTCCCAGCGCCCCTGGTTCACGGGATCCTCGATGCGGATCACCTCGGCCCCGAACGCGGCGAGGTGGCGCGTGGCCCCCGCGCCGGCCAGCTGGCCGGTGAAGTCGCAGATGCGGTAGCCCGCGAGGGCCTTCGGCATCGGGGCTCCTTACTCCTCGCGGGATGCGCGGATCGCCGCGCCCCACTTGTGCTCGATCGCGTAGACGGTCGCGACGTCGTCGACGCCCTGCAGCATCTGGAGCGCGATCTTGTTGTTGCGCACGACCACCGGGTCGTACGAGGCGATCTCGCGCGCGATCGCCATCGTCTCCGCCTCGAGCTGGTCGTCGTCGACAACGAGCGCGATGGCGCCGCACTGCTGGAGGTACTCGGGCGTCACCCGACGGCCGGTCAGCATCATGTAGCGCAGGACGGGCTCGGGCAGGATGCGGCGCGCGTGGCCCGCGCCGCCGATCGCGCCGATCTGCACCTCGGGCAGCCCGAAGCGCGCGCTGCGACCTGCCACCACGATGTCGCACAGCGCGGGCATAAGCAGCCCGAGGCCGACGGCAGGGCCGTTCACCGCCACGACGATCGGGATCGGGATGTCGAGCAGCGCCGTCTGCGCATTGCGCACGCGCACCGTGCGCTCGCCCGGCATGTGGTGGAGGGCGGTCGGCCCGGAGTCGGCGAGGTCGTAACCGGCGCTGAAGATGTTTGGCAGCCCACTGCGCCACAACGCGACGACGATGTCCGGGTCGTCGGCCGCGTTGTGGAGCTCCTCGGCGAAAGACTCGAGGAGGTCCAGGCTGAGCGCGTTGACGCGCGGGCGCGTGATCGTGAAGGTCGCGACCCCGCCGTCCTTCTCCACTGTGAGCGCCTCGTGCATCGCGGTCCGTCCTTCCGGGGTGGCGACATGCGCCCGCCGCCGTTCCGCTCAGCCGCATCGTAGCGGCGTGGGCGAGGCCTTGCATCGCGCAGCACCTCCGGGCTGCCCGGACGCCTTGACGCGGGGCGCGCGCGCTCCATACGTTCGTCGCGACGCGAACGGAGGCGTGATGCAGGTAGGAGTGCAGCTACCCCAGCTCGGCGAGCGAGCCTCGCGCGACCTCGTGATACGGCACGCTCGGGCCGCCGAGGACGCCGGCTTCGACGCGCTGTGGGTCAACGACCACGTCATGTTCCCGCGCGAGTGGCGCTCCCCGTACCCGTACGCCCCCGACGGCGAGGTGCCGCCCCGCACCTACGTGGACTACTCGATCATCGAGCCGCTGGCGGAGCTGACGTTCGTCGCCGGGGTGACGAGCACGATCCAGCTCGGCACGTCGGTGCTCGTGCTCAACTACCGCTCGGCCGCGTACACGGCGAAGCTCGTCGCGAGCATCGACCACCTCGCAGGCGGCCGCTTCCTGCTCGGCGCCGGCATGGGCTGGGCGCGCGAGGAGATGGAAGTGCTCGGCATGCCCACCAACCGCCGCGGCGACCGCTTCGAGGCGAGCGTGCGGGTGATCCGCGCGCTGCTGGACGAGGAGTGGGTCGACGGCGTCGAGACCGAGTTCCACACGGTAGACGGCTGGACGGCGCGGCCGCTGCCGCCTCGCCACGTGCCGATCTGGATCGGCGGCGACAGCGAGCAGCAGATGCGGCGCATCGGCGAGCTCGGCGACGGCTGGCTCGCCCACGCGGGCTACATCAGCCGCGCCGAGGAGGCGATGACCCCCGCCCGCGAGGCGGCCGAACGCGCGGGCCGCGACCCGTCGGCGCTCCAGATCGCGATGAACAACGTCGGGGTCCTCGCCGCCGACCGGCTGGAGCAGACCGCCGAGCGGCTGCACACCGCGCGCGAGTCGGGCGTGAACCACGCGATCATCGGGCTGCACCCGCGCCAGATCGAGGATGCACCGGAGCTGGCGCAGCGCTTTGCCGAGGACTACCTGGCGGACGTGCGCGGCGAGTGAGGCCAATGGGATCCAGACCGCACGGGCGCGCGCTACCCTGAGCACGCACAAGGGAGAGGACCGATGACCACCGGAGCCGTGCTCGAAGCGACCGACGCCACGTTCAACGACGTGGTGGTGCAGCGCTCGCACCAGATGCCGGTCATCGTCGACTTCTGGGCGCCGTGGTGCGAGCCGTGTCACATCCTCAGCCCCACGCTCGAGAAGCTGGCGAACGAGTACGCCGGCCGGGTGCAGCTCGTGAAGGTGAACATCGACCAGAACCCGGGGGTGACACAGCAGCTGGGCATCCAGAGCATCCCGGCTGTGAAGGCCTTCGAGGGCGGCTCGATGACCAGCGAGTTCGCCGGCGCGCAGCCCGAGGAGCAGGTGCGGGCGTTCTTCGACATCCTGGTCCCCTCGCAGACCGACCACGCCATGACGGCGGCACAGCGCTTCCGCGCCCTCGGCGACGACCTGGCAGCGCGCGAGCAACTCGAGGCCGTGCTCGCCGACGACCCGAACCACGTCGACGCCACGCTCGAGCTCGCCGACATCCTCTCGGCGAGCAGCGACGCCGCCGACATCGCACACGCCCGCGAGCTGGCGGGAAACTTCGAGCACGACCCGCGCGCCCGCCGAGCCCTCGGCCGTCTCGGCCTGGCCGGGCTCGCCGCCGGGAAGGACCGCGCCGCCCTCGAAGCGCGCGTCGCCGCCGACGATAGTGACGCCGAGGCGCGTTACCACCTCGGCGCGGTGCTCGCCGTCGCGGGCGAGTGGCAGGACGCGCTCGAGCACCTGCTGGCGGCGGTGCGTTTGGACCGTGAGCTGGACGAGGACGGCGCGCGCCTGCGCATGCTGGACGCCTTCGCCGTCCTCGGCGACACGCACGAGCTCTCCGTCCGCTACCGCGGCCGGCTCATGAACGTCATCTTCTGACGGTCCGGGCGCCGAACACTTGACGAACTCCCACTGCCCGTCGGCGAGACGTCTCTCCCAGTAATTCGCCTCGCCACTGGCGAGACACACCAAATAGCGGCGGAACGTCAGCGGCCGCGGGGTTCCTCTAGTCCGCTATGGAGCATCTTCAGCTTCACGTACGAGAACAAGAGCGAAATCAGCCCGACCATTGTGAAGAGCGTCCAGAGGAAGAACCACAACATCACGAACGTGACCCCCCTCACCCACCACTCGCTGCCGAAGTCGGTGACGAGCAGCGCCACAACGCCGGAGAACACGACGACGATGGCCATGATGAGCGTGACCCGGAACGGCAGAAAATAGTACTCCACACCACGCTCGTCTTCGTCGAGGATCGCCAACAGCTCGTCAGGCAGGAGGACTAGCACAATCGAGTAACTGGTTAGGACGAGGCCGATGAACACACCGGCAACCATCGTCTCGATACGGATCACCAACGGGAGGTTCTCACACAGTTGCTCGTAGCTCACGAGTGTAGCAACGAGCGCAGCGGTACCCACCGCGAGAGGAAGATCCCAAGCGAAGAGGAAGGTCCTCCATTGGCGCAGCACCAGCTTCATCAGCGCCCTCGCAACCTCTTCAACACCTCAGCGAGGAACCGCCCGCGTTGTTCTTCGACGAACTCGTTAGGGATGTCTACCTTCGTCGACTCCCGTTCGGATGCAGAGTCGAAGTTAGTGCGTTCTCCGTCGCGTCTGCCTGTCGCCGTGGCACGCCCGAGGTCGGCGGCGAAGTTGCCAAGGCCGACCAGACCATCCCCGTCTAGCGCGAGCGAGTCATCGTCGTCGGAGATCATGTTGAGCTCGAGCCGCTTGGCGTTGTAGCCCATCAGGTGCTCGATCGCCTCCTGCCCTTGGGGGAACGTCGGGTTCGGGCGGTTGATCGTCAGGTGCAGCCGCAAAACTACGTCAACCTCGTCGAGCCATTCTTCAAAGTTGGGCTCGACGCGGACGTAGTCGATGCTGAGCCCCAAGTCGGGAAGCTCCCGCATCAGAGCGTTGAACCCTGCCCGCACCGATGCGTGATAGATGTCAGGAGGTGCTTCCTCGGCCGCCAAGAAGCCATCTGCTATGTCCAGTGCGTAGTAGGTGTAGGAAGCAGATCCGATAGTTCCCTCAATCGGAACGAAGTCCTCGAGGTCAGGATCGTACCGCGACGCCGATCCCTCGCGTTCAAAGCCGATCTTGCCCCAGAGGATGTTCTCGTCATCGCCCAGGACGTGCGTTCGTCCGAGGCGCCAAGCCCGACCATAGGATTCCCCTTGAAGTCCGGGGATCAGGACCGTCGCGATTGCTTGGCTCAAACTCAAGGCCGCACCAGGAGATGATGCAGGTACTCTGTCCCGATCGATTTCGAAAAGCGTGACCTCGCGTAATGGCATATGTGATACCCCCAAGTCGTGTGAGGGCGGGCATCGTATCGGTCAGTTGGTGAGGGTCGCAACGATATCTAGCGCCTACGCCCTTCTACAAAATCACGTTCGTGGACATCCGGTCGGCAGACCCTTACAAAGCAGGTTCACCTAATATGGACACCCCATAGCGCCGCCTCGACGGCACCTCGGCACGACGGGCAGGCGGGACACGAATGGCCGACGAGGGTTCAGGCGCGATTGATTGGCGGGCGGTACACGCCGAGGCGCTCGACATCCTGCAGCGCTACATCCGCATCGACACGTCGAACCCGCCGGGGAACGAGGCGCCCGCAGCGCACTTCCTCGGCGCGATCCTCGAGGCCGAGGGCTTCGAGTGCGAATACATCGAGACGCACCCCAACCGCGAGCTGGTCATGACGCGGCTGCGCGGCGACGGCAGCGGGGGCGGCGCGCTGCTGCTCGGCAACCACCTCGACGTCGTGCCCGTCGAGGAGGAGTCGTGGCACGTGCCGCCCTTCGAGGGGCTGGTCCGGGACGGCCGCATCTACGGTCGCGGCGCGCTCGACATGAAGGGCTGCGGCGTCATGCAGCTCATGACGATCCTGCTGCTCAACCGCCTCGGCACGCCGCTGACGCGCGACTTGATATTCATGGCCTTGCCGGACGAGGAAGCGGGCAGCATCCGCGGCATCCGCTGGGTGATCCGCCACCGCCCCGACCTCCTCGACGGCATCGACTTCGCGCTCAACGAGGGTGTCGGGGGCGTCACGGAGTTCGCCGGCCGCGAGGGGTCGATCTTCATGCCGACCATCGACGAGAAGGGCGTCGCGTGGCTGCGGCTGCGGGCAACCGGGCCCGGCGGCCACGGCAGCGTGCCGACCACCGAGAACCCGGCGGTGCGTCTGCTGGGCGCACTCCTCCGCCTCGCGGAGTGGGACCGCGGCCTGACGTTCACGCCCGGCACGCGGGCGCTCGTCGAGCGGCTCGCCGAGGCCGACATCCTGCCCGACCCCGCCGACCAGGACGCCCTCGCGGCGGCGCTGCGCTCCACTCCCGGCTCGCACGCGATGTTCATGCACACGCTCAACGTCACGATGGTGGAGGCGGGCATCAAGGCCAACGTGATCCCGCCGCGCGCCGAGGCCGTCCTGGACTGCCGGCTGCTCCCCGGCGAGGACATCGAGGGCTGGATGGAGTCCGTGCGCGAGCAGATCGACGACCCACTGGTCTCGGTCGAGCCGGAGGCGCGCGACGTCTACGGCACCAACCCGTCGGACTGGGACAGCGAGCTCTTCCACGCTATCCGCGACACGATGACCTCGGCCGTCGAGGACGCCGTCGTCGTGCCCGGGTTGGCCACGTTCGCGACGGACAACCGCTTCCTGCGGGATTTCGGCATCCCCGCGTACGGCTTCATCCCGTGCCTGCTCAGCCCCGAGGAGCTTGCGGGCCTGCACGCCCACAACGAGTTCCTCACCGTCGACAACTTCGAGATGGGCACCGAGCTGACGTACGAGATCGTGCGCCGCGTCGTCACGTAGGACGGCCCGCGTGACCACCTCGCCCTCCCACGACCGGCACCCCCGCGCCGACGCCTGGCCGCCGATCGAGGCGGCCGTCTTCGAGCTGTGGGGCGTGGCGCGCCCGGCCATCGACGCCCTGGCGGCGGAGCGCGGCATTCCGCTCGCCCTCTACAACTACGCCGAACTCGGCCTCGACACGCTCTCGGTCGCCGAGGCGCTCCGCCGCGACCCGTACTCGCGGCGCGAGGGCTTCGCCAAGGAGTTCGCCCGCCTTGCCGCCGGCGGCTGGCTGGAGCCGACCGGGGGCAGCGACGATCCGATGACCACTCGTTATGTCGTGTTCCCGCACGCGCGGGAGGCAGTGCGCGCGCTCGACCGGGCCGGCGACGCGCGCCTGGGCGAGGTCGTGGCGACGCCGGACGGGGAGCTCGAACGCGTCCACGGGCTGCTGGCCGTCCTCCACGCCTCGAACCTCGCAGCGCCCGAGCCGCCCGCACGGTGGGCGAGCGAGCGGCGCTTCCGCTCCGCCGGCGAGGGGACGCCGCTCCCCGGCCGTATCCGCGAGGCGGGCCTGGACGTGCTCGCCTACCGCGACGATGTGCACCTCGCCGCGTGGAGCGCCCACGCCGACCCGGCCACCGAGGGCGGCATGTGGAACGCGTTCTCGCACGTGTGGTCCGGCGCGGCGCGCACAGCCTCGGAGATCGCGTGGGCCGCGTCGTTCCGTGGCCACGACGCCGCGTTCTACGCGCAGGCGCTCGCGGACCTCGAAGCACGGGGCTGGCTCACCGCCGACGGCGGCGCGTACCGCACAACCGCCGAGGGGCAGGCGCTGCGCGACGCCGTCGAGCGGCAGACGGACGAGTGGTTCTTCGCGCCGTGGGCCGCGCTCCGCGAGGATGAGCTGGCCGAGTTGAGCGAGGGAGTCAATGCGCTGGTGCGCGGGCTCCCGCTCATCCAGGACTAGGCCATTCGCTGGAGCTCCATCGCGCTGCGCACGACGAGCTGGTGCAACTCGATCCGCCGCTCGAGGGGCTGATTGCGCTGCCCCATCTCCACCAGCACGGGGAGCACGCCCGGCACGAAGCGCCCGAGGGCGAGTGAGCTACTCGAGCCGCCGGGGCGCCATCGGGTGCGGGCGAACACTCCGGACATGGCCGATTCGGGCACACCGGTGGCCAACTCGTCGTCCGTGGGCTGTGCGGGCCACTGCATCCAGTCGCGCGCGTAGAGCAGGTCGCGCTCCACCTCGATCTGCGCATTCACGCGGCTTGCGATGAGCCTCGCGAGGGGTGTGCGGTCGAGCGCGGGCCCGCTGGTGATGGTCTGGCCGAGGAAGGCCGTGCCCTGGTTCTCGCCGCGCTCGGCGTAGAAGGACCAGGACTCGTGGAGGTCGAGCACCACGTCGGCCTCGTAGCGCCGGGTGACGTCGACGATCTGGGCGGCCATGCGCGCCATCGGCAGCTCGGCGTCGTGCGCACCCGGGTAGAGGCGGTTGAGATCGCCGAGCTCCTCGGTGGTGCGTTCGTGGAGCTGGATGGCGAGGATGTTGGCGCGCGGCGCCACCAGCAGGCTGCCGCGGAGGGGCTCCCACGCGGTGATCTCGTCTGCGGCGAGCCAGCCGCCGGGCTCGTTGCCGTGCACGCCACCGAGCACGAGCAGCGTCGGGCCGGCCACGCCGCTGTGGGTGACGAGGAGGGGCGTCTCCCACTCGGTCCCCTCCATCAGCGCGACCTCCTCGTGGCCACGAGGAGGCGGAGGAGTCGCGGTCGGTGTCGAGGAGGCGGTGGGAGTCGGCGTCGGCGTGGGTTCCGGCGTCGCGGCCGCAACGGACGCGGGAGTCGAGGCAACCACCGGCTGCGCGGAACCAGCCGAGGTTGGAGCGGGCGCCACCTCGCGTGGTTCGTTGGAGCGCGCGCACGCGGCGAGCAGGGCGACGCCGCCCAGCGCCCCGAGCCGCAGCGCCTCGCGCCGCGAGTGCAGCCGGATACGTCGTGCAGCCATCGCCCGAACCTCGGGAGCCCCTTGCGCGTCGATCTTACAGGAGCCGGCCCTGCCCGGCCGGGCTCGGTGGCTCCGCCGGAGCGGGGTCGAACCCCGGCTCCGTCTCGATGCCGACCTCGGAGAGGCGCTCGGCGAGCAGGCGCGCGTTGACCGGTCCCTGGTCGAAGTTGTTCGTGTTGACCACCAGGTGCACCTCGCTTGCCTCCTCGGCGAGCGAGCGGATGCGGGGCGTCCACTCGTCCAGTTCGGGGGCCTCGTACCAGTAGTCGAAGCGCTCCGAGGAGGTGCGGGTGCGCTCCTCCCACATCGCCGCGTTGCGGCCGTGGAAGCGCACGAAGGCGAGGTCCGTCGTCGCGGCCGCCACGGGCGGCACGGAGCTGTCGAACCCCTGTGGCTCGTCGACGCAGATGAAGGTCAGCTCGAGGTCCCCGAGCAGGTCGAGCGTCGACTCGCGGTGCTCCGCGTCGAGCCAGCGGTGGTTGCGGAACTCGACGGCGCCCCGGTAGTGGCCGAGCCGCTCGCGCACCTCCTCGAGGTACCGGTAGGTGGGGCGGTTGGGGGTCACCCAGCGCGGGAACTGCAACACGATCACGCCGATCTTCCCGGCGTCGTGCAGCGGGAGCAGGGCGTCGAGGTACGTCGCCCAGCACAGGTCGACGAGGTCGTCGGGCGCGTCGCGGCGGTAGAACTGGCGCTTGAGGCGCAGCTCGGGCGGAAGCTCCGCCTGGATCGCCTTCGGGAGCCGCGCGACGGGTGTCGGGTGCTCGGTGAACAGCGAGTACGCCTTCACGTCGAACGTGAAGTCCGGCGGTGTGCGCTCCACCCACCGCTCGGCCTGCGCGACGGTGGGGAGCCCGTAGTACGGCGCGTCGACCTCGACGAGCGGGAACTGTGTAGCGTAGTACCGCAGGCGCGCCTCGGCGGACTTCGCCTCGGGTGGGTAGAAGCGCCCACCCTCGATGAGCGGCTTGTCGGTCCAGGACGCAGTGCCGGGCAGGAGCTTCGTCACGCCTCCAGCTTAGCGGGGCGCGAGGGGAGCGCGGGCGTCAGCCCGTGAGGCGAGTGATCGTGGCGGCGGCAATCATCCCGCCGAGGATGGCGCCGGTCATCCAGCGGAGTAGGCGGGCCTCCATCTGGTGCATCTCGGCGCGCAGCGCCCCAATGTCTTCCTTGACCTCAACGCAACGAGATCGGTCCGCAGGGCGGCCATCTCCTCCTTGAGCTCCACCCGTGTAGCGAAGAGATCGGCCTTCGTGGCGAAGACATCGCGTGCGTCGAACGCGTCGGTGGTCACGTCAGGTCGTCCCGTTCCCGCTGCCGTCGAGCGCCAGTGTACACGAGACGGGCACAATGTTGCACTCTGCAATGATATTACGTTCGGGGTATTGCAATTCGGATAATGTCCCCCGTCGCCCGCACGCATGGCGCGCTTCGCCCCACCCCGAAACGCACGACAGCCCGCCGAAGCGGGCTGTCGTGGTCGCATCGATGGAGGCGTCAGGTCGTGGTGTGCAGGCCGCACTCCAGCTTGTCGAAGCCCGACCAGCGGCCGGCGCGGGGGTCCTCGCCCGGCTGCACCGCGCGGGTGCAGTTCGTGCAGCCGATGCTCGGGAAACCGCGGTCGAGGAGCAGGTTGTACGGCAGGCCACGCTCGAAGATGTACGACCAGAGCAGCTTCTCGCTCCAGTTGATGAGCGGGTTGACCTTGACCAGCCCGAACTTCTCGTCCCACTGGACGGCCGGAGTCTCCTCGCGGCCAGTCTGGTCGCGGCGGAGGCCGGAGACCCACGCGCGCTTGCCGCGCAGGGCCTCGCGGTTCGGCTCCACCTTGCGGATGTCGCAGCACAGGTCCGGGTCGCGATCCCATAGCTCGGGGCCGTGCAGCTCGATCTGCCCCTCGATGGTGAGCTCGGGGCCGTAGCCGACGATGTTGGCGTCGGGCCAGTGCAGCCGCGCGGCACGGATCGTGTCGTGCGTCTCCGGGAACAGGTAGTCCGTGTCGATGTAGAACACCTCGGTCGAGGGCTGGAGGCGCTGCACCATGTCGACCAGCACCATCCCGGACGTGCCGCCGAAGGAGCAGGCGAGCGTCAGGCCCTCGCCGTAGCGCTCCACCGCCCAACTGAGGATGTCGCCGGGACCGGCGCGGTCGAGCTCTTCGTTCGCGACGCGGATGACTTCCGCCTCGCCGTAGTCGATGGGTACGGCGAGGCGGCCGGTAGGCGTTTCGCCGCGACTGCCTCGCACCACCTGGTGCTCACCCGCTGATGTCGTCACGACGCCGCCTTTCCAGCCTTGTGTGGTGTCCGCGCTAGACCGCGCACTCGCCCTCGCCACGTTCCAGGACGTAGATGCGGTCGCGTTCCCAGTCGATGAACTCGTTCATGGTGTCGATTGAGAACTCGGGCGGGAGCGTGAGGTCGCGCAGGGAGTCCTCGAAGTGGACCTTGCCGGCGCGCTCGAAGAAGGCGTTGAACTCCTCGCCGTCGTCGCGCTCGGCCTCGTACATCCGGACCAGGCGCTCGACGGCGTCGGGCACCCGCTTGGCGGGGAGCCGCACCTTGAGCAGCGTGCCGAGCTCGAGGTCCGCGCCGGGGCGGCGGTTGCCGCCGACGAAGACGTGGTAGGCGGGCACCTGGCGCTCGCCGGACTTGATGGCCGCGCCGTGGAACCCGATGTTCGCGATGTGGTGCTGCCCGCACGAGTTGGGGCAGCCGCTGGCGTTGATAAGGATGCGACGCGTCAGCGGGTCGGTCACCGCCATGTCGCGCACGCGGTCAGCGATCGCCCGGTTGAGCCCCATCGAGCTCGTGATGCCGAGCTTGCAGCTGTCTGTTCCGGGGCAACTCACCACGTCCTCGATCTCGAGGATGCCGGAGCCGGCGAGCTCGAGGTCCACCAGGCCCTTCCAGACGGCGTAGACGCTGGCGTCGGGAATCCAGCGCAGCACGATGTTCTGCCACGGCGTGGTGCGCGCGCGGCCGGAGCCGTACTCGCGGAGCAGCGCGGCCAGGCCGCGGAACTGCTCGGGCGTGAGGTCGCCCTGCGGCACCTTCACCTCGATGGCCGAGTAGCCCGCCTGCTTCTGCGCGCGGACCGCCGTCCGCGCCCACTCCTCGAACGCGTCGCGGTCGGCGTCCGTGGGCTGCGCGGGGTTCGCCGGCGCGGGCGGCGCCTCCGCCTCCTCGTCGTCGAGGAACAGCAACGGGTCGGGCGAGGCGTCGCGGCCCGCGGCCCAGTCCTTCGCCAGCTCCTCGTCGACCATGCGGCGGAACTCGTCCTCGCCCACGCGGTGGACCAGGAACTTGAGGCGCGCCTTGGCGATGTTCTTCCGCAGCTCGTCGGCTGCGTCGAAGATGCGCAGCACGGCCTCGGAGACCTTGAGGTAGTCGTCGACGGACACCCACTCGCGGAGCACGATGGCGTGGCGGGCCATGATCGAGAGGCCGCCGCCGGTGACCATCTTGAAGCCCTTCGTAGGCACGCCGTCCACGTCGCGGATCTCGGGGATGAAGCCGATGTCGTGGATCTGCGTGAGGGCGGCGTCCTCGTCGCTGCCGGAGAACGCGACCTTGAACTTGCGAGGCAGCAGCTGCGTCAGCTCGCTGCGCACGAAGTAGCGCACGAAGGCGCCGGCGTACGGCGTGACGTCGAAGGGCTCGTCGTCGCGGATGCCTGCCCACGCGTCGCCGGTGACGTTGCGCACGGTGTTGCCGCACGCCTCGCGCGTCGAGAGCCCGGCGTCGCCGAGGATCTGCATGATGTCGAGGGTGTGCTCGAGGGGGATGTGGTGGAGCTGCACCGCCTCGCGCGTGGTCAGGTGTCCCTTGCGCAGCGGCGTGTAGTCCTCGGCGACCGTGGCGAAGGCGTCCAGCTGCTCCGCGGTGGTGCCGCCGAAGGGCAGCTTCACGCGCATCATCTGGCGGTCCGGCTGGCGCTGGCCGTAGACGCCCTGGCGCAGGCGGAACTTGGTGAAGTCGTCGGGCTCGCGGTTCTCGGCGAGGAACTCGGTGGCCTCCGTGCGGAAGTCCTCGAACTCCTCCTCGAGGATCGCGATGACGCGACCGGGGCGGTCCGTACGTGTGGCGGTGGTCATAGGGCACTCCATCCTCGACGGGCAGTGCGGTGCCGGCCTGCCCGCGTCAACCTCAGCCGGGCCCTGTCCGGCTAATGTCGAGTAACTAGGTCAAGTTTCTCGACAATACACGGATCGTAGCACCCAGCGCCGTCATGTCAACGCGCGCGGGCCCGCGTTGGCCATAATGGGCGAACCATGACCGACGCCACACCCCCCACGCCGCCGAGCGAGCGCTTCCAGCGCGCGATCGCGGCCATCGACGCCGCGAACACGGACGACCCGAACCGCATCGAGGTGGACGGCGAGGCGCGCCCCAAGGAGCTCACGCACGCGCGCATGATGGATGCCTGGGTGCGCCGGCTCGACGCGGACGCGAGCGAGGCGCTGCTGCTCGCCGCGCGCGCGCACCACGTGCGGCGCTGGACGGTCCCTCGCGGCTCGTTCCCGGAGGGGCGCAGCGGCTACCTCCGCTGGCGCGCGCACCTGCGCGCGTTCCACGCCGACGAGGCCGAGCGCCTGCTGCGCCGCGCGGGCTACGACGACGCGACCATTGAGCGCGTGCGCCGGATCGTGCTCAAGCAGGGCCTCACCCGGAACCCCGAGACCACCGACACCGACGTGCAGACCTTCGAGGACGGGCTGAGCCTCGTCTTCCTCGAGACGCAGTTCGCCGAGCTCACCGCCCGGCTCGACGACGACGAGAAGATGGCGCAGATCGTCGCGCGCACGCTACGCAAGATGAGCGCGCGGGGCCGCGGCGCGGCTCGCGGCCTCGCGTACGACGATCGAACGCGGGCGGTGCTCGAACGCGCCGCCACCCTCACGGGAGCGTAAAGGGGCGGTACACTACCGCAATGCTCACGTACGTCACGGAGCGGCACCCGTCGCTGCTGTACGCCGACTTCCGCCGGGTCTTCTGGAACGCCTTCTTCGCGTCGGCGTCGTTCTGGACCATGCTGCTCGCACGCGGCTGGCTCGTCTACGAGCTGACCGGGCAGGGCCTGTGGGTCGGCGCGGTCACCTTCGCCGGCATGATCCAGATGACCGTGTTTGGCCCCATCGGCGGCGCGCTCGCCGACCGCGCCGACCGCCGGCTCATGGCCATCATCGCCGACGCGGTCGGGATCGTCGCCGCCGTCGCCCTCGCGGCGATCACCTTCGCCGGGTTCGTCGAGGCGTGGCACGTGCTGGTCTTCGCGATCATCGGCGGCATGGCGCGCGCGTTCGGGACGCCCGCGGAGCAGGCGATCATCCCGAACGTCGTGCCGCAGGAGCACCTGCTCAACGCGGTTGCGCTCTCCGGCATCACCCGCCACGGCTCGCGCATCGCGGGGCCGCTCCTCGGCGGCGCGCTCCTGACCACGTTCGGTCCGGGCGCGGTGTTCATCCTCTCGGGCGCGTTCCTCGCGCTCGCCCTGCAACAGCTCGTGCGGCTCGAGTACCGCAGCCCGCAGCGGCCGGCCGGCGCCGAGTCCGCCTTCGCGATCGGCGGCGTCTATCGCGACGTCATCGAGGGCGTGCGCTACATCGAGCGTGACCCCCGCGTGATGGTCATGCTCGTGCTCGTCGGCTTCCACTGCGGCGCGACGATGGCGTTCGACTCGATGATGCCCACGCTCGCGACGCTCGTCGGAGGCGCCGAGGAGACGTACAGCGGGATCATCGTGGGCATCGGAGTGGGTTCGATCATCGGGACGCTGATCGTCTCGATGCTGCGCAGCGACGCGGCGATGGGCCGCATGTTCTTCATCATCGGCGTGGGCAGCGGCCTCGCCATGTTCGTGATCGGCTTCGCCACCACGCCTTACCTGGCCATCACCGGCGGCGTCCTCGCGGGGGCGACGCAGGCGAGCTACATGGCGATGTCGGCGACGTTCGTGCAGCGCATCACCCCCGACGAGTTCCGCGGGCGAGTCATGTCGCTGTACGTCGTGCTGGCCGCCGGACACATGGCGTTCCTGAACTTCGGCTTCGGCTGGCTCTCCGACGGCATTGGCGTGCGGCTGCTCACGATCGTGCCGGGCGCGATCTGGACGGTCGGCTTCGTCGCCGCGGCGATGCTGCTGCCAGAGGTCCGGGCACTGGTCACCACCGGCAACTTCCGGGAGCGCCCCGAGCCCGTCGCAGTCGCCTCCGAGGCTTAGCCCGCCCCGCCCTCGCCGCCGGCGTCACCGGCGGCGGCCGTCCCGTCCGCGCGCGAGCGTGAAGCACAGCGTCGCGCCCGGCGTGCGGTCGGCCACCCAGATGCGCCCGCCCTGCTGCTGCACGAGGCGCCGCGCGATCGCGAGACCGAGGCCGGTGTGCGAGCCTGCCTCGCGCGAGGCGTCGCCGGTGTAGAAGCGCTCGAAGACGCGGTCACGTTCCTGCGGCAGGATGCCCGGGCCTTCGTCGCGCACCTCGAACCGCACGGCCCCCGCGTCGGGCCCGTCGCTCGCGAAGGCGGCGAGGGTGATGCGCGAGCCGGACGGGGTGTGCCGCAGGGCGTTGTCCAGGAGGTTGGCCAGCACCTCGCCCGCGCGCGCGGGGTTCGCCTGCACGGCCTCCGAGGCCGCCTGTTCCACCTCGATGCGCACGTCCCGGCGGTCGGCGACGGGGCCGAAGCGCTCCGCCGCCGCAGCAAGGAGCGACGCCGGCGCGACCGCCTCCAGGTCGAGCGGCTCGCGCTCGGACTCGAGCTGCGCGAGCCGGAGCATGCGCTGGACCAGGTCGCCCATGCGCTCCAGCTCCTCGTTGAGGAGCCCGAGGAAGCGCTCGCGGTCCGAGGGATCGTCGGGGGCGGACTGGAGTGTCTCGGCGATGGCGCGCGCGCCGGAGATGGGCGTGCGCAGCTCGTGCGAGAGGTTCGCGACCAGGTCGGTGCGGGCGCGCTGCGCGTCGTACAGGGCGGTGACGTCCTCGACGCAGAGCACGAGGGTGGCCCGGCCGTCCAGCACGGGCGGCGAGAGTGACGCGACCCGTACGCGCACGCGGCGTCCGCCGGCCAGCCGCACCTCGCGCTCCCCGTCGGGTCGCTCGCGCGCGGTGGCCACGAGGTCGTACTCGCGGGTGGCGCGGATGAGCGACGCCCCGAGCACCTCGTCCAGCGGGTGACCGACGAGGTCCGCGAACGCCGGGTTCGCGCTGAGCACAGTGAGCTCGTCATCGAGCAGGGCGATGCCGAGTGGCAGCGCGTCGAGGACGGCGCCCCACGCCTCCGTCGGGGTGGGATCGGCGGGCACGGGCGTGCGGGGCGGCAGCGGGTCGACCGGGGCCGCCCGGCGGGCTCCCGTGCGCAGCGTGACACCCAGCAGGCCCAGCACGGCGATGATCGCGATCACGGCGGCCGGGCCCTGGGGCAGCGCGAACGTCCCCACGACCGCGACCGTGGCGAACGTGAGGGCGAGCCAGCGGGCGGTACTCACGCGACGAACTTGTAGCCGACGCCCCGCACGGTCTGGAGGCGGCGCGGGCTGGAGGGGTCGTCCTCGATCTTCTCGCGCAGCCAGCGGATGTGTACGTCGACGGTGCGCGTGCCGCCACCGAACTCGTAGCCCCACACGCGTTCGAGGATGGTGTCGCGGGACAGCGCCTGCCCGGGGTGCCGCATGAGGTACTCGAGCAGCTCGAACTCCTTGGGGCGCAGCGCGACGGCCTCCCCGTCGCGGGTGACCTCGCGCGCGTCGGCGCGCAGCTCGATGCCCGCGCCGCTCAGCACCCGGCCGCGCGCGGGTCCCCCGCCCGCCGCACGCGAGAGCTCATCGCGGCGCAGTGCCGCGCCGACCCGTGCGAGCAGCTCGCGCATCGAGAAGGGCTTGGTGATGTAGTCGTCCGCCCCGAGGTCGAGGCCCGCCACGGTGTCCGCCTCGGTGTCACGGGCCGTGAGCACGACGATGGGTACGGGGCGCTCCTCGCGCACGACCCGGCAGACGTCGAGGCCCGACATCCGCGGGAGCATGAGGTCGAGGACGATCAGGTCGGGCTCGACGGTGCGCGTGAGTTCGAGCGCCGAGACGCCGTCCTCGGCGCGCACCACCTCGTGCCCCTGGCGTTCGAGGTTGTAAGCGACCGCTTCGAGGATCGCGGTGTCGTCCTCGACCACCAGCAATCGCGCCATGACGCCAGTGTGGGCTCCGGGAACGGGCGCCGCAAGGCGCACCCGTTAAACCCGGTTAACCCAGACCGGCTAGATCGCGCGGATCTGCGCCAGTCGCAGGATCTCCGTCTCGCTCACGCCGAGCTCGCCCGCGTAGACCTCGTGGTTGTGCTCGCCCAGCATCGGCGCGCGACGGCGCACCTGGCGCGTGACGCCGTCGAAGCGGTACGGCGCGGTCGGCACGCGTACGGGCTCCGGGTGGCCGGGCACCTCGACCTCCGCGAACGTGCCGCGGTCGGTCCAGTGCGGGTCGTCCAGGTTGTCCTCGGGCGCGCGCACCACGGCCCACGGCTGGTGCAGGTCCTGCGCGCCGCGGTAGCTGTCCTCGGCGTTCAGCGAGCCGATGAACGCCTGGATGGCCTCCGAGAAGTGGCGGCGATCCGGGTTCGGCGACATCGGCGAGGCGTGGATCGCCTCGCGGTACTTCGGGTCGCGCAGGTCGCCGACCTGGCCGAGCCGCTCCATCCAGTCGAGCACGTCGTCGAGCCCCTGCTCGGAGCGAGGCAGCCCGCCGCCGATGACGTTCATGTACGGTCCGTCGGCGCTCGGGAACTGCCACGCGGGCGTCGGGTCCGGCGAGGAGTGGCGCCCGGTCTGGCGCTGCACCAGCCGTCCGTCGTACTCCCAGTTCGGGAACGCGCCCTCCACGGTGCAACTCACGCACTCGTGGATCGAGAGGTCGACCAGCTCCGGCCCGTCGGCGAGCCCGGCCTCGAAGCCGGCGGTCGCGCCGAGGATGGCGATGGTCGCGTACTCCCCGCCCATCCACAGCGAGTGGTCGTAGCCGCCGCGGATCGGCGGCAACTCGTGGTCGTCGTAGCCGGTGCTCATCATCGGCCCGCCGAGCGCGATCTGGACCAGGTCGTTCGAGGCCCACTCGGCCCACGGCCCCTCGCGCCCGAACGGCGTGACGGAGCACCACACGAGGCGCTTCCCGTCGAAGCGCCGCGCGGCCTCCTCCCAGCCCCCGCCCGCGGCGTCGAGCGCGCCGTGCCCGGCGCCGTCGATGATGGCGTCGGCCCCCTCGACGAGCTTCCACCACAGCGCGAGGCCGTCGGCGGTCTCGATGTCGAGCGTGATGCCACGCTTGCTGGTGTTGAAGTGCGCCCAGTGCAGCGAGCTGTTCGTGTCCGGGCGGTCGCCCGGGAACGGTCCGGTGTGGCGGGCGGGCGCGCCGCCGGGCGGCTCGACGCGGATCACGTCGGCGCCCGCGTCGGCGAGCAGCTTCCCGGCGACCTCGCCGAGGTCGCCGATCTCGATGATGCGGAGTCCTTCGGCGCCGGTGCTCATATCGCCAGCTCCTCGTGCAGCCGCGCGATCTCGTCCTCGTCGCAGCCGAGCTCGGCGAGCACCTGGTCGCTGTGCTCGCTGAGCAGCGGCGCGCCGCGGCGCACCTGCCAGCCGAAGCGCTGCATGTGGAACGGGAGCGCCTCATAGCGGTGTTCGCCGAGGATCGGGTGCATGGCGCGCGGGTAGAAGCCGCGCGCGGCGAGCTGTGGGTCCAGCTCCATCTTGTCCTCGGTGGTCTGGGCCACGCCCGCCGGGACGCCGCGCGCCTGGAGCGCGTACATCAGCTCTCGCGTGTCCCAGCCGCGCGTGAGCGCGTCGAGGGCCGCGTCCAGCTCCTCGCGCGCCTCGACGCGCCCGCCGTTGGTGCCGAAGCGCGGGTCGGAGGCGAGCGCGTCGGTGCCGAGCACGTCGCAGAGCGCGGCCCAGTGCTCGTCGGTCTCGACGGCGAGCGCGATCCAGCGGTCGTCGCCGGCGCAGCGGTAGGTGTTGTGCGGGGCGATCTCGGGGTACGGGAGGAGGTTGCCGGAGCGCCGCGAGGGCCGGTTGTTGACCTGCGCGTCCAGCATCTGCGCGCCGGTCATGACCATGCCCGTCTCGGCCTGCGAGAGGTCGACGCGCAGCGGGCCGCCCTCGCGCGACCGCTTGCGCAGCGCCAGCAGCAGGGCGATCGCGCCGTAGTAGCCGGCCGAGTGGTCCAGGTAGGAGTAGCCCCAGCCCGCGGGCGGCTGGTCCGGCAGGCCGGAGAGGTACGTCAGACCGGAGATGGCCTGCGCCGTCGGCCCCCACGTCACGTAGGACGCGTCGCGTCCGAGGTGCCCGAAGCCGGACAGCGACATGTAGATGATGTTCGGGTTGAGCTCGCGCAGGCGGTCCCAGCCGAAGCCCATGCGCTCGAATGCGCCGGGGCTGAAGTTCTCCGTGACGGCGTCGGCGCCCGCGATGAGCTCCTCGAGCAGCTCGCGGCCGCGCGGGTGGAAGAGGTTGATGGTCAGGCTGCGCTTGTTGCGGTTGAGGTTGTTGAAGAGCCCGGAGACGTTGAAGCGGTGCGACTCCTCGGCGGGGTTGCCGCCCATGCGCACCGAGTCGAGGTGGCTCTCGTTCTCCACCTTCACGATGTCCGCGCCGAAGTCGGCGAGGATCCGTGTCGCCTGCGGTCCGGCGACGATCCACGTGAAGTCGACGACCCGGACGCCCGCAAGGGGTAGCGGCCGCCCGTCGGGCGTCTCGGTCGGCAGCGACGAGGTTCGCTCGGTCGAGATCGTCATGTGGCTCCTCCTCGCGCGTGCGAACGCGCCATGGCGGGAGCCTCAACTGCGGCGGCGAGGCTGTCAAGCATGGAGGGCCGCTCGGGGCGGCCAGGGGCGGCCAGGGGCGGCCGGATCGGGGGCGAACGCGCCGTCAGCGTCTAACGAGCCGCCAGCGTCTAACGAGCCGTTAACGAGCAGGGATCACCCTGCACGTGTCCGGCGCGAACACCGCACCGGACACATGCACTCCGCGCCCCCCCGGCGCGGCCCCGTGCACGGGATGCGGTGCGAACGCCCCTGTTGCGCCGCATCCCAACCCCCCGGCGGACGGCGGGGCCGAGCCCTTCGGCCCCGCTGTCCCAGACCGGCACGCGTGCCGGCGCTGTCCGCCCGGCCTTACTCGTCTTCCTCGACCTCCACCGCCTCGTCCTCGTCGTCGCCCTGCTCCGACAGTCGCTCGAGGATGTGCGTCGGCAGCTCCGCGAAGAAGTCGCGCTGCGCACGCTGGTCGGCCTTGTGCTCGTTGACGACGAGCACGGCGTGCAGCACGCCGGGTAGCCAGCCCGCGAGGGTGAGCGGAATGTTGAGGATTGCCGCCGTCTTGCGGCCCGTGAACAGCACGGCCAGCGGCGGCAACACCATCGCGAGGAAGTAGAGCACCGCAGACTCCTCGTCCGGGCGCCGATCGTACCACCGCTCACCGGGTCGACAGCCCTACGAGACGCGGCTCCCGTAGCCGACCACCCGGAACGCGAGCGCCCGCGCGATACCGTCGCGGCGGCGGCGCGGAAGCCGGCCAAGGTACTCGCCGTAGTCCGCCTCGATGCGCTGCGCAATGCTCGCTTCGGCGGCGGCGCTGAGCGAGACGTGGAGCTCGAGGATGACCTGCGTCGGCGGAGCGCCGTCGCCGTCCCCGGCGTGCCCGGCGTCCTCGATGCGGTCGCGGTAGCCGAAGGCGAGCGTGGTGCCAGTGCGGTCGCGCGGCAGCGCCTGCCCGACGCTGGCCACGAGCTGCTCCAGCGCGGCCCACGCGCCGGGCACCTCGAACAGCAGGTCGACGGCGCGGGGGTCGGCGGGAATCTCGAGGCTGGCGGGCGAGGCGATGCGGCGGTCCTCGGTGAACCAGCGATGGAACAGCGCCCCGAGCGCCGCGACGACCATGAGACTGCCGATCACCCACAGCACGAACCCCGCCGCGTGCTGGTCCTGCATCGCCGAGACGTCGTCGAAGACGCGCGGAGCGGTGGTGTAGACGCCGTACAGCGGCTCGTCGGCGAAGACGAAGAACGCGCCCGCGATCTTCGGGAACACGAACGGCACCGCGAGGAAGACGAGCGCGCCGAAGTAGGGCAGCCGGTGCCGCCCCGCGAGCGGTCCCGCCAGCGGCGTCCACAGCACGACCGCCGAGACCAGCCACGTCGTGGTGATGGCCGCGGACCCCAGCGCGGTCGGGCGCAGCGCGTCGACGACTTCGGGGAGGTGCGTGACCATCAGCGCGATCCCGAAGACGGCGGCGGCGATGATCGGCTGCCCGAGCAGGCTCCGGGCGCGACCCAGCAGGCTCAGCGGCTGGCGCTGCCGGTCCCTCGACGGCGGCAGGCCGAGCAGCATCAGCGGCGCCGCGCCGAGCGTGACGAGCAGGTCCTGCGCGGCGTTGGCCGTCGCGAGGTATCCGGCCGCCATCCTCCCCAGCGGCCAGTCGAGCGAGACCCACAGCAGCGCCAGGCCGCCGGCGAAGCAGGCGATGCGCCAGCCCTCGACGCCGGCTTCACCGCGCCGGCGCGCCCGTGCCTGTTCGGCTCGGATGATGAGTGCGTATCCGGCCGCGAGGACGCCGACGAAGAGCCATACGCCGGGGTAGGCGCGCCACCCCCACGTCCACGCCTCGCCGCTCGCGACCGGCCACCACTCCACGGCGCACGCCTCCCCCGGGTGTGCGAGGGCTAGGGTACCGGGATTGCGTCGGGCGGCGGGGTGTCCACCGCCCGCCGCGGCCCGATGTTCGCGTGCGCGTCAGAGTTGTGATGCCATGCCGCGAGCACCATACTTGCCCCATCGGGGCTGAGTGCTCGTCGGCCCCGGGGTTTCGGGACGAGGAGGACGATCATGGGAGTGCTCCAATCGGTAGGCCGGGCGTTGGGAGGCCACGGCTGGAAGGTCGCCGACCAGGCGGCCGCGCAGGCCGCCCAGAAGCTCGAATACCCGGCCGTCCTCAACCTCGACGGCACCGAGATCACCCTGCGACTCTTCGAGCGCGGCGACCGCGACGCGATGGTCACGTTCGCGCGGGCGCAACCCGTGCACGACCTGCTGTTCCTGCGCCGCGACATCACGCAGCCAACGGTGGTCGACGCGTGGCTGCAGGACATCGAGGACGGCTTCAACACCACGGTGATCGCCACGCACGACGGGGCGATCGTCGGCTACGCCGGCGTCAACTCGGACCGCATGAGCTGGACACGGCACATCGCCGAGCTGCGCGTGCTCGTCGACGCCTCGATGCGCACGAAGCGGCTCGGACGGCTGCTGGTCGAGCAGGCATTCGCGATCGCGCGGGAGCGCGATGTGAAGAAGATGATCGCGCAGATGACCACGGACCAGGGCGCCGCCATCAAGGTGTTCACGCGCATGGGCTTCCAGCGCGAGGCCCGGCTGCGCAACCAGGTCATGGACCGCGACTCAGTGCTGCACGACCTGCAGATCATGAGCCTGGACGTGGACGAGTTCCAGGCGAAGATCGACGTGATGATGCTCAGCGCGCAAAGCGAGTTCATGGGCATCTAGCGCCGACTCCACCGGCAACCCGCTCCGGCTCCGGCCGGGGCCACCACCGCCAACACCGCTGCCTCTATGGCAGCGGTGTTGCGTACAGGAAGCGCCAAAGCCGCTGCCAATATGGCAGCGGCTTTGCGTAGGCAGGAGAGTCGAGGAAGCGTCAGGACCGCTGCCACTCGCGCAGCGATCTTGTAAGCCGGTGGCGGGGGAGTCGGGACGCTACGCGATGGTCGCGCGGTTCCTCGCGACGCTCAGGTTGCCAGCATCGTCGGCTTCGAAGAGGGGGAGGAACGGGAAGCTGTCTCGTAGCCAGTCCGCATCGGGGTCGCCCCGATCGACGATCACGCTCACGGCCGCCACTTCGGCGCCTCGTGCGTCAATCGCTTCGAGGGCCTTCCGAAGTGATCCGCCCGTGGTGATGACGTCATCCACGAGCAGGACGCGAGTTCCCGGCTCCAGGACCTCTGTCCCGTTCGCACGAATCGCCTGGTAGGTATCCTCGCGCGTTCCCCATTCCTTGCGGTCCGAGCGAACGTAGAAGGTGTCTACTGGTCGACCGTGCCGCTCATGCGCGAGGACGGACATCGGCTCGGAGATCAGGATCGAGCCAATCGCCACTCCGCCGATGATGTCGTACTCGATGCCATCTGCCCGAGCGAGCATCGCCGCGGCGATGTCGATCTTCAGATCTGCCGCCAGCAACGCACGCTTGCCATTGTAGAAGTACTTGCTCTGCTTCCCCGAGCTGAGTGTGAAGTCGCCGCGGAGGATGCAGCGAGCCTCGACCCGGCTTGCAAGATCAGACATGTCGATTGGCATCATGGCCCCCGGATCGCCCAACGTGTGGGCGCATCTTTGCGCCTGCCGCCTTCCCGTTCCAGCCGCTCGCCCTTCCTCCTGACAGCCTGTGCACAGGTTGTGCAGATCGGGAGGTACTCAGGGCTGCCACTCAAGCATACGTGGGTAGGCACATGGGCGGTTGCAGGGAGCCCCGCTCACTGCGTCGATGGGGTCTCCCGGCCGACCAGCCCGGCGCGCTCCACCGGCCAGTAACGCACGTCGACGCGGCCGATGATGAACGACTGGTTGAGCATCCCCCACGAGTGCGAGTCGTACGAGTTGTTGCGGGCGTCCCCGAGCACGAAGACGTGGTCCGGCGGCACCGTCTCGGGGCCGTAGCTGTAGCGCGGGAGGTCGATGAGGTACGGCTCCACCAGCGCCACGCCGTCGACCAGCACCTGCCCGTTGGTCACCTCGACGGTCTGGCCCGGCAGGCCGATGACGCGCTTGACGAAGTCGCGGTCCTGGCCGTGCGGGAACTCGAAGACGATCACGTCGCCGACCTCCAGTACCCCGAACGGACGCCAGTCGTCGGAGCCGACGGCCGGCACCCAGCCGAGGTCGAACTCGGAGTAGGCGAGCTTGTTGACGATGAGCATCTGGCCATTGCTGAACGTCGGCTCCATCGACCCGCCGTCGACGACGAAGTTCTGCGCAACCCCGCGCACGAGGACGAACATGAGCAGGGCGAGCGCGACGACCTCGAGGGTGTCGGCGAGCCCGCGCAGCCCCCACGGCCACATCGCCGCGACAGCCGAGGGGCGCTCGCGGGCGAGCGGGACCGGGATCCACGGGTCGATGTCCTCGAGGCCGACGTGGGAGAGGTCGTAGAGGGGTGGTACGAGGCGTCGGGCCGCCGGGGGGACCCCGGCGGCGCTATCGCGTTCCGATGCGTCGGCGAAGCCGCGCTGGGGTCGGTACGAGCTGGCCATCCTGTCGAGTATAGCCGTGCAACCCGGTGCCGGAACCTGAGCGCGACGCGGCGCCTCAGCCTCAGCCGCGCAGCGCCGAGCCCAGCGCGTCGATGCGCAGCGAGGC
>CAZMCK010000013.1:0-54360 GCA_964565075.1 uncultured Dehalococcoidaceae bacterium
CCGCGCACGCGGCCGCCGCCGCGGCCCGGCGCAGCCCGAACGCCCGGCACGCCCGGCGCGGCGCGGCTCACGGCGCTTCGAGGTCGACGAGGAAGACATCGAGGAGGGCCTGGGCGACATCTTCGACGACTACGAGGACGATGACGAAGAGTATGACGAGTACAGCTAGCCCGCCCGCGCGCCGCACGCGGCGGCAGCCGCAGCGCAGTTGCGTTGCCTGTGGCGCGCAATACGACAAGCGCGACCTGATCCGCCTCGCGCGGGTCGTCGACGGCGGCGAGGCGCGCCTCGTCGTCGACGAGGCCGCGCGCGCGGGCGGCCGGGGCGCATACCTGTGCGCGGAGGCTGAGTGCTGGACACACGCCCTCGACGGCCCGGGACTGGCCCGGGCGCTGCGGGGCGCCCTGACCGCAAGTGAGCGCGACACCGTACGCGCGTATGCCGGGCAACGCCTTGGCGAGGAGCACGCACGATGACGCAAACCCAGGCGCCCGGCGCCGGACCGCGGGTGGCGATCCCGCAGGCGGTGGTCGTCAACGACCTCGCCGACCTGCTCGATGTCACGCCCGTTGACGTCATCAAGGAGCTGATGAAGAACGGCGTGATGGCGACGATCAACCAGGTCGTCGACTTCGACACTGCCGCCGTCGTCGCCGCCGACCTCGGGTTCCTGCCCGAGGAGGAGGGCTCCGAGGACGGTACCGCCGGGGTGGGCGAGGACGAGAGCCCGGCGTCGATCTCGCTGCGCGTCGTCGAGGAGGGCGATGACCTCGCGCCGAGGCCGCCCGTCGTGACCGTGCTCGGCCACGTCGACCACGGCAAGACCACGCTGCTCGACTCGATCCGCCGCGCCAGCGTGGTGGACAGCGAGGCCGGAGGCATCACCCAGCACATCGGCGCCTACCAGGCGGCCGGCCCGGACGGCCGCACGCTGACCTTCATCGACACGCCGGGCCATGAGGCGTTCACCGAGATGCGCGCGCGCGGCGCGCAGGTCACAGACGTCGCGATCATCGTCGTTGCGGCCGACGACGGCGTGATGCCGCAGACGCGCGAGGCCATCGACCACACCCGCGCCGCCGAGGTGCCGATCGTCGTGGCCCTCAACAAGGCCGACCTGCCCAACGCCAACCCGGACCGCGCCAAGCAGCAGCTCATGGAGGTCCAGGTGGTGCCGGAGGAGTACGGCGGGGAGACCCCCGTTGTCGCGATCTCCGCGCTCCAGGGCGAGGGCATCGACGACCTGCTCGAGAACGTGCTGCTCGTCGCCGACCTCGACGACCCGCGCGCGAACCCGGACCGCGAGGCGGTGGGCATCGTGCTCGAGGCGTCGACGGACCCGCGGCGCGGGATCTCGACGACGATCCTCGTGCAGACCGGCACGCTGCACACCGGCGACGTGGTCCGGGCCGGGCTTGCCTACGGCAAGATCAAGGCGATGACGGACCACACCGGCCAGCGCGTGAAGCAGGCCGGCCCCTCCACCCCCGTCACCGTCCTCGGCCTCAACGAGGTGCCCCCCGCCGGCGAGCGCGTCGTGACCGTCAAGAACGAGAAGACCGCCCGCGCCGAGGTCACCGCGGACCGCCGCGCGATGGAGAGCACGGGCACGCCGCAGATGGGCGTCACCCTCGACTCGCTGTTCGGCGAGATCCACCGCGGGGCGGTCAAGGACTTCAACATCGTTCTGAAGACCGACGTGCAGGGCTCGATCGAGCCGCTCGTGCGGGCGATCGAGAGCCTCGCGATGGACGAGATCAGCGTGAAGGTGATCCACGCCGCCGCGGGCACCGTGAACGAGTCCGACGTGAACCTCGCGGTCGCCTCGCAGGGCGTCATCGTGGCCTTCAATACGCGGACCGAGACCGGCGCGCAGCGCCTCGCCGACTCAGAGCACGTCGAGGTCCGCGACTACCGCGTGATCTACGACGTGGTCTCCGATGTCGAACGGGCCGTGCAGGGCCTGCTCGAGCCCATCTTCGAGGAGCGCCAGGACGCCATCATCGAGGTGCGCGCGGTGTTCCGCCGCGGCCGCCGCAACTCGATCGCCGGGTGTGTCGTGCGCGACGGCGCCGTCAACAACCGCTCGCTCGCGCGCGTGCGCCGCGGGCGCGAGGTCATCCACGAGTCGCGCATCGACTCGCTGCAGCGCTTCCAGGACCGCGTGAACGAGGTGACCGCGGGCCAGGAGTGCGGCATCACCGTCGACGGCTTCGACGACTTCCAGGAGGACGACGAGATCATCGCCTACCACATGGAGCAGGTGCGCTAGCGCCCCCCCGCCCATCCCCTCCTCACGCGCTGCGAGGACCGCACGATGTCTCGTCGCATGGAGAAAGTCGCCGACCTCCTGCAAGGGGAGATCGCGGACCTGCTGCAGCGCCGCGTCCGCGACCCCAGCCTTGAGGGCGTGATGATCTCCGTCACCCACATCGACGTCACACCCGACCTCGCCCACGCGCGCGTCCACGTGAGCGTCATGGCCGACGACCTGGAGCAGCGCGCCGTCATGGACGCGCTCGGCCGCAGCTCCTCGTTCCTCCACCGCGAGCTCGTGCGCCGCCTTCACATCCGCCGTGTGCCCCGGCTCCACTTCGAGCTCGACGACTCGATCGCCGAGGGCGCCCGCCTGGCCTCGCTGCTGCGCGAGGTGCGAGAGGGCGAGAGCGCCGAGCCGGACGCCGGTCCGTGAGTCCGGCCGAGCCGCCGCTCGTCGGCTTTATCAACATCGACAAGCCGCCGGACACGGGTTCGTTCGACGTCGTGCGGGCCATCCGGCGCGCCTCGGGCATCCGCAAGGTCGGGCACGCCGGCACGCTGGACCGCCCGGCGACGGGCGTGCTCCCGGTCGCTATCGGCACCGCCACACGCCTCATCGACTCGCTCATGGACGCGCGCAAGCGCTACCGCGCCACCGTCACGCTCGGCGTCGAGACCGACACCTACGACGCCGCAGGCGAGGTGCGCGAGACGCGCGACCCGGCCGGCGTGACCCTCGACGACGTCGAGGCCGCGCTGCCCGCCTTCCGGGGCGAGTTCATGCAGACGCCGCCGGCGTTCAGCGCCGTGAAGCTCGACGGTGAGCGCGCGCACCGCGCCGCGCGCCGCGGCGAGCAGCCGCAGCTCGAGCCGCGCCCCGCGCACGTCTACGCCCTCGACCTGCTCGACGTCTCGCTGCCGCACCTGGAGATCGAGGTCGAATGCGCCAAGGGCTTCTACATGCGCTCGCTCGCGCACGACCTCGGGCAGGCGCTGGGCGTAGGCGCGCACCTCGCCGAGCTGCGCCGCACGGCCGTCGGCCCGTTCGCCGTCGCCGACGCCACGCCGCTGGACGACGCGGTGCGGCTGCTGGAGGCGAGCGCCATCGAGGACCTCGTGCACGCGCCGGACGCGGTGCTGACGGACTGGCCGGCCGTGATCCTCAACAGGCGGTCGGTGGCGCTGGCGCGGCAGGGCCGCGACACGCGTCCGCCACAGCACCCGGGCGCGCCGCCCGCCCGCGTCGGCGTGAAGGCGCGCGGCTACGGCCCCGACGGCCGCCTCGTCGCGCTCATGGAGTGCGGCCCGATCCCGAGCGTCTGGCACCCCTACCGCGTCTTCCCCGTCTGACCGGCAGGCGCGAGGACTACGAGGCGGCGGTCTCCCCCTCGGTGACCAGCCCCAGGAACGCCTCGGCGCGCGCGTCCGGCGGGGACTGCGGGCGGCGCGCGGCGAGGAGCGTGCGTTCCGCGATCTGCTCGCGGCGCGAGGCGGCAAGCTCCGGCGAGACGCCTTCGACCACACCTTCGGGCAGCACGCTCCAGCCCAGGCCGAGCGCGACCATCTGGCCGAGCACGGCCGGGTTGTCGCTTTCGAGGGAGATGCGCGGCCAGATGCCTCGCGCCGCAAGGCCCGCGTCGATGATCCGCCGGGTCTGGCGGCCCGGCGGGTAGAGCACCCACTCCCCGTCCGACGGCTCCTCGGTCGTGCCGGGCGGCGCGTACAGGTACAGCGGCTCGTTGAGCACCTCGACGGCGTCGAACTCCGGCGCGACGGGTCCCACGACGAACGCAAGGTCGAGCTCGAAGCGCGCCAGGCGTTCGAGGAGCAGCCCGGAGCGGTCGACGACCAGTTCGAGCTGCACCTCGGGGTGGGTCGCTCGGAAGCCGCGGATCGCCGTGGGCAGCGCGTACAGGCTGGCGGCGTCGATCATGCCGACGCGGAGCGTGCCCTCGCGGCCCTCGGCGTAGGCGTCGAGCCAGTCGCGCAGCGCGCCGGCGCGGGCGAGCGTCTCACCGGCGAAGCGCGCGACCTCGCGGCCGGCCTCGGTGAGCTGGCGGCGGCGGCCGTCGCGCTCCAGCAGCGGCACGCCGAGGCGGCGTTCGAGCTGCGAGAGCGACTGCGAGAGCGCGGGCTGGCTGACCTGGAGGCGTCGTGCGGCCTCGGTGAGCGTTCCCGAGCGTTCAAGGGCCCGGACGTAGGCGAGCTGCTGGAGGTGGAGGTTGAGCGGGGGCGCGTCGGGGTCGACGTCCCGAACCTGCGGCTGCGTCGCTGAGTCCTCGGCGGTATCGAGGTCGGGAATGCCGGGGGTGGTCATGGGCCTCCCGTCTATCGGTAAGCATATCTTATGCTATTCGGAAGAAAGTTCCACTAGCCCACGGCAACGCCGGTTCGTACCCTCAATCGCGTGTGAGGCAGCGCGACAACGACGAGCGCGCGCCGCGAAAGGGGCACAACACCGTGGGTGAGCCAATCAACGTAGCAATCATCGGGGTGGGGAACTGCGCGTCCTCGCTCGTGCAGGGCGTCGAGTTCTACAAGGACGCCCACCCGGACCAGGTGATCCCGGGGCTGATGCACCCGGTCCTGGGCGACTACCACATCAGCGACATCAACTTCACCGTCGCCATCGACATCGACGCCAACAAGGTCGGCCAGGACCTCTCCGAGGCGATCTACACCGCGCCGAACAACACCTACAAGTTCGCCGACGTGCCGCACCTGGGCGTGCCCGTGATCCGCGGGATGACCCACGACGGCCTCGGCAAGTACCTCTCCGAGGTCATTACGAAGGCGCCCGGCTCGACCGCGGACATCGTCTCGGTGCTGCGCGAGACCAACACGCACGTCGTGATCAGCTACCTGCCCGTCGGCTCCGAGGAGGCGACGAAGTGGTACGTCGAGCAGATCCTGGCCGCGGGGTGCGCGTTCATCAACTGCATCCCGGTCTTCATCGCGCGCGAGGAGTACTGGGCGGACCGCTTCCGCGAGAAGAACCTCCCGATCGTCGGCGACGACATCAAGTCGCAGGTCGGCGCGACCATCCTGCACCGCCTTCTCGCGCGGCTCTTCCAGGACCGCGGCGTGAAGGTGGACCGCACCTACCAGCTCAACTTCGGCGGCAACACGGACTTCCTCAACATGCTCGAGCGCGAGCGCCTGGAGTCGAAGAAGATCTCGAAGACCAACGCCGTCACCTCGCAGATCGACTACGAGATGCCGTACGCCGACGTACACGTCGGCCCCTCGGACCACGTGCCGTGGCTGGAGGACCGCAAGTGGTGCCACATCCGCATGGAAGGCACGACGTTCGGCGAGGTGCCGCTCAACCTCGAGTGCAAGCTGGAGGTGTGGGACAGCCCGAACTCGGCCGGCGTGGTGATCGACGCGATCCGCTGCGCGAAGATCGGCCTCGACCGCGGGATCGGCGGCCCGCTGCTCGAGCCCTCGGCGTACTTCATGAAGTCGCCGCCCGAGCAGTGGCACGACGACGTGGCGCGCGACCGCCTGGAGGCGTTCATCGGCGGCGAGGTGGAAGCCGCGGCGAGCCAGTAGCTCGATTGAGCGGTTGCGCGGGTAGCGCGGCGCGCGCGTAGACTGCCTGCGCGATGGCGGCGTACTGGGGCTTCCGGATCGCCTCGCTGCTCGCGCGGCTCGTCCCGCTGCGGGTGGCGTACGGCTGCGGCTTCGCCGTGGGGGTCGTCTCCTACTACCTGTGGGCGGGCGGCCGCCGCCGCTGCATCGGCAACATGTTGCGCGTGACCGGCGGCGACAGGGGCGCCGCGAGGCGCGTCGCGCGCACCTCCTTCGGCAACTACGGCCTCTACCTGGTCGACTTCCTGCGCTTCGGCTCGCGCCCGCGCGAGGAGCTCCGCGACCGCGTGCCCTACGAGGACTGGGAGTACATCGACGCGGCGCTGGCGGGGAACGGCATGGTGCTGGTCACCATCCATTTCGGCGTCTGGGACCTCGGCGCCGTCGCGCTCAGCGAGCACGGATACCGCATCTCCGTCATCGCCGACACGTTCGACGACCCACGGCTCAACGAGATGGTGTTCGGCTCGCGGCGCAAGCTGGGGATGCAGGTGCTCCCGGCCGACCGCATCGGCCCTCGGCTGCTGCGCTCGTTGCGGCGCAACGAGGTGGTCGCGGCGCTCATCGACGTGCCGCAGCCCGGCCGGGGCGTGGAAGTCGAGTTCTTCGGCGGCACCGTCGCGGTCCCGGACGCGCCGGCGCGCGTCGCGCTCCGCACGCAGGCGTCGGTGATGGCGGCGACCGTGCCGCGGCTCAACACCTGGAGCGACCGCGCCACGCCTGACCTGGAGCACATCCGCTACGAGCCCACAGGCGATATGGAGCGCGACGTCCACGGGCTGACGCAGGCGATCTTCCGCTCGCTCGAGGAGATGGTGCGGCGGCACCCGGAGCAGTGGTACATCTTCCGCTCGCTCTGGCTCGACGACGCGCGCGCCGGACGCCCCGCCTGACCATGGTCGCGGCGACCCTCCTCCGGGTGTGGATCGAGGTCTTCGGGCGGCTGCCGCTGCCGGTGCTGTACGCGATCGCCGATGTGGCGGGCACCCTCGCCTGGTTCGCCTCGCAACGCCTGCGCAACGTCACCACCGACCACATGCGTCACGCCCACGACGGCGAGGCGCGGCCAGCCGACGTCGCCCGCGCCGCCCGCGGCAACGTCCGCACGGCGCTGCGCTACTGGGCCGACATGGCGTACTCCGCCCACCTCTCGCCCGCCGGCACCATCGACCGCATCGAGGCGGTCGACGGGTTCGACCGCTTCTTCGAGGCGTACGACCGCGGCTGCGGCGTGATGTTCGTGTCGGCGCACGTCGGCAACCCGGAGACGCTGATCCGCGTGATGGGGACGTTCGGCTTCGACGTGCTCGTGCTCACCGAGCCGCTCTCGCCGCCCGCGCTGCACGACCTGGTGCACGAGCAGCGGCAGGCGCCGGGCGTGCGCTTCGTGCCGGCCGACCGCACGGGCGTGCGACTCGCCATCCAGCAGCTGCGCGCCGGCAACGTGCTCGCGATCCTCGCGGACCGCGACGTGCTGGGCACGGGGCACCCCCAGCCGTTCTTCGGCGAGCGCGCGCGGATGCCGCGAGGCGCGGTGGAGCTGGCGTTGCGCACCGGCTCGCCGATCGTCACCGGCTTCGCACGGCGCACCACGGGCGAGCGCATGCGCGTGGCGCTCGACCCACCGCTGTACCTCGAGCGCGGCGATGACCGCGAGGCGGACATCGAGGACGGGATGCGGCGAGTGACGAGCGCGCTGGAGGCGGGCATCCGCGAGTCACCCGAGCAGTGGTTCGCGCTGCAGCCCGTGTGGCGCGGGCTGTCCACGTAGTATGCCGGGGCCGGAGTACAATGCCGACATCATGGAAACGGCGTCGACGGACGACGAACCCACCATCCAGCGCTTCGGCCGCGCCGACCTCCAGACGCACACTGCCTACGGCGATGGCATGGCCGACGCGCAGACCCTGCTCGACTACGTCGAGACCTCCACCGACCTCGATGTCGTCGCGGTCACCGACCACGACGACGTCGGCGGTGCGCTGCTCGCACGCGATCTCCACGCGCGCGGCAACTACCGCTTCGAGTTCGTCCCCGGCATCGAGATCACGACGCGCGCCGGGCACCTCCTCGCGCTGTGGGTCGACGAGCCGCTGCCCTCGCTGCGACCGCTCGCCGAGACGGTCGATCTGGTGCACCGGGCAGGCGGGATCGCGGTGGTGCCGCACCCGTTCTCGTGGCTCACGCGCTCCGTCGGCCGCCGCACGCTGGACCGGCTGCTCGACAACGGCGACCCGGCCACGCACCCCGACGGGATCGAGGTCGCCAACACCACGCTCGCCGGCCGCGTCACCGGCGCGCGGGCGCTGCGCCGCAACCGCGAGCGCTACCACCTCGCCGAGACCGGCGGGAGCGACGCACACTTCCTCGAAGGCGTCGGCACCGCCGCCACGCTGTTCCTCGGCCGCACCGCCGACGAGCTGCGCGAGGCGATCCTGGCGCGTACGACGCTGGCGCACGCCGGCCGCGCGCCGAGCATGCGGCGGCTGGGCTTCCGGCAGCTCGCCCAACAGCAGGTGCGAGGCCTCTCCGTGACGCCTCGCAAAGTGATAGGCGGGCAGATCCAGAAGCTGCGCGCGCCGACGATCCCGCCGATCGGGGGCGTGCGGTGAAGATCGCCTTCGTCTCCCCGTACGACTGGCTCACCCCCGGCGGCGTCAACCGCCACATCCAGCAGCTCACCGAGCGCTTCGAGGCGAACGGCCACGAGGTCCGCATCCTGGCCCCCGCCACCGGCGAGCACGACAACGAGCGCCTGATCTCGATCGGGCGGCCCGTGCCCGTGCCGGCCTCGGGCTCCACGGCGCGCATCGCGCTCAGCCCCCGGCTCGGGCGGCAGGTGCGGAGCGCCCTGGAGGAGCACCAGTTCGAGGTCGTCCACGTCCACGAGCCGCTGATGCCGACGTTGCCGATCCAGGTGCTGCGCGCCTCGCGCTCGGTCAACCCGAACGTTGTCAACGTCGGCACGTTCCATGCGACGAAGGACGGCGGCAACCGGCTCTACTCGTACGGCCGGCGGCTGCTCAAGCGCTGGTTCCGGGAGATCGATGGCAAGATCACCGTCTCGCCGCCCGCGCAGCGTTATGTGAGCCGCTACTTCCCCGGCTACTACAACGTCATCCCCAACGGCATCGAGGTGCCGCGCTTCGCCGACCCCACCCTGGAGCCCATCCGTGAGCTCGAGGACGGCCTGCTCAACATCCTCTACGTCGGGCGGGCGGAGAAGCGGAAGGGTCTGGGCGACCTGCTGCGCGCGTTCGGGATCGTCAACGCGCGCGACCCCAACACCCGGCTCGTCGTCGTCGGCCCCGACTCGCGCATGAAGCGCCGCTACCGGCGCTCGGTGGAGCGCGAGGGGCGGCGCGGCATCGTCTTCGTCGACGATGTCTCCGACGCCGACCTGCCTCGCTACTACCGCACCGCCGACATCTTCTGCTCGCCCGCAACCGGCCACGAGTCGCAGGGCTACGTGCTGCTCGAGGCGCTCTCCGCGGGCACGCCGATCGTCGCTTCGAATATCGACGGCTACGCCTCGGTCATCACCGACGACGTCGACGGTCTGCTCGCGCGGCCGCGCGACCCGCTGGCGATCGCCGAGGCGCTCACGGCGCTGGTGCGGAGCCCGCAGCGCCGCGCGCGACTCGCCGCAGCCGGCCGCAAGCGCGCCGACGAGTACTCGTGGCCGCGCGTCACCAGCCGCGTGCTCTCCTACTACGAGCGGCTGCGCGACGACCGCGCAGCCCACACGCGCACACTGCTGGCTTCGGCGCGGCGGCGTGACTAGTCCCCTCGTGCCGGGCCCCCGCGGGCGGGAGCCCCACGGGCGGGAGTACCGCTGATGGCCCTGCCCTCCAGCCTGCTGCCGAACCGCGCCCCTGCCGCCGTGATCGACCCGATCGTGCGTCTCCTCGCCCGCCTCGGCGTCACGCCCGACATGCTCTCGTTCGCCGCGCTCGCCGGGAACATCGCCGCCGCCGCGCTCATCGCCACGGGCTCTCTCGCCGCCGGTGGCGTCGTGATGCTCGTCTTCAGCGCGCTCGACTTCCTCGACGGCGCGCTGGCGCGCTCGACGGGGCGGGCGAGCAAGGCAGGCGCGATGCTCGACTCGGTCTTCGACCGCTTCTCCGAGGCGGTGGTGCTCTTCGGCCTGCTGCTGTACCAACTGGGCGAGGGCCATACCGAGGAGTCCGCGCTCGTGTTCGCCGTGCTCGCGGGCTCGTTGCTCGTCTCGTACGTGCGGGCCCGCGCGGAGGGACTCGGCGTCGCGCTCACCTCGGGCTGGCTGCGGCGCGCCGAGCGCGTGGTGCTGCTCGGTGTGGCGCTGATCACGGGCGTGGTCGTGCGGCCGGTGCTGTGGGCGCTCGCAGTGCTGACGGTGCTGACGGCGATCCAGCGGCTCTACCTCGCGATGCGACTGCTGCGCGCCGAGGAAGCGGAAGGCGACTGAACATGGTCAGCGAGTCCCCGATCCCCCGAACGGAGCGGCCGGCCATCGCCGACCATCTCGCGCAGCGCATCATCGGCTCCGTGAGTCTCGACGTGTGGACAGAGCAGGAGTCCGCGCTGGTCCGCACGGACCGTGACCCGTGCACCTTCTGCGACCAGGTGGCCACCGCCGCCCGCCAGTTCGCCTCGCTTCACCCGGCGATCTCGCTCACGCGCTACGACCTGGACCGCCACGCCGACCGCGCGCGCGAGGCGCGCATCGACCGCCCGCCGGTCACAGTGGTGCGCGGCCGCGGTCACGAGGTGCGTATCGTCGGGCTGTGGTCCGGGGTGCTGTTCCCCGCGTTCATGGAAGCCGTGATCTACGCCAGCTCGGGCGCCCCGCCGCTCGAAGCGAGCACCATGGAGACACTGGCCGCAGCCGACGAAGCGCTCGACGAGGACCTCGAGGTGGAGCTGCTCGTTGCGCCGTACGACCCGCAGTCGGCGGTGACGCTGCGCTTCGCCGCCGCGTTCGCAATGGTGATGCGCAACCTGCGTGTTGAGGCGATCGAGCTGTCCGAGTTCCCGCTCCTCGCCGAGGCGCGCATGGTGACGGAGCTGCCGGTGGTGAGCATCGGTGGTCGCAGGTTCACGGGCGGCTGGAACGAAGCGGACTTCGCCGAACAGATCCGTCGCTGCGCGACGGGCGATCCGGAGAACGTGATCCGGGACAGCGTGCTCGTCTCGCCGTTCCTCACCATCGAGCAGGCGCAGGCGATGATGACGGGCGACGCCCAGCCCCCGGCCCAGGAGCCGCCGATGTCGCCTGGGGGCCTCGTGCTGCCTCGCTAGGAACGTCCACGGGCCGCGCCCGGCCCGCTCAGCTCCCGCGTCTCGCGACCACCAACGCCGCCACGCCGAGCACGCCACCGACCAGCAGCGCGAGCACCCCGACGATGATCGCCGTGGTCGTCGTCGAACCGCCCCCGCCCGCCTCAGCCGCCGCCTCATCGTCGGCGGGGCCTGCGGTCGCGGTGGCCGCGGCAGAGGGCGTCTCGTCGGCCTCGCCGTCGTCCGTCTCGACGGCGTCGCTGGAGACGTCGTCCTCGTCGTCGTCCGATGCGGACGGCCGCGACGCGCCGCCCGTGGGGAGCTGCAGTGGGGCGCGCGTCGCCTCCGCCTGCGGTGGCGGAGTCGAGTCGACGCGCGGCCTGAAGTCGATGGGATCGAGGCCGTTGTCCTCGCGCCAGAGGTTGTAGAGCCCGTCCTGGTCGAAGCCGTAGACGCGTTCGAGCGCCGTGTCCATGCGGGCCCCCTCGCGGACCTGCTGGTAGAGGTCGGCGAAGGCCTGCTCGCCGTAGGTGTCGATCAGGAACAGCACGGTGGACCACGACTGCCCGTAGAACAGATCCACCTGCGAAGGGTCGTTCGCCGGCGAGTCCATGTTCCGCAGCCGCAGCGTGTTATTGGTCTGGATGCGGAACGCGATGGCGGATTCGTACGGCCTCGGGCTGCGCTGCATGTAGACCGCCGTGCCCTCGTCCAGCCACGACGGGATGCGTGAGACCGGGCCGTCCCCCGCCACGGCCGTCACGACGTGCGCCATCTCGTGGCGGACGACGTCCGAGGTGGCCGTGAACACGAACAGCAGGTCGGCGCCGGTGCGCTGCCCGCCCGTGCGGACGAGTTCGTCGAACACGCGGCTCCGGGGCCGCATTGCGAGCTCGCCGTCGCTCTCCGACGCCCAGACCATGATGCGCACGTCGTACGGCACCTGCACCTGGAGCAGCGCCTCGGTCTCCTCGAGCGCGGACTCGCCCGCACCGAGCACCCGGTCCGCGAAGTCCTCGTTCCCGCCGTACCAGTAGACGGTCACCTGGCCGAGCTGCTTCTCGCTCCAGCGGTAGCGGCCGTCGAGGAAGAGGTACTCCTGCTCCGCGCTCTGGAACGCCTGGCCCTCGTTGTCGACGAACTCCCAGTGAAAGCGGAACTGCGAGCCGACCGGGATGTAGCGCATCGCGGTGCGCGTCTCGAGCGTGAACGAGACGTCGTTCTCCGGGCCCGGCCCGAACGTCGCCTCGCCCCGACCGCCGACGTCGCCCTCCTTGGGGTTGAGGACGCGATAGACGAGTGTCGCGCTCTCCAGCCCGGCGGGGGCGGTCACCCGTGCGCCGAAGACGATGGACGTTGGATCGCGCGAGGTGGCCTGTGCGTTCGTCACGCCGTTCTCGGCGGACGCGGGCGACGACCCCAGCGCGGCCAGCGTGCCGAGGACGAGCGCCGCTATCGCGGCGAGCGCGTAGACCCACCTCGAGCCGTTCAACTCGCCATCTCCGCCGCCTCGACGCCCACCTGGCTGCGTAGCCATGCGTAGACGAAGTCGTCGAACTCGCCGTCGAGGACGGCGTTCGTGTCGCTGGTCTCGTGGCCCGTGCGGAGGTCTTTCACCATGCGGTACGGGTGCAGCACGTAGGAACGGATCTGGCTGCCCCATCCGGCCGAGACGTGCTCGCCCTTGAGCTCCGCCATCTCTTGCTCGCGCTGCTCAAGCTCCATCTCAAGGAGCCGTGACTTCAGGACCTGCATGGCGGACTCGCGGTTGCGGAGCTGGGAGCGCTCGTTCTGGCACGTCACCACGATACCAGTGGGAAGGTGTGTGAGCCGCACGGCCGTGTCGTTCTTCTGCACGTTCTGGCCGCCGTGCCCGCTCGCGCGGTACGTGTCGACGCGCAGGTCCTCCGGGCGCACCTCGATCTCGATCTCGTCGTCCTGCACCTCCGGCATCACCTCCACGAGCGCGAAGCTCGTGTGCCGCGAGCGCGAGGCGTCGAAGGGCGAGATGCGCACGAGGCGATGCGTCCCGCGCTCGGAGCGCAGCAGCCCGTAAGCGTCGTCGCCGCCGATGCGGATCGAGACGGACTTGATCCCCGCCTCCTCGCCTGAGGAGATCGAGACGATCTGCGTGCTGTAACGGTGACGCTCCGCCCAGCGGAGGTACATGCGGAGCAGGATCTCCGTCCAGTCCTGCGCGTCCGTCCCTCCCTCGCGTGCGTGGATGGCGAGCACGGCGTCGTGGTCGTCGTAGGGGCCGCCGAGCATGATGGAGACCTCGATCTCCGCGAACTGGGCCTCCAGCGCGGCAAGCTCGTGCCTGATGTCCTCGGTGAGCGCGTCACGCTCCTCGCCCTCGGTCTCGTCGGCAAGCTCGGCGAGGTCCCCGAGTTCGGTGGTGCGGCGCTCGAGGCTGTGCCACGACTCGACCTGCCCCTCGAGGCGCGCGACACGGCGCATCAGCGCCTGTGCGCGTTCGGAGTCGTCCCAGAGGTCGGGGGCGGCGGACTGTGCGCGAGCCTCGGTCAGCTCGCGCTCACGCGCGGGCAGGTCAAAGCCGCACCTGCACGTCGCGGACGCGTTCGAGCAGTTCGGCGAGGCGCTGTCGCAGGTCGTCCATGGATCGATGTTCGCACGAGCGCGGTCAGAACGCGACGGGTACAGCAGGCGCGCTACAACGATCCGGATATTGCGTCGCACACACTGGATCAGCCCTCGGCGCGTATACACTGGCTTCGCACCTGTCGCGGTGGAGGAGCAGGCGATGGGCAACAAGAAGCGGCTCACGGTCAACGTCGACGCCGAGTTGATCACGGCGGCGAAGCGCCACGCCCGCGAGCAGGGCGTCTCGCTGTCCTCGCTGGTCGAGGAGTCGCTGCGTGAGATGGCGGGGAACGGGGCAGCGCCGGACGAGGCCGACGGTATCGGCGACGACGAGGCATCGAGGTGGGTGGACAGGTGGGCCGGCTTCCTGAGGGGCAAGCTGAGCCCACCCACCGGCGACGACCTGCGCTACGAGTACCTCTGGTACAAGTACCGCCTGTACGAGTCTGACGACAACGACCAGAGAAGCCCGGCCGAACAAGAAGCAGCCCGCGAAGCGTTCCTGGCGCCATGGCGCCGCAAACCCGCGGTCGAGCCTGCACTACCCCGGTCCGACTGAACACAGCGGCCCTACGCTACGCCCGCCGCCCGCAGCGTATTCACCAACAGCATCGCGATGGTCATGGGGCCGACGCCCCCCGGCACTGGCGTGATGGCGCCGGCCACCGCCGAGACGCCCTCGAACTCCACGTCCCCCGCCAGCCGCCACCCCCGCTTCCGCGTCGCGTCGTCGACGCGGTTCGTGCCGACGTCTATGACGACGGCGCCGGGGCGCACCATCTCGGCCGTCACCGTGTTGGGGCGGCCCGCGGCCACCACGAGGATGTCGGCCTCGCGGGCGACGGCGGCGAGGTCCGTGGTGCCGGTGTGAGCGAGCGTGACCGTCGCGTTGGCGCCCTCCGCCTTCTGGCCCAGCAGCAGCGCGAGCGGCTTGCCGACGAGGGTCGAGCGCCCGATGACCACGACGCGCTTGCCGGCGGGGTCGTTGCCCGTGCGCAGCAGGATCTGCTGCACGCCCGCGGGCGTCGCCGGCACGAGGTGCGGCTGCCCCTGCACGAGCCGCCCGAGGTTCACGGGGTGCAGGCCGTCGACGTCCTTGTCAGGATCCACGGCCTCGGTGATGGCGCGCTCGTCGATGTGATCGGGGAGCGGGAGCTGGACGAGGATGCCCGAGACCGCGGGGTCGGCGTTGAGCCCTCGCACGATGTCGAGCAAGTCGTCCTGCGAGATGTCGGCCGAGGGGGTCAGCGTCTGCGCGTCGATGCCCGCTTCGGCGCATGCGCGCGCCTTGTTGCGCACGTAGGTGGCGGACGCCGGGTCGTCGCCGACGAGCACCGCAGTGAGGTGCGGGACCGCCCCTCCGGCGTCGACGTGGGCGCGCACGCGCGCGGCTACCTCACCCCGGATTTCCGCCGCGATCGCGTTGCCGTCGATGATGGTGGCGGGCACGAGCGGAGTATAGCCGGAGGCGCGTGCTAGAATCGCGCGCCGTGAGCACCCATGCCGTCGGGGTCGACATCATCGAGATACCGCGCGTCGCGCGCGTTCTCGAACGCCACCCCGAGCGCTTCCTGAGCCGCGTGTATACGCCCGAGGAAGCAGCGTTCTGCCGGGGTCGTGTGCGAGAGCTGGCGGCGCGCTTCGCGGCCAAGGAAGCCGTGATGAAGGCGCTGGGCACCGGGGCGCGCTCGGTCGCGTGGCGCGACATCGAGGTACTGCCGGACCGCCGCGGCAAGCCACTGGTGTACCTCACCGGCGGGGCCGCCCGGCGCGCCGAGGTTATCGGCCTCGACGCCATCGACATATCGCTGAGCCACCTCGACGACTTCGCCATTGCCGTCGTGGTCTGCTCGCAGGAACGACGCGAGCAGGAGCCCGAGTCGGCGCGCAGGCGCCTGGTCGACTTCCTGAAGCTGCGAGGACTACTGGGGTGAGGCCGTCATGAAACTCGTCACCGCCGAACAGATGCGAGCCGTGGAGGCGGCCGCCGCCGAGCAGGGCATCAGCGAGGCGCAGCTCATGGAGAACGCCGGCGTCGCCGTGGCGCAGGAGGCGTGGATCAGCATGGGCGCGGCCGAGGGCCGGATCGCCGTCGTGCTCGTCGGGCCCGGCAACAACGGCGGGGACGGGCTCGCAGCCGCGCGCAACCTCAGGGAGTGGGGCGCCGAGCTCTCCGTATTCCTGCTCACCCCCCGCCCCGACGACGACCCGCAGTGGCAGGCGCTCCAGGCCGCCGGGATCGAGGCGTGGAGTGCGGAGGAGGACCCCGACCTCGAACGCCTCGAGGCGCGGCTCGCCGAGGCGCACGGCGTCGTCGACGCCCTCCTCGGGACGGGGCTCTCCCGGCCCATCGACGGCCTGCTGGAGGCCGTGCTCGACAAGGTGGCCGAGCGGCGCGCGCAGCGCATCTTCCGCCCCAGCCTGCTGTCCATCGACGTCCCCACGGGCGTCGACCCGGACACGGGCCGCGCCGACCCGGCGGTCGTGCGCGCGGACACCACGGTCGCGCTCGGCTTCGCGAAGGTGGGGCTGTTCGCCATGCCGGGCCGTGCGATCGCCGGCGACGTGGCCGAGGCAGACATCGGGCTCCCGGAGGGCATCGGCGACGACCTCCCGTACGAGGACATCCGCCAGCGCGACCTCCAGGAGCGCATGCCATTCCGCTCCGACGACGCCCACAAGGGCACGTTCGGCACCACGGTCGTCGCGGCCGGGTCGCGCCGCTACCCCGGGGCGGCACGGCTCGCCTCGGAGGCCGCGCTGCGCGCGGGCGCGGGGCTCGTGGTGCTCGCCGCGCCGGAGTCGGCGCAGGCGCTCGTCGCGGCCGCCATCCCGGAGGTCACGCACCAGCCGCTGCAAGACGCCGAGGGCGCCCTCACCGCCGATGCGGCCGCGGGGCTGCTGCGCGCGCTCGAAGGGTGCGAGGCGCTGCTGATCGGGCCCGGCCTCTCGCACACGCCCGAGACCGCCGCCTTCGTCGCGAACGTCCTCGCGGGCCTCGACGGCGTCGAGGGGCTGCGCGCCGCGGTCATCGACGCCGATGCGCTGAACGCGCTGGCCGAGCGGCCGGGCTGGCACGAAGGCCTGGACGCCGCCCGCGTGCTGACGCCGCACCCGGGCGAGATGGCGCGGCTGCTCGGCACGACGGTCGAGGAGGTGCAGGACGACCGCCTGCGCCTGGCGGTCGAGTACGCGCAGCGCACGGACAGCGTCGTGGTGCTGAAGGGGGCGAACACCGTAGTCGCCTCGCCCGACGGGCGCGCGCGGCTCTCCGAGTTCTCGAGCGCGGTGCTGGCGACGGCGGGGACTGGCGACGTGCTGGCCGGGTTCATCGCCTCGCTGATCGGGCAGGGCATGGAGCCGTTCGACGCTGCTGCCGCCGCTGTCTACATGCACAGCGAGTGCGGACGGGCGCTGGAGACGGCGATGGGGGCGGCGACCACGGTCGCCAGCGACCTCCTGCGCGTGCTGCCCGACGTGCGCAAGGCCCTCGACGGCTAACGGAACGTTATGTCGAATCACGCTCTCTCAGGGGATCGACGTGGTCAGGCCGTAGCGTTGCAAGGCTCCCGTCCCGTACCATTGGCGGGCTGGCGCGCATGCCGCGCCGCTGCATGGGAGGCCGCCGCAGGGGAGATGAGCGCGCCTCCGTTGCGCCCCACCGCCACCTGCGTGCAAAACCGCACCTCCCTCGGAGAACCAGCGCCGTGAGCGAAGGCACTCCCACTCCCGAGAGCGATCCGGTCGCCATCGTCTTTCCCGGCCAGGGCTCGCAGCAGCCCGGCATGGGTCGCCTCGTCTACGAGCACTCCGAGACCGCGCGCCTCGTCTACGAGGAGGCGAGCGACCTTGCCGGCATGGACGTCGCCGAGATCTGCATCGAGGAGGACGCCGAGGCGCTCGCCGAGACCACGTTCACGCAGCCGGCCGTGCTCACCACCTCCGTCGCGTTCCTCGGCGCAATGCACGAGAAGCTGAGCGAGGTCGGGCGGTCGATCCGCCCGCGGCTCTTCGGCGGGCACTCGCTCGGGCTGTTCAGCGCCGCCGTCGCCGCTGAGGCGCTCACGTTCCGCGACGCGATGCTCGTGGTCCTCGAGCGCTCGAAGCTGATGAGCCGCTTCAACGAGGGCCGCCCGGTCGGGATGGCCTCGATCATCGGGCTCAACGGCGAGGTCGTGCAGCAGATCTGCGAGGAGGCGACGCTCTCCACTGAGAGCCGCGTCGACATCGCCAACCACAACCTCGACACCCAGACCGTGATCAGCGGCGACGTCTCCGCGCTCGAACGCGCGATGGACCACGCGCGCGACCTGCAGGGGCGCGTGATCCGGCTGAAGGTGAAGGTTTCGAGCCACACGCCGCTCCACGACGGGCAGGCCGAGGAGTTCGCGCACCTGATCCGCGAGATCCCGATGGTGGATCCCGCCCGGCCGATCGTCTCCAACCGCACCTCGAAGCTGCTCCACACCGCCGACGAGCTCCGCGAGGAGTTCTCCGAGCAGCTCCGCGCCCCCGTCTACTGGTCCGACAACGTCCGCGAGATGACGAACCAGGGTGTGCGCACCTTCGTCGAGAGCGGGCCGGGCCATGTGCTCGCCCGCCTCGTGCGGCGCACAGACCGCAGCGTGACCGCGGTGTCGCTCAACGACGCCGAGGTCGAGCCGATCCCGATCTCCGTGCTGCCCCCGGAGTCGACGCAGGCGGCGCCTTCCTGATGACCGAACCTTCCGGTCGCCGCGTGGTGGTCACGGGCCTGGGGGCGCTCACCCCCCTCGGCCTCGACATGGAGTCGACGTGGGAGGGGCTCGTCGACGGGCGGTCGGGGATCGCCCCCATCACGTTCTTCGACGCCTCCGAGTTCCCGTGCCCCATCGCCGGGGAGCTCAAGGGCTTCGAGCCCGCGAGCTACGTGGACTCCAAGCTGCTGCGACGCATCGACCGCTCCTCGGTGCTGGCGATGGCCGCCTCACGGCAGGCCGTGGCGGACGCGCAGCTCGACCTTGAGCGGCAGCCGCCCGGCAGCTTCGGGATCGTGCTCGGCACGGGCATCGGCGGCGCCTACATGCTGGTCGAGAACCACGAGGTCATGGAGGAGCGCGGCGCGCGCCGCGTGAGCCCGTTCATGATCACGAACTCGCTGCCGGACACCGCCTCCGGCCTCGTCGCCATCGCGCTCGGCGCGCGCGGCCCGAACATGGCCGTGACCGCCGCCTGCGCCACGGGCGGCGCGGCCGTCGGCGAGGCCGCCGAGCTGATCCGGCGCGGCGAAGCCGAGGTCATCATCGCCGGTGGCTTCGAGGCGCCACTGCGCCCGCTCTACTACGCCGGCTTTAACGCCATGCGCGCGCTGGCCGACCACGACGACCCGAAGCAGGCCTCGCGCCCCTTCGACGCCGACCGCAACGGCTTCGTGATCTCCGAGGGCGCGGCCGTGCTCATCCTCGAGGAACTCGACCACGCACTGGCGCGCGACGCCCACATCTACGCCGAGTGGAAGGGCGCGGCCACCGCGAGCGACGCCTTCGACATGGTCGCGTCCGCCGACGACGGCCGAGGCATCACGCAGGCGATGCGCCGGAGCCTCGACGCGAGCGGCGTGGACCGCGAGACCGTGGACTACATCAACGCGCACGGCACGAGCACGCCGATGAACGACCGGGTCGAGACGCACGCGATCCGCGAGGTCTTCGGGGACCACGCGGAGCGCATCGCGGTCTCCTCGACGAAGTCGATGCTCGGCCACATGATGGGCGCGGCGGGAGCCGTGGAGGCGGCGATCGCGGTGATGACCTGCGACCAGCAGCTGGCGCCGCCGACGATCAACTACCGCACGCCGGACCCCGACTGCGACCTGGACTACGTACCGAACGAGGCACGCCACACGGAGGTGCGCCACGCGATGAGTACGTCGGTCGGCCTTGGGGGGCATAATTCGGCCCTGTTATTCGGACGGTGGGAGGGCGGAGCATGACCCAGGACACCCCGCAGCGACGCGTCGTCGTGACCGGCGTCGGCATGATGACCGCGCTCGGCGTCGGCCGTGAGGCCAGTTGGGACGCGCTGCTCGCCGGCGATAACGGCATCGGCGACGTCACGCTTTGCGACGCCTCCGACCTCGAGGCGCGCATCGCCGGCGAGGTCACCGGCTTCGACCCGCGCGACTTCATCGACCGCAAGGAAGCGCGTCGCATGGACCGCTTCGTCCAGCTCTCGATCGCCGCGACGGACGACGCGCTCGAGCAGTCCGGGCTCGACGTCTCCTCGGCGGCGGACGAGATCGGCGCGATGATCGGCTCGGGCATGGGCGGTCTGACCTGGCTGGAGGACCAGTTCCAGGTGCTGTTCGAGAAGGGCCCGGGGCGCATCTCGCCCTTCCTCGTGCCGGCGTTCATCCCGGACATGGCCGCCGGGCAGGTCTCGATCCGCTTCGGCGCGCGCGGCCCCAACTACAACACCGTCTCCGCCTGCGCCTCCGGCGCCGACGCCATCGGCACCGCGCTGGAGACGATCCGCCGCGGCGACGCCAAGGCGATGATCACCGGCGGCTCGGACGCCTGCGTCACGCGCATGGGCCTCGCCGCCTTCCACGCCTCGCGCGCGCTCTCCACCAAGCGCAACGACGACCCCGAGCACGCCTCGCGCCCGTTCGACCTCGACCGCGACGGCTTCGTGCTCGCCGAGGGCGCCGCCACGCTGATCCTCGAGGACCTCGACTTCGCGCTCGCGCGCGGGGCGCCGATCCTGTGCGAGGCCATCTCCTACGGCCAGTCGGCAGACGCGTTCCACGTCACCCAGCCGTCCGAGAACGGCGAGGGCGCGGCGCGCGCGATCAACATCGCGCTGCGCAAGGGCGGCGTCGCCGCCAGCGACGTGGGCTACATCAACGCCCACGGCACGAGCACGCCGCTCAACGACAAGTTCGAGACGATGTCGATCAAGACCGTCTTCGGCGAGTCTGCGCTCACCATCCCGATCAGCTCGAGCAAGTCGATGCTCGGCCACACGCTCGGCGCGGCGGGCGCGATCGAGTCGGCGGCGACCATCCTGTCGCTGCGCGACCAGCGCATCCACATGACCCGCAACATCGAGATCCCCGACCCCGACTGCGACCTCGACTACGTGCCCGAGGGCGCCCGCGACGTGGACATCGAGTACGCGATGTCGAACTCGCTCGGCTTCGGCGGCCACAACTCGGCCCTGCTGTTCGGGAGGTACCACGAGTAGCGCTCGAAGCATCCACGGCGGGCCAGACCCGCAGGACCCCGGCGCTGCTCCCCCCGTCAGCGGATCCACCACCCCTCGCACGCCGACACGCGACGGGTCGTTCGGCATGCCCGAAACGCAGGGAGACCCCGCCGGGCACGTCCTCAACGGCTCCGGCGGCCGCCGCTGGCGGGTCGCCGACGCACCGGACCTCGACGCGTTCACCGGCGCCGCCTGGCCCCCGCTGATCTCGCTGCTGCTCGCGCGGCGCGGCGTGCGCAACGTCGCGGAGGCCTCGCACCACCTCGGCGAGCCCGACAAGCTCACCGACGCGGCGCTCATGCCGAACCTCGACACCGCCGTGGACCGCCTGGAGCGCGCCTGCGCCGAGGGGGAAACCGTCGCCGTCCTGGGTGACTTCGACGTCGATGGGTTGACCGCGACGACGATTCTGACCGAAGCCCTCGACGACCTCGGCGCGCAGGCCCTGCCGTACATCCCCGACCGCTTCAGCGAGGGCTACGGCCCGAACCGGGACGCCGTGCGAGCGCTCCACGCGCGGGGCGCGAGCGTGCTCGTGACCGCGGACTGCGGCACCTCCGCCGTCTCCGAGGTCGACCTGGCGAACGAGCTCGGCATGGACGTCATCATCGTCGACCACCACACCGTGCCCGACGTCGTCCCGGACGCGCTCGCGCTCGTGAATCCCAAGCTCGCCGACTCGCAGTATGGCTCCGAGCCCGCCGGCTGCGGCGTCGCGCACAAGGTCGCGCACGACCTCTACGCGCGCCTCGGCCGCGGCTACGACCCCGCCGAGCACCGCGCGCTCGTCGCGCTCGGCAGCGTCTGCGACCTTGTGCCGCTCGTCGGGGAGAACCGCGACCTCGTGCGTATCGGCCTCGACGCGCTCGCGCGCTCGCAACGGCCGGGGCTGCGCGCGCTCGCCGCGGCCGCGCAGGTCGACCTCGCCGACGCCGACCCGGAGATGTGCGGCTGGACGCTCGGCCCGCGCATCAACGCCGCGGGCCGCATGGCCCACGCGAACACCGCGCTCCAGCTGCTGCTGACGGACTCGGACCCTGAGGCGGCGCGCCTCGCCGGGCAGCTCGACGCGCTCAACCGCCGGCGCCGCCAGGACACCCTCGACGCACTCGAACTCGCCAACGAACTGCTCACGCCCGCGCAGCGCGACGACCCGCTGCTGATCGTGGCGAGCGAGGCGATCTCATCGGGGATCGTGGGGCTCGTGGCCGGGCGGCTCGTCGAGCAGCACCACCGGCCGGCGATCGCCATGCAGATCGCCGACGGCGAGGGCCGCGGCTCGTGCCGCACGATCGATGCGTTCGACATCATGGCGCTGCTGCGCCGTCACGGAGACCTGTTCCCGCGCTACGGTGGCCACCGCGCCGCCGCCGGGTTCAGCATCGACGCGTCACGTCTGCCCGAGCTTCGGGAGCGCCTCGTCGCCGACGCGGCGACGCGCCTCACCCCCGACGACCTCACCCCCACGCTGGACATCGAGGCGGAGCTGCCGCTGCACGCCGTCAACGGCGAGCTGCTGCGCTGGCTGCACCGCCTCGGCCCGCACGGCCAGGGCGACCCCGTCCCCACGTTCCTCGCCCGCGGCGTGCGCGTCGAGGGCTCACGCGCCGTCGGCGCGGACGGTTCGCACCTCCAGTTCACGCTGCGCGAGGGCCGCGTGACGTGGCGCGCCATCGCCTTCGGCAACGCCAAACACGCCGTGCCGGACGGCGACCTCGCGGACATCGTCTACCGGTTCCGGCGGGACGGGATGCGGGGGACGTTGCAGCTGGAGGTGCTGGATTTGCGGGCGGCGGAGTGAGCGGCGCTACGGCTCGAGCAGATCGATTGCAGCGCGGACCGCGTCATCGAAGTCGGCCTTGTCGGCCGCGCCTGATACCACCGTCTCGGCCATCAAGGCGAGACGCTCGATGGTTGGCTCATCATCTGGCGGCGTCGAACCGGCGTCCGCCACGGAGACCTCCCACGCACGAAAGTCATCGAGTGACTTATCTCCGGCAACGTAGGCGCGGAGCACCAGCAAGAGTTCGTTCTGGAGCATCGTGAGTGCCATGAACGAGATCCCTTCCGCTGCGATCGTACCAGTCCGCGTCTCGGAGTCGCTGCTCAGCGAGGTCTTCGAAGCACTCAGGGTGTGGCAGAAGATCGAGGCAGGCGAACTCACCGAGTGGGTCGGACCCGATCCCCCAGCAGTCGCTACGGCCGGCTGGTGCGCTGGCGGGACATCGTACTACACGCGGATCGTGAACCGGGCCGGGTTCCGGGTCGGGAGAGTGCACTACCTCTATTGTCCCGAACGAGGAACCGTGCGCTTCCCCTCATACCTCATGCTCGGGGAGACGCGGCTCTACCGAGTTGGCCACGACGAACCCGACCCAACCGCCTAGTCCGACGCCCGTCGCGCGGTGCAATCCCCTGACGGTGCGAACAAGAGGTGAAGACCGCAATCGGCGGCCGTAAGGCTGAACGGCTTCGCGACGTCGTGGTTCCTGAGCACATCGCGAGCACGAGGTTGCGAGTTGCGAGGCCGACTTGCCAGATTTGCAAGCTGCGGCTGTGTAACTGCCAGATTTGCGACCTACAGGGTGAGCGGCTCGCTCGCTACTCTGCGTCCCCGAACACACAACCCACCCCGTAAGTGTGCGCGCAGCTTCGAGCGACGCGTCCGCGACCATTGAATGCAGAGTGCCATGACCCGACTCATCCTCGCCGCGGCCGCCATCGCGGCGTTCCTCGCCATCCATGCAGCCTCCGTGCCGACCGTGTCGGCGCAGGGGCCCGAGGTGTGCCTCAACCTGCCTGCCGGCGAGCACCAGTTCACGGCGGCGTCCCGCGAGCGCGCGGGCGAGATCGTGTTCCGCGTCGAGGTCGGCGAGGGCGGGCGCGTCACCGAGTTCTTCGAGCCCGGCGGGCAGCCGATCGGCGTTGCCGGGTTCCTCCAGGTCTTCACGGGCGCCGAAGCGTACCCGCTGCCCGAGGGCGTCGAGATCGTCGACTGCGCGGCGAGCGACGACGGCGACGACGGAGCGATGGAGGACACCGGCGGAGTCACGTACTGCACCAGCCTGTCGGCCGGCACGTACACCGAGACCGTCAGCGCGGGCGGCCGCAGCTACGAGGCCACCATCAACATCGGCGAGGGCGGGCGCCTCATCGACGTGACCGTGCTCGGCCAGACCTACGGGCCGCAGGCCGCGATCGACCTGCTCGCGGGGTTCGGCGCCGAGCTGCCCGAGAGCCTCGAGGTCGGGCCATGCGAAGCGGCACCGGCCGGGAAGCCGAAGAGCGGCAGCGCCGGACTGGTGGCCGATGGCGGAGCCTCGGCACTCGGATTTGTCGCAGTGGCGCTCGCTGCGCTCGCCGTCGGCGGCGCTGCCGTCGCCTCCCGCCGGCGGATTGGTGTCCGCGACTAGCTCAGCCATGCCCGACTGGGCGCGCCCGGCGTGGCGCGCCTAGTCCGGCGCACCCCTCGCGCTGTACCATCCCCGGACACGCGAACACGGGGGTGAACGCAACGATGAACGCCTACACGTCTGACCAACTCCGCAACGTCGTGCTCATGGGACACAGCGGGGCGGGCAAGACGGTCCTCGGCGAGGCCATGCTCCTCGCCTCCGGCGCCATCAACCGCCTCGGCCGCGTCGAGGACGGCAACACCGTCTCCGACTTCGACGACGAGGAGCAGCGCCGCACCTACTCCATCTCCCTCTCCATGCTGCCCGTCGAGTGGAACGGCCACCGGATCAACGTCATCGACACCCCGGGCTACGTCGACTTCGTCGGAGAGGTCGTCTCCGGGGCCGCCGCCGCGGACGCCGCGATCATCGCCGTCGACGCCGCCGCGGGCATCGAGGGCGGCACCGAGGTCGCCTGGGAGATGGCCGACGCCAACGAGATCCCCCGCATCGTCGCCATCACCCGCATGGACCGCGAGTTCGCCGACTTCGACCGCGTCCTCGCCGCGCTGCGCGACCGCTTCGGCATGGGCGTCGTCCCCCTCACCATCCCCATCGGCTCCGGCGACTCCTTCGAGGGCGTCGTCGACCTCGTCAGCGGCCAGGCTCGCATGGGCGTCGACGGCACGCCGGGCGACGCGCCCGACGACCTCGCCGACGTCATCGAGGCGGCGCGCGAGCAGCTCATCGAGTCGATCGCCGAGACCGACGACGAGCTGCTGGAGCTCTACCTCGAGGGCGAGGAGCTGCCGGGCGACCGCGTCGCCGAGGCGCTCGCGGCGGCTGTGGCCTCCGGCGACGTCGTGCCGGTGCTCGCGGTGTGCAGCGTCACGGGCGCGGGGCTGCGCCCGCTCATGAACGAGATCGTGCGCCTGCTGCCTTCGCCGCTCGGCCGCGAGCACGACCTCAACGAGGGCTCGCTCGCAACGGGCGAGGGCGAGGTGGTCGCGCACGTCTTCAAGACCACCGCCGACCCGTTCGTCGGGCGGCTGACGTTCATGAAGGTGCTGCGCGGGACGCTCACGCCGACCTCGAACCCCTACAACGTCCAGCGCCGCACCACCGAGCGCCTGGGCCACCTCTACCTGCAGCGCGGCAAGGAGCAGATCGAGGTGCCGGAGCTGGTCGCCGGCGACATCGGCGTCGCCGCGAAGCTCGCCGAGACGATGACCGGCGACACCTTCGTCGCCTCGGCGGACTCCACTGTAGAGGCGCAGCCGCTGCCGTTCCCGGAGGCGACATTCCGCTCGGCGCTGCATCCGCGCACGAAGGCGGACGTCGACAAGCTCTCGACCGCGCTCCAGCGCCTGGTCGAGCAGGACCCGACGATCGAGGTGATGCGCACGCAGGACACGGGCGAGACGATCATGTCGACGATCGGGGACGCCCAGGCGAACATCGCCGCCTCCCGCCTCAACGAGAACTACGGCGTCGAGGTGGACGTGTCCATACCCCTCGTCCCCTACCGCGAGACGGTCACGACGAAGGCGAACGCCGAGTACCGCCACCGCAAGCAGACCGGCGGCCACGGCCAGTACGGCCACGTCGTCATCGCGATCGAGCCGATGGAGCGTGGCGCGGGGTTCAGCTTCGAGCAGAAGGTCGTTGGTGGGAATGTCCCCAAGCAGTTCATCCCCGCGGTCGAGAAGGGGCTGGTCGAGCAGCTGCCCGACGGGCCGCTCGCGCACTCACCGATCGTCGACATGCGGGTGACGCTGCTCGACGGCTCCTCGCACTCGGTCGACTCCTCGGAGATGGCGTTCAAGCTGGCGGCGTCACAGGCGCTCAAGCAGGGCTTCCTGGACGCGCGCCCGATCCTGCTCGAGCCGATCGTGAAGCTCACGATCCGCGTACCGAGCGAGCGAGTGGGCGACGTGATGGGCGACCTCAACAGCCGCCGCGGGCAGGTCCACGGCGTGGAGCCCACGGGCGAGGTCAGCATCGTCCAGGCCGAGGCGCCGCTCGCCGAGATCCAGCGCTACGGCCCGGACCTGCGCGCGATGACCAACGGCCGTGGCACGTTCACCGTCGAGGTGGACCGCTACGCCGAGGTGCCGGCGCACGTGCAGGACCAGGTGCTCAAGGAGCTCGAGGCACTCGCCGCCGCCGAGGCGTAACCACCCGACCCATCCAGCCACGGACACACGGGAGCCCTCGCGAATCGCGAGGGCTCCCGGTTGTTCCGAGTGGGCGCGCCGGGAGCCTCGTGAGGCCCTCGGCGGCTCATGCGGGGTGCGTGAGGCTTAGCGGCCCTGCCAGTTCGGGGCGCGCTTCTCGGCGAAGGCCTTCGGGCCCTCCATCCGGTCCTCGCTGTTGGCGACCTTCTCCTGCAGGTCCGCATTGAGGTTCCGCAGGTGGTCGAGGTACGCGACACCGGCGGGCTGCGGCTCCGGCGGGTTCATGTTCAGGTGGACGCCGTTCTTCAGCGCCTGCACCGCCAGCGGGGCACAGAGCTTCAGGGTCTCGGCGCGCTCCTCCGCCTCCGCCATCATGGCGTCGCGGTCCGCGGCCAGCCACTGCACGAAGCCGATCTCGTGGGCGCGCTGCGCGGTGATGTGGGCACCGGAGAGGATGATCCACAGCGCCTCGCCGAGGGGCACGAAGCCCATCTCGAGCGTGTCCATCGTGTTGATCGGCGTCAGGCTGCGAAGCGGCTCCGGCATGCCGAAGCGCGACTTCTCGGTGGCGATGCGGAAGTCGCAGCGCGCCGAGAGCTGCATGCCGCCGGCCAGCGCGAAGCCGTCGATGGCCGCGATGATCGGCTTCTTGCAGTTCGTGGCGTGGCTGAGGCCGTTCTTCGCCTCCTGTGCGGCGCCCTGGCCGATGGTCTGGTCGCGCTCGGTCATCTCCTTGAGGTCGGCGCCGGCGCAGAACGCGCGGCCCCCGGCCCCGGTCAGGATGGCGACGAGCACGTCGTCGTCGTTGATCACCTCGTCGAACGAGTCGTAGAGGCCGTTCTGCACGCCCGTGCTCAGGGCGTTCATCCGCTCCTCGTTGTTGATGGTGATCCACGCGATGCGGTTGTTCTTCTCGTAGCTCACCAGCTCAAAGGTCTTCGAGACCATGCCTTCTCCTCCCAGCGTGTATCGCGGGCGACCCCCGCCCGGCGTTGGCGGCCCGCCCTGTCGCGTAGAGCAGGCGAGGCGAGACTACGTGCTAGAGCGCCGCCGGGTCAAAGGCGCGTCGTTCCTCTGAAGCTATCGAACCGGGGATGGCGTCCGTGAGGGTGGTCACGGAGCCCTACGCGAGCATCAAGCGTTCACCCCTGGGGTCCGGAACCGGGTCGCCGAACTCTCGCGCCGTGTCGATCCAGAGGTCGATCGCCTGCTCAACATTCTGTAGCGCGGCTTCCTTCGTCTCGCCGTGGGCGCTGCAGCCGGGAAGCTCAGGCACCTCCGCGACGAAGGTGTCGTCCTCGTTGCTCCAGTAGATGATGACCTCGTACTTGTGCATCGGCTTCCTCACAGGTGATTTCTCAGGATTGCCTGGCGGACCTGCCGCACCTGGTAGGGCTTCGCCTGTCCAGGGTTGCCTGCGTCACCGGGTCGCGGACACACGGGAGCCCTCGCGATTGCGAGGGCTCCCGGTTGTTCCGACTGAGTGCGCCGGGAGCCTCGTGAGGCCCTCGGCGGCTCATGCGGCGTGCGTGAGGCTTAGCGGCCCTGCCAGTTCGGGGCGCGCTTCTCGGCGAAGGCCTTCGGGCCCTCCATCCGGTCCTCGCTGTTGGCGACCTTCTCCTGCAGCTCCGAGTTGAGGTTGCGGAGGTGGTCCAGGTACGAGACGCCCGCGGGCTGCGGCTCCGGCGGGTTCATGTTGAGGTGCACGCCGTTCTTCAGCGCCTGCACCGCCAGCGGGGCGCAGAGCTTCAGCGTCTCGGCCCGCTCCTCGGCCATGGCCATCATGGCGTCACGGTCCTCGGCCAGCCACTGGACGAAGCCAATCTCGTGGGCGCGCTGCGCCGTGATGTGGGCGCCCGAGAGGATGATCCACATCGCCTCGCCGAGCGGGACGAAGCCCATCTCCAGCGTGTCCATGAGGTTGATCGGCGTCAGGCTGCGCAGCGGCTCCGGCATCCCGAAGCGCGAGTTCTCGGTCGCGATGCGGAAGTCGCAGCGCGCCGAGAGCTGCATGCCGCCGGCCAGCGCGAAGCCGTCGACGGCCGCGATGATCGGCTTCTTGCACTCGGTGACGTGGAACATGCCGTTCTGCGCGTCCTGCGCGGCGCCCTGGCCGATGCTCTGGTCGCGCTCCGTCATCTCCTTGAGGTCGGCGCCGGCGCAGAACGCGCGGCCCCCGGCCCCGGTGAGGACGGCGACGAGCACGTCGTCATCGTTGATGACCTCTTCGAACCCGTAGTAGAGGCCGTTCTGCACGCCCGTGCTCAGGGCGTTCATGCGCTCCTCGTTGTTGATGGTCAGCCACGCGATGCGGTTGTGCTTCTCGTAGCTCACCAACTCGAACGTCTTTGAGACCATGCTCTTCCTCTCAGCGTCCTCCCGGGCGACTTCCGCCCGGCGTGTAACGGCCGCTCGATCGCGTCGAGCAGGCGGCGCGAGCGTATGGCGAATGCCGATCCGCTGTCAAAGCGATCCACAAGCCTGAACTACAGCTAGCCCGCCGTCACCCTCAGGAAGCGCCGACGCCCCACGCGCACCTCGTCGCCGGCGTGTACCGGCGCGTCGAACGCCTCGACGCGCTCGCCGTTGATGCGCACCGCGCCCTGCTGCACCATCCGGCGCGCCTCGGCGTTGCTCTGCACGAGCTCCGCCTCGACGAGCACGCGGTCGAGGCGGCCCTCGTCGCCACCGGGGAGCGCGTACTCGGGCATCTCGTCCGGCGTCTGGCGGCGCTGGAACGTGGACTCGAAGTAGCGCTGCGCCTCTTCCGCCTCGGCGCGCGGGTAGAGCCCCGAGGTGACCTCGAGCGCGAGCCGCTTCTTCGCGTCGATGGGCGGCAGCGCGCCGCCCTCGACCGCCCCGACGAGCTCGCCGATCTCTGCGGGGTCGAGGTCCGTGAGCAGCGTGAAGTAGTCGCGCATCGCGGTGTCCGGAACGGACATGACCTTGCCGTACATCTCGTTCGGCGAGTCGTCGATGCCGATGTAGTTGCCGGTCGACTTCGACATACGCAGCCGGCCGTCGGTGCCGACGAGGATGGGCAGGGTCACCACGATCTGCGGGCGCTGGCCGTGCTCGCGCTGGAGCACGCGGCCAGCCATGAGGTTGAAGAGCTGTTCGGAGCCCCCCACCTGCACGTCGGTTTCGAGGGCAACGGCGTCGTAGGCCTGCATCAGCGCGTACATGAACTCGCTGACGAAGATCGGGTCGCCGCGCTCGCGGCGTCGCGCGAAGTTGTCGCGCTCGAGGAACTGGGCGACGGTGAAGTTCGCGGCGAGCCGCACGACTTCGTCGAAGCGGAGCTCGCCGAGCCAGTCGGCGTTGTACTGGATGGACGTACGGTCGCGGTCGAGGATGCGGAACGCCTGGTCGGCGTAGGTCTCGGCGTTCGCGGCGAGCCGCTGCGCGGTGAGCATCGGCCGCGTCTTGTCCTTGTCCGAGGGGTCGCCGACCAGCCCCGTGAAGTTGCCGATCAGGAACGTCACCTCGTGGCCGAGGTCCTGGAAGGTGCGCAGCTTGCGCATCGTGAGCGTGTGGCCGAGGTGGAGGTCCACCGAGGTGGGGTCGTAGCCGCAGTAGACGCGCAGCGGGCGGCCCTCGGCCAGGCGCTCGCGCAGCTCGCGCTCCATGGTCTGGCGCGTGGTGTCGTCGCCGAAGTCCGTGCCGCGCATGATCGCGGCGACCTGCTCGTCGATCGATACGTTCGAGGGGCTCATCGTCACGTCCGCCTCATGCGAAGTACGCCCGGGTGGCTTCGAGGTCGCGGCCGATCTGCGCGATCAGCGCGTCGGGGCCGTCGAAACGCTGCTCGGGCCGCAGCCGTTCGAGCAGCTCGACGGTGATGACGCTGCCGTAGACGTCCTGGTCGAAGTCCAGCAGATGTGTCTCCACCATCAGCCGTGCCCCGTCGAAGGTGGGGCGCACGCCGATGTTGGTGCAGCCCTCGTACTCCACCCCGTCGATCTCGGTGCGCGAGACGTAGACGCCGTACGCGGGCAGCGCGAGGTCCGGGCTGAAGCCGAGGTTGAGCGTGGGGAAGCCGATGGTGCGGCCACGCTGGTCGCCCTGGACGACGGGGCCGCGCAGTGCGTACGGCCGCCCGAGGAGCTGCGTTGCCTCCTCCATCTTGCCGTCGGCGAGCGCGTTGCGGACGCGTGTGGAGGAGACGGCCCCGTCTTCGAGCGGGAGCAGCTCGATGGGCTGCACCTCGAACCCGACGTCCGCGCCGATCCCGGCGAGGCGCTCGACGGTGCCCTCGCGGTTGCGGCCGAGGGCGAAGTCCTGGCCGACCATGAGCAGGCGCATGCCGGCCTCCTCGTAGAGGACGCGCGCGAAGTCCTCCGCCGACACCTGCGCGAGCTCCGAGGTGAACTGCACGACCGAGACGAAGTCGAGCCCGGTCGCGCGCAGCCGCTCGACGCGGGTTTCGAGGGAGGTGAGGTAGGAGATCTGTACATCGGGCCGGAGCACCGAGACGGGGTGCGGGTGGAAGGTGACGAGCCCGGAGCCGAGGCCACGCTTCGCCGCCTCGTCGCGGAGCATGCCGACGAGCATCTGGTGCCCGCGGTGGACACCGTCGAAGACGCCGATGGTGAGCGCATGCTCACCCGGCGCGACGGCGGCCCGCAGCTCTTCGCGGATCAGCAGCGTGATGGGGCGATCCCTTCGGGGCTTCCTCGGCCCGTAGAAGCATCGTGCCGATCGCGGCTCACGGCAAGCGGGACATGGCATCGGACGCGATCGTGTGTCTTGACATGCCCGGAGCGATGGTGGAGGCTGGATGCACTCTTCCCCGCCGCTCCCACAGGGGCTGGCGGGGTTTTGTCTTGTCTGGCATGAACACTACAAAACGGGTCGTCGTCTTCGTGGACGCCCAGAACTTCTACAGGAGCGCCCGCCGGGCGTTCTTCAGAGGTTCGAATTTGCCCTACAGACTAGGGCAATTCCATCCCTGGCGCCTCGGTGAACTACTCAGCTCGCGGGACGCGGGACGAGAGCTGGTGGATGTCAGGCTCTACACGGGACGCCCGGATGCTTACCTGCAGCCTGCCGCGTACCGGCGAACGTGCAGCAGTGCGCTGCCTGGGAGCAGGCCGGTTGCTACGTGTTCACCCGCCCCCTGCGATACCCACCCAGGTGGCCTCGGAACACTGACGGTAGACGGCCGGAGGAAAAAGGAATCGATGTGGCGATGGCGCTCGACATCGTCAGGCTCGCCGGTCGTGGTGAGTACGACGTAGGCATCATCTGCTCAGCCGACAGCGACCTCGCGCCCGCCATCGAAGACGTCCTTGATGGCGACACGCCAGCGCTCGTCGAGGTCGCAGGCTGGCGCTCTGAGCATTACCGTCAGCGGCTCAGCCTGAAGGGCCGCAATCTCTGGTGTCACTGGCTCGCGCTTGACGACTACCATCAAGTCCGTGATGAAACCCACTACCCGGTCGAGCGGTAGTCCGACTGGGTGCGGCGCCTACAGCCCCGGCAGCTCTTCCGCCACGCGGGTGGCCGAGGGCGGCGCGGCGCCGGCGATGGCGATGAGCTCGATCTCGCCGAACAGGTCCGCCTGCCGCGCCTCAACGTACGCCGACCGCACGAGCTCCAGCACCGCGAGGAAGTCGACAATCACCGCCACGCGTGAGGGCGCCCCGATGATCACCTCGCGGAAGTTGAGCGGACCGCCGCCCTCCAGCCGCATCACCAGCTGCTCCACCCGGTCCGCGAGGCGGATCGGGTCGCGGGTAAGCTCGGTCGAGGGCTCCTCCTCCGGCAGCCGCGCCATGACCTCGCGGAACAGCGAGAGCAGCATGTCGGTCGTGACCCCGTCGAGGCCCGGGCCGGGCGGCAGTTGCGGCGGCGCGACCTCGCGACGGTACGCCGTGCGGTGCTCCTCCTCGAGCTCCCGCAGGTGCTCTGCGGCCGCGCGGTAGCGGCGGTACTCGCGCAGCGCTTCCAGGAGCGCCTCGGGGTCGCGTTCCTCGTCCTCGTCCGCTGCCTCCTCGTCCTCGTCGCGCGGGAGCAGCGCGCGCGACTTCAGCAGCAGCAGGCGCGCGCCGACGGCGATGAACGCCGCGATCGCGCCGAGGTCGATGTGGTCGCGGCGGTCGAGGTGCGCGAGGTACTGCTCGGTGACGGCCACGAGCGACACCTCGGTGATGTCGAGCTCCTCGCGCTCGATGAGGTGGAGGAGCAGCTCGAGCGGCCCGTGGAAGACGGGCAACTCCAGCGCGAAGTCGTCGGCGCCCGGGATGTCCGTCGCAGCGCCGTCGGGCGGTGCGGCGCTCGCAGTAGTGGTGTCGGCGGGCGGGTCGCCCGAGGTGGTGGTGTCGCTCATCGCTCCCCGGACCGGGCGGTCGGGGGAGATGCGTGTGTGCTGGACGGGATCATTGCGAGCCGTACCCTCCACCGCCGCTGGAGGTGAGGTCGGGCCGCAGCCGGACGGCCTCGCGCAGGTAGACGTGGTTGATCTCGGAGAGCGAGCGGTCCGTGTTGACGTGCATGAGGAGCCGCAGGGTGCGCGGCAGGCTGCCCGGCACGTTCATCTCGTGCCCGCAGAGCAGCGGCACGTTCGTCCATCCCGCGGCGCGGGCCGCGACGGCGGGGAACTCCGCGTTGAGGTCCTGCGTCGTGGTGAAGAAGGCCGACGCGACATGCTCGCGATCGATGTCGTTCGCCTCCACGACCGCTTCGAGGAGTTCTGCGGTCGCCTCAAGAATCGCTTCGCGCGTGTTCTCGGTCACGCTCGTCGCGCCCCGGATGCCTCGGACCATCATGGTTGCGACTCCGATTCCACTCGGCCGGTCAGTGTTTCCATCAGCGTGCGGGCCGCCTGCGCGCGGCCTTCGCGCGGCGCGGCGCTGATCGCATCGACGAGCGCGCTGCCCACCACGACACCATCGGCGACCCGCCCCACCTCGATCACGTGCTCGCGACGCGAGATGCCGAACCCCACGGCCAGCGGGAGGTCGGTGTGCTCCCGCACGCGCCCCACGAAGTGCGGCAACTCCGAGGATACCTGCGCCCGCGCGCTCGTCACGCCGGTCACGCTGACACAGTAGATGAAGCCCTCGCCGCGCTCGGCGACGGCCGCGATGCGTTCGTCGGTGGATGTGGGCGCCAGCAGGTAGATGACGTCGATGCCGTGCGCACGCGCCGGGCCTGCCAGCTCGGCGGCTTCCTCGACGGGCAGATCGACGATGATGAGGCCGTCAACGCCTGCACTCTCCGCTGCCGCCGCGAATGTGCCGATCCCGGTGGCGAGCAGCGGGTTGAAGTATCCCATAAGCAGTAACGGCTCGGAAACGCCCGCCGCGCGGCACGCCCGGACCGCGTCCAGCACGTCATCCGGCGTCACGCCCTGGTCGAGCGCCTGCTGGTAGGCGGCCTGGTTCGTCGGGCCGTCGGCGAGCGGGTCGCTGAACGGGACGCCTATCTCGACCGCGTCGGCGCCGCCGTCGAGGAGCGCCCGGACGATCTCCGGCGTCGAGCCGGGCTCCGGCCAGCCGCCGGGGACGAACGCGATCAGCGCCGGGCGGCCCTCGGCGCGCGTGCGCGCGAACAGATCGGCGAGGCGGCTCATTCGAGCAGCAACAGCGTGACGACGAAGGAGACGCCGTTGAGGCCGCCGTGCGCCGCGATGCTGACCCACAACGAACCCGACTCCTCGTACGCCCACGCGAACAGCGCGCCGATCAACGCGAACGGCACGACCACGCTGAGGTTGACGTGAAAGAGCGCAAACAGCAGCCCGCTCGCCCATGCGGCGGGCATGAACCGCCAGTACCCCCGCATCCCGCGGAAGAACAGCGCCCGGAACAGCAACTCCTCGCCGAACGGGGCGGCGACCACCACGGCGAGCCCGACCACCACGATCACGAGCGGCCCGAGCGCCGCGTCCAGCGGGATCGCGTTGCCCTCCATCAGCCCCTCGACGGGGAGTCCGAGGGCTTCCAGCAGGAGCAGGGTGGCCGTGTACCCGACCAGGATCACGTACGCGCCCACCCAGGCGAAGACGAGCGGCCGCCAGCGCCGGGGCGCGACGAAGCCCAGGTCGGCGAGCGTGATGCCTCGGTGTGACGCGAGCACGAGCACGGTCGCGACCAGGGTCAGCTCGAAGAGCAGCATCGCGCCGGCGACGGCGCCGCTGACGCCCGCGCCGGCGCTGGTGACGGCGAGCGTCGCGGCGAGCACCGCGAAGCCCGCGACCGTGACGACAGTCCCGGCGGCGAGGTCGCGCCACTGCCAGAGCCGGGGGAGCAACCCGGGCCCCACCGGCGGCGGGACCGGGAACGGCGCTGCGACGTGCGAACCAACCATGCGCGGAGCGTAACAAGGCGCCCCGCCCCGCGACACCCACGCGCGCCTCCGCACCGCAACACCCACGCGCGCGCCTCCGCACCGCAACACCCACGCGCGCGCCGCGCGGGGACGCCCGCAGGCGCGAACCTCGGTATGCTCCCGCGCATGTGGAGTCTGCAGGCGGCGGACCGTGGCTGAGCAGCCGAGCCCGCATCGCGGCCCGGCCGCAGGCCTGCTGGTGCGTCCTCCTGCTCGGGGCCGCTTGCAGCGGCGGCTCGCCGCCACCGTCGGCCACGAGGGCGCCACCCTCCTGGCTGAGGCCATGCTGCACGACGCGGTCGCCGCGGTGCGGTCGGCACGCGGCTGGCGGCCCGTGCTGTTTATCGAGCCGGGGCACGCCGCGCGGGATGTCACCTCGCTCACCGGCGTGCAGGATGCACGTCCGCAGGCCGTGGGTGGTCTCGGGCGGCGCATGCTCGCCGCACTCCGCACGCTCGCCGACGACGGGTACTCGCCGATCGCGGTGCTCAGCGTCGACGTCCCGCTACTGTCCGCGCGGCACCTGGACGCCGCTCGCGCGGCGCTCACCGAGGCCGACGTGGTGTTCGGTCCGGCCGCCCACGGCGGCTTCTACCTGGCCGCGATGTGGGAGCCGTGGCCCGAGCTGTTCGAGAACCGCACCGTGGAGTGGGGCGGCACGCGGGTGTTCTCCACCGTCGAGCGCATCGCCCTCGCGCGCGGTACGCGCTTCCAGAAGCTCGCCATGGAGCGCGACGTGGACTCACCTGCCGACCTGGAGTGGCTGCGCAGCCGCATCGCGGCCATCGAGGAGCGAGGCGACGCCGGGCCGGCACACACCGCGCGCGTGCTGCGGGAGCTGGAGTCCTCGGTCGGGGCGTAGACGCCGGACCGTCAGAGCGTGACGCCGAGCGCGCCCGCGACGGTGCCCATGTCCTTGTCGCCGCGCCCGCTCAGGCTGACCAGCACGATGTCGTCGGCGTCGAGCTCGGGCACCAGCTTCGCGAGGTGCGCGATCGCGTGCGAGGTCTCGAGGGCCGGGATGATGCCCTCGGTCTCGCTCAGCAGCTGGAACGCCTCGAGCGCCTCGGTGTCGGTGACCGAGACGTACTGGGCGCGCTCGCTGACCTTGAGCCACGAGTGCTCCGGGCCCACGCCGGGGTAGTCGAGCCCCGCGGAGATCGAGTGGGCCTCGACCACCTGGCCGTGCTCGTCCTGCAGCAGGTAGGAGCGCGCGCCGTGGAGCACGCCGGGCCTGCCGCCGCTGAGCGTGGCGGCGTGCCGCGCGTCGAGGCCCTCACCGGCAGCCTCGACGCCGACGAGCCGTGTCTCGTCGTCGAGCAGCGGGTGGAACATGCCCATCGCGTTCGAGCCGCCGCCCACGCAGGCGACGGCGACGGTGGGCGCGCGACCCTCTGCCTCGAGGACCTGCGCGCGCGCCTCGGTCCCGATCACGGACTGGAAGTCGCGCACGAGCATCGGGTACGGGTGCGGCCCGACGACAGAGCCGAGCAGGTAGTGCGTGGTGCGGACGTTGGTGACCCAGTCGCGGATCGCCTCGTTGATGGCGTCCTTGAGGGTGCGCGAGCCCGTCTCGACAGTGACGACCTCGGCGCCGAGGAGCTTCATGCGGAAGACGTTGAGCGCCTGCCGCCGCACATCTTCGGCCCCCATGTAGACCACGCATTCGAGGCCGAGCAGCGCGCAGGTCGTCGCCGTCGCCACGCCGTGCTGCCCGGCGCCGGTCTCGGCAACGATGCGGTGCTTGCCCATGCGACGCGCGAGGAGCCCCTGCGCGAGCGCGGCGTTGATCTTGTGTGCCCCGGTATGCGCGAGGTCCTCGCGCTTGAGGTAGATGCGTGGCGCGTGCTCGCCGCCCAGGCGCTCCTCGAGTCGTCGGGCGCGCGTGAGGGCCGTGGGTCGCCCGGCGTAGGTGCGAAGCAGCTCGCCAAGCTCGGCGCCGAAGGCCTCGTCGGCGCGCGCGGCGTCGTAGGCAGCCTCGAGCTCGGCGAGGGCGGGCATCAACGTCTCGGGCACGTAGCGGCCGCCGAAGTCGCCGAAGTAGCCCCTGCCGTCGGGGAGCGCCGAAGAGCCGATGCCGGTGGTCATGCGCATCCTCGCTGTGTGTCGCCTGCGCACCCTCGATCATACGTGCCGCAAGCCTTGACCGTCACTGATACCTGATATCTCTTGTGGACTTTTCGGTATACGAGTAGTATCTGCCTACAGGCCCTGTACGGAAGGGGAGCGCGCGATGACTGCGACCGTCCATCACCTGCACGAGTGCGACCAGCACGAGCATCACGGCGCGCCGGGGCACGTCCACGACGCGCACGAGTGCGACGACCACGAGCACCACGCGCACGACCACGAGGCGCACGACCACGTCGAGGGCGCCCACGACGTGCACGAGTGTGACGACCACGAGCACCACGCCCACGTCCACGACATGCACGAGTGCGACGTGCACGAACACCACGGCGAGCCGGGCCACGTCCATGACGTGCATGAGTGCGACGAGCATGAGCACCACGCGCACATCCACGACATGCACGAGTGCGACGAGCACGAGCACCACGCGCACGCCGCGTAGACAGCCCGGGCCGTCCGAGGCTCACGTTCCCGGAGGGATGAGGCGTAGAGCGCCGAGCCGCTACGCGCCGGCGTCGTGCGTCCGCACTGCCTCGACGAAGGCGCGGACGAGGTCGTGATCCTTGCGGCCGTCGGTCTCCGTCCCGCTCGACACGTCGACGGCCCACGGGCGGACCTGCTCGATGGCGCGCGTGACGTTCTCCGGGTTGAGCCCACCGGCGAGGAACATCGGTAGCTCCGAGGCGACCGCGCGCGCTACCTCCCAGTCGAACGGCTGCCCGCTCCCCCCTCGATACGGCCCGTGCGCCGAGTCGAGCATGAGGGCGACCGCGAAGCCCGGCTCGACGTAGGCGAGCGGGTCCGAGGGGGAGTCGATCGGTGAGACGTGGACGACCTGGATGGTCTGCTTCGTCACGCGCAGGCAGTCCTCCCAGGTCTCGTCGCCCGAGAGCTGGACGAGGTCGATCCCCGTCTCCTGCGCGATCTCGTTGACCTCGTCGATCGGCTGGTCCGCGAAGACCCCGACGGTGAGCGGGCGTTTCGCCTCCAGGTACGCCTCGAGGACGACTGCGCCGTGATTGAACCACTCGCGCTCGTCCTCGCGGGAGCGGCCACGCGCCGGCGGGGGTAGCGCGATCTCGTGGGCCTCGAGGGGCCCGCCGAGCGCGCGCACCATCGCCTGCGCGGTCTCGACCTCCACGCGCCGGGGCGCGTCGGCGAAGATGATGCCGACGAAGTCCGCGCCTGCCTCGGCCGCGGCGACGACGTCGGCGGGCTGACGGTTGCCGCAGATCTTGACGAACGTCACGGCGCGCCCGCCCGCTGGCTCGCCGGCACGAGCATCAGCTCGCGGGCCTTCGCCGCCACGTCGCCGGTGCGCACGAGCGCCTCGCCGACGAGGAGTGCGTGCGCGCCGGCGTCGCCCATCCGCCGCGCGTCGGTCGCGTTCCCGATGGCCGACTCGGCCACGAGCGTGACGTCCGGCGAGGCCTTGCGGGCGAGAGGCGCGAGGGATTCGAAGGTTCCGAGGTCTTCGTCGAACGTGCGCAGGTCGCGGTTGTTCACGCCGAGCACCTTCGCGCCCACGTCGAGCGCGACCGCGACTTCGTCGGCGTCGTGCACCTCGACCAGCGCGGCCATGCCGTGCGACTCCGTCAGCGCGAGCAGGTCGGCGAGGGCGGCCGGTTCGAGCATCATCACGATCAGCAGCACCGCGTCCGCGCCGTGCGCGCGGGCCTCGGCCACCTGGTAGGGGTCGAAGACGAAGTCCTTGCGCAGCAGCGCCGGCCGGTCGGCGTCACCGGCGCAGGCGTCCGCGACGGCTGCGAGGTCGCCGATGCTGCCGCCGAAGAACGAGGGCTCCGTGAGCACCGAGACGGCGGCCGCGCCCGCGGCCGCGTACTCGCGCGCCTGTGCAGCCGCGTCGAGGTCGGCGTCGATCACGCCCCTCGATGGCGACGCGCGCTTGATCTCGCCGATGAGCCGCAGGCCCGCTCCCGCGGGCGATGCGGCGCGACCCTCGCGCAGCCGGTCGGCGAAGTCGACCGGGGCAGGACGCCCCGCGACCATCTCCGCGAGCGCGTCCGCGGGGAGCGCGCGGCGGTCCTCGGCGAGTCGCAGCCGCCGGTCGGCGACGATGCGGTCGAGGACCGTGCCGGTCTGGCGCGCGGCGTCCGGTGCGGTGTCAGTCACTGCGCCGCGTTGCCTCGACGAACGCGCCCACGCGCGCGGCCGCCCCGCCATCGTCGATGGCCGCGAGCGCCTGCTCGGCGCCCTGCTGCAGGTTGGCGGCCAGCCCGCAGACGTAGAGCCCCGCGCCCGCGTTGACGGCGATGAAGTCACGCAGCGCGGCGGAGCCGTCGCCGCGCAGCACGCCGCGCAGCGCCGCGGCGTTCGTCTCGGCGTCGCCACCCAGCAAGTCGTCGAGCGCATGCTCCCCGACCCCGAAGTCGCGGGCCTCGACGCGTCGACGCGTGACCGAGCCGCCGCGCACCTCGAACAGCGTCGACGGAGCCGAGACCGAGATCTCGTCCATGCCCTCGTCGCTGGTGACGACGAGCGCGTGCCGCACGCCGAGGCGGTTGAGCGCGCCCGCCAGCAACTCGGCGACTGCCTCGCTCGGCGTGCCGAGCACGTGGCAGTTGGCCGAGGCGGGGTTGGTGAGGGGTCCGAGGATGTTGAAGACGGTGCGCACGCCGATCTCGCGTCGCAGCGGCGCCGCGAAGGCCATCGCCGGGTGGAACGACTGCGCGAACATGAAGCCGACGCCCGTCTGCTCCAGGCAGCCCGCCACCTGCTCCGGGGCGAGCGCGATCTGGGCCCCGAGCGCCTCGAGCAGGTCGGCCGAGCCGGACTGCGAGGTCATCGCGCGGTTGCCGTGCTTCGCGACGTTCGCCCCGGCCGCAGCGGCGACGAACGCCGCCGAGGTCGAGACGTTGAAGGCGCCGAGGCCGGAGCCGCCGGTGCCGCACGTGTCGAGCAGCGGGCGACCCTCGAACGGGACGTGCAGCAAGTGCTCGCGCATGACGCGGGCCATCCCGACGACCTCGTCGACGGTCTCGCCCTTCTGGCGCAGCGCGAGGACGAACGCGCCGAACTGCGCGGGTGTCGCCTCGGCCGTCATGATCTCCTGCATGACGGCGGCGGCCTCTTCCTCGGTGAGGTCGCGCCCCTCGTCGACGAGTGCCGCGATCGCTTCGCGGATCATGAGCCACTCCCCACCCGGATGCCCGGCAGGTACGCCGTCAAAGGCACGAGTTCGTCGCGTTCCGGATCGACTTCGAGCCCGATCATCGTGAGCGTGTGGTCGCCGAGCACTGCCGTATCGTCATCCTCGGCGAAGACGACCAGCGTCGGATGCTCCCGGACGTCGCCCTCGAGCCGCACGACCGGCCAGCCGATGGCGCGCTCCACTCGGCGGCCGTCGGGCTTGACGAACGTCCGGCGCCCGGTCGCCTCCACACCGAGGCGTCTCAGCACGGGGGCCGGCAATGAACTGAAGATCTGTCTGCTCCCGGCCAGCGCGGCGAGAGACTCGAACGGTCCGTCGGCGCCTGCTGCAACCTCGATGGTGACGTTGAACGTTCCCACTCCGCCCGCCTCTCGCCTTACGCGTCGGGGGCCGTGCGCTGCGGCCCCTCCATCTCGAGGAAGTTGCGGAGCAGGTCGTGGCCCGTGGTCGTCATGATCGACTCGGGGTGGAACTGCACGCCCTCGACCGCGAGCGTCCTGTGGCGGACTCCCATGATCACGCCGCTCTCCGCGCGCGCCGTCACCTCGAGCTCGTCAGGGAGCGAGTCCGGCGCAATCGCGAGTGAATGATATCGAATCGCCTCGAACGGCTCGGGCAGGCCCTCGAACACGCCCTGTCCGTCGTGCGAGATCGTCGACAGCTTGCCGTGCATGATCTCGCCCGCCGACTCGACGCGCGCGCCGAACGCCGCGCCGATGCTCTGGTGCCCGAGGCACACGCCGAGCAGCGGCACCTTGCCCGCCGCCTCGCGGATGAGGTCCACGGAGACGCCGGCCTCGGCCGGCGTGCACGGCCCCGGCGAGACGACGATGCGCTCCGGCTCCATCGCCAGGCAGTCCTTCGTCGTGATCTCGTCGTTGCGTACGACCTCGACCTCCGCGCCGAGCTCGCACAGGTACTGGTAGAGGTTGTAGGTGAACGAGTCGTAGTTATCGATCAGCAGCAGCATGGTGCTCTCCTCGTGATGGCGTGCCGGGCGCGGCGCGCTCAGGCGCCGTCCTCTTCGTCGTCGGCTTCGGTGGCGGCGAGCATCGCCGCGAGTTGCTCGGCGTGCGCGCGGTCGTGGCCCGCGATCAGCTGGACGCGCTCGCCGATGCGCACCGCGCCGCGCTCGGCGTGGTTGCCGTAGGCGGCGACGTCCTCGCTGTCGAGCGACTCGACCCACGCGAGCGTGTCCGCGCGGACCGCGTCCAGCCGGGCCTGCGTCGCGCGGTCCTCGGGCCGCGGGAGCCCGGTCCGCCCGGCGGCGGACTGGTCCGGGTTGAAGGGACGCCAGGTGTGGCCCGGCTCCTCGGCCAGCCGCCTCGACTCCGAGGCGTAGTACGCCTCGACTGTCGCGCAGTGGTCGAGCAGGTCGACCGGCGCCCACTCGCCGTCGAGGGTGACGTCGAGCCACGCCTCGTCGAAGCGCGCGTACGCCGCGGTCAGCGTCTCGCGCGCCTCCTCAAGCTCCGCCACGAGGTCGTCGGGCGTCATCGACCACACCGCGGGGGGAGCGGCCGGGGCGGCCTCGCGACGGACGAGGTTCTTCGGCTCGCCCGTGTGCGGCATCGAGACCGCGGGCACGGCGGGCGCCGCGGACGCCGGCGCCCTCGGAGTGTCCGCGCGAGCAGGCTCCGGCGCGGGGAACGCGCCCGCGAGGTACGCACGGACACCCTCGGCCAGGTCGACGCCTCCCGGCGCGTGCGGCGCGGCCCAGGCGGCGTCGGCGTAGTCGTCCGCCGAGTACGCGGGATCGCCGGACCACTCGGCGCAGGTGAAGACGTTGGCGATCGCGCCGGGCAGGCCGACGCTCTCGCTGAAGTCAACGCTGTCCGAGCTGAGGTGCAGCCGCTCCCCGAGCAGCCGCGCCAGCGCCGTCTCGACCACTTCGTCGTCCGCGACGGGCTCGGCCGGCAGCGTCCAGCGGCCCCCGGCAGCGCCGGGGTGGCCGGCGTCGGTGTGGCGCACGAGCAGCACGCGGCCGTCGCCACGTCGCAGCGCGACGGCGGCGACGATCGGCAGCTCGTTACCGTCGGCCACCATCAGTAGCCCAGGCTGCCGGGCACGCTCGTGCGAATGCCGCGCGCCTCGGCGTCGTCGATGGCCGCGAGGAGTGCCCGCGACTTGTGCTGTGTCTCCTCGAACTCCCGCACGGGGTCCGAGTCGTAGACGATGCCGCCGCCCGCCTGCACGTACGCCATCCCGTCGCGCATCACCAGCGTGCGGATCGTGATGCACGTCTCGACGTTGCCCGAGAGGTCGAAGAACCCGACCGCGCCCGCGTAGGGCCCGCGCCGGGTCGGCTCCAACTCGGTGATGATCTCCATCGCCCGGATCTTGGGCGCGCCGGAGACCGTCCCGGCCGGGAACGCCGAGCGCAGCGCGTCGTAGGCGCTCATCCCCTCGCGGAGTTGTCCCTGTACGTGGCTCACGAGGTGCATCACGTGCGAGTAGAACTCGAGGTCGAGTCGCTGCGTCACGTCGACGCTGCCGGCCTCCGCGACGCGGCCGACGTCGTTGCGGCCGAGGTCGAGCAGCATCACGTGCTCGGCGATCTCCTTCGGGTCGGTCGCCAGGTCCTCGGCGAGGCGCGCGTCCTCGTCGGCGTCGCCGGTGCGGGGCCGCGTGCCGGCGATGGGGTGTACGTCGACCGTGCCGTTCTCGACCTTCACGAGCAGCTCGGGCGAGGCGCCGACGAGCGTGAGGTCGTCGTACTGGAGGTAGTACATGTACGGCGAGGGGTTGATGGCGCGCAGCGAGCGGTAGACCTCGAAGGGGTGCGCGCCCGTCTCGCGCCCGAAGCGCTGCGAGATCACCGCCTGGATGATGTCGCCGTCGACGATGTACTGCTTCGTCCGCTCCACCGCGAGCAGGTAGTCCTCGCGCGGCCAGTTCGACTCGACCGAGCGCCCCACCGGGCCGTCGAGGATCACGTAGGGCAGCGCCGCCAGCGGCGCCTCCAGCCGGTGCACCAGCGACTCGATGCGCTCGGCAGCGCGCGCGTACTCCGCCTCGAGGTCGCCGTCGAGGCGGACGTGGGAGACGACCTTGATGTCGTGGCGGACGTGGTCGAAGACGAGCAGCGTGTCGGCGAACATCAGCCACGACTCGGGCAGCCCGAGGTCGTTGTGGTCGACGGTCGGCAGCCGCTCGAAGTGTGCGACGGACTCGTAGCCGAGGTAGCCGACGGCGCCGCCGTGGAAGAGCGGCAGACCGGGCACGGGAATCGACTGGTAGCGCCCGAGCTCCTCCTCGATCACGAGCAGCGGGTCGCCGTCCTCGTGGGCGAGCGCCTCGACGCGGTACGGCTCGGTACCGATGAACGAGTAGCGCCCGACCTGCTCGCCGCCCTCGACGGACTCGAGCAGGAAGGAGTACGGCCCGCGCGCGACCTTGAGGTACGCCGAGACGGGCGTCTCGAGGTCGGCGCGGACCTCGCGGTAGATCGGGACGATGTTGCCTTCGCCCGACGCCGCGAGGTCCCGGACCTCGTCGAGGCTGGGCGTGGTGATGCTGGCGGTGGCGGACGTCATCGCGTCACTCCTGACGTGCTGCGGGTGTGCGGGCGGTGCGAGGTGGAGCGCCACCACCACGCGCGGCCCGTCGTCGTGACACGGCGCGTCGACGCGATGTAGTGGTGATGCACGTCAGTCCTCCCTCGCGGCCGGTCCGCCCGGTCCGCAGCGCGTGGCTCCCGCCTCTCCCGCCGGCGCGTGGCCATAAAGAAAGACCATCGCCCGGGGCGATGGTCCTCGCGGTGCCACCCAGTTCCACGCACCGCCCACGCCCTCGATGGGACACGGCGGTGCGCGCTCGTTCGGGGCACGGCCGCCGGCCCTCCCCGCTCAGGCGGGATGTGGGGCGGGGCGATGCCCTGGGCATGGATAACGGCGCCCACACCGTCGGTGCCTACTGGCCCCCTCGAACGAGTCGATGGAGGGCGTTCGGGCCGAGACTCACGGGTCCATTCGGCCGCTGCTGACAGGCGCCGGGCTTCCACCTCACCCCGGCTCTCTGAGCCCCGCGTTGCGGCGTACTCCTCCCGATCACCGTCTGTACGTCTCTACGCCAGCGGTCGGATCGAGGCTACGTGCGGGGTGTGAGGGTGTCAACGCGCCGCGTCCCGTGTGTTATGACGACTCGACCTCGCTAGTTCGGCGGCGCGACCCGGGCTCGGTACGCCTCGAACTGCTCGTAGAAGTCGTCGACGGCGATGCCGAAGGCGGCCTCGAACGCGTCTTCCCAGCTCGGCGAGTCCGCCAACCGGCGGTAGTAGTCGAAGAGCGCTCGCTCGCCTGCCCGCTCCACCAGCCAGTCGACGGCGAGGAAGCCGAGCGCGCGGCCGACCGCCCTGGTCTCACTTCTGAACCCATCAGTCGTGGCCATGCTGCTGAGTGGCAGTCGCGTTTGCGCTGCGTGGCGGGCCATCGTGCTACGAGCACGATCCAGCTCTCCGGAGTCCCGCGCGGCCCGGTACGCCTCCGACACATACGGGTGCGTGCCTTCGGTGAGCCACGCTGGACCTTGCGATGGGTAGCCGGCAGGCGTGACCCCCGGCACCGCCAGACCGCTGAGCACGTACAGCGAATGCCGCCAGGCAAAATCTGGCGTGCACTGCAGCGAGATCAGGATCACGGGGCCACGCGGCACGCTGCAATACGCAGAGTGCGTCGATTCCCGCCCGTCTATCTGCCTGTACACGTCACGCAGAGACGCAGCGTCGGCGCCGATGTAGAGCGTGTAATCGCCTGACGCTTCGCCGAGCCGGTCGCGGAAGAACGCCAGCGCCCCCTCGAAATCCTCGCGCACAGCGGTCCGCGTCGCCGCCGGGAGGTCACCGACGAACAGGAGCACCGGGGCGTCGATCTCGTCGGTGAGGTGCGGGAGGGGTGGTGCGACCCGGGCGCGGTGCTCCTCGAAGGCCTCGTAGAAGTCATCGACGGACAGGCCGAACGCGCCCTCGAACGCCTCCTCCCAGCTCGCCGAGTCCGGGAGTCGGCGGTAGTAGTCGAAGATGGCCGGGTCGCCCGCGCGGCCGGCGAGCCACTCGACGGCGAGGATGGCGACGCCGCGAGCCTCCCAGAACTCGCTACCGGAGAAGCCGTCCCGGGTGGCCATGCTGCTGAGCGGCCTCGAGATCCCCTTCGCGCGTTGCACCTCTGTGCTTCGCAGGCTCTGATAGGCACCCTGGTCCGCGATGTCCACGTACCGGAACTCGATGTACGGCGCCACTGCCCCGTCGAGCCAGGCGGGACCTCGCGTCCGTCGCCCGTCAGGGTCGAGTGGTAGCGACGACCACGGTGCCAGTTCGTCCCGAACTTGTATGAAGTGGGGGTTGGGGAGCGCGTACGCCCTGAGTGTCGCGTTGCAACCCAGGTTGATGACCCCGGCCATCTGATAGAACGTGGTGTTGCAATACCGGTCGTGCTCGCTGCCGTGTACCAGCCGCCAGGCCACTCGCGCCGACGCGCTATCGGTCGCGACGAGCATCGTGTAGTCCGCGGTGCCCGCCGCGAGTTGCTCCGTGTAGAACCGCTGCAGGTTCGCGAACTCGTCGTTGACCGCATTCCGCGTGGTTGCCGGGACATCGCCGATGAACATGAGCACCGGCTCGTCGCTGTCGTCTGTGAGGTGAGGGAAGGGCGAGGTGACCCGGGTCCGGTGCTCCTCGAAGGCCTCGTAGAAGTCGTCGATGGCGATGCGGAAGGCGCCCTCGAACGCCTCCTCCCAGCTCTCGGAGCCGGGCAGGCGACGGTAGTAGTCGAAGAGCGCCGCCTCGCCGGCGAGCTCGGCCAGGAGCTCCACCGCGAGGAAGCCCAGCGCCCGCGACTGCGAGTGGTTGACGTTGAACCCGGCCGACGTCTCCGTGCCGCTCAGCAGCCTCGTTGTGTGGCTTGCGCGGGCTGACTCGCGGTGCCGGCTCGTATCGAGGTCCTCGTGGCCCTGCGCAACGCTATAGACGTGCCGGACGTACCGTTCCGCCCCGTACCTGAGCCAATAAGGACCGCGCCGATCGAAGCCGGCCGGCGCAGCCGGCAGCGACCCCGAAGGCGCGAGCTGCTGGCGAAGCGCGATGTAGTGCGACCACTCGAGGGTATACGGGGCGGTGTGACGGCAACCGAGGTTGATGATCGCCACGCCCCCGGTCGGCGTCCGATCGCACAGTCGCTCCGGTGGCTGGATGCCGAGCGCCCGCACGTAGGTGTCCATCAGGACAGCCCAGTCCGCGCCGACGTACAACGTGTAGTCCGCCGTCCCTGCCCCGAGCCGCCCGCGAAAGAGCCGCTGGACAGCATCGAACTCCGCGCGGACGGCAGACCGGGTCTCCGCGGGAACGTCCCCGACGAACACCAACACCGGCGCGATGCGACCGTCAGCTATGTGCGGGAACGGAGGTGCGATGCGGGCGACGTGCGTCTCGAACGCCTCGTAGAAGTCGTCGACTGTCATGCCGAACGCGCCCTCGAAGGCATCCTCCCAGCTCCTGGCCCCGGGCAGACGCCGGTAGTATTCGAAGAGCGCCGCGTCGCCCGCGCGCCGAGCCAGCAGGTCCAGCGCGAGAAAGCCCACGCCCATCGATTGCCAGTAGTTCGCCCTGAACCCCTCGTACGTCTCCATGCTGCTGAGCGACCGGGTGTTGTAGGTCGTCCTCGTGAGGTGCAGGTTCCATGCGTCCTGTGCCTCGTCGCGGCCCACTTCGAGCTGGTACGCATACTCCAGGTACCGCGACGTGGGAGACGCCAGCCAGTAGGGGCCGCGCCGGTTCAAGCCCGAGAGCGGGCGCGGTAGCGAGTTCGTGGGCGCCAGGCGCTCGATGGCGTCATCGAAGCGCACGCGAAACAGCGTGTTGGCGAGATCCTGCTTCTCGCAGTCGAGGTCGAGCACGGCCACGCGTCCACTCGTGTAGCGGCTGCAGAAGTCCTCGGCGGGCGCCTCTCCGAACGCCTGTTGGTGCGCGGCAGCCACCGACGCCTCGTCGACGCCCGCGAACACGGTGTAGTCGGCCGCCCCGGCGCGAAGCCGTCGATCGAAGAAGGCCTGGAGGCGCTCGAGCTCGTTGCGAATCGCCGTACTGGCGTCCAGGGGTACGTCGCCGACGAGTACCAGGAGAGGCTCGGCGCGTTGGTCGGCCAGGTGCGGCAGCGGGGGGATCGCCGCCGTGCGGTACGCCTTGAATTCCCGGTAGAACTCGCTCACCCCCATGCCGAACGCGTCCCGGAAGGCCTCTTCCCAGCGCGACGAGCCGGGCAGCCGGCGGTAATACTCGAAGAGGGCTGCATCGCCCGCGAGCTCGGCCAACAACTCGAGAGCGAGGAAGCCCACCGCCAGCGATTCAGAGGAGTTCTCGTTGTATCCGTCGGACGTCGCCATACTCTTGAGCGATCGCGTGGTCTGCGCCGCTCGTGCGAGTTGCTGGTTGCGGATGCCGTCGGCTCCCTCGCGACCTGCGGCAGCCTGGTACGCGTACGACGCGTACGTTCGCAGGGGCGTCACCAGCCAGTTGGGTCCTCGAGTACGGAAGCCCGTACTCGCACGTGGCATCGAAGTCCACGGCGCCAGCTGTTGGATGACGGAGTCATGGCGCACCGTGAAGAGGACGTCCGCGGGACTCTCCCCACAGTTGAGGTCGAGCACGGCCACGCTGCCGCTTGTTTGCCGCGCGCAGAACTCATCGGGGAGCGCAGCGCCGAATGCCCGCCGGTACGCGGCCGCAACCGTCGCCTCTTCGGCGCCTGCGAACACCGTGAAGTCCGCCTCCGCCGCGCTCAGGTGGTCACCGAAGAAGGCCTCGAGGCTGTCGAGTTCCTCGCGGACGGCCTGCTCGCCCTCGGCAGGCACCTCCCCGGTGAACACGAGGATGGCCTCGGCCCTGTCGTCCGTCAGGTGGGGCAGCAACGGAGCAGCCTCGGCACGATACGCCTCGAACTGCTCGTGGAAGTCGTCAATGGTGAGTCCGAAGGCGCCCTCGAAGGCGTCCCGCCAGTTCTGCGCACTGGCCATCCGCCGGAAGAAGTCCACGACCGTGTAGTCGCCCGCGTGTTCCCAGAGCCACGTCACTCCCAGCGATCCGAGGGTGTAGTACACACCGATCGGATGCGGGTCCGTCCGTCTCGGTCGCTGCGACTCCTCCAGTGTTGGCCAGTCAACGCGGCCGACGTAGGACTCGTGTGACTCCCTGACCGTCGCGATCCGCTCCTCCACCGTCTGGGACGGGGAGACCGCGCCCAGGTAGGCGTATGCGGCGAAGGTCGCGGAGCCCTCGATGAGCCAGCCGGGTATCGGCTTGCGGGGACTCCCCATGAGGTGGAACTGGAGCGCGTGGAAATACTCGTGCGCCTGGGTGCCCTCGCCTCCGCAGGTCCGCTTGATGAAGATGAGGGAGTCGGCGTAGAGCCCGCAGTAGTCGATCGGGGGAGAGAACCCGCGAATCCGGCGATAGGTCTCGTCCAGGAGCTTGGGGTCGCCGAAGTAGGCCGTGAAGGGTGCGTGGACGCCCCAGCGTTCCGCGAAGACCGCCTGGCTGTCATCCACCCATTCCTGGATCTGGATCTGCTCGTCGTCGGTGAACTCGCCGACGAGCTCGACCGGCGGCGGAGCCGCGCCGGACTGCCACCAGCTGGCCGCGGCACTCAGCTCCACCCACAGGGCGTCGCCGTGGTCCAGCTCGATCAAGGTGTTCGCGGACTCCGGGTCTGGGCGGTAGCGCAGATATTGATTCGTCGAGGCGTCCCAGAGCGACGCCTCGACGAGCGTGGCGCCAAAGCGCTGCACGGCGTCTTCGATGGGTGTGCCGTCGCGGCCCGCCCAGCCGACGAGATTCCGGCCGGCGTGGAGGTGGAGCAGCACACTCTGCTCCGAGACCGCGCGCGTCCAGGCCACGGGATCGTCGCCGCCGATAAACAGCATGAGCCCCCGGCCGGGCTCAAGCCGCTCAAGCCCGAACCGGGAGATCGAGTTCCGCGTGCGGCGCTGGTACCGCTGATGCTCGCCGTCCCAGGCCGACACCCGTTCGAGGTTCTGCACCTGGTCGAAGATCTCCGTTGCGGGCACGTCGGCCCCGACCCAGCCCACCATGTTCCAGCCAGGCAGGAGCATGGTCGTGATCGTGCCGTCGTCAGCATCGTCGGCTGGCTCCTCGGTGGCCTCGACGCGCCCGAGCCCGAGGCCGGCGCACAGCGCCAGCATCGCGAGGGTGACGAGGAGTGCCGGGCGGAAGCGGCGGCGGTGCATGGCGCTCCGATAACGAGACATCGCTCTCCGGTAAGACGGTTGCGATCGTCGATGGGAGTGGGGAGCATACAAGAGCCACTGCCGGATTACCCCACCCGCTCAGAGCCCTCGCCGGGTCCACAACTCACGCCCACGACTTCCCCGACGGCATCCGCCACGGCTCCGACGGCGCCACCTCCTCCACGCCCTCGGCCACCAGCGTGCGCTGCACGCCCGTGCGCTCGTCCAGGGTGCCGCGGGCGCGCACGAAGGGGGCCATGCGCACCACGTCGCGACGCGACTCGGTGAGCTCGCGCGGGATCAGGATGTTCATCAGGCCGTACTCGTCTTCGAGCAGCAGGAAGATGATGCCGCGCGCGGTGAGCGGGCGCTGGCGGCAGACCACCAGCCCGGCCACCTCGACGGTGCGGCCCGCAGGCAGCGCCTGGAGGTGGCGGCTGGAGGCGACGCCCTCGCCGAGCGCGCGGCGCAGGAACTGCATCGGGTGGCGGTCCGGCGAGAGGCCGAGCAGGTCGTAGTCCGCCGCCATGCGCTCGCGCTCGCCGAGGTCGGGCAGCGTCACCATGTCCTGCCCGGTCGGCAGCTCGAGGCGGAGCTGGCGGCCGTCCGCCTCGAGTGTCGGCGCTACCGCCCCTTGGCCGGCAGCTTTCCCTCTTATGCGGGGATACCCCGCAGGGTCGCCCGTGAACAGCCCGAGCTGCCACAGCAGCTCGCGACGGCGCAGCCCGAGGCTGTCGAACGCGCCGGCGCGGATGAGCCGCGAGGTGGCCCGGCGACCCAGCCCCGTGCGCTGCACGAAGCCGAACAGCGACTGGTACTCACCGCCGCGCTCGCGCTCGGCCTCGACGCGCTCGGCCAGCGCCTCGCCGACGCCGCGCACGTAGCCGAGGCCGACGCGGACCGCGCCCTCGGGCAACTCGACGGTGCAGCGCGCGGCGCTGGCGTTGATGTCGGGCCGCTCGATGGGGACGCCGTGGCGCTTGGCGTCGTTGGTGAGCACGTGCGGCGGGTAGAAGCCCATCGGCTGCTGGTTGAAGAGCGCGCACATGAACTCGGGCGCGTAGTACTGCTTGAGCCACGTCGACTGGTAGGCGAGCAGGCCGAAGGCCGCGCCGTGGCTCTTCGGGAAGCCGAACTCGGCAAACCCGGCGAGGTTCTGGAAGACGCGCTCCGCCACCGCGCGCCCCACGCCACGCTCCCCGGCGCCGTCGAGGAAGCGCTCGTGCCAGGCGTCGAGCTCCTGCTGCGCGCGGCGGCGGCCGAGCGAGCGGCGGAAGCGGTCGGCCTCGCCGGCGGTGAAGCCGCCCATGTGGCGGGCCACCTGCAGCACCTGCTCCTGGAAGATCACCACGCCCAGCGTCTCGTCCAGCACCTCGCGCACGCACTCGTGCGGCGGCGCGGGGCGGTAGCGCGGGTTGCGGCGCTGCAGCTCGCGCCGCCGCACGTAGGGGTTCACCGCGCCGCCGACGATCGGCCCCGGCCGCACGATCGAGACCTGCACCGTGAGGTCCTCGAGGCTGCGAGGCTGCGTGCGCGGCAGCATCGCGATCTGCGCGCGCGACTCGATCTGGAAGACACCGACGGTGTCGCCCTCGCAGATCGTGTCGAAGACCGCCTCGTCCTCGAAGTCGATGCGGGAGAGGTCGACGACGCGCCCCCGTCCGGCGGCGATGAGGTCCACGGCCTCCTCGACGACGGAGAGCATGCCGAGCCCGAGGAAGTCGATCTTCACCATCCGCGCGTCACCGATGGAGTCCTTGTCCCAGTGGCAGAGGTAGCGGTTCGGCATCGCCGCCGGCTGGCACGGCACGCAGTCGATGAGCGGCTCAGAGGCGATCACCATGCCGCCGGGGTGCTGCGAGAGGTGGCGCGGGACGCCGACGAGCTGCGGGACCATCTCGGCCAGCTCGCGCCAGCCGCGGGCGCCCGCCCCGTCCCCGAACTGCGGGTCCTTCCCGAGCACCTCGAGGATCTGCTCGGGGCCCTCGAACGGCCCGGCCCGCCGGGCGAGGCGGTCGAGCTCGGCGACGGGCAGGCCGAGCGCCTTGCCGGCGTCGCGGATGGCGCCGCGCGTGCGATAGGTGGCGAAGCTGGCGACCAGCGCGGCGTGCTCGCGACCCCAGCACGCGTGTACGCGCTCGATCAGCTCGGCGCGGATGTCGCGCGGGAAGTCGAGGTCGATGTCGGGCAGCGAGTCCATCTCCTCGTTGAGGAAGCGCCCGATGAACAGCCCGTGGTGGATCGGGTCGATGTGCGAGAGCCCGATCAGGTAGCAGACGATCGAGGAGACCGAGGAGCCGCGGCCGCGCCCCGGCGGCAGGTCCGTGAGCCCTCGCGCGATGCCGGCCGCGCGCACGTCGCGCGCCACCTCCTCGGCCAGCTCGAAGACCTCGTGGTAGATGAGGAAGAAGCCGGCGAGGTCGTGCAGCTCGATCAGCCGCAGCTCCTCGGCGAGCTGCGCCTCCGCCTTCGCGCGCTCCGAGGGCGACCGGTAGCGGTCGCCCAGCCGCTCGCGGCAGATGCGTTCGAGCTCGCCGAGCGGCGTGGAGCCCTCGGGCAGCGGCGGCACGGGCAGCCGGTAGCCGAGGTCGCCCGTGAGGTCGAAGGTGCACCGGCGCGCGATGCGCACCGTGTTCGCCGCCGCCTCGGGGTGGTAGCGCGCGAAGCGCTCGGCCTGCTCGGCCGGGCTGCGCAGCCAGAACTCGGCGTTGGGTCGGCGCTCGGCGTGTGACTCGTCGAGGGTCATGCGGTGGCGGATCGCGACCAGCACGTCCTGCAGCCGGTGACGCTCGCGCGCGTGGTAGTGGACGTTGCCCGTGCCGGCGACGCCCACGCCGGCCTGCCCGGCGAGCCGCACGAGCGCCTCGTTGCGCGGGCGGTCGCCGTGGACGTCGTTGTCCTGCAACTCGACGAAGACCTGCTCCGCGCCGAACCAGCCGACGAGGCGCGCCAGCGCGGCGGCTGCCTCGGCGCTTCGACCGGCCTGCACGAGCGCCGGGATGCGTCCCTCGCGGCAGCCGGTGAGCACGATCAGCCCCGCCGCGTGGCGTTCGAGCGCGGCAAGCGGCGTCACGGGGTCGGTGCGGTGCGCCTCCTGCGCACGGCGGTCGGTCTCGCCCAGACCATGGGCGAGGCTGGAGAGGCGGCAGAGGTTGGCGTAGCCCTCGCGCGTCTCGGCCAGCAGCGTGAGGTGCGAGCGCACCGCGCCGTCCTCGTCGACCGCCGCGGGGTCGTCGTCCGCGGTGGCGGGCTCGGCGACAGTGAGCTCGAGGCCGGTGATGGGCCGCAGGCCCTCGGCGCGGGCGGCGCGGGCGAACTCCATCGCCCCGAAGAGCCCGTCGTGGTCGGTGAGCGCGAGTGCCGCGTGGCCCTGGTCGACCGCGGTACGCACGAGCTCGTCGGGGCTCGACGCGCCATCAAGCAGCGAGTAGTGGGTGTGGAGGTGCAGCTCGACGTAGGGGACGCCGTCGAGCACGTCGTCGCCGAGCGTGCCGACGGGGTCGCGAGGGGCGCGCGAGCGGGGCGTGTCCTTCATGGCGCGCGCCTGCCGCGCCTCGAATTCGTCCCAGCGCTCCATGAAGCCGGGCTGCTGATCGCGGCGTCCGCGTGCCACGGCGTCACCCCCTCGCCGCGCGGCTGATGGTATCAGAACGCGCGTTCTGATACCATCCTGCGCTCACGGGCGTGACCACGGGCGGCTATACTGGCAGTGCCTTACCACAGCATCATTCGAGTAAGGAGCTGGGCATGATCGTGAAGATCACGTCGAAGCGACAGGTCACCTTCCCGGCGCAGGTGCTCGCCGCGCTCGGCGTGGGCCCCGGCGACCAGCTCGAGCTGGACGAGGGGCCGGACGGCTTTATCCTGCGCCCGCGCCGGATCCACCACGACCGCCTCGCACCGCTGCGCGACAAGCTGCAGGGCGAACACGAGCCCTTCGCCCTCGAATCGTTCCGCAACCGGCCCTATGATCCCGCGCTTCGGGATTGACACCTCGGTCCTCGTGCGGCTGCTGGTGGGCGAGCCGGTCGCCGACTTCGAGGACTGCGTACGCACGCTGAGCGCGCTGATCGAGGACGACGGCGCCGAGGTCTTCGCCTCGAACCAGGTCATCGGCGAGGCCTACGTCGCCGTGCAACACCACTACGGCGTCACCCGAGCCGACGCCCGCACGGGGCTCCGCGACGTGCTGCGCAGCGGGCTGGTCGCGCCATTGAACGGCCGAGCCGTTTTCGTAGCCCTCGATGCCACCACCGGCGCGGGGCTGTTCGACCGCCTGATCGCCGACGAGCACACGCGCGCCGGCATGGAGGTGCTGACGCTGGACCGCCGGATGGCCGCGCTGCCGGGAGCGCGACGCGTGTAACCGCCGTCGGTTGCCCTTGAAGCTAGTATACGAACGTGCGTTCTGATATCATCCGCCCACCTCTTGGCGGGGGTGGTACTGATGGCTACACGTCCCTTCATCGCGTGTCTGCTCGTGCCGGCGCTCGCGCTCGCGGCGGAGCTCGCCGCGCGGCCGCAGTTGCGCGGGCGGCCCGTCGCCGTCACCGACGAATCGGGGTTGCGCGTGGCCGAGGCCAGCGAGGCGGCGATCGAGCGCGGCGTGCGCGTGGGTCAGCGGCTCCCCGAAGCCATCGGATGGTGCCCGCCGCTTGTGGTGCTCGAGTCGCGTCCGGCACGCGTGCGCCGCGCCGCCGACTGGCTCGTCGATGCTGCCGCCGCGGTGAGCCCGCTCGTCGAGGAGGCGGCGCCCAGCGAGGTGTACGCCGACCTGCGAGGCCTCGACGGCCTCTACCCGCACGAGGACGCGATCGCGCAGGTGCTGCTCGACGCCGCGCCGGATGCGCTCGGCGTGCGGCTGGGACTGGCCGGGAGCCGCTTCACGGCGCGCGCCGCCGCCCACCTCGCGCCGCCCGGCGCGTGGCTGCGCGTGGGCGATGCCGAGGCGCGCGAG
>CAZMCK010000014.1:0-49388 GCA_964565075.1 uncultured Dehalococcoidaceae bacterium
CCTCGCGGGCGGCGACGCCCTCGCGCCGGAGCCGGCGCGCGCGCTCAAGCTCGCGGGCGCCGAGGTGCTCGTGTGGTGCGGCAGCCCGCTGGCCGGCGCGGCCGAGGACGGTGTGCGCGTGATCGCGCGCACCCGCGCGGCGGAGCACCGTGTCTACGTCGTGGCCTCGGCGGGGCCGGACGGGGCGGGCGGCGCGTACGTCGTAGAGCCATCCGGTGCGGTAGCGGCGGAGTCGCTCGCCGGCGAGGCGATGGCCGTCGCGGCCGACGCGAATCGCGCACTCGCGCGCCGCCACCGCGTGGCGCCTCGCACCGACCCGATCCTGGCGCACCGGCCGGAGGCGTTCCCGGAGCTCTTCAGGTCGGCCGCGGGGGGCAACGGGTAGGAGTCAGCCCCAGATCTTGCGGCGCTCCCTGCAGTGCATGCAGACCAGGCCCTTCACCTCGATGGGCGGGTGGCGGCTGGTGTCGCGGACGCGCATCTCGCGCACGTGCTCCGCGCAGAACATCAAGCGGCAGCGTGAGCACTCGTGGCGCATCCTCGCGTCGCAGAGCTCGTCCGCGCACACGCTCACGCGGTTCGAGGGCTCGACCCGCGCCTTCCACTCCGTGTGCTCATCCAGGTCGACGCGCTTGCGCTGGCAGTTCTTGCGAGCGCAGACGTCCATGTAGTCCGCGCCGCGCTCGCCGTGCTCCTCGCAGAACGGGCGGGCACAGTAGACGCAGTCGGTCACGGCGTCGCGGCCGCAGCCGCGGCGCAGGAACCCGCCCCCATAGTTGCATCGCGCCGTGGTCGGCACCTCGCCGCCCGCCTTTCGGGCGTCCCCCCGAGGTTCGGTGGAGACCGGCCGCCGTCATTGTCGCACGCCCGCATGGACGCCGGGCGCGGCGCCGCGTCGCGGGCCGACCGCGCCCGCGGCTCGGTGGCTACTCGGTCGGCGTGCGCGAGCTGACCTGCACGCTGATCACGATCTCGGTGTAGCCCTCGTCCTCGGAGAACGCGTCGAGCTGGACCTGGCCCTGGATGCCGTCGGTCTCCGAGGCGAAGCCGAGCAGCGTCGCGAAGCCGACTGCGTCGTCGCCGGTGAGCTCCCAGCCCTCGGCCTCGATGCGTTCGCGGTACAACTCGGCGAGGTCGAAGCTGGAGCCGCTCTTGAGGACGGTGATGCGGTACGCCGTCGCTCCCGGCTGCGTGCTCCACGCCGTGTCCACCACCGTCATGTCGTCGTCGATCAGGAACTCGGCGGGGAAGCCCGTGGGGAGCGGACGCCCCTGCGGCAGCTCGAAGTCGGGCGGCTCGGCGGCCGTCGGCGGCAGGGTCGCGATGAGGTAGAGCAGGCTCGCAAGCGGGCCCTCGGGGGTCGGCGTGGCGTCGTCGGCCGCGTCGCCATCCTCGGCCTCGGCCGCGGCGGCTGCGGCGGCCGCGGTGAGCGTGGCGCTCGAGAGGATAGGCTGCACCCACGCGACGCCCTGGACGTCCGCGCTGGTCGTGCTCTGGAACTGGACGATCGCAATCTCCTCGGACGACTGTCCTCCGGTCGCCTGCCACGGCGACTGGTCGAGCTGCTCCGCGACGGCCTCCTCGATCTCGGCCGGAGAGCCGTGCAGGTCGAAGACGATGAAGTACCGCTGCGAGCCGTCGGGGTTGTCGATCCGTCCGCTGGCGACGAGGACGGCGTCGGGGTGGACGGGCAGCGATGCGATCTCGGAGATGAAGAGTTCGTCGCGGATGGCCTGCGGGTCGTCGGCGTTGCTCAGCCCGGTGGCGAACTGTGCGAATGCCGTGCCGCGGTCGGCCTCCCACGCGGCGCGAAACTCCTCGGGCGTGACGCCCGCGGTCTCCGCGATGAGCGTGAGGCGGTCATCGCCGTCCGTGACGGCGTTGCCGATGGCGGTGACGGCGTCCGGGTTGAGGACGGCCTGCAGGCCCGGGACGAGCTCGCCGTCGGCCGTCTCGATAGTTGTGCCGATGGGCTCGCCGAGCTGGAGGACGCGGGCTGCGAAGTCGTTGGCGGGGTCGGTAGGTTCCTCGACGGCGACTTCCTCGTCCCCGCCGCCGCAGGCGGCGGCGACCATGAGGAGCGCCGCGAGGATGGCCGCGGGCAGCGCGAGCCGGATGTGCATGGTGCCTCCCGGGTGGTGGAGCACATCGATCGTAGCACGCTCACGCGCGTGATAGCCGGGGGTGAGTTGGGGTGGGTGAGGGGATTTGAACCCCCGCTCTCCAGGGCCACAACCTGGCGCCTTAGACCGCTAGGCGACACCCACCACGCGGAGACGCGGCCCACGGCCGCCGATCGAGTGTAACAGGCTGCCGGGATGCGCCAACCGGGTGCGGGAGGGCGCCGATCGGCCCGCAACTCGCTGCGGCGAGCTAGCTCAACGGGTCGATGACGGTGAGGAACGGGAAGCGGCGGAAGTCGGCGTCGCGGGTGCATATCCGGCTGATCCCGTGCTCGCGCATGAGCACGGCCGTATGCACATCGTGGAGGACATTGCCGCGGAGATCCGGGACTGCGGCCACGGTGTCCGTGAGCAGCGCCTGGTGCCTATTGGTGGCGACCAGCAGGCCGAAGTTCGATTCGGACAGGAGCTCATCGAGGAACTCAACAGCCTGCCCCACGCTCCATGGGGTGTCGAACACGACCGGGTGGGTGCTCACGCGGAGGAACTCATAGCAGATGTTCCACGTCAGGTACGCGGGAGATGGATCACGGCGCGCGTCCTCGATGGCGCGCCGGCACGCCGCATGGAACGGCGAGCGCGTGTTCGCGGCGTCGATCAGTACGTTCGCGTCAAAGACGAGCAGGAGACTCAGGCCTCCCTGTTCGCGGGTGGCTCGTCATCGCCGAGCAACGCGCTGAGCGCCGCGCGGTCCGCGACATCAACCCGCGGTTCACCGCCGTCCCAGGAAGGGAGCGGGCGAAGTTCACGCCGTTGCCCCGACGGCTCCCGCTCGCCGTCCAGCACCAGGCGCAGCCCGGCCTCTACGAGGGCAGACATGGTGGTATCGCGACGGGCCGCCTCTTCCTTCAGTCGCCGCATCACGGTGTCGTCGATGTTCAACGTCGTCTTCATATGGGAAACCATACTCGTAGGCGGGTCGGTCATGCAACGGAGCGTGCGCCGGTAACCGCGTTGTAACTCGACTCGAGAGCCGCTATTCCGTCTCGGGTCCGATCGCGCGGTAGCGGCCGCGGAAGAAGATCAGGGGGTCGGCGTCCGGGCGGGCCACCTCGCAGCTCATCACCTCGCCCACGAAGATCTTGTGGTCGCCGCCGTCGAGGACCGAGTGCTTGCGGCAGTCCAGCCACGCGATCGCGCCCTCCAGCAGTGGCGATCCCGCGTCGCTCAGGCGCCAGGCGTGCGGTCCCATCGGCTCGTCCGGGTCGTTGCGCTGGGCGAAGAACCTCGAGACGTCTTCCTGGTCTGCGGCGAGCATGTTGATCGCGAACCCGCCGGCGCGCTCCATCGCCTCGTACGAGCCGGCGGTCGTCTCGACGCACACGAGGAACAGGGTCGGGTCGAGCGAGAGCGAGGAGACGGCGTTCGCGGTCATCCCGTGCGGGCCGTGTTCGTCGTCGTGCGTGGTGATCACGGTCACGCCCGTTGCGAAGGAGCCGGCAACGTCGCGGAAGTGCCGGGGATCGATGGCCGGGGTGTCGCTTGCCATGGCCGGGATCCTACCACGCACCCTCGTTGCGACCCGGCCCGCGGAGCCCGCGCTGGTACACTTGGATACGCACGCACGGCGACCTTCAGCCGTGCGATTCCGACCGCGCGATTCCTGATGCGAGGCCACATCGATGCAATGCCCGAGGGACGGTACGGACCTGATCGAGGAGCGGATGCACGGCATCGAGGTCGACCACTGCCCGGCCTGCAACGGCCGCTGGCTCGACCACCACGAGCTCGACGAGCTCGAGGCCACCCGGGCCGACGAGGACGAGCGCCGTGGCACGATCCGCTTCTCCGAGCGTGACTCGCACCTGCCCTGTCCCGTCTGCGGCGAGTCGATGGCGGCGTTCAACTACCGCGCGTACGACCTCGAGATCGACACGTGCCGCAAAGAGCACGGCTTCTGGCTCGACGCCGGCGAGGAGGGTCGCATCCGCGACATCATCGACGAGCGGGTGCGCGAACTGAAGCGCTCGGCATCCGCCGAGGTGGCGTGGGGCGACTTCCTCAACGGCCTCGGCGGCCGCGGCGGTGGCGGGGCGTGGGACTCCGTCCGGCGCTTCTTCGGCGGCGGTCGCCGCTGAGGCCACGGGCGGGCCGCGCCGCGCCGCGACACCCAGGAGCCTGATGAGGCTGCGCCATGACCGCGGTACCCGCCGATAGCGCCCCCTCGTTCGACCCCGCGGCGGCCATGGCGTCGCGTATCGAGGCCGGCGACCAGCTCGGCGCGCTCACGCTGGCCCATGAGCTGCACCCTGCACAGCTTGCCGAGGCGTTCGCCGGCGTCGACCGCGAGGTCACCGACCTGCTCGTGTCGCGCCTGACGCCGCGCGAGCTCGGTGCTTCGCTCGCGTACCTCGAGCCGCACTACCGCGAGGACCTGCTCGTCGGCCTCGAGCCGGGCCGAATCGCCAGCGTGCTGGAGCACGTCGCCGACGACATCGCGACGGATGTCGTGCAGGAACTGCCCGAGGACGTCGGCCACGCGGTGCTGGCCGCGATCCCCGAGCGCCAGCAGCACGCCATCGACGCGCTCATGGAGCACCACGAGGACAGCGCGGGCGGTCGCATGACCGGCCAGCTGATCGCCGTCCTGCCGGACCGTGTCGCGGGGGACGTGATCGACGACCTGCGTTCGATCCAGCCGGACGCGACCCAGCCGTTCTACGTCTACATCCGCGACGCCGACGGCCGCCTCGGCGGCGTGGTGAACCTCCGGTCGCTGGTGATAGCCCCGCCCCGGACACCGATCGCCGACCTCGCCACCGTCGACGTCATCTCCGTCACCGCCTCGACGGACCAGGAGGAGGCGGCCCGCCTGCTGAAGCGCTACAAGCTGCTCTCGCTCCCCGTGGTCGACGACGACGGCCACCTCCTCGGCGCGCTCACCGCCGACGACCTCATCGAGGTGCTGGAGGACGAGGCGACCGAGGACATGTTCCGCCAGGTCGGGGTGCATGAGGACGAGGACCTGCGCAGCGTGCGCCGCTCGATCCGGTTCCGGCTGCCGTGGCTGCTGGTGAACCTGCTGACGGTGCTCGGGGCGGCGGTCGTTGTCGCGGCGTTCGAGGACACGGTCGCGCGGGTGGCGTTGCTGGCCGCGTTCCTGCCGGTCGTGGCGGGGCAAGGTGGCAACGCGGGCATCCAGACGCTCACCGTCGTGGTGCGCTCGCTCGCCGTCGGACGCCTCGCCGGGCGCAACCTGTGGCGCGTCGTGCTGCACGAGGCGACGACGGGGCTGGTGACCGGTGTGGTGATCGGCGTGGCGGTCGGGGTGGCGGCGTGGCTGTGGCAGGGCAACGCGACCCTTGGCGTCGTCGTCGGCGTGGCGCTTGCCATCAACATGCTCGTGGGCGTGATCGCGGGCGTCCTGATCCCGATGGGGCTGCAGCGCTTCCGCCAGGACCCCGCCCTGTCCGCCGGCATCTGGCTCACGACGGCGACGGACGTGCTCGGCTTCCTCGTCTTCCTCAGCCTCGCCACCCTCGCCGTCGACGCGATAGGGTAGCTGGGGAGCGACCGATGCCTGCGTACCAGTTCATGTTGATCGCCGAGGGCCCCGACCTGCAGGACGAGGGACGGATCGACGCGCTCTATGAGAGCGGCTGCGGCGATGCGCTCGTCGGTAGCAGTCAGGGCGTCCAGTACCTGGACTTCGACCGCGACGCGCCCACGCCCGACGGCGCCGTCGCCTCGGCGATTGCGGATGTGGAGCGAGTTGATGGCGTCAGCGTCGTCCGCGTGCTGGATCCCGGAGTGGGACTGCCGCCGCCCTCCGAACCGCGCTAGCGCTTCGGCTCCCAGCGGAACCGCCACAACGCCACCACTCCACCGGCGACACCCCACGCCGCCATCACCGCGAGGTGCCCGAGCCGCAACCCTGAGCCCTCCTCGAACGGGTCGAACGCCGCCTGCGCGGCGAGCGAGAGGTGCTTGACCGGGAACACGTCGCCGACGAGGCCGAGCCACACGGGGGCGTTGTCGCGCAGCGGGATGAAGACGTCCGAGATGAAGAGCAGCGGCAGGATGATTGCGTTCACGATCGCCGGGGCCGCCTCGGCGTTGGGGACGAACGCCGTCGTCGCCAGCCCGAGCATCGCGAAGGCGGCCGATCCCACGGCGAGCGTGAGCACGAAGGCGGGCAGCGTGCCCGTCGGCACGTCGACGCCGTAGAAGACGGCGCCGAACGCCGTGACCACCGCGACCAACAGGAGCCCGATGATCGTCATGAGCGTCACCTTCGCGCCCAGGTAGGCGCCCTTCGGCAGCGGCGTGCCGGAGATGCGCTTGAGCTGGCCCTGGTCGCGCGCGAAGGAGATGGACATCGCGAGGCCCGTGTAGCAGGCGTTGATGACCGAAAATGCCGCGATCGCCGGGGTGTAGAACGTGGCGGTGTTCGTCTCGCCGCCATCGAGACGGATCGTGTCGTTGCCGAAGATGAGGTTGAAGATCACGAGGAAGATGAGCGGGAAGAAGAAGGTGAAGAACGCCGCCGCCGGGTTCCGCCGCCACGCCAGGAACTCGTAGCGCAGCTGCCGCGCGAGCAGTGGCGAGCCCGTCACGACGCCGCTCCCGATGTGAGGTCGAGGTACACGTCCTCGAGCGTGGCGCGCTCGACGCGCAGCTCGGCGAGTTCGGCGCCTGCCTCGATCGCCCGACCCGTGAGGTCGTGCAGCAGCGCGGTCGGCGCCTCCGTGCGCACCTCGAACCGCCCGTCACCGGCGTCGCGCACGCCCTCGACACCCTCGAGGAGGCCGGGGTGCTCGGGCGGGAGGCGGAACGAGACGACGGCGGCGGCGCTCCCGGCCATGAGCTGCTCGGGCGTGCCCTCGGCCGCCATCGCCCCCTCGACGATGACGCCCACGCGGTCGGCGAGGTGCTCGGCCTCGTCCATGTAGTGCGTGGTGAGCAGCACGGTGGCGCCCGAGGAGCGCAGGTTGCGCACCATGTCCCACGCCTGCCGCCGCGCCGCCGGGTCGAAGCCCGTCGTCGGCTCGTCCAGGAACAGCAGCTCCGGGTCGCCCGCGAGCGCGATCGCCACGTCGAGGCGGCGCTGCTGCCCGCCGGAGAGCTTGCGGATGCGCTGGTCGCGCTGCTCGCTGAGCCCGACGACCTCGATGATCTCGTCGAGCGGGCGCGGGTTCGGGTAGTAGCCGCGGTACTGCTCGATGGCCTCGGCGACGTTCAGGTACGGCTCGACGCCCGGCGTCTGCAGCACGATGCCGATGCGACGGCGCAGCGCCGCCTCGCGCCGCGCGGGGTCGTGGCCGAGCACGCTGACCTCGCCGCCGTCGCGCTCGCGGTGCCCCTCGAGGATCTCGACGGTCGTGGTCTTGCCCGCGCCGTTCGGCCCGAGCAGCGCGTACACCTCGCCGTGCCCGATCGCGAGATCCACGCCCCGCACGGCCTCGATGGCGCCATAGGACTTGCGCAGGTCCCGGGTGTGGATGGCGAGGTCGGCGCCTGTCGGCATGCAGCGAGTCTACGTGCGCCGGGCGCTATGGAGTCTCCGTTGACCCTGGCCACCGAGCCAAGAGCGTCGCGGCCGGTGCCGGTTACCCGCCCCGTCCGAGAATCTCTTTGAGCCTGTTCCAGTCATAGAGCCAGGCCCCGGCGATCTGGTCCCCGAGGTCGTATGGGCTGTTGGTGTCAAGGATGCCGCCGAAGCGGATGCCGCGCACCCACGGCTGGTAGACCTCGAAGCCGATCGGCGTGGGTAGCGCGGCCAGAACATCTTGTCGAGGAAGTACTCCCACATCGTGCGGTGAATCTCTCGACGCGCCTCGGGGTCGAGCTCTACCTGCTGCGCCTCGGCCCAGGCGTCGACCTGCGGGTCGTCGAGCCGCCACAGGTTCTTCGGGGATTGGGAGTGGACCAGCTGGTAGAAGAAGTGGTCGGCGTCAAAGCCCTCAGGGGCGAAGGCCGAGGTGCTGGCTTCGGGAAGCTCGCCCGACGTCCATATCGCGTCGAAGTCGGACTGCTCAACTCGCTGTGCATGCACGGTGATGCCGGCCGCAGAGAGCTGTTCGACCGCCATCCCCGTGATGTCGTCGAGCGCTGCGTTCACGCCGTCGTGGTACAGCAGGTTGAACGAGAGATCCTCCGCGCCGCCGGCTGCGAGGAGCCGCATCGCTTGCGCCGGGTCATGCCGGTCGAACCACGGCCCGAGCTCCATGATCTCGGCATGCGGACGCTCCTCGCGCGTGAACATCCAGGGATGGAGGGGAAGGACCCGCGCTACATCACTGTAGACGCGATGCGCCATCAGGTAGGGGTCGAGTGCGAGCGTGATCGCCTGTCGCACCCGTTCGTCCGCGAATGTGGGGTTCGACAGGTTCAGACCCAGGGGCATGCCTCCGTGCTCGACGGCGCCAAGGTTGATCTGCACATCGGGGCTCGTCCAGAGCACTGCTTCCATCTGAACGTAGTGAGCGACGAGGTCGTGCGCGTAGTCGGCCCTGCCTTCGCGGAATGCTGTCGTCCGCTCTTCATAGTCGTCCTGGACCCTGAACTCAACACCGTCTAACAACACCCATTGTTCGAAATAGTCGTGGTTCTTCACGAACGCGACCTGGTCCGCGGGCTTTAGCCCGCTCAGGATCATGGGGCCAGTGCCGATCGCTTTCGAGCCGATCTCGCCGCTGTCGACGAGTTCCCTCGGGTAGATCGGGTGGTAGCGACTGGCGAGCGGCACGGGGAAGTCCGCGGTCACGTTCGCCATGTGGACACTGAGCGTGTACGGGTGGGGTGCGAGGATCGCCCCGACGTTCGCCCAGTACGCTCGGTGCGGCCCCGCCCCCAGGCGGTACCGTTCGAAGGCGAACCGGATGTCGTCGGCCACGAGTTGGCGGCCGTCCAGCGGCGGCACGTTCTGCCAGTACACGTGGTTGTGGAGGTGGAACGTGAACGTCACACCGTCCGGGCTGCGTTCCCAGGCCGAGGCGAGCTCCTGCTCGAGTTCGATCCTGAACGGGTCCTTGCGCGGGCCACTCGCCATGCCGAGCAGGCGGTTGTAGACCATGTTCGGGAAGGTGACTGATCCGCCTTCGACCGCGTGCAACGGATCCATGCTCTCGACGTCGACGGTCGAGCCAACCACGAGGGTACCGCCCGGCTGGGGCTCAATGTCCGGCTCGGGGTATTGGTACGGGAACGGCAGATCGGGATCCCAGATCATGACTCCTCGGTCGCCCCAGTCCCTGTACGGCGCGGGCGCGGGCGTCACCCTGGGACGTGGCCTGGTCGGTATGACCGGACGAGGCTCCGGCTGCGGCGTCGGTTCGGGCGACGGCGTGCTCGTCGGGTCGGCTACACCTCTGGCGACCGGTCGCGATGCGGGATCCTCGTCCTGCGTACAGCCGAGGAGTGCTGCCGCGGCGAGGCCCGCGCCGCCGAGCAGGCCGCCTCGCAGTAGCCTTCGGCGGCTCAGCCGTCGTATCGACGTGTCTACGGGGCGCTCGCGCTCGGCCACAACAGCTCCTCGACGCTCGGCACGATGATCGCGCGCCGACGGCTGACCGTCGCGCGTCCCTCACAGTGATATACGCCACGCAGGCTGGCGAGGTTCCCTCGCGGGTCGCGGGTCGCGGGTCGCGGGTCGTTGCCGAGTCGAGAGGGGCGGCGGACGCGGAGCGGGCGGCCCGCGGGCCGCCCGCCATGCCCTCTGCCGAGGGTGTGTACCGAGGGGTGCTCGCTACTTGTTGAGCCAGGCCCCCGCGATCTGGTCGCCCCAGTCGTAGTACGAGCTGTTGGAGCCGAAGATGCCGCCGAAGCGGATCCCGCGCACCCACGGCTGGTAGACCTCGAAGCCGATCGCCGACGGCAGCGGCGGCCAGAACATCTTCTCCAGGAAGTAGTCGAACATCGACCGGTGGATCTCCTTGCGGGCGTCCGGGTCGAGTTCGACCTGCTGCGCTTCTGCCCACGCGTCCACCTGCGGGTCGTCGAGCTTCCAGCGGTTGCCCGGCGATTCGGAGTGGACCATGTTGAAGAAGTAGTTGTCGCCGTCGAACCCCACCGTGCGCCACGCCGAGGTGCTGGCCTCCTCCAGCTTGCCCGGCACCCACGTCGAGTTGAACTCGGTGTAGTCGACGTGCCGCGAGTCCATCGTGATGCCGACCTCGGCGAACTGACCGACCGTGATGTCGGTGAGGTTGTCGATCGCCGGGCTGCCGTAGTTGTAGTAGATCGACCCGAACGAGAGGTCCTCGGCGCCGGCTGCCGCCAGCAGCTTCTTCGCCTCCTCCGGGTCGTAGCGGTCGAACCATGGTCCGAGCAGGCCGGACTCGACCGTCGGCTCCTCGTCATGCACGAACGCCCACGGGTGCAGCGGGAGGTTCTTCGCGAGGCCGTCGTAGACGAGGTCGACCATGAGCTGCGTGTCCATCGCGAGCGTCATCGCCTGGCGTACGCGCTCGTCGGTGAACTTCGGGTTGGAGAGGTTCAGGCCGAGCGGCAGTCCGCCCGCGTCCACCACGCGCATGTTGATCTGCACGTCCGGGTTCGTCTCGAGCAGCGCCTCGACGTTCTCGATGTTCGAGACGAGGGCGTACGCGTAGTCGAACTGGCCGACGCGGAAGCCCGCGAGCTTCGCCGAGGCGTCGCGCGTGAGCCTGAACTCGACGCCGTCCAGCAGGACCTCACGCTCCCAGTAGTCCGGGTTCTTGGCGAAGATGACGTGGCTCGCCTCTTCGAGCTCCGTCAGGATCATCGGCCCGGTGCCGATCACCTTCGACTCGATCTCGCCGCTGTCGACCAGCTCCTTCGGGTGGATGGTCTGGTAGCGGCTGGCGAGCGGCAGGATGAAGTCCGCCGTCACGTTGGCCATGTTGATGTTCAGCGTGGTGTCGTCGGGGACCTCGAGCGAGCCGATGTTCGCCCAGTACGACTTGTGCACGCCCTCCGAGCGGTAGCGGTCGAAGGCGAACTTCGCGTCCTCGGCCACGAACTTCCGGCCGTTGAGCGGCGGGACGTTCTGCCAGTTCACGTCGTCACGCATGTTGAAGGTGAAGGTGACGCCGTCCGGCGTGCGCTCCCACGATGACGCGAGCTCCGGCTCGAGCTCCAGCGTGTACGGGTCCTTGCGCGGCCCCCCGACCATCCCGAGGATGCGGTTGTAGACCATGTTCGGCACGGTGATGGTGCCGCCCGCGGCCGACTTCGTCGGGTCCATCGTGGCGACGGTGAAGGTCGCGGCGATGTTCATGACGCCGCCGGCCTTGGGGGTGAGGCCGCCCGGCTCCGGGAACTGGTACGGGAACGGCAGGTCCGGATCCTGGACCAGCATCCCCTCGCCGGCCTCTTCGTCGTCGGTGGTGGTCGTCGTGGTGGCGCCGCCAGACGTACCGCCGCTCGATCCGCTTCCACCCGACGACGTGCCGCTGCTCGATCCGCTGCCGCCCGACGTTGCGCCGCCGGACGAGCCACCAGTGGTTGCGGTGGTGCTGGCGCCATCGTCGTCGTCGTCATCGTCGCCGCCACAACCGATCAGGGCGGCGGCGGCGAGGCCCGCCCCGGTGAGCGCACCGCCTCGTAGCAGGTTTCGCCGGTTCAGTTCCAGCGACCAGAGGTGTCGGTTGCGCTCGGCGTCAGCCATGACGTCTCTCCTCTTAACGAGCTCGGCGCACGATCCTGCGCGCCTTGAGTTTCGGGCATCATACACACCCGCTTGATCGGTATACGCACCGGCGAGCCTCGTGGATGCACCGGACCGGGCGGCGACGCGTACCGCCCTCCCCGGGGCCCCGGACGCGGAGCGGGCGGCCCGCAGGCCGCCCGCCAGGCCCTCTACCGAGGGTGTGTACCGAGGATTGCTCGCTACTTGTCCAGCCAGGCTCCCGCGATCTGGTCGCCCCAGTCGTAGTACGAGATGTTCGTCAGGAACACCCCGCCGAAGCGGATGCCACGCACCCACGGCTGGTAGACCTCGATGCCGATCGAGGCCGGCTGTGGCGGCCAGTACATCTTCTCCAGGAAGTAGTCCCACATCGTCGTGTGGATCTCCTTCCGCGCGTCCGGGTCGAGCTCGACCTGCTGCGCCTCCGCCCACTCGTCGACCTGCGGGTCGTTGAGCCGCCAGCGGTTGCCGAGCGACTCCGAGTGCACCGAGTTGTAGAAGAAGTTGTCCGCGTCGAAGCCCACGGTGAGCCAGCAGCTCGTGCAGCCTTCCTCCAGCTTGCCCGGCACCCACGTCGAGTTGAACTCCGTGTAGTCGACGTGGCGCTGCGTCATCTTCACCCCGATCTTCTCGAGGTTCTCGGCGATGATCTCCGCCCGCTGGTCCGAGCCGGGGTTCGAGTAGTTGTGGTAGAAGTTCTCGAATTCGAGGTCTTCTGCCCCCGCGGCCTTGAGCAGCTTGATCGCCTCGTCGGGGTCGTAGCGCCCCGCGAAGCGGCCGAGGCCGCCGTTCTCCGCCGTCGGCTCATCGTCACGGACGAAGGTCCACGGCTGCAGCGGCAACGTCTTGGAGATGTTGTCGTACAGCAGCTCGGCGATGAGGGCCGTGTCGATCCCGAGCGTGAGCGCCTGCCGGACACGCTCGTCGGCGAACTTCGGGTTCGAGAGGTTCATCCCGAACGGCGAGGTGCCGTTCACCACCGGGGTGAGGTTGACCTGGACGTCCGGGTTGGTCTCCAGGATCTTCCCCAGCTGGTCGATGCTCGGCGCCAGGCCGTAGACGTAGTCGAACTGGCCGACGCGGAACCCGGCGAGCCGGGCGGTGTAGTCCTGCCGCAGCCGGAACTCGACGCCGTCCAGCAGGACCTCGCGCTCGAAGTAGTCGGGGTTCTTGCTGAAGATCGCGTGGCTGCCGGCCTCGGCCTCGTCGAGGATCATCGGGCCGGTGCCCACGACCTTGTCGGCGATGGTGCCGTTGTCGACGAGCTCCCTGGGGAAGATCGTCTGGTAGCGGCTGGCCAGCGGCAGGATGAAGTCCGCCGTGACCTTCGACATCTGGATGGTCATCAAGGTGTCATCGGGCGTCTCGATGGCGCTGACGTTCGCCCAGTACGACTTGTGCACGCCCTCATCCGCATAGCGGTCGAAGGCGTACTTGGCGTCCGCCGAGGTGAACGCGCGGCCGTTGAGCGGCGCGATGTTCTGCCACTTGATGTCGTCGCGGATCCCGAATGAGAACATCGCGCCGTCCGGGGTGCGCTCCCAGGACGAGGCGAGCTCGGGCTCGAGCTCGATGGTGAACGGGTTCTTGTTGACCCCGCCGACCATGCCGAGCAGGCGGTTGTAGACCATGTTCGGCGCGGTGATCGTGCCGCCCGCGGCCGAGGCCGTCGGGTCCATCGTCGCGACGTTCCATGTGGCGGCGATGCGCATGATGCCGCCGGCCTTGGCTACCGCACCCGCCGGCTCCGGGAACTGGTACGGGTAGGGCAGGGTCTCGTCCCTGACGAACCCGAAGCCCTCGCCGACGGCCTCCTCCTCGTCTTCCGTGGCTACGGTGTCGCCGTCGCCGGAGTCGTCGCCGCCCGACGTGGTCCCGCTGTCGTCCGAACCGGAGGCCGTGCCCCCGGACGCGCCGCTGCTCGTGCCGCCGGTGGTGGCGGCGGTGTCGTCGTCGTCATCGTCGTCGTCGCCGCCGCAGCCGATGAGGGCCGCCGCGGCGAGGCCCACTCCTCCGAGCAGGCCACCTCGCAGTACGGTCCGCCGGCTCACCGCCGACGCCCACCAGTGTTGGGTGCTCTCGGATTCGGTCATGGCTCTGCTCCCTGGTTGCCTGTGCGCGGTGATGGCTCGCGGTTCTGTGGAGCCATCGCGCCTCTTATCGGTTATACGCATACGTTATAGAAGTGGATTTAGCAAGCTCCGCGACGAGGGCCCCGGACGCGGAGCGGGCGGCCCGCAGGCCGCCCGCCAGGCCCTCTGCCGAGGGTGTGTACCGAGGATTGCTCGCTACTTGTCCAGCCAGGCCGTCCCCATCTGGTGGCCCCAGTCGTAGTACGAGCCGTTGGAGTACATGACCCCGCCGAAGCGGAGGCCGCGCACCCACGGCTGGTAGACCTCGAAGCTGAACTGCGTGGGCAACGGCGGGTGGTACGCCTTGTCCATCATGTAGTCCCAGATCTCCCGCAGGATCTCGCGACGGGCGTCCGGGTCCAGTTCCACCTGCTGCGCCTCGGCCAGCGCATCGACCTGCGGGTCGTTGAGCTGCCAGCGGTTCCCCGAGGACTGCGAGTGGATCACGCTATAGAAGTAGTTGTCGGCGTCGAATCCCACGGTCGCCCACGCGGAGGTGCTGGCCTCCTCGAGCTTCCCGGGCACCCACGTCGAGTTGAACTCCGTGTAGTCCACGTGACGCGGCGTCAGGTCGATGCCGACCGCGGCGAGCTGCTCCTTGACGATGTCGGAGCGCTGGTCGCCGGTGGGCGAGCCGTAGTTGTGGTAGAAGTTCTCGAACTGGAGTCCTTCCGCCCCGGCTGCCGCCAGCAGCTTCTTCGCCTCGTCCACGTCGTGGCGGCCGTTCCAGTTCCCGTAGTCGCCGTTCGCGGCGCTCGGCTCGTCGTCAAAGACGAACGTCCACACCTGGAGCGCGTTCGACTTCGCCAGGCCGTCGTACTGCACGTCCTCCATGAACTCGGTGTCGATGGCGAGGCTGATGGCCTGCCGCACGCGATCGTCGGCGAACTTCGGGTTCGAGAGGTTCATCCCGAACGGGTTGCCGCGCACGTTGGTGTTGAAGTTCACCTGCACTTCCGGGTTGGTCTCGAGCAGCTTCTCCATCGCCCGGATGTCCGGCACCAGCCCGTAGCAGTAGTCGAACTGGCCGACACGGAACCCGGCGAGACGCGTTGCGTAGTCCTGTCGGAGCCGGAACTCGACGCCATCCAGGTACACCTCGCCCGCCCAGAAGTCCGGGTTCTTGGTGAAGATGGCGTGGCTGCCCTGCGATGCCTCATCGAGGATCATCGCGCCGGTGCCGATCACCTTCTTGTCGATGGTGCCTTCATCGACCAGCTCCTTGGGGAAGATCAGCTGGTAGCGGCTGGCCAGCGGCAGGATGAAGTCCGCCGTGACCTTGGACATCGTGATCGTGAGGCTGTGGTCGTCGGGCGCGTCGATCGAGCCGATGTTGGTCCAGTACGACTGGTGCACTCCCTCCTGCGAGTAGAGGTCGAAGGCGTACCTGACGTCCTCGGCCACCAGCGGCCGGCCGTTCAGCGGCGGAAGGTTCTGCCACTTCACGTCGTCGCGCAGCGCGAACGAGAACGTGGCCCCGTCGGGAGTGCGCTCCCATGACGAGGCGATTTCCGGCTTGATCTCGATGCTGAACGGATCCTTGGCCGGCCCGCCGACCATGCCGAGCAGCTTGTCGTAGACCATGTTCGGCACGGTGATGGTGCCGCCTGCGGCGGAGACCGTCGGGTCCATCGACCCTACGTCCCATGTCGCCGCGACGCGCAGCACGCCACCGGGCTTCGGCGTCAGCCCGGCCGGCTCCGGGAACTGGTACGGGTACGGCAGGTTCGGATCCTGGACCAGCATCCCCTCGCCCGCGGGCTCATCGGCTGCGTCGCCGCCGCCCTCGTCGGCGCTGTCGTCGGTAGCCGAGTCGTCCGAGGAGTCATCGGAGGTGTCGCTGGTCGTCGAGCTGCCGGATGAGCCGCCGCTCGTGGTGCCGCTGCCTGAGCTTCCGCCCGTGGTGGCGGCGGTGTCGTCATCGTCGTCGTCGTCGCCGCCACAGCCGATCAGTGCGGCCGCGGCGAGGCCCACCCCGCCGAGCAGGCCACCTCGCAGTACGGTCCGCCGGCTCAGTTCCGGTGACCACCAGTCTCGGGTGTTCTCGGATTCGGTCATGGGTCCCCCCTATGTCTCTGCTACGGAGCGTGTTGCCAGGCTCCGCCTTCCCGGAATCATACAGACCCGGCACAAGCAATACGCATTCGTTGTGGCCGCGGATGCATATGAGGGGTTGCCGTCGGCGCAGGTTCGCGCCGCACGGACGCAGAGCGGGCGGCCTTCGGGCCGCCCGCATGATCCCCACGAGGGGGCGTGCCGAGGAGTGCTCGCTACTTGTCCAGCCAGGCCGCCGGGATGACGTCGCCCCAGTCGTAGTAGGAGCTGTTGTCGTTCGGCGAGCTGGCGCCCCAGCGGATGCCGCGCACCCACGGCTGGCTCACCTCGGGGTAGTTCCCGCTGGGGAAGGCCGGGCGGTACATCATGTCCAGGTCCCGGTCGTAGATCTTCTGCCAGATCTCCTTCCGCGCCTCGGGATCGAGCTCCAGCTGCTGCTCCTCGGCCCACTGGTCCATCTGCGGGTCGTTGATGCGCCAGCGGTTGCCGGGCGACGCCGAGTGGATCTGGCCGTAGAACCAGTTGTCGGCGTCGAAGCCACTGGTGCTCCACGCCACCGTGGAGACGTCGGGCAGCTTGGCCGGCACCCACGCCGAGTTGAACTCGGTGTAGTCGACGGCGCCGCCGGTCATGGTGATGCCGGCGTCCTTGAGGTTGGCCTGTGCGATCTCGGCGGTCTGGTCCTGCAGCCCGGAGTACGGGTAGTACATGTTGACCATCGTGAGGCCTTCGGCGCCCGCGGCCGCGAGCAGCTTCCTGGCCTCGGCCGGGTCGTGGCGGATCCAGTTGCCGAGCCCGCCGGACTCCAGCGTCGGCTCTTCGTCGTACAGGTACGTCCACGGGATGACGTGGAAGATCTTGGCGATCCCGTCGTAGACCAGGTCCACCATCAGCTCGCGGTCGAACGACAGCGAGATGGCGCGCCGCACCCGCTCGTCGGCGTACTTCGGCAGCGTGAGGTTCATCCCGAAGGTCGTCCCGTTGTAGGTCACGACCGTGAGGTTGACCTGGACGTCCGGGTTGGTCTCCAGGATCTTCTCGAGCGTGGCCAGGTTGGGGGCCAGCGAGTACGCGTAGTCGATCTGGCCGACCCGGAACGCCGCGGTGCGGGCCGCGCCGTCCAGGATGATCCGGAACTCGAAGCCGTCCATGAGGACTTCGCGCTCCCAGTAGTCCGGGTTCTTCTCGAAGATCACGTGCTGCGCCGGCGCCGCATCGGTGAGGATGAACCCGCCGGTCCCGATCGCCGTCGTCTCGATCGAGCCGTCGTCCACCAGCTCCCTGGGGAAGATCGTCTGCTTGTTGCTCCCGAGCGGATTGAGGAAGTCCGCCGTCGGGTTGGACATGCCGATCTTGAACGTGAGGTCGTCGGCCGCCTCATACGTGGAGGCGTTGTTGTAGTACGCCTGGTGCACGCCCTCGTTGGCGTAGCGCTCGATGGCGAACCGTGCGTCCTCGGCGGTGAACGCCCGTCCGCTCAGCGGCGGCACGTTCTGCCATGTGATGCCCGGCGTGATGTGGAACGTGAACGTCAGCCCGTCCGGGGAGCGCTCCCAGGACTGCGCCAGCTCCGACTCCAGTTCGAGCTTGTACGGATCGGCGGCGGGGCCGCGCACGATGCCGAGCAGGCGGTTGTAGACCACGTTGGGGACGGTGACCGTGCCGCCCGCGGCCGAGGTGACCGGGTCGATGGTCTGGTAGTCCCAGCTGGTGGCGACCTTCATCACGCCGCCCGGCTTCGGCACCTTGTTCGGCTCGGGGAAGTTGAACGGGTACGGGAGGTCCGGATCCTTGATCCACTCACCCAGCGCCTCGACCTGCTCGGACGTGTCCTCGCTGTCGCCGCTCGGCGTGGTGTCGGACGCATCGCCGTCATCACCCGACGTGTCGGTCGAGGTGGTCGCGGGGGTCGAGCCGGTGCTTGTGGCGCCGCCGGTCGCGCCGGTGTCGGCCGCCGTGTCGTCATCATCATCGTCGTCGCCACCGCAGCCGATGAGCGCGGCGGCGGCGAGGCCCACCCCGCCGAGAGCACCGCCTCGCAGCAGGCTGCGCCTGCTCACCTCCAGCGACCACCACTGCCGGGTGCTCTCGGGTTCGGTCATGGCTGTGCTCCACTTCCTGGTGCTCGTGACGCGAACGTGTACGTGCCACGCCCGCATCATACATATCCCTTACAGGCAATACGCGTTCGTTGTAGCGAGGGATGCATGTGGGCACACCGCTCGCGCCGCCGGCGCAGCCCACTGGAGCGGAGCGGCAGGCCCTCGCGCCGCCCGCCCGCTTCGCAGCGGCGGGGGCATCGACGCGCGCTCGTTACCTGCCGCCTCCGCCTCCGTTGACCTCGATCGCCTGCCCCGAGACCCACGAGGAGTCCTCGGAGAGCAGCCACGTCACCACCTCGGCCATCTGCGACGGGTCGGCCTTGAGCCCCGTGTCGTACGCGCTGCCCTGCACCAGCGGGGTGTCGACGAGGCCCGGGCAGATCGCGTTCACGCGGATACCCTGGCGGACGTACTCGTCCGAGGCGGAACGCGTCAGGCCGATCACGCCGTGCTTCGCCGCGCTGTAGTGCGCCAGCATCGGGGTGCCACTCACGCCCGCGCCCGACGAGGTGTTCACGATCGCTCCGCCGCCACGCTCCAGCAGCGCGGGGATCTCATGCTTCAGGCAGTAGAAGACGCTGCTGAGGTTCGTCGCGATCATGCGGTCCCAGCGGTCCGCGCCCATGTCGGCGATGTGCATGGGGTTGTCGACGACGCCCGCGTTGTTGTGCGCCACGTCCAGCCCGCCGTACCGCTCGACGGCCGTCGCGACCATCGCGGCGACGGAGTCCTCGCTCCGCACATCCACGCGCTCGAAGCTGGCCGTCCCGCCGTCCGCCTCGATCATGGCGACGGTCTCCGTGCCCATCGGCTCGTCGCGGTCGGCGACGAGCACGCTCGCGCCCTCGGAGGCGAGCCGCAGCGCCGTCGCGCGGCCGATGCCGGACGCCCCGCCGGTCACGATCGCCACCTTGCCCTCGAACCGTCCCGCCATGGTTGCGCTCCTCCCGTGCGTGTCCGTGTAGCCGCTGCGAACGTAGCGCCGGCGAGGTGGGGACGGCAACGCGGGGCGACTGCGCCTGCAAGGGGACGCCGAGGGGGAGTACCCTCGCGCCCGACACCTGCAGTGCCGCGCGGAGGTGCCCGCCATGGCCGACGTGATGCCGCTCGACGATGTGACCGTGATCGACCTGACGCAGGGCGAGGCCGGACCGTACGCCACGCGCCTGCTCGGCGACTACGGCGCCAACGTCATCAAGATCGAGCCACCGGATGGCGACGTGGCGCGCACGCAGCCGCCCTTCCTCGCCGACGAGCCCGGCCCCGACCGCTCGGCTGTCTTCCTCTTCCTCAACACCAACAAGCGCAGCGTCGTGCTCGACCTCGAACGTCCCGAGGACCGCGACCGCCTGCTCGGCCTCGTCGCCACCGCCGACGTGGTCGTGGAGAGCTTTCACCCGGGCACGATGGAGCGGCTGGGGCTCGGGTACGAGGCGCTGCGAGCGGTGAACCCTCGCATCGTGATGACCTCGATGTCGAACTTCGGGCAGGACGGACCGTACCGCGACTACGAGGTGACCGACCTCACGCTGTACGCGATGGGCGGCCCGATGATCGTCTCAGGCGACGTCGACCACGAGCCGCTCAAGAACGCCGGCCACATGACGCTCTTCCACGCGGGCATCGTCGGCGCGCTCGCCACCTCGCTCTCGCTGCGCGCCGCGGCGGCGAGCGGCGAGGGCCAGCACGTCGACCTCTCGCTGCTGGAGACGGCGACGCACTCCATCGACCTGCGCCTGGCGCGGCTGATGATGTACGAGTACTCGGGCTTCTACGGCACGCGGCCGCCGCTCGCCTCGGCGGTGGCGAGCGGGACGTTCCCGTGCGGCGACGGCTTCTACATGCTCAGCGGCGGCCCGGTCCGCCTCGAGAGCGTGATCCGCATGATCGGCCAGCCCGAGCTGCTCGAGGAGCCGGAGTGGGCGACCGTCGAGGCGCGCGCCCAGCCGGAGCGCATCGACCAGTTCAACCAGTACCTGATCCCGTGGATGATCTCCCACACCAAGGCGGAGATCACCGAGGCGTGCATCGAGCACGGCGTGCTCGGCGGGCCGATCAATACCGTCGCCGACATGCTGGCGGACCAGAACTTCCGCCACCGCGGCTTCTTCCAGGAGATCGACCACCCCGAGACCGGCCCCCTCCACTACCCCGGCTACTCGGCGACGTTCTACCGCCCCGATGAGCCGATGCCCGCACGCCGCCGCGCACCGCTCCTCGGCGAACACACCGACGAGGTGCTCGCCGGGCTCGTCCCGGCTCCCGTCGAGGCGCCGACCGTGCCGCCCGCGGGCGCCACCGCCCGCCTGCCGCTGGAGGGCGTGCGCATCCTCGACTTCACGGTCGTCCTCGCCGGCCCCTACTCGACGATGCACCTCGCGGAGTGGGGCGCGGAGGTCATCCGCGTCGAGTCGCTGCAGCACTTCGCCAACGCGACGCGCGGGCTGATGGCGCGGCCGTCGCCGGAGATCGTGGCCGCGCAGATGCTGAGCACCGCGGGCCTCGGCTACCCCAACGCCGAGGCCGGCGAGCGGCCGTGGAACCGCTCCTCCGCCTTCAACCACCACTCCCGCAACAAGCGCTCGATGACCGTCGACCTCTCGCGCCCCGACGGGCAGGAGGTGTTCGACCGCCTCGTCGCGGTCTCGGACGGGCTGATCGAGAACAACCTCCCGCAGAACCTCGAACGACTGAACATCGACTGGGAGCGGGTCTCCGCCATCAACCCGCGGATGGTCATGCTGCGCATGCCCGGCTACGGGCTGGAGGGGCCGTACCGCAGCCTGCGCAGCATGGGCATGCATATGGAGGCATTCTCCGGCCATCCCGCGATCCGCTCGTACCCCGGCCTGAGCCTCGAGTACATCCCGCTCGGGGTGCCCTCGGACGCCGCGGGCGGGGCGGGGGCCGCGTTCTCGTTCACGCTCGGCCTGCGCTACCGCGACCGCACCGGCCACGGCCTGCTCATCGAGCAGGCGACGACGGAGAACTTCGTCCCGCTCATCGGCGAGTTCGTGCTCGACTACTCGATGAACGGCCGCATCTGGGAGCAGATGGGCAACAACGACGTATGGATGGCGCCGCACAACGCCTACCCCTGCCAGGGCCTCGACCGCTGGGTCGCCATCGCCGTGCGCAGCGAGGCGGAGTGGCGGCGGCTGTGCGAGGCGATGGGCCGCGAGGACCTCATGGACGACCCTCGCTTCGCGGATATGGCGGCCCGCCTCGCGAACCGCGCGGAGCTGGACGCCGTCGTGACGGAGTGGACCTCGGAGCGCGACCGCTACTGGATCACGCATCGCCTGCAGCGCGTGGGCGTCCCGGCGGCGCCCGTGATGACCGAGTCCGACGTGTACGAGGATCCGCACCACCAGGCGCGCGAGTTCTTCGTCGAGATCCCGCACCCGGAGATGGACACGTACCGCCACGTGGGGCGCTCATGGCGCGGCAGCGCGATGCCGCCGTTCGAGCCGCGGCACGCGCCGCTGCTGGGGCAGGACAATGAGTACGTCTACCGGGAGTTGCTGGGCTTCAGCGACGCCGACTACCGCCGGTTCGAGGAGCTCGGCCACATCGGCGACACCTACGACGCCTCGGTGCCGTGAGTGAGCAGTCGAGCACTCCGGTTGACGACGCTCAGGGCTCTATCCGTTGGACGGCGGGCACTCGGTCGAAGTCCCGGTCGTAACTGACGATCTCGGTGATGCCGTTCCGCTCCATGTGAGCTAGTGAGAGGGCGTCTTCGAAGTCAAGAAACGGTGAGTTTCCGTAGAGGTTCAGAGCGCTGAGGCAGACGCCTTTCTGAGGGAGCCGCAAGCCGCGCAGCGACAGGATCGGCAGGAGCCGACTCCGTATTTCCTCGTGGTCGAGCTGGTAGGCGCCCCGCCTCGAGGACAGGACGAACGCGATCTCGGCGACGACGGATTCCGAGGTGACGAACTCTTCCTCGCCACGCTGCACACGCTGGAACAATTCGTAGCAGGCCTCCGCCTTGTCCTCATCGTCACCTGTGATGTAGCGAATGAAGATGTTCGTATCGAGGAACCTCACTCTCCGCGCATCTCCCTCACCGTGCGTTCAGCTTTCTCCTCTTTCGCATCACGGATGAGTGTCTCGATGTCTTCCCCGGGCGCCAGGGGACGCACGGGTCGCACCGAACGAAACGCCGTCTCAAGGGTGAATGGCGCCGCCTTCAGGAGTACGGCGCCATGGTCGTCGACCGTAAAGGTCACCTTGTCCCTCGGCTTGAGCCCGAGGACACGTCTCACCTCGGCCGGGATCGTGACCTGGTTCCGTTGTGTCGTGCTCGCGATGATTTCCTTCACGGACTTCGCTCCAATGCATGAGGTCATGCGCAAGGTATGTCGTGAAGCTCATTGTAGATGGAGTGCCGCCCTGTGGCGATGGGTTCGTCGCCCGGCGAGTGACGTGCGCGCCGCCCGGCGCTCCGGGCGGGCAGCGCGCCGACGGTCATGCCCGCGCGAATGAAAGGAGCGCCGTGATGTCGCCACCATCCGCCTGGTCGAGCGCGTGGCGATACGCGAGTCGCAGCTCGGCTGTTTCGAGGTCGGCCCCGGCGCCCCAGCTGAACGCGTCACCGCCCAGCCCCCTGATCAGGTAGTCGGCCGCGATTCGCTCATGACGTCCGTTCCCGTTCGGGAACGGGTGTATGGCCACGAGACGGTGGTGGAACCTCACGGCCAACTCGTCGGGACCGTACGTGTCGTACTCGATCCAGGCGCGGGCGTCGCCCACCAGGAGGGCGACGTCGCCGGCAATCCGGTGCGGCGCCACGCCGATGTTGGTCTCGTGTGTCCGGTAGCGCCCCGCCCACGCCCAGACCTCTCTGAACATGGCCGCATGCAGGTCGCGCAGGTACCTGTCATCGAGAAGCTGATCTGGCGTCGGTAGAGGGCGACCCAGGAGGCCGGTTGCGATGTTGCGCTCCTCGGCGGCAAACAAGTCGCCGCGCGTCGCGATGTACGCCGGAATGAGCCCGCGCCTGTCATCCTCGGACAGCTCGGTGTGTCCGTCGCCGACCGGTACCAGTGGATCCACTAGCGTGGAGGTGCTGACTCGGTCCAGAGGCCTCTGCGATCAACGAAATGAGCCGCGAGCTCGTCGAGCGCGGCGGCGGCATCAGTGTCGGTGACCGCCTGATCCTCGAGTCGGCTGTGGTGGGCTATCGGCCACAGGTGGTCTGTCGCCTTGCGGCGCGCCTGCGCCATGACGAGTTCATCGAGGCTCTGGCGGGGCACCAGCGCGTAGACGAGATCGCAATCCAGAGCGCGAGCGGCGCGCTGCAGCGTCTCCAGCTTGATCGTGCCGCGTTGCTCACTGCGCTCGATGTTGGGGATCGTCTGCTGGCTCACCCCCAGACGCTCTCCCATCTCCCTGCCCGACATGCCAAGTGCCTGGCGGATCGCCCGGATCCATCCGGCATGAGGAACCGGCTCCCGACTCAACGGTCGTAGCCGGCTCAAGCGAGCGTCCAGTCGCGATCGCGCATACGCATTCGTAGAGACCATGGGCGGAGTATACAAGCGGTAGACTGTAAGTCAATCAAGCAAGAACATGCTGTAGCCTGTATAACAGGCTTTCACGCTATAACAACATCCTGCAACCTGTATAGGAGGACTATAAGCACGTACTAGAGCCTGTATAAGGACTCCCTCTCGGTGGGCTCCCGGGCTGCTAGCGACTCGCAGCTACCGGGCTTCGACGACCTCAAGCCGCATCAGCAACGAGTACGACCCCCGGCACCCGCTCAGGGCGCCGGGGGTCGTCGCACGATCGTGTGCCGGGCGCGCCGGGGCGCGCGGGTGGCTAGACGGCGGCGGCTTCTGCCTGCACCGCAGCGAGGCGGTCCGCCAGCGTCTGCGGGTTGACCACGCCGTGCGTCGCGAAGTCCGCCACCAGCTCGGCGAACTCGTCCGGCACCTCGCCCTGCACGCCGTGCGCCACGCGGTTGAAGACGTGCAGCGATGCGTTGGGCAGGCGCAGGAAGTCGGCGAGGTTGGCCGGGAGCAGGGCGTCCGCGCCGGCCGTGATCATCAGCGTCGGCGTCGTCATCTCGTCCAGGCGGTCACCGACGTTCAGCGTGGCCATCGCCACCATCCCGTCGTCGTAGTGGCCGTCCGAGACGGACAGCGAGCGGTCGACGGCAGCCGCGACCTCGTCGTCGTCGATCAGCTCCTCGCGGGCGATGCCCGTCCTGCGCTCGCGGATGAGGGTGTCGCGTTCGCCGTCCATCCGCAGCTGGCGGCCGCGCGCCTGCACCTCCGGGTCCGGCGAGTAGCCGTCGGCGGAGATCGGCGTGACCAGCATGATGTGCGTGAAGCGCTCGGCGTGCTCGAGGCCGAGCTGGAAGCCGATGCCGCCGCCCATGCTGTGGCCGACGTAGGCGACCTGGTCCAGCCCGAGGTGGTCGAGCATCCCGACCACGTCCTGCGCGTACTGCTCGATGGTGTAGCCGCCGGCGGGGTGCTCGCTGTCCCCGGCGCCGCGGCAGTCCATCAGGATGCAGCGGAAGCGGTCCTGCAGCCGCTCGGCGATGGGGACCCAGCCGTCATGCGAGCCGGTGAAGCCGTGGTGGAACAGGATCGGCGGGCCGGAGCCGTGCTCCTCGTAGTACAGCTCGACGCCGTTGATCGTCGCGGTGGCCATGCGTGTGCTCCTTCGTTGCGTGCCTTCTGCGCCTAGTTCAGGTCCGTACGGTACACATACCGGACGTCCCACAGCCCGTACAGGGTGGGCGTCGTGTTGCCGAACACGTTGCGTACCGCGCTCAGGCGCTCGGAGAGCGTCGTGTAGATCAGCGGCAACTGCTCGGCCACGATCGCCTGCGCCCGATGATAGTGCTCGACGCGCCGCTCGTGGTTGAGTTCCTGGTAGCCCTGGACGTAGAGGGCGTCGATCTCGGCCTCCCACTCGGTGGCCGGCGCCGCCTGGTTCGGGTGCCACAGGTGCAGCCCCTCGCTGCTGTGCCACACGCCCATGCCGAAGTGCGGCTCGGTGCCGCCGGTGAGCCCGACGATCATCGCCTCCCAGTCGAAGGTCGTCGTGAGCTGCCCCACGAGGTCGCCGAACTCGATCGGCTCGAACTGCGCGTCGACGCCGATCAGGTCGAGGCCCTCGTCGATGATCGCTGCGACACGCGCCCGGACGTCGTTATCCACGTTCGTGACGAGCTTGAACGAGATCGGGTTGCCGTCGGCGTCCTCGCGCACGCCGTCGCCGTCGGAGTCGGCCCAGCCGAGGCCGTCGAGGATGGCATTCGCGCCCTCGACGTCGAACTCGTAGCGGCGCACGTCGGGGTTGTGGAAGTCGCCGGCGGCGGGGCTGATCGACGACCACTGCGGGTAGCCGAGCCCGTGCTGGACCTCGTCGATGATGCGCGCCTTGTCGATGCTGTGGGCGACGGCGCGGCGGAACTCGACGTTGCTGAACCACGCCAGCTGCTCGGGCGTCACGTACGGCTCGCCCGTCTCCGGGTTCGAGCCGGTGTTGAGGTTGAAGCCGAGGAATACCGTCCCGAACGCCGGGCCGCGGCGATAGACGGTGAAGTTGCCAGCCTCCTGCTCCGGCTCGAGGATCGCGAAGTCCTCGCCGCGCATCCCGTACGCATCCACCTCGCCCGCGCGGAACTTCTCGAGATCGTCGTCGATGGTGGGGACGATCAGGTTCACGATGGTCTCGATGTAGGGCAGCTGGTTGCCGGCCGCGTCGCGCATCCAGTAGTCCGGGTTGCGCACCAGCACCACGCGCTCGTCCGTGGTGTAGCTCTCGATCGTGTAAGGCCCGGTGCCGACGACCTCTGCGGGGTCGGAGTCGAGGGTCCAGACCTCCTCGAACGTCCCGGCCTCGACGTGGGGCTCGAGGATGTGACGCGGGTAGATCGCCGTCCCCATCGACTGGAGGAACGGCGCGAACGGCGTCGGCAGCACGAACTGCACCGTGTAGTCGTCGATCGTGGTGACGGTCATCGGGGACTGCTGCCACACGCCGGCGTCGTCGAGGTAGCGGAAGTTGAACGCCGCGCGCGTGGTCGTGGGGATGTCCTCGTTGTAGATGATGCTGTTGAACGTGAACTCCACGTCGCGGGCCGTGAACGGCTCGCCGTCGTGCCAGCGCACGTCGTCGCGGAGGTGGAAGGTCCACGTCAGGCCGTCGTCGGAGTGCTCCCAGGACTCGGCGAGCCCGGGCTCGACCTCGTTGGTGAGCCACGATGTCTCGGTGAGCCCCTCGAAGAGGTAGCCGAGCAGGCCCGACGAGTAGGCGTCGTTGGCGAGTGCGAGGTTGAACGTCAGCGGCTTGGCGATGGTGGCGGTCGTGATGGCGCCTCCGGGCGTGCCGATCTCGTAGCTGAACGCGTCGGCGTTCGCCTGGAGCCGCTCGATGACCGATCCCTGTGTGGTGGGGGTCTGCGCAACGGGCGCGGTGACGGTGGTGGCGGCCGGCGTGGCCGTCTCATCCGCATCGTCATCGTCGCCGTCGCAGGCGGCCAGGACCAGCGCGGCGAGCGCTGCGATGAAGGCGAGCAGCCAGGTGCGGATCGGAGGCATGTGGTCGTCCCTTCGTGCCGATTGTGCGTCTTGGCGCAAGTGTGAGACGAGGTGTTAGCGTAGTCGCGATACTATCTCACCCGATGCCCGTACCTGCGACACCCGCCGACCTCGCCCAGTTCACGCCCGAGTGGCTCAGCGACGCCCTGCGCGACTCGGGGATCCTTGGCGACGCGCGTGTCACCGACGCCGACGCCGAGCTCATCGCCACCGACCGCGGCATCGGCGGGACCGTCGCGCGGATCGGCCTCTCCTACGAGGGGCCCGCGCCCGGCGCGCCCTCCACGATCATCGCCAAGCTGCCGAGCGCCATCGAGTTGACGCGCGGTGGCGGGCGCTTCCTGCGCCTGCCCGAGCGCGAGGTGCGCTTCTACCGCGAGCTCGCAGACCGCACCCCGATGCGAGCGCCCGCCTGCTACTACGCCGCCATCGACGACGAGGGCGACGCCTTCGTGCTGCTGATCGAGGACATCGGCGCGTTGCCGTCCGGCAACGACGCGACCGGCACGACGCTCGGCCACGCCGAGCGCGTCGTCGACGCCATCGCGGCGCAGCACGCGGCGTGGTGGCAGTCGCCCGACCTCGACGCGCTGGAATGGATGCCCGCGATCGACGAGCACGCGCGCATGTGGCAGCGCATGTTCGCCACCGCTTGGCGCGAGCAGCGCGACGCGGTGGACGACCTCGTGCCGCCGGAGGTCGTCCCGCTCGGCGAGGCGATGACGCGGCAGCTCGGCGCGGTCGTGGCGCGCCTCGGTGCATCGCAGCCGACGCTGCTGCACGGCGACCTGCGACTCGACAACCTCTTCTTCCCGGCCGACCCCGCCGAGCCGGTCGTCGCCGTTGACTGGTCCAACGCCTCGCGCGGACCCGGCCCCTACGACCTCGCCTACTTCATGTGCGTCGCGTTCGACCCCGAGCAGCGCCGCGAGCACGAGCAGGCGCTGCTTCGGCGCTACGTCGACGCCCTGCGGGCGCGCGGCGTCGGCGACGTGACGTTCGAGGAGTGCTCCGACGTCTACCGGCTGTCGTTCTGCGAGCCGTTCACGCGCATGTTCTTCCTGCTCATGCGCGGGCACGCGGACAAGGGGACGGATCGCCCGGCCGCCGTGCTGTCGCGGTTCGTGCGCAACGCGGGCCAGGCCGCCGTGGACCTCGACGCGGCCGGGCTGCTGGAGGCCTGAGCGGCGCGCTGCCGGGCGCCCCGCCGCGCCTTCGGCCAGCCCGCTGGCGCGTGCTACGATCGCCCTGCCACAGGCATCAGCCGGGGCGGTCGACCCGAGCGGACAGCGCCGCCGGCGGCCGCCCCTGAACACGCCGAACACGCACGAACCTGAAAGAGGCACGATGACCAGCAACGAGTACTGGTGGCCGAATCAGCTCAGCCTGAAGCCGCTGCGCCGCAACGCTCCGCTCTCCGATCCGATGGACGGCGACTTCGACTACGCCGAGGCGGTCAAGACCCTGGACGTGGACGCCCTGCGCCGGGACCTCGAAGAGGTCATGACCACGTCGCAGGAGTGGTGGCCCGCGGACTACGGGCACTACGGGCCGCTCTTCATCCGCATGACCTGGCACGCCGCCGGCACGTACCGCATCAGCGACGGCCGCGGCGGCGGTGGCTCCGGCCACCAGCGCTTCGCGCCCCTCAACAGCTGGCCCGACAACGCCAACCTGGACAAGGCGCGACGCCTGCTCTGGCCCATCAAGCAGAAGTACGGCCGCAGCCTCTCGTGGGCCGACCTGCTCATCTACGCCGGCAACGTCGCGCTGGAGTCGATGGGCTTCCGGACCTTCGGCTTCGCCTTCGGGCGCGCCGACGTCTGGGAGGCCGACGAGACCGACTGGGGCGAGGAAGGCGAGTGGCTCGGCGACGAGCGCCACGACGACGGCGGCGACCTCCAGGGCCCCCTGGGCGCCGACCACATGGGCCTCATCTACGTGAACCCGGAGGGGCCGAACGCCAACCCGGACCCCGCCGCCGCCGCGCGCTACATCCGCCAGACCTTCGAGCGCATGGCCATGAACGACGAGGAAACCGTCGCCCTCATCGCCGGCGGCCACACCTTCGGGAAGGCCCACGGCGCGGCGCCCGAGGCGCACGTCGGCCCGGAGCCCGAGGGCGCCGCGCTCGAGGAGCAGGGCTTCGGCTGGAGCAGCGAATTCGAGAGCGGCAAGGCCAACGACACCATCACCAGCGGCATCGAGGGCGCCTGGACCGAGAACCCGGTCCGGTGGGACAACAACTTCCTCGAGAACCTCTACGGCCACGAGTGGGAACTGACCCGGAGCCCCGCCGGCAAGGCGCAGTACCAGCCCGCCGACGCGGCCGCCGCGACCACCGTCATCGACGCCCACGACCCCGCTGTGAAGCACCCCCCGATGATGCTGACCACGGACCTCTCGCTGCGGATGGACCCGGACTACGAGCGCATCTCCCGGCGCTTCCTCGAGTCCCCCGAGGATCTCGAGGACGCCTTCGCGCGGGCGTGGTTCAAGCTCATCCACCGCGACATGGGCCCGCGCAGCCGCTACCTCGGGCCCCTCGTCCCCGACGAGGCGCTGATCTGGCAGGATCCGGTCCCGGACGTCGACCACGATCTGGTCGACGAGGGCGACATCGCTGCCCTCAAGGAGCAGCTGCTCGCCGCCGGCCTGTCCGTCTCCGACCTGGTCTCGACCGCATGGGCCTCGGCGGCTTCGTTCCGCGGCACTGACAAGCGGGGCGGGGCCAACGGCGCCCGCATCCGCCTGGCGCCGCAGCGCGACTGGGCGGCCAACGACCCGGCCCGGCTCGCGTCCGCCCTCGAGGCGATCGAGGGCGTCCGGGCGGCGTTCAACGGCGCGCAGGCCGGCGGCAAGCGGGTCTCCCTCGCCGACCTGATCGTGCTCGCCGGGTGTGCGGGCGTGGAGCAGGCCGCGCGCGACGCCGGATACGACGTGCGCGTGCCGTTCACCCCCGGTCGCACCGACGCCTCCGAGGAGTGGACCGACGAGGAGTCGTTCGCGGTCCTCGAGCCCACCTTCGACGGGTTCCGCAACTATGTGCAGGCAGGCCTGGATGGCGCCGCGGAGGAGTTCCTGGTGGAGCGGGCGTGCCTGCTGACGCTCACCGCCCCGGAGATGACGGCGCTGGTCGGCGGCCTGCGCGTCCTCGGCGCCAACACCGGGCAGACGGCGCACGGGGTGTTCACGGACCGCCCCGGCGCGCTGACCAGCGACTTCTTCGTCAACCTGCTCGACGTCGGCACCGCATGGGAGGCCGCGGCGGACACCCCCGGCGTCTTCGAGGGTCGCGACCGGGAGACCGGCGACCTCAAGTGGACCGGGACGCGCGTCGACCTCGTCTTCGGGTCGAACTCCGAGCTGCGCGCCCTCGCCGAGGTCTACGGCTCCGACGACGGCGAGGACCAGTTCGTGCGCGACTTCGTCGCCGCGTGGGACAAGGTCATGAACCTCGACCGCTTCGACCTGGGGTGAGCCGCGCGAGACATCCCGGCCCGCGGTGATCGCAGCGAGGGCGCCCGAGAGGGCGCCCTCGTCACGTCGTGCGCGCGCGAACCCCGGGGGCGGCGCGGGGGGTGCAGGGCGACTACTGGCCGCCGTAGCCGCCCATGCGGCGCAGGCGCTCGATGCGCTGCTCGATGGGCGGGTGTGTCGCGAACATCCCGGAGAAGCTGTGCCCGGCCAGCGGGTTCACGATGAAGAGGTGCGCGGTTGCTTCCGGCACGTCCATCGGGAGCACCTGCGCGCCGCGCTCCAGCTTCGACAGTGCCGAGGCCAGCGCCTCGGGGTCGCTCACGTAGTTGGCGCCGTCGGTGTCGGCCTGGAACTCGCGCGCGCGGCTGATCGCGAGCTGGATGATGCTGGCGGCGATCGGCGCGACCAGGGCCACCACGAGCAGCACGAGCCCGTTGCGGCGGTCGCCGAACCACAGGGCGAAGAACGAGATCATCGAGATCGCCGAGGCGATGGTGGCGACCATCGAGGAGGTCAGGATGTCGCGGTTGGCCACGTGCGCCATCTCGTGCCCAATGACGCCTCGCAGCTCGCGGTCGGTGAGGATGCGGCGGATGCCGGTGGTGACGGCGACCGCGGCGTGCTTCGGGCTGCGGCCGGTGGCGAACGCGTTCGGCTGCGGCGAGTCGATGATGTAGACGCGCGGCATGGGCATGCCGGCCGCGTTGGCGACGGTCTCGATCATGCGGAAGAGGTCGGGGTCGTCCTCGTGCTCGATCTCGTGGGCGTGCGAGGTCTTGAGCACGATGTCGGCGGAGAACCAGTAGGAGCCGACGTTCATGGCGAGCGCGATCGCAAAGGCGATGGCGACGCCCACATACCCGCCCATCGCGCCGCCGATGGCGATGAGCAGGCCGCTGATGGCGGCGAGCAGGACCACGGTCTTGAAGTTCTGCATGGTGTCGTGGCGTTCCTCGATCGGTAGGTGTGCAGGTGGGGCGGTGTGCTACCGGGCGCTTCGCGCCCGTGCATCGATCTTAGCAGAGGCGGGGGGTGCAACGATGGTTGTCCGAGCCCTCGTTTCCAGGGGGCGCCTTAAGCGTCGGGGAGCGGTTCCGCGACGCGCTCACAGTTGCGGCGCGTGTAGTCCTTCGGGTGCGAGTGGGGCACCGTGCCGTCGGGTAGCACGATCTCATGGATCGTTCCGATGTGCTGGTCGTGCGCGGTAACGAGCTTCAGGATGCGAGACGTGCCCCCGGCGTAGACGGGATTCGTCGCGGGCCGCTCGTGTACGATGATCGTACGGAGAATACCGGCGGCGCGCTTGGCTGGGACGCCATTGTCCGCCCACTCGCGTTCCAGGTCGGCCCTCGGGAGTCGAAGCATGAGCGATGCGACCCCAATTCAGTCACTGTCGGTGAGCCGGATCCGCTCCGCGCTCCGTGACGCCCGGGATGGCGACGCCCCAGTGCGGGATGTCTGCGACTTCGTGGCCGGCGTTGACTGGTCCGGCATGGACGGGGCTGATGCCGAGGTGCTGCGCCTGCTCGGCGAGCTCGAACACCTCACGGCCGAGATCGCCGACGGCGACATCGACGCCGGGGCATTCGTTGACCGCGTGAGGCTACTCGAGTCGCCCGCGTTCGCCTCCTCGCAGCCCGGCCGCTAGCACTCGACACACTCGACGCCGACCACGGCCAAACGAATGGGGCCGCCCCGGAGGGCGGCCCCACTGCTTGCGAACCGTGCCGCGAGTGCTAGATGCCGAGCTGGTCGGCGACGAGCTCGCGGTGGTGGTCGGAGTCGCCCCAGGCGAGCTCCGCACGCTTCTGGCGGCGGTAGTACAGCTGGATCTTGTAGTCCTTCGTGAACCCGATGCCGCCGTGGATCTGCTGGCCGTGCGCGACCACGCGCCGGGTGGCCTCGGAGGTCCACGCCTTCGCCATGTTCACGGCCATCTGCGCGTCGTCCTGGTCCGTGTTCAGCGACCACGCGGCCTTGTACATGATGAACCGCGAGCCGTCGACGTCCGTGACCATGTCCGCGCACTTGTGCTGGATGGCCTGGAACGAGCCGATCGGGCGACCGAACTGCACGCGCTCCTTGGCGTAGTCCACGGAGATCTCGAAGTCCATCTGCGCCAGGCCCACCATGTAGGCGCACTCGGCGACCGCGTACTTCTGCATCACCGGGCCGAGGATGTCCCAGCCGCCGCCGTCGGCGCCCAGCAGCTCGCCGGTCGCGCCGTCCAGCACGACCTCGCACTGCTTGTCGCGGGCGATCGTGAGCAGCTGGTTCACCGTCACGCCGTCCTGCGCCGTCGGGACGATGGCCAGGGTCACGCCCGCGTCGGAGCGTGCCGCGACGACCATGTAGTCGGCGACGTTCGCGTCGGGGACGAAGAGCTTGGTGCCGCTGATGGTGACGTTGTTGCCGTCGACCGTCGCCGAGGCCTGGATGCCCTCCTCGTCGAAGCGGGCGGAAGGCTCGGTCTGGGCGAGCGTGAAGATGAGGTCGCCGGAGGCGATACCCGGGAGGTACTGCGCCTTCTGGTCGTCGGAGCCGCCCTCGAGGATCGGGACCGCGCCGCCGAGGACGCTCGACATGAACGGACCGGGCACGAGCGCGCGGCCGAACTCCTCGATGAGGACGCAGAAGTCCAGGAAGTCAAACCCGGCGCCGCCGTGCTCCTCGGGGATCAGGAGGCCCTGCCAGCCCTGCTCGGCCATCTTCGACCACAGCTCGGGGGAGTAGCCCGCGTCGTCCTCTTCCATGTCGCGCACCAGCTGCTCGGGGCACTCGGCCTCCAGGAACTCGCGCGCCGAGTTCTTGAGCAAGTCCTGCATCTCGGTGAATCCGAGGTCCATCTACCTCTCCTTACCCTGGCGCGCTTCGCAGTCACGCCGATGTCGTTCGCCTGCTGCGGCCTTGACACGAGAGCGGGTCTCCCACCCACTCCCCCGCGGCAGGCCCATCCCGCGGGTTGCGATGCGCTGTGCCCGGCACGGTCCTCGCCGCCCATGTCTGGACGGCGGCCCCGTCCCGGACCGACTGACTCGCCCGCATCCGCAGGGCGGACACGGCTCGCCGAGGGCCGACCGGCACGGCTTCAGCGCACACGGGAACCCGGCTTACGAGTCCCCCGCCGTGTGCCGGGCCGTCAGTACCCAGCGGCGCGATTATGGGAGAGCGGCCGATGGGCGGTCAACCTCGGATGGCGGGTTGCGCGTTCATGTTGGTGGCGAGGGCCGAAATGCGGCCTGCGAATGGCCCACGATGCGTCTCATTCGGCCCCGCCGGCGGCTGTTCGGGGACCCGGTGCTGCTTCCGCAGACACGAGTGCACGGATGTCGCGATCGCGCGGAACGGTCGGGACGGCTGCTGGTCAAGGTCGCCCGTTGCTATCCTGCCGCGACCTGAAGTCGGGAGAGCACGTCTGGATGACGCCCTCGCTCCGCGTCCCCGTCCGCACCGCCGTCGCCGCGCTGCTGCTGGTCCTCGCCCTGGCAGCGCTCGCCGCGCCGCGCCCGGCTCGCGCCGGGCCGGTCGACGACGCCTGCGGCCCCATGCAGGCGTACGCCGAGGCGTCCGGCGCGCGCGTCGGCTTCGTGGTGCTCGACCTCACCGACGGCAGCCGCTGCGCCAACCGCGCCGACGAGGTGTTCCGCACCGCCTCGCTCTACAAGCTGATCGTGCTGGCCGAGGCGCACGAGCAGGCGCGGCAGGGCGTCTTCTCATTCGACGAGTCGCTCACTATCCGCGCGTACCGCCCCGCGACCGAGACCCGGCCCGAGGGCGTCGACGTCTTCGACCTCGATGCCCTCGAGGCAGCTCGCCGCATGATCCAGGTCTCCGACAACAACACGGCCGAGTCGCTGGCGAGACGCCTGACGTGGGCGGCCGTCCGCGCTGCTCCGGCGCGGCTGGGCCTGACCAGCACGGTCCTCCGCGGGGAGTACACGACGACGCCCGACGACATGGCGCACTTCTTCGCCCGGCTCCACCTCCACCAGCTCCTGGGGCCCGAGGAGGACGAGGCGATGCTGGAGATGTTGCGCGGGCAGCTGGTCCGCGACCGCATCCCGTGGTTCCTGCCCGACGACGTCGAGATCGCGCACAAGACCGGCCGCCTCTATGAGTACGCCAACGACGCCGGCATCGTGTACGCGCCCGCAGGGCCCTTCGTGCTCGTGCTGCTCACGGCAAGCGACGACACCCTCGGCCCGGGCTACGAGGCGATCCGCGAGCTCGCCCGCATGGCGTACGAGGCCTTCGCCGAGGAGCGGCCCGCACCGACTCCCACCCCTGTCACGACGCCCACGCCTACGCCAACACCGGAGCCCACCGCCACGCCGGCCCCCCCGCCGACGCCGGCTGCAACGCCTGCGCCGACCGTCACACCCGTACCGACGTCGACGCCCGCCGCGCACTCGCTCGACGGGAGCGCCGGCACCGGCGCATGGGAACCGTCGCCTGAGGCCGCGGCGAGCGCTGCGGCGCTGGCTGGAATCGTCGTGACGTTCGGGCTGATTGCGGCGTGGGTCGGCCGCCGTCCGGAGCCGCCGGAGGGGCCCGGCGGGTAGAACGCGCGCTGCGCCTACTCCTCGACGCGCCCGCCGGGCGGCGGCTCGCCGATGATGATGCCGGCCGAGAGGTCGAGGTCCGGCAGGTCCTCGTCGGCCAGGCTTGCGAGGTCGACGACGTTGCCCGCGTCGACCTCCCGCTGGACCTCGTCGAGCTGCTCGGCGCGCCGCTCGCGCGCCTCCTCGGTGAGCTCCAGCTCCTCGGCGATGCGCTCGGCGAGTACTTGCTCCGGCGCCTCGAAGTCGCGCGGCACGCGCGCCTCCAGCGCGTGGCCGAGCTGCGCGTACTCGTTGCCGCCGAGGTAGTGCAGGGGGGTTCGCTCGTCGGCGCGCAGCAGCCAGCGCTCACCGAACGCCTCGACGTCCACGTGGACCGCGACAACGAGGCCGATGCAGAGCTCGTGGTCGCCGAGCACGACCGTGTCCTGCAGCTCGCACTCGATCCACGCGGCGCAGTACTGCAGGAGTGGCGCGTCGACGTGCGTCGGCGTGAAGACCTCGAGCTGGGTCGCCTCGAACTTGTCGATGTCCTCGCCGGTGTAGCCGCCGAGGTACTGGACGTGGTGGAGCAGGGCGCGGGTGGGGATGTTGATGGCGAACTGCTCGGAGCTGCGGATCATGTCGAGGCTGTACCGGGACTGCTCCAGTGCGATGCCTACGAGGGCGGGGTCGACGGAGAGCGGCATGTGCCACGCGACGGGCAGAACGTTGTTCTCGCCCTTGTCGCGAGTGGTCACGAGGGCGACAGGGCCGCTCATGAGGATGCGTGCGGCGGAGGTAACGGGCCGGCGCTCAACGCCGTCCGGGGGCTGCTCGATCACGTTGGGAGTATACGGGGCGGAAGCGCGACGGGGTCCGCGCTACGCGGGGCGGGCAGGGGACTTCCGCTCCAGCGCGACCCTCAGGTGGTCGATGTCGAGCTTCTTCGACGCCCACTCGATCTCGATGCCGACGACATGCTCGTCCGCATCGAGGTCCACGACGATGCCGTCATACAGCTCGAAGGACTCGAGGCTTGGCCGGTCCTCGAACTCGATGTAGAGCATGTCAGTCCCGGGATCGTGCGTGACTTTCACAGCGTGGCCGTCTCTCGCTCGTCTGTGGGTACGTCGACCTCGATGCGGCGAAGCTCGGGCAGCGCCCCGGCCGCCGGCGGCTCGAAATACAGCTCGAGGGCTTCGCGGAGGTTGGCGAGTGCGCCGTCCGCGGTCTCACCCTGGCTCACTACGTCGACCTCGATGCCCTGCGCGACGTACCAGTCACCTTCGCTCGCCACGCTGGCCGTGAATACCCGCTTCATGGCGCCCTGACCCCGACCCTGCTGTTCTCACCGTATTCCGGCTGGCCCGCCGTGCCCCCATCATGGCACGCCAGGCTGCGGAAGCGCCGACGAAGCACCCGGACGGAGTCGCGGATGAGTGACACCCCGCGCGACCGATATACGCACGGCCACCACGAGTCGGTCGTGCGGGCGCACGCCCGCCGGCGCGCCGAGATCGAGGCGTGGTTCCTGCTCCCGCGCCTCGAGCGCGGCATGCGCCTCCTCGACGCCGGGTGCGGGCCGGGCACCGTCACGGCCGGTCTCGCGCGCGCCGTCGCGCCGGGCGAGGTGGTCGGGCTCGATGTGGCGCCCGGCGTGCTCGAACACGCGCGGGCGCACGCGGCCGACGAGGGCGTCGACAACGTCACGTTCGTCACCGGCGACGTGTACGACCTCGACCACCCCGACGCGTCGTTCGACGCGGTCTACGCCAACCAGCTGCTCCAGCACCTCACCGACCCGGTGCGCGCCCTCCGCGAGATGCGGCGAGTGCTCAGGCCCGGCGGCCTGCTCGCCGTCCGCGACGCCGACTACGCGACCATGGTGCCCTCGCCGAAGTTCCCGGAGTTCGAGGACTGGCTCCGCCTCTACCACCAGACCGCGTACCACAACCACGCCGAGCCCGACGCGGGCCGCGTCCTGCCGTCGTGGGTCCGGGCCGCCGGCTTCCCGGAGATCGAGCTGCATCCCAACGTCGTCGCCCTCGACGGCGAGGAGGCGCGGATCTGGGGTCGCGCGTGGTCGCAGCGCATCCTCCACTCAAGCGTCGGCGAGCAGGCCGTCGAGTACGGCTACGCCACCCCGGCAGACCTCGACCGACTGTCACGGGCGTGGGCGACCTGGGGAGAGTCCGAGGCGCCGTTCTACATGTTCGCGCAGATGGCGGTGCTCGCCGTCCGCTGAGCGCAGCCCAGCTCGGGTTAGTCTGGGAGTCGTCCGAGCCGCGGGCCAGAGGATCTGGAGTTGGAATGCACGACCGAACAGCCGACATCGATCGGTTCTACGAACTCATGGAGAGCCTTGCGGTTCGTCTGGGTGGTCCGCGCATCTTGCGCGAGTGCAGCGCCGGAATGAAATGGCCGCAGCGGGGCGTCTATTTCTTCTTCGAGGGTGGCGAGACGCGCTCGGGTTCCCACTTCCCCCACCGTGTTGTGCGCGTCGGGACCAGCACCACGCTCTGGAAACGCCTCAGGCAGCATCTTGGTTCAGTGACGAAGGAAGGCGGCAACCACCGAGTGTCGGCCTTCCGCCGCCTTGTGGGTCCTGCGCTCGCCCAGCGAGAGGATGTTCCTCTCCCTGCTTCGTGGCGTGACAAGAGCAAGTTGTCCGATGCGGAACGCGACGCTCGCAATCGTGAAGAGGCCAGCATCGAGATACTGGTCAGCCGTACGATCGGCGCTATGCCAGTGCTCTGGATCGAGGTAGGTGATCCCCAACGCGAGATGGTCGAGCGCAACGCAATCGCTCTGGTGAGCAACTACGCTGAGATGGGTCCCGACTTACCATCGCTTGGCTGGCTCGGGCACCACAGCGATCGCAAGCACGTTCGCCGTTCGGGACTCTGGAACATCGATCATGTGGATGGCGGCTACGACCCCGCGTTTCTTGACCTGCTGGAGGACCTAATCGAGGAAACCCCGCAGCCCTAGAACGAGTCCGCGTCGCCGCAGCGCGCTGATCGATACGCGTTCGCATGTTCGCCCAGATGGCGGTGCTCGCCGAGCGGCCGGCGTAGGCCGCGACGGCGCGGCCGGGGCGCCTCATCGAGGCGCCCCGCTCCCGGTCGGCCCGTCGTCTGGCCTACGTGGTGCGCCGGCTGGCGTTCCAGCCCAGGATCAGCATGCCGATCGCCCCGAGGATCGCGATGACCAGCAGGGTGGTCTGTCCCGCGGATGCCTGGTCAGCGGCATCGTCGCTTCCTGCGGCAGCGCCCGCCTGGACCTCACTCGCGAATGCGTCGAGCTCGGCCAGCAGGGCCACGTGATGTGCCTCGCTGGCAGCGATCAGCTCCTGCTCGCGCACCGACAGCTCGAGACGCGCTGCCAGGTCCTCGAAGAGACTGCCCTGGCCAGTGCCCGCCTCGCTCAGGCTGGTCGCGAGGGGAACGATCTGCGGGTCCAGTTCGGGTCCGGGGTTCTTCGAGAGGTAGTCCAGGCTCACGGCGAGTCGCTGCGCGACCGTCTCGAACGACTCCTGCGTCCGCGCCACGCGAGTGGGGTTCTGCAGCAGGCTCGCGATCGACAGGACCGTGTGCCCGAGGCTCGTGTCCCGCTGGACTGCCGCGAGGTGCCAGAGGCGGAGCAGTTCCCGATCGGAGCGGGCGCCCGTGTTCGACACGTCGGCGGACTGGCCCTCGCCCTCGCCCGTGAGGATGAAGTACATCTGGTTGTCGATGCTTGTGGTGATCGCGGGGAACAGCGACCGCGTGTTGGTGACGACGAGCTCCTGGAAGGATTGCTCGCCAAGGAGGAGCGCACGCAGGAGGTCGGGGCGACCGCCGTCGATGCCCTCCACCGCCGACACCAGTGCATCGACGCGCTCCGCTATCGCGGTTGCGTCGTAGTCACTGCCCTCGATGATGGCGACCTGTTCCGCCAGCGCCGACTTGAGGCGCGCGATCTCCGAGCGGTCGGCCAGCACGCTGTCGCGCGTCATGGCTGCGTTGCTGGCGACCGCGCCGGTCGCCGTGAGGTCGTTCGCGTGTCGCGTGATCGCCACGGCCGCGGCGAGGGCGTCCGTGTCGGCGTCGGCGTCGTCGTCCACGAGGCCGTCGATGGCCAGCCAGCCGGCCACCGCCAGTGCGACGATCGCAATCAGTGCGCCGAGGGTGCTGAGCACGATTGCCGGTGAGGACTGGAACCGGTTCATCTAGCGCCCCCCTTCGAGACTGTCGACCGGGCGGATCGTGCCGTCGCTCCCGATGGTCGTCAGGAACACGCCGTCCGAGCCCTGGTTATCGCTCGGTCCGAACTCGAGCAGCATGCCGTCGAGGTCGAGCGATCCGGTGCCGCGGATGGCGTCCAGGAAGCACGCGCGGTCGACGGCCGGGCCGCACAGCTCGAGGCCCGCAATCGCGAGGCGTCCCGCGAGGTAGCCCTCCAGCGACACGAACCCCGGCGTGGCGTCCGGATCGAACGCCGCGAGCGCCTCGCGGTAGTCGGCGACGACCGCGATCGAGTCGTCCTCGGGCTGCGGGACGACCTGCGTGATGTAGACGCCCTTCCCCGCCGGCCCGAGCTCCTCGGCGAGCGCGTTGCTGCCGACGAACGAGATGACCATGAACACGGGGTCGATGTCCTGTCGCAGCAAGTTGATGGCCCTGGCGACAGGCCGGTACGTGCCGATCATGATCACGGCCTCGGGCCGCGCGTACGCGATATCGAGTACCGCCATCTTCACGGCATCCGTGTTGCGCCCGTAGAACGCCGCCGCCACGGGGCTGAGATTGCGCCTGGCGAGGGCGTTCACCGCACCGTCCAGCCCTGCCTGGCCGAACGAGTCGTTCTGGTACAGCACCGCGACGCGGGTGACGTCCAGCTCATCGGTGAGCCGCGCGACCATCTCCTCGGTCTCCTGGTAGTAGGACGCCCGGAGGTTCAGGACGTTGTCGAGGGCCGGATCGCGCAGGAACTCGGCTCCCGTGAAGGGCGCGATGAACGGCACGCCCGCGTCGTGCGCGACGGGAGACGCGGCGCGGGACGTCGGCGTTCCGACTTCCCCGATCAGCGCGAACACTTCCTCGCGGAAGATGAGCCGCCGCGTGTTCGCGAAGGCGAAGTCCGTCTCGTACGCGTCATCGAGCGAGGTCAGGTCGAGCATCCGGCCGTGGACGCCGCCGGCCTCGTTCTGCTCGTGGAACGCGGCTTCGATCCCGCGACGCATCTCCAGGCCCAGGCCCTCGGCCGGCCCGGTGAAGGCGGCCGACTGGCCGAACAGGATGCGGGTATCGGAGACGCCGGGGACGCCCTCGTCCATGCCGGGCGTCGCCGCGGTGCTCGCGGTCGTGCCGGTCGCCGGAGGCGTGTCCTCGGACTCGGTGCAGGCCGATCCGAGCGCAAGCGCCATGAGTGCGACTGCGAGGGAGAGTGGGAGCGCGTGGAGTCGCGCCGCGCGGAGTGATCTCATCGGCGATAACCTTCCCGGTCGCGGATGTCCAGCAAGCGTCGTAGCGGGCTGCCCCGGTCCCCGACAGGCACAACACAAACGTGGTGTGTCGGGTGTCCGCTACTCTAGCAGTCCGCGCTCCCCACTCGCCAGAGCCGGGACGCCCCGTCGGGGACTCGCGTCACTCCCCGCTCAGCGCGCGCTCGACCGCGGCGTACGTTCATGGTGGTGCTTGCTGTCTGGCGAGCGCCGCTACTCGCGACTCTCACGAACCAGCTCACCGGCGCGCTTGCCGAGTTGGTCGATCTCCTCGTACGAGTTGTGCGCGCTCTGGGTCCGGAGAAACGGGAATCCCATTACGGGCATCTGGGATGCTCCGCTTCTGTAGCGCCCTTCTCGGTGCCACAGCCGTTTCTCAGGTCGGCTGACCGACTGGTAGGCACGAGCTCGCCCAAGCGTGAGGTGGTCGCCATCGGCGCGTTCGAGGACGGTGACGGCCTGGTTCCCGCTCACCATCACCATGGCTGGCCGACCGTGTTGGATCAGGATCCGCCTGAGGGCCGCTGCGGTCCGGAAGCCATGGTCCTGCGCGGCCAGCCGGAGGAGATCTTCATCCGCGAACTGGAACCGCTCCGAGGAGTACGGGCAGATCTCGACGAACACGATGTGCGCGGTAGCGAACTCGCGTTCACGGTCACGAGGGACCTCGACACCAAGGGCCGATGCCGCCAGCCGCGCACGCGGGCGGTAGTAGCCTGTGTTCCAGGTCTCCGAATTCACGTTGACCAGGCGCCAATAGTCCCACGACGTCTGTGGGGTGTAGCGCTGAGCCAGGTGCCAGGGCTCGTCGTCCGGCACCCTGGCCTGGTTCAGACCGACAAACAGCACCCACCGATCCGGTCGCAGGTTCTCCACATCGCCGACGAACCATGATGGTGGTAAACCCGGCGCCGGGGTAGCAAGTTCACGCAGACCCGTCGCCCCGATGCTCCGGTTCAACGACTGCATGTGGGCGGCCCAGTCGTGATCGGCCGAGAAGCTCTCGTCGTGGAGTTCGCGCAGCCGCTGCACCCACAGCGCACTCATCGAGGGCTACTCCCCGCTCAGCGCACGCTCGACCGCGGCGTACTCCTCGCGGCGCCAGCGACGCGAGAGCGGCGCGCCGGGGACCGTGCCGTGCGCGCCGTGGTACGCGCCCGGGTAGACGTGCAGCTCGACCGCGACGCCCGCGTGCGCCAGCGCCTGCGCGTAGTCCACGTCCTCGTCCAGGAACAGGTCGAGCGTGCCGACGCTGATGTACGCCGGCGGCAGGCCCTCGAGGTCCGTCGCGCGGGCGGGCGCGGCGTAGGGCGAGATGTCGTCCGCGCCCGCGCGGCCGTCGAGGTAGGCGTTCCAGCCCAGCTCGTTGTGCGACCGGCTCCACACGCGCAGGTCCGTGATCTGGTGGCTGCTCGGCGTGATGTTGCGGTCGTCGAGCATCGGGAAGACGAGCACCTGGTAGCAGACCTCGACCTCGCCGCGGTCGCGGGCGAGCAGCGCGAGGCCGGCGGCCAGCCCGCCGCCCGCGCTCCCGCCGCGGATCGCGATGCGCGAGCGGTCGATGCCGAACGAGTCGGCCTCCCGCCACAGCCAGAGCAGACCCGCGTAGCAGTCCTCGATCGGCGCGGGGTAGGGGTGCTCGGGCGCGAGCCGGTACTCGACCGACGCCACGACCACGCCGAGGTTGGCGGCGTAGGCCATGCAGTCCGCGTCGCCGAACGGCACGTCGCCGCCGATCATGCCGCCGCCGTGGATGTTGTAGACCGCTGCCGCGGGCGTCGGCAGCCCGTCCGGCCGGTAGACGCGCACCATCACGTCGGGCGCGCCGTCGGGGCCGGGCGCGTAGTGGTCCTCGACGGTGATCCCGGGCCGGGCCGGCGCGGGCTCGAACTGCATCGAGGTCGCGCGCCACCGGTCGACGGCGGCCTGGACGCCGTCGCTCAGGTCGATGGCGCGGCCGGGCGCGGCGGCCAGCGCCTCGCGGTACGCAGGGTCGACCAGCGCGTCGAGGTCGAGCGGTTGAGTGGTCATCGAGGGCTCCTCGGGGTCAGGGGTGCTCGGTGCGCGGGATGATACAGCCCGCGCCGTGGGCTCCTCGACGCGTGAGGGCGGCGAGGGTCAGGCGAGTGCGAGGATGCGCGCCGGGTTCTCGACGGTGATCGCGCGGATCTCGTCCTCGGAGAAGCCCCGGCGCCGCATCGTCGGGACGATGTTCTCGATGATGTGGCCGTAGCCGTGCCCGCCGTACGTCACCAGCCGGTGCTTCGTGAAGATGTCGTGCGCCATCACCACGCGGTCGGCGTACCCCTCGCCGACGATGCGCTGGATCACGTCGAGCCGCTGCGCGTCGCTCGGCATGCCGGTGTCGGCCTGCGGGTAGTACGAGCCCTCGTTGCCGAACAGGTCCCACTCCATGTAACAGCCCGACGCGGCGATGCGCCGCAGCGTCTCGAACTCGAACACCGTGCGGTCGAGGTGCCCCATGACCACCCGCGAGAGGTCCGCGCCGCCGTCGGCGAGCAGCTCGAGGATCTCCGCCGGTGCGCCCTCGTTGCGGCCGGGGTGGATCAGGATCGCCGCGCCCGTCTCGCGCTGCGCGAGCGCCGACGCCGCCAGCGACTTGCGCTCGTTCGGCGTGACGGGCCAGCCGCAGCCGACCTCGCCGATGATCCCCGCCCGCACCCCGCTCCCGCCGACGCCCCCCGTGAAGTCACCGACGATCTCGGCGGCGAGGTCCTCGACGCTCCGCTCGTCCATCCCCTCGGGGTGGGTCCTGTCCACGTAGAACCCCGCGCCCATCACGATGTGCACGCCCGACTCGCGCGCGACGCGCACCAGCACCTCGGGGTCGCGCCCGATGCGCGCCGTGGTCGCGTCGACGATCGTGCCGCCGCCGGCAGAGCGGTACATTCGCGCCTCGGCGATGGCGGTGTCGACATCGTCCAGCCGCAGGTTGGTGCGGTTGCTGTAGTAGTGCCTTCGGATCCACCCGAGGTGCTCCAGCGCGATGGGCGCGTCGGCCAGGTCGCGCCCGAGCGCGTCGGGCGCGGGCCGCCACAGGAACGAGAGGTCGCAGAGCAGGTGCTCGTGCATCGTCGTGGCCCCCAGCGCCGAGGGCGCGATGGGGCCGAGCACGGTCTGGACGAGGCCCCGGTGCTGTGTCTGTGGCATGAGTCGGTGTCCTATGCAGTGGCCCGGCGGTCAGAGGCCGCGATGGTGGTTGAAGTTCACCGCCGCCTCCCTGTCGCGCCTCGTCGCCGCCACGTAGAGCCCGAGGTCCACCGTGAGCACTGGTAGGTCCGAGGTGGCGACCTCGAGGAGCGCCGCGTCCGTGAGGCCAAGCCGCCGGTACTGACTGTTCGACGCCGCCTCCGCGCTGGTGATCACGATCTCCTCGCTGGTGTGGATGAGCCTGCCGAGTCTGTCCATGAGGCGCGAGCGCTCGGGCTCCCGATGCTGCGCGAGCAGGTTCGAGGCTTCCGTCAGGGTGTTCGGCGTCACGAGGATGCGCTCGACGCGGCCGGTGAGTTCGAGGAGCAGATCGTAGTCGTCTGCCGTGAACGCGCCGCGCAGCCGCCGATGCCGGTCGATCATCGCACGGTCTTCGCCGCCAACGACGAGCAGGACGAGCAGACCGGCGTCAATGAAGTAGCCGGTCGGCGGCATCAGTTGAGGTCGTCGGCTCCGAAGCGATCCCTGAGCGACTCCACCTGGCCGTCGCCATCGTGGATCCGAAGCACCTTGTAGGAGCGCCTCAACTCCGGCTGGGTCGGCTCGCCCAGGGCAGCGGCAAGGGCGTTGTTGCGGTGCGGCGCCGGCGGATGGTCCCACGGGCGGGAGAAGCCCAGCGTCACACACCACGTTCCCGCGTGCTCGTCGAACTCGACTTCCTCGAGCCCGAGGTTCACGATGCCCTCGCTGCTGTACACGTCCGCTACGTAGGTCTTGGCGACCGCGACGGCTTCCTTGACGTCCATCCGGATCTCCACTCGCTCAGGCTCAGTCGAGTGTACCGCGTTCTCGGGGGCCGATCGTCCGCGAGGCACGCCCAGGCGCCGAGGGCAGGGAGCGAGCATGAGCGCCGCGCAGAGCCGGGAAGGTCAGGCGCGCGGGGAGCGATCCGTGGCAGCCCTACGCGTCGAAGATCGCCGCGACGTCGCAGGCAAAGCCGGGCAACACATCGAGGCCATCGAGCGAATCGTCGTCCGCGAGCGTGGCGACGGCTCCCCCTGCCCGATACACATCCACGGTGCGGGTGTCCGGGTACACCACCCAGACCAGGCGAACCCCGTGGAGGAGCCACATCTGCGCCTTGTCATGCACCTCGCGGCGGCTGTCGCTCGGGGAGACGATCTCCACGACCAGGTCGGGCGCGACCTCGGCGTAGCCCGTGACCCGTGCGTCCAGCGGCATCTTCTCCACCGACGTGAACGCGATGTCCGGCTCGCGGACGGTGTCCGGGTCACGCTCCAGCCAGACGCCCGAGTCCGAGGCAACGAGCCATCCCAGTCGTCGGGGCTTGATGAAGTTCCGCAACTCGGCGCTGAGGTTCACGACGATCGCCCCATGCTCATGTCCTGTCGGCATGGTCTCGTGGAGTACCCCCCGGATCAGTTCACCGCGCACGCCCTCGCTGTAGAGCCGGAGCAAGTCCCCGGCGGTGAGCAGCCCGGCCTCAGTCGTCGCCATCGCTTGATCGCTCCCGCGCCTCCCGATTCTACAACGCGTGACGGCGAGGTACGCTCAGGGCCGAAGGTCAGGAAGCCAGCATGGACGCCGACCAGAGCCCGAATCAGGCCCCGCCCGCGAGACCGCAGGCCCCCCGGCCTCCCGGTAAGCCGAGCACGATTCAGAAGGAGGGGATCGGCTGAACGGGAACGGCGAGGCCTCCCCGGCCGGCTCACGCCTCGTCGGGCGAGTACCCGGCGCTCTTAGCGATGGCCTCGAAGCGGAAGCCGCAAGCCTCAACGAATCCGTGCGTGAGCGAGCGCACGATTTCCCATGGCTGATTCTCGATTTGCAGGTGGTTCACTCTCTGGACGAAGGCGTGATCGTCGTCTGCGAATGGGGGTATACCGTCGTAGTCGAAAAAGACGGGACGCGGGTGCACGGACCCCTTGAGCCCTCTCGTCCGGGTCACCCCGATGCCCAGATCCCACGACCAGCGCCGCCCAGTCTTGTTGGCAATCGCAAGCATTGCGCGGACGAGCTTGAAACATGAGCGGACCACATATTCCGGGGAGAGTCGCCGTGTCACCTCACCGTTAAGGCTGGAATCTCCGAAACTGGCATACTCGGACAGCCAACGCATGTCCCCACTGTAGGCGAGCGACAATTCCGTGTACGACCCTTCCGGTATCTTCGCGCGATCGCTGGGGGTGTAATTGGAGAGGATGTACCGGCGAGGTCCGAATGCGGCGTGTGGCATATGGATCTCTAACGCGTTCAGCACTTCGACGCCGAAGGCACTCCATCCCTCCCGCCGACCGACGGCGTCGTAGAGCTCGTCGGGGGCAGCGCCGATCGGCCGCGCAACACCGATGATGTGCGGAAGCTCACCGGCGGTGTCACTCGCCATTGCCTCACGTAGCAGAGACTCGATGCCTTCGAGGGTGATGCGCCTAGCGCGGATCAGGCGCTCGACCTCCGGATCGGACATGGGGACAGTCCGCTTATCCGCGCGCATGTAGTAGGTGCCGCCGACTTGATGCGGCGCCTGTGGCGAGGGGGGAATCGAGACCCAGATCACGCCCCTCGACGGGTCCGAGGGCTCAGCAAGCGTGTGCGTCTCAACGGAGAGCGGCTGATCCACACGCGACTGCGCGATCTGGCCGATCTTCTCCGGCAGACCAGCGTGCTCGATCGGCCGAATCTCGAACTCTCCCGACCGTGGCTCGGCGACGCCGATGACCAGTTCGCCTCCATCGATGGCAAACCCTGCCAAGTCCTTCGCAGTCTCCGTGTTCTTGGGAGATCGCTCCCGCTTGAAGTCCAGGAACTGGTTCTCCTCGGCCACGCCACTGTCGATGTATGACCGGAGATCCTCGAAGCTCGCGGGACGCCAACGGTCGGTCAATGGAATCACCCCCGGACGGTCTGCGGCTGCGCTCAGTCTGCGCTAAAGCGTCTGATCACGTGGGCAGAATTGTACCACACAGTGGCGAACTAACGTCCTACCCAGCCCGCTCCAAGTTCAGCGCCAGCAGCCGACCGAGCAGCTCCTCCTCACCAAGCTCCCCCGACGCCGCCGCGTCCCCCCACCCGTACGCCGCGTACACCGACGCGTCGAGGGTGGCGTGGAGGTGGGCGAGCCAGGCGGGGCGCTCGTTGTAGAGGTTGGTGAGCGTGCGCTTGCGCAGCACGCGCTCGGCGTCCTCGTCGACGGGGAGCAGGCGCGGGGGGAGCGAGGGCACCACGTCGGGCTCCTCGCGCACGAGTTCGGGCGGGTTGAGCCAGCGCCGGCGCGCCTCGTCGAGCGCCCGCGCCGCCTCGGCGATGGCGTCGCGGTGCGCGCGCTGCTCGACGCTCAGCGCCTCGTCGGGGGTGTCGAGGGGCCACGGGAAGGGGAACGTCTCGAACGTCGAGGTGAGGGTGTACTGAGGATCGTTTCCCACTCCGAGGCGCGTGCCCGTCCCCAACGACCACAGTTCATGCGCGCGTGAGTGGAGTACCCCGAAGGCGTAGTCGTCTGCTCGCGCAAACACTATGAGACGCGCGTCTGGCAAGACAGGTGCCGAGAGCCATGTGAACACGCGATGCTTGGAGACGAGCGGCGTCACGATGAACCGCGGAAGCTGGTCAAGGGCGGCTCGCATCACTGGTCGCGATGCTATGTGGCGCCACCACAGTTCGCGATACGACTTCTGACGATTCGTCGCCCGCACCGGCCTGACATGTGTCTCGATGTGGGAGAAGGGCATCTCGTAGGCGGCGGCATCGCCGACGCCCATGTCTGTGCCGAAGTCGATCACGAACATGTCTCGTGGGCGCTTAACTACGTCGGTTGCAGTCGGCCATGGCACGACGACATCCGAGTTTGGGCGACCATTGACGTTCGTCGGAGCGCGGAGCATCTCGCGTGCCAAGCTGCCCGGGATGTCGAACGATCCGCCCCGCATGATTCCCATGAATGCGATTCCTGCGCCCTCAGGCAGCACCTGAGCCTTCGTGAGGTCCGCGCCTGTTGCGAGGTTGGCGTGAATCTCTGACACCGGCTTGCCGTCGAGTTCGCGCCGGGTCTCGTGGCCACCGTCCTGCCCAACGATGGACACCCGAACAGCTGCCCCTTCGACAGTCCACGGCTCGTTGGACCAAGCTAGAAAGATGTCACCCGTGGCCTTGATTCGCCGCAACGTATCTCGGCCCCACCGGTCGCGGATTCCGTTGGTTGCAAGCAGTCCGGCCCGGCCTGAGGCTCCGCTCTCAATCTGGTGACGCGCCAACTCGTGCCAGTAACACACGAGATCCGCCTCGCGCCCAACTCGGTCGTCCCACGCCGCGAACAGTTCGTCGACGTACTCATCGCCAAGGGATAGCCGCATACGCTTCGCGCCCAGGAACGGCGGGTTGCCGACGACGAACTCGGCGGCGGGCCAGGTGGCCGGGACCGGGGCGCCCTCGTCGTCGCGGGCGAGGATCGCGTCGCGCTGCTCGATGTTGTCGAGGGGCTCCAGCACCGGGTCGGTCGGCAGGCCGTAGCCGTGGTCGATCATCCACTGGATGTGCCCGATCCAGATCGAGACGCCCGCCAGTTCTTGTGCGTACGGATTGATCTCGATGCCGAGCACGTTGTGCGGGTCCACCTGCGGGAAGTCGGCCGGAATACGTAGCTGCTCGGCACCCCAGCGGATCGCTTCCTGCTCCAGGTCCTTGAGCAGCCGCAGCGTCACGTAGAGGAAGTTCCCCGACCCGCACGCCGGGTCCAGCACCCGCACCGACCGCAGCCGCCCGAGGAAGCCGCGCCACGCCGCCTCGGCGTCGCGCTCCCACGCAGGGAGCTGCGCCCGGCGGCGGCCGTCGAGCGTGAGCGGGCTCGGCTCCCGGCCCGCCACCAGCTCCTCGACACGCGCCTGCATCGCCGCGAACTCGCGGCGCAGCGGGTCGAGCACCACCGGCTCGACGACCATCATGATCTTCTCGTGGTCCGTGTAGTGCGCGCCCAGTTGCCCGCGCTTCTCCGGGTCGAGCCCGCGCTCGAACAGCGTGCCGAGGATCGCCGGCTCCACGCGCGACCAGTCGAGCAGCGCCGCGTCGTGCATCGCGCGCAGCTCCTCGCGGGTACACGGGATCACCTCGGCGTCGTCGAAGAGCCCGCCGTTGAACCACTCGACGCGCACGTTGCCGTAGAAGCGGTCGGCGTCGCGGTCCGACATCCGCAGGAAGAGCTCGCGGAGGCCGCGGTCGAACGCCTCCGGGTCGCCGCGGCGCGACTCGATCATGTCGGTCAGCACGCGCTCCGGCAGCAGCCGGGCGTCCTCGGCGAAGAGGCAGAAGACGACGCGGTTGAGGTGGTGCGCGACCCGCTCCGGGTCGTGCCCGCGCTCGTGCATGGACTGCGCGATCTCGGCGAAGCGCGCCGCGGCCAGCTGCGTGATCTCGTCGGGCGTCTGCTCCGGGCGCAGCGCCTCGGGGTCCAGCATGACGGCGCGCAGCACGCGCAGCGCCTCGGCGGTGCGGTCGCCGCCCTCGGCGAGCTGGTCGAGGGTGACGGTCTCGATGGCGGGCCGGGTGCCGGTGAAGTTGGTATGGACCTCGATGCGGTCCATGTCGCTGACGACGAGCGCGGGCGGGTTCTCGAGGTCCTCGCGGTAGTCGAGGAGCTGGCGGTAGGCGGCGGCGAGGTCGGCGTGGGCGCCCTTGTACTCCCAGCCGAAGTGCCCGCGCTTCCAGACGTCGGCCCAGCCCTGGCGGCCGGTGCTGGTGCGCTCCGCGCCGGCCTCGAAGGTGTACGACTCGCCCGTCGGGTCGGCCTCATTGGGCGTCGGCACGTCGAGGAGGCGGCAGAGGTCGATGAAGTGCTCCTGCGACGAAGCCCGCTCGCGCCGCGCGCTCTCGCGCCACTTGGCGGCGAACTCGGCGGCGGACATCGTCGGGCCAGCGGTCATACGGTGATCCTCGCTCACTCCGATCGTAATGGAGCGGGTGGGGAGGCTACAGGGAGGGGGGAGTGAGAGCATTCGCGCCTAGATGTACTGCCCACAGAGGTGTGAGACACGGCTGATGGGCGGGAGGCCGCC
>CAZMCK010000015.1:0-48751 GCA_964565075.1 uncultured Dehalococcoidaceae bacterium
TCGTCCTCGTTGTGCGTGCCCAGCCGCAGCCGCGTCGCGTCCACGTCCGCCTCGGCGGAGAGCAGCCGCATCGCGAGCTGGTCGGCGGACATCTCGAGCGCGAAGAAGGCGACGGTGCCGTGCTGGCCGACGGCTGCGTTGCGGGCGAAGTTGAGCAGCAGCGAGGACTTCCCGACGCCGGTACGCGCCGCGAGGATGACGAGGTCGCCGCGCTTGAAGCCGCCCAGCAGCGCGTCCAGGTCCATGAACCCGCTGCGCACGGCGCTGACGAGGATGCCCTCGACCGCCTCGCCGGGGTCCTCGAGGAACTCGTCGAGCAGGTCGCGGAGCGCGCGGAAGTCGCCCGCCGACTCGGCCGCACGGATCGTGAGCAGCAGCTGTTCGGCGTGAGCGAGCACGGCGCCCGCGTCCGGGCCGCCCTGGTATGCGACCTGCGCGATCTGGCCGGCGACCTGGATCATCCGGCGGTACAGCGAGTCGCGCGCGATGATGCGCGCGTGGGCCTCGACACCTTCGGCGGTGAAGTGCTTGCCGGTGATCTCGAACAGGTACGGCTCGCCCCCGGCGGCGTCGAGGCGGCCGGCTCGATCGAGCTCGTGGGAGACGGTCGGGTGGGTAATGGTCTCGCCGCGGTCGGCGAGGGCCACGCAGGCCTCGAAGCACCACTGGTTCTGCTCGCGGAAGAAGTCCTCGGGCCTGAGGATCGCGACGACGCGCGGGTAGGCTTCCTCGTCTAGGAGGAGGGCCGCGATCACGGCCTCCTCGGCGGCGATGTCGTGCGGCGGCAGACCCCCGGCGGGGGGCCTGGTGTCCGGCCGGAGTTGCGCCGGCCGGCTACTGACCATCAGGGGCTACGGTACCGGGGTCTCTTCGGGCTCACCCGCAGGGTCGGTTGCCACAGACTCGGAGCCCGAGGATTCCTCGGAGGATTCGTTACCCGGCTCCGGCGCGACCTCAGCGACTGCCTCGCCTGGGTCGTCCACCGCCTCGGCGATCGGTTCCTCGTCTCCCGCGAGCGCAAGCGCCACGAGAGCTTCGGCTGCGGCGTCAACGCCTTCCGGCGCCTCGACGTCGACCACGACCACCTCCTGCTCGACGGTCACGTTACGTGACAGCCGAATCGGAACGGTGTAGACCCCGACCTGGCGAATCGCTTCGGGTAGCAGGATGCGACGTCTGTCCACTTCCTCGCCGAGAATCTCCCCAGCCTTCTCGGCAATGTCACCATTCGTGACGGAACCGTACAGACGTCCCTGCTCACCGACGCGGACAGGAATCACGAGCCTCTGGCCCTCGAGCTTGCCGACAAGCTCTTGTGCCTGCTCGTCCAGGAGCCGCTGTCGCTCCTCCTCCTCCCTCGCGAGCGAATCCGCCCGCTGGAGGAGGGTGGGCGTCGCCGGAGCGGCAAGGCCGCGCGGCAACAGGAAGTTCCGGGCATAGCCCGCGGCAACGGTCTTCACCTCGCCACGGGTGCCGGACCCCTCAACGGTCTCCAGGAACACGACCTTCACGCCGAAAACCCTCTCGCCGTGCCGGAGCCGGGACGCCAGTGATATTGGCGGTCGCGCGACTGGGCGGCTGTGCAGTTGTCCCCACGGGCGCTCACAACTCGCCACAGGGGGCGATGGAGTCTGTAGACAACCCGCGAGTGACCCACAGGCTATCCACGACGTGGGATCAAGCGCAATCGCCGTCCGCGCACACCTCCACCATCACCGGCGTATCGGGTCGATGGTAGAACATGCGTTGCATAGATGTCAAACACATGTTCGATGAGTTAACTCTCACTAATGCCGTCGAGACGCACATCGTCGCCCAGTCGAACCCATGCAACTCGCGGGCGCTGAATCCGGGAGCCGTCCGCGCGTGTCAGGTTCGCAATCGGCAACGACCCCCAGTCCCTGACTTGCAACGACATGTCCCGCTCGAATGCGAACATCACTGCGCGCACGATCCCACTCACCGCGTGGTCCGGAATACCGAGCGAACGGCAGTCGGCGAGGAAGTCCTCCGAGCGCAGGACCTGTGGCGGCGGGCCGTCAACCACTCCTGGCCCTCAGCACGTCCTTCGCCCAGCGTTCGTCATCCCGGGTGGGGGCTTCAGACGAGAGAAAGATGGTCTCGTAAGGAATTCGCTCGCCGTCGCCTGTGAGCCGCCAGCCAACGCTGTGGTCATGTGACCAGTCGCTCGTGTCGACGGCGCTCTGTCCCTCGAATTGACGCAAGACCTCCTCGACGATAGCGATCTCGGAGGGTGCGAACACGTCGTCGAGTTCAGGCTCACACTGCGCGAGCGGTCGCTGGATGGCATACGCGAAGCGGGGCTCGGTGCGGAGCTGGAGATCCCCAGCGTCGAGCATTCCCTGCAAGAGTTCTTCTGCGTTGTCGGGACCCGGGCCTTGCGGCATGTGGACGTACTCTACGCCCGTAATCGAGTGCCCCAGCCGGGCGTACGCCAGGAAGTCGCTCAGCCACAGCGTCTTGTAGAGGCGGGTCTTGCCTAAGGTGGCGTCATCCCACGCGCGCTGCCCGATATACAGCACGAGGTTGCGGAACTTCCGCTCATTGAACGCCGGTCGGTACTCAGACATCGGGGCTCCCACCAAGAGCGTACCACCGCCTCATCGAGGATCGTAGGCCCGCTACCCGCCACCCAGCGCCCGCTCCAGCCCACCCTCGTACGCCCCCCGCAACGCCTCGACCGGGGCGTCGACCGGCCCGAGCTGCAGACGGTCGCCGCCCGCCGGCCCCAACACGGTCACCGGCACGCCGGACTCCGCGGCGAGCGCGGCGAGGGCGTCACGGGCCTCGGCGTCCGGGACGCCGACGATGAAGCGGGACTGCGCCTCGCCGAAGAGCGCCGCGTCCACGCGCGCGCCGAGGTCTGCGGCGCGCGCGTCGAGGCCCACGTCGCCGGCCAGGCAACACTCGGCGAGCGCAACGGCGAGCCCGCCGTCCGCGAGGTCGTGGGCCGAGGTCAGCAGGCCGCGCTCGTTCGCGTCCAGCACCAGGCGCTGCACGCGCGCCTCGATGTCGAGGTCGATTACGGGGCGGCCCGCCACGCGGCCGTGGTGGGAGGCGAGGTACTCCGAGCCGGCGAGGGCGGCGGCGGGCTGTGCGAGCGGCGCGCCGAGCAGGATCACCTCGTCACCCGCACCGATGGCGGGCGTCAGGCGGCGCTCGACATGGTCGAGGACGCCGAGCATGCCGACGGTCGGCGTCGGCAGCACCGCGCCCGCGGGCGTCTCGTTGTAGAGCGAGGCGTTGCCGGAGACGACCGGCGTGCCGAACGCCCGGCACGCGTCGGAGAGCCCGAGGATCGCCTGCTCGATCTGGTAGGCGATGTGCGGGCGCTCCGGATTCCCGAAGTTGAGGCAGTCCGTCACCGCCACCGGCGTCGCCCCGACCGCGACCACATTGCGCGCAGCCTCGGCGACCGCGCAGGCCGCGCCGATGCGCGGCTCGAGCTCGACGAGCCGCCCGTTGCAGTCGGTGGCGACGGCGAGGGCGCGGTCCGTGCCCTTGAGCCAGACCAGCGCGGCGTCCCCGCCCGGCGGCACGACGGTGCCCGTGAGCACTTCGTGGTCGTACTGGCGGTAGATCCAGCGGCGGCTGGCGATGTTCTGCGACCCGAGCAGGTCCAGCAGCGCGGCCGTCGGGTCCTCGCAGTCCGGCAGAGCGCCGAGGTCCTCAGCCTGCCGCGCGTCGAGGTCCGGTGGTCGCTCGGTCTCCAGCTCGTACTGCGGTGGATCGGTGAGCACGCCCACCGGGATGCGACCGGCGATGGTCTCACCGTCGCGGATCGTCGCGTAGCCGTCGCCGGTGACCACGCCGATGACGTCGGCGTGCAGCTCCCAACGCCGGAACAGCGCGAGCACGTCGTCGAGGTGCTCGCGCTTCGGGATCACGAGCATCCGCTCCTGCGACTCGGACAGCATGACCTCGTCCGGCGTCATGCCCTGCTCGCGGCGCGGCACGCGCGCCACGTCGATCTCGATGCCGGTCCCGGCGCGTGCGGCCGCCTCGACGCTGCTCGAGGTGAGTCCGGCTGCGCCGAGGTCCTGGAGGCCCTCGACCCAGTCGCCGTGCTGCTCGGCCAGCTCAACGCAGGCCTCGAGCAGGAGCTTCTCCATGAACGGGTTGCCGACCTGCACCGCCGGGCGGCGCTCCTCGGACGCCTCGTCGAGCTCGACCGAGGCGAAGGTCGCGCCGTGGATGCCGTCGCGCCCGGTGTCGGCGCCGACGAGCACGAGGGGGTTGCCCACCCCGCGCGCCGAGGCCGAGAGCAGGTGCTCGACGCGACCGACGCCCAGGCACATCGCGTTGACGAGCGGGTTGCCGCCGTAGGCGGGGTCGAACTGCACCTCGCCGCCGACGGTCGGGACGCCGACGCAGTTGCCGTATCCCCCGATGCCGGCCACGACGCCGGAGAACAGGTGGCGGTTGCGGGCGTCGTCGAGCGGGCCGAAGCGCAGCGAGTCGAGCAGTGCGACGGGGCGCATGCCCATGGCGAAGATGTCGCGCAGGATGCCGCCCACGCCGGTCGCGGCGCCCTCGTAGGGCTCGATCGCCGAGGGGTGGTTGTGGGACTCCATCTTGAAGACGGCGCACCAGCCGTCGCCGAGGTCGATTGCGCCGGCGTTCTCCGCGCCGGCCTCGGTGAGGACGCGCGGGCCGGTGGTGGGGAAGTGGCGGAACAGCGGGCGGGTGTGCTTGTAGCCGCAGTGCTCGGACCACAGCGCCGCCGCCATGCCCAGCTCGAGCTCGTTCGGCTCGCGGTCGAGCATGCCGACGAGCCGCTCGTACTCGGCGCGCGAGAGTGCGATGCGTTCGAGGGTCGCGTCGTCGACGGGCATCGGCGCTAGCTTGGCGGAGTCCGGGCGGAGGGGGAAGGGCGATCGCCCGGCGCTTACCCGGTGAGTGCGATCACCGCGATGATGATGCCGGTCGCCACGGCAACCAGGCCGCCCAGGCGGATGGTCATGCGCTGCTCGACCGCGCGCAGTTCAGCCCTGACCAACTCGATATCACGCTTCGTGTCGGTCCTGAGCAGCTCGATCTCGCTCTTCGTGTCGGTCCTGAGCAGCTCGATCTCGCTCTTCATGTCGGCCCTGAGCAGCTCGATCTCGCTTTTCGTGTCGGTCCTGAGCAACCCGATCTCGCTCTTCGTGGCGACGCTCTCTGAGACATCCCCGGCGAGGAGACTGACCACCGCGTCAGCCTGCTCCTCCTCGAAGCCGACTTCGCGTAGTCGCCGGGACGCACTCAGCGTGTCGAACACCGCCATGACCCAATGCTACGCCGAACCATGCACGAGCGCTACCGCATATCGAACTATCACGACGTGTATCACATACGCGTTGCGGGACTAATCCGCCCACTGTGGCCTGCCCGACTCTACTCCTCGAAGCTGAACGGCGGGTAGCGGTCGGTGGTGAGCAGCCACATGTAGGCCCCCAGGCGCAGCCCCCAGCGGTTGAGGCCGACCATGAAGCGGAAGATCCAGCGCGGATAGCGTCCCGTGAACAGGATCGCGAACCACGCCAGCACCAGCAGCACACTCCCGATGAGCGAGAGGATCGCGAGCGCGACGTAGTGCGGGATCGCCAGCAGCCACTTCACCAGCGGCAGCCAGCGGTTGAGGTCGCGCTCGGCGTCGGGGTAGTCGAGGTCGACGCGGACCGCCTGCTCCTCGTCCGTCGAGGGGTACTCGTCGCGCATCAGCAGGAAGTAGGCGGTGACGCGCGTGGAGAAGCGGGACAGCTCGAGGTTCCAGTCGAACCACCAGCGCGGGTACTTGCGGCGGAAGAGCAGCATGAGCAGCGTGGGGCCGAAGAGGAAGCCGCTCGTCGAGACCGTGATCCAGGTCGCCTCCCCGATCTGCTGCGCGCCGCTCCCGCCGCTGCCCAGCAGCCCGATCACCACGAGGATCGGGATGACCAGGATGATGCGGAACAGCGTCGTGAGGCGGCTGAGTCCTTCCTCCGGGTAGTCGATGTCGAGTCGCGCGGGGTACGGCGCGCCAGGCTGATCCATATAGTCGGCGCTCACGATGCGCCTCCTTCCCCGGGGGAGTCGCGGTCAGGCCGCGCGGGCGGTCCGACCGAGGCTCGCCAGCGCGGACTCCCAGATGGCGTTGCCGTCCTCGCCGCCGAGGAGGGCCGCCGAGGCGCGCTCGGGGTGGGGCATCATGCCGAGCACGTTGCGCTGCTCGTTGAGCACGCCGGCGATGTTCGCGATGGAGCCGTTGGGATTCGCCTCGGGCGTCACGCGGCCGGCGGCGTCGCAGTAGCGGAATGCGACGCGCTGCCCGGCCTCGAGCATCTCGAGGGTCGGCGCGTCGGCGAAGTAGTTGCCCTCGCCGTGCGAGATCGGGACCTGCAGCACGCGGCCGCGCTCGATGCCGGCGGTGAAGGGCGAGGCGTGCTCGGCGGGGACGAGGTGGGTGGGCTGGCAGCGGAACTGCAGCGAGGCGTTGCGCATCAGGATGCCGGGCAGCATCCCGGCTTCGCACAGGATCTGGAAGCCGTTGCAGATGCCGATCACGAGCCCGCCGGCGGCGGCGTGGGCGCGCACGGCCTGCATCACCGGCGAGAAGCGGGCGATCGCCCCGCAGCGCAGGTAGTCGCCGTACGAGAAGCCGCCCGGCAGCACGACGAGGTCGGCGTCGCCGAGGTCCGTCTCACGGTGCCAGACGCGCCGGGCGGTGACGCCGAGGCGTTCGAGCGCGAACACGCAGTCACCGTCGCTCCACGTGCCGGGAAACACCACGATCGCGGCTTGCATGTGCCGATGATACGCGACCCGGACGGCGGGTCGAGCGGCGTCGGGGCCGTCAGCGCCGCTGTTCCGCCTCGCCCGGCTCCCGTGCGGCGTCGCCATTCGTGGGGGGCTCGCCCATCCCGCCGCTCTCACGCTCCTCGAGCTCGTGCTCCGTGGGCTCCGGATACTGGACGCGCGGGTGGTAGACGGCGTTGAGGGTCTGCACGAACGAGTCGGCCACGATGCGCAGGTCGCGCAGGGAGATGTCGCACTCGGCGAACTGGTCCTCCTCGATCCGCTCGCGCACGATCCCGTTCACGATCGAGCTGATGGCGCCGACCGTGCGGTCGGCGCTCGCGCGCACCGCGGCCTCGCTGGAGTCGGCGAGCATGATGATCGCGGCCTCGCGCGACTGCGGGCGGGGACCCGGGTAGCGGAAGAGCTCCGGGTCGATCGAGGGGTCCTCGGCGGCGGCGCGACGGTAGAAGAACTGCACGCGGCGCGTGCCGTGGTGCTGCGGGATGAACTGCGCCACGGCCGCGGGGATGCCCTCGCGCCGCGCGAGCTCGACGCCTGCTGCCACGTGCTGCTGGATCATGCGCGTGCTCTGCAGCGGGTCGAGCGTGGCGTGGGGGTCCTCGTCGGACTGGTTCTCGATGAAGAACTCGGGAGCGGTGAGCTTGCCGACGTCGTGGTAGTAGGCGCCGACGCGCACGAGGAGGGGGTCGGCGCCGATGCGGTCCGCCGCGCGCTCCGCCATGTTGCTGACCAGCACCGAGTGCTGGAAGGTGCCGGGCGCCTCGTCCTGCAGGCGCCGCAGCAGCGGGTGGCCGAACTGCGCCAGCTCCATGAGCTCGACGCGCGTGATGATGCCGAACGGCCGGCTCAGCAGCAGGAAGAAGCCGACGCCGATCAGCGCCGACGCGAGCCCGCTCACCGCCCCGCCCGCGACGATCCACGCGAGGTCCGCGACCTGCCGGTCGGCGTCGAGCAGCCAGACAGAGAGCAGCGAGGCGATGACCGCGCCGCCCGTCGCGAGCCCCGCCACGAGGTAGCGGTTGACGTGGAGCGCGCGTGACGCGACGAACACCCCGGCCAGCGACCCCGACGAGATGGCGAGCCAGATCCGCGCCGTCTCCAGCTGGCCGCCCCCGGCGGCGTCGGCGAACGGGAGCGAGATCGAGACGAACGACGCCACGGTGGTGAGCAGCAGCGTGATCAGCATCGCCACGCCGAGGTCGAGGAGGACGGCCGCAGCCATCGGCCCGGCCGCGACGGGGATCGCGTAGGCCAGGAAGTGCCGCTCGATGTCCGGGAGCAGCAGCGGCAGCGCGAACTTCATCGCGATGGAGGGCAGCAACAGCAGCAGCGCGAAGAGCGCGAGCCGTCGCACCCCCACCAGCGCCGGGGGCTGCACGACGTAGAGGTACGCGCCGCTCGCAGCGCCCGCGATGAGGGCGACGATCACCGCCGCCGCCACGCCCCGCACGTCGACGCCCGAGGTGTCGAGCTCGGCATGGCGGAGCATCTCCAGGTCCGACGCCGTGAGTTCCCGGCCCTCCTCGACCAGCACCTGGCCGCGCTCGCGCGTGACGCGCACCGCCGCCACGCGGCTGCGGGCCACGTCCCGCGCTGCGGTCGTCTCCTCCGGGTCGACGACGACGTTCGCGACGACGAGCGGCGTGAGCAGCTCGGTCAGCGCCACCAGCTCGTCGGTGGTGAGTGACTCCGAGAACCGCGAGGCGACGCTGCGGCGCGCCTCGTCGACCTGCTCGGCCGTGACCTCGGGACCGCCCAGGATCGCCTCGAGCACCACCCGCGCCTCGTCGGCCAGTGCGCCGAACTCGGCGTCCGAGGCTGCGGCGAACGTCTCGATGGCGCGCTGCGTGAGCGCGCCTGCGGTGGCGGCGCGGATGCGTGACTCGCGCTCGGCGTCGCCCAGCGTCGCGATCCGCGCCTCCTGGATCTGGATCAGCTGCTGGTCCAGCTCACCGAGCTGGCGACGGAAGATCGAGAGGTCGAAGACGAGCTTCGCCGGCACGGCCGCCGCGGCGGCCGCGCGGGCCTCCTCGGTGAGCACGTCGGACTCGTACGAGATGCCGCGCGGCGCGGCGAGCGTGAACGGCGAGGGCTCTCCCTCGCGCAGCTTCGTGCCGCCGGGATACCACGGGAACAGCAGCGCGCTCAGCGCGAGGGCGATCACGAGGCCGAGCGCCACGGCCGTGAGGCGTGAGTACCACGCGGTCGCGGCGTCGCTCTGATTCAGTGACACGTAGGTCTACGCCCGCGGCGATCGGTCAACCGCTCGCCAGCCGCTCCCGGACGAGCTCGTTGACGCGGCGTCCGTCCGCGCGGCCGCGCACTCGCCCCATCACCGGGCCCATCACCTTGCCGAGGTCGCTCGGCCCGCTGGCGCCCACCTCCGCAACCACCTCGTCGATGGCCGCTCGGATCTCGTCCTCGGTCAGCTCCTCGGGGAGGTATGCGCTGATGATGTCGAGCTCGGCCTGCTCGCTGGCGGCGAGGTCGTCGCGGCCGCCCTTCTGGTACTCCTCGATCGAGTCACGGCGCTGCCGCGCCTCGCGCTGAAGTGCGACGACGGCTTCCTGGTCGTCCAGGTCGTGGCCTGCGGCGATGCGCGCGTTGTCGAGCGCGGCGATGAGCAACCGCAGCGTGTCGCGACGCGCGGCGTCGCGGGCGCGCATGGCCTCGGTCATGTCCGCGCGGATGGTCTCCGCGAGCGTGGGCATCTGTTCAGCGCCTGCCGTCCCCGGTCACGCGCGCGGGTAGCCGCGCGCGACAGCCGCGTATGCCGACCCGGGAGCGAAAACTCGACACGCCCGTGCGGGGCGCGCTAGCGTCGCTGCTTGGCCTGCGCGCGCATCGCCTTGCGCAGCTTGCGGAGGCGAGCGGCTTCTTTCTTCTTGCGGCGCACGGACGGCTTCTCGTAGTACTCCGCCCGGCGCGCCTCGGAGAGGATGCCGTCGGCCTGCACGCGCTTGTTGAAGCGCTTCAGCGCGGCCTCGAACGACTCTGTCTCCCCGACGAACACCTCGGTCACGTGTCGTGCCGACCCTTCGCAACTTCCCCACGGGATGGTCCCGTGGCTCCGCCCCACGCCTGCCTCGCAGGCCATCGGGGCGAACGCATTGAATCGTAGGTGCGCCACGGCGGGGGCGTCAAACACGAGGCGCGCCCGCGCCGCCCTCCCCCGCCTCGTATGCCACCTCGCCCCCGACGACCGTAGCCAGCACCCGGCACGCCGCCGGGTCCGCCTCCAGCGGCCCCTCGACCACCACGAGGTCGGCGACGCGCCCGGTCTGCAGCCGCCCGCGATCGCCGAGGCCGCACACCGCCGCCGCTCCCGAGGTCCACGCCTCCAGTGCCTCCAGCGGCCGCAGCGCCTGCCCCGGCGCGAGTGTCCGGGGACGCCGCGACGACGCCGCCGCGCTGGCCGCGAGCGGCCCCGACCGGCTCACCGGCGCGTCCGAGGAGAACGCCAGCGGCACGCCTGCCTCGATCACCTCGCGCCAGGGATGCAGCCGCTCGCGCTCGCCCGGCGTCAGCAGCTGCTCGTAGCGGGGCGTCACCTCGGTCAACAGCCCGGGCTGCGCGGCGATCACAACGCCGGCCTCGGCGATGGCGTCGACGAGGTCGCGCGGCAGCAGCGGCGCGTGTTCGATGCGGTGGCCGCGCGGCTCGCCCGTCGCGCGGAACGCGTCGAGCGCCGCCCGCACGGAGTCGACGGTCGGTGCGTGGACGGCGAGGCGACGGCCCGCGGCGGCGGCGCGCTGCACGACCCCCGCGAGGTCCTCGACGGCGATGGCGTCGCCCTCCAGCGCGTGCGGTTGCACCTTCACTTCGCCGCGCCGCACCCGGCCACCCGCGGCTTGCTCGGGCAGCTCGCCGAGGTGGTCCGCGCCCTCCATCACCACGAGGCGCTGCGGCAGCGTGCCGCCGGCGACGAGGCCGGCGAGCGTCTCCCACTCAGCCATGCCGTTGCGCGGCCCCGCGTCGACGAGCGTTGTGACGCCCTCGGCCAGCCTCGCGCGACCCCACGCGTCGACGGCCGCGGTCACCGCCGCAGGGTCGGGCGGCGGCATGACTGCCTCGATGCGGTCCGCCATGTCGAGCAGCAACCCGTCGAGCCGCCCGTCCTCGAGCGATCGTCCGAAGGCCGCGCCGCGCGGCTCCGGCGTCGATTCGTCGATGCCCGCGAGGGCGAGCGCGCGCGAGTTGAGCACCTCGGCGTGGCCGGAGCGGTGCGTGAGCCGCACGGGATGGTCCGGCGCGGCAGCGTCGAGCTCACTCCGCGTCGGGTGGCGGCGCTCGGCGAGCATCGTCTCCTCGTAGCCGTGGGCCCGCAGCCACGCGCCGGGAGGGCGCCCGGCGGTCGCGCTCGCGATGACGTCGAGGAGCTCCCGGATGTCCGCCACGGCGCGCGGCGAGACGTCCACGCCCGCCTCCGCCGCGGCGGCGGCCAGGACGTGGAGGTGCGCGTCGATGAAGCCCGGCAGGACGTACGCCCCGGGCGCGGCGATGCGGTGGTGGCCCTCCGGCAGCGCGCGCGTGCACTCCTCGATCGTGCCAAGGGCGACGATGCGGCCGCCGGCGCACGCGAGCGCCGCGTGGGCGTGGCGCAGCGAGGCGCCGTCGGGCACGAGCACCCACGCCTCGATGAGCAGCGGTCTGGGCGGCGGCGAGGCGGTCGTGGTCATCGCGCGAGCGGGCGCGAGGAGCCGGCGGCGGCGGACACGAAACAAGCGCGCGACGGTGAGGCCGCGCGCTCGTCAGCGTCTGCCGAGGGCAGGGTTAGTCGGCGGAGGGCAGCACCTTCGGCTGCAGCTCTTCCATGCCGCGGCCGTCGACGTTCAGGTCGCAGTCGCCCGGCTTGATGCAGAGCACCTCAACCTCGGAGGCGTCGTCGCGGTATCGCTTACCCAGTGCTACGGCCATCGTGCGCCTCCTAGATCTGCTCGAGCTCTTCGCCGCCGCACTGGAGTGCGCCGTCGCCACCGCGGGTCACGATGAACTCGGCGCCGCATCCCTTGCAGCGGTAGCGCTTGCCGGTCTCGATTGCCATCAGTCTCACCTCCGCCGGCGCCGCCTGGGCGGTCGCCTCTCTTGCCGCGTCACGAGGGTCGCCGCAAGTGCGGCCGCGCCTCGACGCGTGTCTTCCCTCGTTGCTACTCCACGGTCACCGAGACGGCCATGCCGAGCTGGTAGTGCGCCGGTACGTTGCAGAACAGCAGGTACTGGCCGGGTGTCAGGTCCGCCGTGGTGACCTGCGTCGAGCCGCCGGCGAACTCGGGGATGACCGCGAGGATCTCGAGGCCTCCCTCGTTGGCCTTGCCGCCCTCGATGGGCAGGCCGTCGGCCGCGACGTCGCTGCGGATGATCTTGAACTCGTGCGCCACGGCGCCCGCGTTCGCGACCTGGAAGGCGATGGTGCCGGCGGGCAGCGGATCCTCGACGATCATGTCCCACTCGGTCATCTCGACGCTCACCGTCGCGTCGGCGTCGCTCACGTCGACGGGCTCGGGTGTCGGGGTGGCGGGGGTCACGACCGAAACGGTGGCCTCGCCCGGCGCGGCGAACGGGTCGCGGCCGCGGAACTGCGCCTTGGTCTCCGGCGCCCAGTTGCCGCACGACTCGGTGTTCACGGTGAGCGCGCTGGGGTCGATCACCACGGTCACCTCGCGGCTCCGCTCTGTGATCTCCTCGATGGTCGGGTGGCGGCCGAGCTCCTCCTCGAGGACCAGGGCGAACTGCTCCTCGTCGGCGTGGTGGCCTTCCTCGATGACGAGGTCCCAGAAGTCCTGCTTGCCGGTCGGGTCGTTCGTCAGGAGCGTGACGAGGTGGTTGATCTGCGTGTCGGAGAGCGGTCCGCCGAAGCGCTGCGACCACGTGGCCATGTAGGTGCCGGGGCGGCCGCACTCGATGGTCTCGCGCAGGTACTTGCGGATCGCCTCGGCCTCGCCCTCGGGGGTGGCGGCCACGCCCTGGGCGTTGCCTTCCTCGTAGATCCAGAAGGCCTTGTTGTTGATCGCCGCGCCGATGCCGCCGGTGCCTTCGAGGTCGTGGCAGGTGCGGCAGTTCTGGACGAAGAGCCGCGCGCCGCGTTCGGCGTTGCGGTGTGTGATCTCCTCGGTCTCGACGACCTGGCGGTTGGACTCATTGAAGAGGTAGCCGACGAGGATCACGAAGCTGGCGAACAGCAGCCCGATCATGACGTTGACCTGCTTGCTGGTGTTCATCTCACCTCCGGCTCAGCGATGCCCTGAGTCGGGCCGGTCCTACGTCGGCAGCGACGGGTGGTCGACTGCTCGTTGCGGGTTGTCGGGGCTGCCCGGCAAGCGGTCGCCCGTCTGAACAGTGATGTTGCCGCCGTCGTCGATGTCGACCTTCATGGTCGTCATCGAGCGCGGCGCCGGGCCGAAGACGCGGATGCCGGACTTCGTGTACGTGGAGCCGTGGCACGGGCAGCGGAACCACCCCTGGTCGCCCTCGTACGTGAAGCCGGAGCGCCAGGGGACCGTGCAGCCGAGGTGCGGGCAGCGGTGCCAGAGCGCCAGCATGCCCGCGCCGCCGCCGCTGCCGCCGGGGCGCGCCTCGTTGGGGTCCAGGTTCACGAGCCAGAACTGCCCGATGATGTTGTGCTGCGGGTCGCCGCCGCGCGGGAACTCGGAGGCGTTGCCGGCCGGCACCGGGCCGCCGAAGCCCTTGATGCCGCGCGGGTAGAGGAAGTCGAGCGTCGCGGCGACGCTGGCGAGCAGCGTGAGTCCCAGCCCGGACCAGAAGGAGAGCCGGATGAAGTTCCGGCGCGTCATCTCGTCGCGCGTGGGGCGGCTCACCTGCGCGCCCGGGATGGCCTGCCCCTCGGCGGCCTGGATGCGGCGCGCGGCGATCGCCTCTCGCCAGGAGTCGGTGATCTGCTCGGGGGTCTCTGTCTCGGTCGTCACTCAGACGCTCCTCGCGCGCGGTGGGTCAAACCCGCCGCCCGGCGATCGCTTGACTCTCTTACGACTCGGCCGGGTACACGTCCCACGGCCAGAGCAGCTCCAGCCCGGCGCCCCGGAAGTACGTACCCGCGATGGTCAGCACCAGCCACGATGCGAACCAGCCCGAGATCAGCAGGATCATGTGATCCCGTTTCGTCCTGGCAAGACCGATGCGCCACGCCACCAGCGAGAGCAAGATGGGCAGGCCGACCATGATCCCGATCGGGATCGCCTGCTCGACGATCCACGCGGGGACGTTCCACCGGACGCTGCCTCGCGGCAGCCCCAGCAGGTCAGTGCGGATGAAGGTCTCACCGATGGGAACGCCGGTGAGGTCGCTGTGCCAGTTGATGTCGGTCTGGAGCGCGCGGACGCTCTTGAGCCAGTTCAACGTCTCCGGCCACGTCCGCAGGTTCTCCTCCGCCATGAAGGGCGGCCAGACGCGGAACGCCTCGCTGCCCACGGAGAAGCGCTCGTAGAGCACGACGTGCTTGCTGGAGTCGTAGACGATCAGCACCCACGTCCCGACGAAGCCGACGACCATGCCGACGATGAGGTTGGGCCACGCCCGCGGCGTCGCGAGCCAGCGGCCCTGCTCCTCGTTGGAGTTGTCGTAGTAGGGGATGGCTGCGAGCAGCACCAGGAAGATGGTGGGCACGATCACGCCGGCGAGCGCCGGGTGCATGTGGATCAGCAGCTCCTGCAGGTTCAGGAAGTACCACGGCGCCTTCGACGGGTTCGGCGTGTTGGCCGGGTTCGCGCGGTCCTGCAGCGGCGCGTTGATGAGGATCGCCAGCGCCACGAACGTGAGCGTGAAGATCAGCGCCGCGATGAACTCGACGAAGACCAGGTCCGGCCAGACGAGCAGCTCTTCCTCGCGCTGCCGGCGAGGGCGCACGCTGGGCATCGCGCCGCGTTGACGCGAAGAGGCTGGGGCGGGTGCTTCGGCTACCATTTTGTCGCCGTCCTCCCCTACAGCGGCCGCGCGAGCCCGCCGTCACGGCGGATTCGCCAGAAGTGCACGGCCATGAAGATCGCGGCTGCCAGCGGCAACCCAATCACGTGCAGGGTGTAGAAGCGGATGAGGGCGTTCTGACCGACCTCGAACCCGCCGATCATGACGAACTGGTTGACCTCGCCGAGGATCGGGTCTGAGCCGATCATGTTGGTGCCGACGGTGATGGCCCAGAAGGCGAGCTCATCCCACGGCAGCAGGTAGCCGGTGAACGAGAGCAGCAGCGTCAGCACGAGCAGGATCACGCCGACGACCCAGTTGAACTCGCGCGGCGGCTTGTACGCGCCGGTGTAGAAGACGCGCATCATGTGCAGCATCACGGTGATGACCATGCCGTGCGCCATCCATCGATGCGTGTTGCGCAGCATCATCCCGAAGCGGACGTCGGTCTGCAGCGCCTGCATGTCCGCATACGCCCGCTCCACCGAGGGTACGTAGTAGAACATCAGCAGCACGCCGGTGACGGTCAGCCCCAGGAACAGGAAGAACGAGAGCCCACCCAGGCAGTACGTGTGGGTGATCTTGACGTGCGTGCGGTGCACGCGCGTGGGGTGAAGGTGCAGGAAGACGTTGGTCGCCACCGCGAGCATCTGGTTGCGCGGGGTGTTGGGGTATCCGATCCGGAAGATGGACTTCCAGACCCGGTTGTTGACGAGGAACTCGTAGGCGCGATCGACAATCGCCTGTCCCTGGGGACGTTCGGTGGTCGCCATCGCGGCCCTCTCTGGGTTCCCCTTGCCGCGATCAGGCGCGCGGCAGACGCCTCCGGATGCGAGCGCTCAGGCGCTACGCCTCCCACCACTTCCCGAGCACGACAATAGCGGCAAGCGCCGCTGCCATCAGGAAGAAGATGATCGTCAGCTCCATCGCCTCGCCGACTTCACCGAAGATCATGTCACACCTCGATGCCTGCCTCGTGCCACTTCGGCCCGAGCGGTCACGGCGAGCGTGACCGTCAATCGGAGACGCGGAACCCGCGTCCAGACCGCGGCGATCCTAGCGACGGCCCGGAGCTAAGGTCAAGGAAACGGCGGGCGTTGTCCAGCCCCCACCGGCCCGCCGCCCCGCCCCGCCGTCAGACCCGCCATCACAATCGCGCATCGACGCTACCCGGCGGCGCCGCGCGGCCGGCGCATCACCCGCGGAACGCCGCCGCGGCGCAGCCGCCAGATGCCGTGCAGGTCCTCCGTCGCCGTACGCACGATCGCGACCCGGCTGTCGCGGTCCTCGATCCAGCGCACGGGCACCTCGCGCAGCCGGTAGCCGTTCTCCTGCGCGATCAGCAGCAGCTCCGAGTCGAAGAACCACTGCGTGTCCTCGACAAGCGGCACCAGCTCCCGCGCCGCCCCCCTGCTGATGGCCTTGAACCCGCACTGCGCGTCCGTCACGCGCAGCCCGGCGAGCCGCCGCAGGATCTGCACGTAGGACCGCGAGATCAGCTCGCGACGCCACCCGCGCGCCGTCTCCGACTCCGGGTGCAGCCGCGTGCCGTAGGCGATGTCCACCTCGCCGGCGGCCACGGGGTCGACGAGCTCCGGGATGTGCTTGATGTCCGTCGAGAGGTCGACGTCCATGTAGGCGGAGACGTCGGCGTGCGAGGTCAGGAACGCGATCCGCAGCGCGATGCCGCGGCCCTTCACCGGGATGTGCAGCAGCGTCACGCGCCCCTCGTGACGCTCCTCCAGCTCCTCGGCGATGGCGCGTGTGCCGTCCACCGAGGCGTTGTCGGCGATGACGACGCGCCATTCGTGCTCGGGGTGCGCCTCGGTCCACGCGAGCACGGTCTCCGTGCTGCGTTCGAGGATCGCCTCCTCGTTGTAGACCGGGAGGACGAGGTCGACTGTGGCCATCGAGGTGTCCGCCGCCCCCTAGTGGCGGAAGTGGCGCGCGCCCGTGGTGAGCAGCGCCATCCCCAGGCGGTTCGCGGTCTCCACCGACTCCTCGTCGCGGATCGAGCCGCCGGGGTGGACGGCCGCGGTCACGCCCGCCGCCGCGGCCACCTCGAGCGAGTCGGGGAACGGGAAGAAGGCGTCCGAGGCCAGCACCGCGCCCCTCGCGGCCTCCCCGGCGCCTCCGGCCGCCAGCCGCGCGCTCTCGACGCGGTTCGGCTGCCCGGCGCCCATGCCGACGAGGACCCCGTCGCGGACCAGCGTGATCGCGTTGGACTTCACGTGCTTGCAGACCAGCCACGCCGTGCGCAGGTCCGCGAGCTCCGATGCGCTCGGCTCACGGTCGCTCACGACCTCGAACGTGGTCTCCCCGGAGAGGTCGGACTCCTGCACCAGCACGCCGCCGCGCGTCGAGCGCAGCTCCACGCGCGGTCGCCGCGGGTCGCCGGCGTCGACGGTGAGGATGCGCAAATCGCGCGACTTCTTCCTGAGGTGGTCCAGCCCATCCTCGGTGAACCCGGGCGCGACGACGATCTCGAAGAACATGCGCCCCCCGGTCACGGGGCTCAGCACATCGCGCAGCGCCGCGGCGAACGCGAAGTCGATCGGCCGGTTCGTGGCCACGATGCCCCCGTACGCCGAGATCGCATCGCCTGCGTTGAGCGCGCGCTCGTAGAGCGCCGCGACGCCCTCCTCGCCCGCGGCGAAGCAGCACGGGTTGGTGTGCTTGATGATCGCGATCGCGGGCTGATCGCTCTCGGCGACCAGGTTGTAGGCCGCGTCGGCGTCCAGCAGGTTCACGTAGGACAGCGCCTTGCCGTGGTGCTGCTCGAACCCGCCGATGCCCTCGACGGGCGCGCGCACGGAGTCGAGCGTGTAGAAGGCGCCCCGCTGGTGCGGGTTCTCGCCGTAGCGCAGCTCGTCGACGCGCGTCATACCGACGGTGAGCTGCTCCGGCAGCAGATCGTCCTCGCCGCGCAGGTACTCGGCGATTGCCGTGTCGTAGTGCGCGACGTGCGCGAACGCCTTCGCCGCCAGCTCGCGCCGCCGCCCGGCGTCGACGCCGCCTCCGCGGAGCGCGTCGAGGATGGCGTCGTAGTCGGCGGGGTCGACGACCGGCACGACCCACGGGTGGTTCTTGGCCGACGCGCGGATCATCGTCGGCCCGCCGATGTCGATCTCCTCGAGCGCCTCGGCGAGCGTGACGGGGCCGCCGGTCACGGTCTGCACGAACGGGTAGAGGTTCACGGCCACGAGGTCGATCGGCTCGATGCCGTGCTCGGCCAGCTCCGCCGTGTCGGCGTCGCGATCGCGGCGGGCGAGCAGCCCGCCGTGCACGCGCGGGTGCAGCGTCTTCACGCGCCCGTCGAGGATCTCCGGGCTGCCGGTCATCTCGGCGACGCTGCCGACGGGCACGCCCGCCTCGTCGATCACGCGCTGCGTGTTGCCGGTCGAGAACAGCTCCCAGCCGAGCTCGTGCAGCCCTCGCGCGAACTCGGCCACGCCGGTCTTGTCGTAGACGCTCAGGATCGCGCGCACGTCGTCATTCCTCCTACTGCGGAAGGCCCAGCACGGCCGGTTCGCCGTCGCTCGCCACCACCTCGCCGAGCCGCCAGCTCCCGGGCGTCGAGGCGAGCACGGCCTCGGCGTCGTCCGGCGCGACGGCCAGCACCATGCCGGCGCCCATGTTGAAGGTGCGGAACATCTCGCCGTCCTCGATGCCGCCCATGCGCTGGATGTAGCCGAACAGCGGCGGCGGCTCCCAGCCCCCGGCGTCGACCCGCGCCGCCAGGCCCTCGCGCAGCACGCGCGGGAGGTTGCCCGGCAGCCCGCCGCCCGTGATGTGCGCCATGCCATGCACCATCGGCAGCAGCGGCCGCACCACGTCCAGGAACGAGCCGTGCACCGCGAGCAGTGCGTCGCCCAGCGTCCCGTCCAGCTCCTCGACATGGGTATCGAGGCGGTCGCGGTCACCCTCGCCGCCCTTCCCGATGTCGAAGATCTCGCGGACGAGCGAGTAGCCGTTGGTCTGCAGGCCCGTCGAGGGAAGCGCGACCAGCGCGTCGCCGGCCTCGATGCGTGATCCGTCGACGATCGCGTCACGCTCGACCACGCCGACCATGAAGCCGGCGAGGTCGTAGTCGCCGGGGCGGTAGAGGTCCGGCATGTCGGCGGTCTCGCCGCCGAGCAGCGCGACGCCGCTGGCCGCGCACGCCTCGGCGATGCCCTCGACCACCTCGACTCGCCGCTCCTGCGGCAGCCCCGCCGTGGCGAGGTAGTCGAGGAAGAACAGCGGCTCAGCGCCTGCGGTGAGCACATCGTTGACGCAGTGGTTGACCAGGTCGCGCCCCACATCGCCGTAGCGCCCGAGCGCCGCGGCGACGAGCAGCTTCGTCCCGACGCCGTCGGCGCTGGAGACGAGCACGGGGTCGCGGTACCGGCTCGTGTCGAGCTGGAAGAGCCCGGCGAAGGGGCCGACGCCGCCCAGCACCTCGGGGCGCGTGGCGACCTCGGCGGCCTCGCGGTAGCGGTCGACGGTAGCGTCGGCGGCCGCGATGTCGACGCCTGCGTCGGCGTAGCGCAGCGGTCGTGGAGCCCGCGCGGTCATCGCGCCGTACTGCCTCACTCGCGGGCGTGGCCCGCGTATCGGGGGGAGTGTGGGGATGGTACCAGCGAGGGGCGGGAAGGAGCAGGCCGAGCCGCGCGCCTATCGGCCGGTCACGCCGCGTAACGCAAACTCGGCAGCGATCGCGTCATAGACCGTCGCGGCCTCGGCGACTGCAAGGGCGGCATCCTCGACCCTCGGCTCGGGCCGAGCGACGGGATACCGGGCGTCCGCTGTCCACTGGGTCAGGCTCTCAAGATCTGCCGTCACGAGTGCTTCAGGCCAGCCTTCGGGCAGGAGCTGGACCAAGACCTCCAGGTCGTGAATGAACGGCGCCTCGCCGTCCGCAAGTACCAGGATCGCCTTGAGCGCCTTTTCGGCCGCCTGTTGCGAGAGCCAGCACGGATGGCGGGGCACTGGATGGTCCTCCGTGAAGAGCTCCTGAGCGAGATCGAGATCTTCGCGCGCATAGCGCAGCCAGCGCAGTTCCTCGGCCTCGACTTCAGGGGCGGTCATGGACGACCTTGCCCTCGTGCAGCGCCTTGCGCAGCACCGTCCCGCTCATGTCGCCGCGCCGCGCGATCTCGTCAGGTGTCGTGACCACGATGTCCTTCGCCGTGAGCATGTCGCGCAGGCAACGGCGGATCGCAATGGTGGTTCTCGTTTGGTCGGTGCCGTCCGGCATCACGACCAGGAGGTCCACGTCGCTGTACTTGCTCACCTCACCCCGCGCGACCGAGCCGAAGAGCACGATGCGCTCTGGATCGAAGCCCTCGACGATGCGGTCCACCATCGTGGCGACGACGGTTTCGTCGGGGGTGACGTACTCGCGACGTGTTGCCATACCTACAGGTTACGTCACGACGCCTCGGCCGTGACCCGGTCCTCGATGAGCAGCGAGCGCCCCAGTGCCTTCAGAGCCTTCTCGACCGATGTGATGTGGGACCGGTGCCCGGGGTCGACCAGCCGGCGCACGGCGTTCTCCTGCAGGCCGAGCTGACCTGCCAGCGCGACGTTCGTGATCCCCTGCTCGCGCATCGCCGTGTACAGGGCGAGCTTCGCCGCGACGATGGGCGACACGGCGATCAGCACCTGGCCTTCGGTCGGCAAGCTGGGTTCCGGGATGTCTTCCCGCGCCTTCACGCACATGCCGAGGGCCACCGACAGGCAGTCCTCGGCCAGTTCGAGGGCTTCCTCGCGCGTCCACCCACCGGTGTTCGCGCCGTACACGTCGGGAAAGCTCACGGCGTACGCCTCACGCCCCGTGGCGCGAGCCTCATCCTCGTCGCGGACGATGTTGCATGGGTAGGCGTAGCGCACGGCCTACCACTCCCTCCTGTCGATGCGCAGGTCCCGCAACATCGACGCCAGCGTGCCAGCGGGAATCTCCCCATGCGGCACGGTGGTGCGACTGGAGCCAAGGCGGACGGCTCCGTGGCTCCCCTTGCCTCGGCTCGGCTCGTGCTCGAAGTCCAGCCGGCGCCGTCGGGCGTACCTTCGAGCACGCCTCACGAACTCCCGGCCGTTCACCGGAACATCTTAGCACACATATGTGCGATCAGGCTGATGGGTGCGGGTGCCGCAGCGTCAGTTCACGGCTCGCAGCGGCACCGTCTGCAGCGGCACCGCGTGCCGGTCACGCGTGGTGTCCGTCTCGAGGGCGAGCTTGTCGAGTTGGAGCGGCACCTCGGACGGGTACTGGCCGCTGAAGCACGCCGTGCACAGCCGGTCCTCGCCCTGCCCGGTCGCCAGCACCGTCCCCGCCAGCGAGAGGTAGCCGAGCGAATCGGCGGCGATGTGCTCGCGGATCTCCTCGACGCTGAGGTGGGCGGCGATCAGCTCGCCGCGGGTCGCCATGTCCACGCCGTAGAAGCACGGGTGCGTGATCGGCGGCGAGGTGATGCGCATGTGCACCTCGCGCGCGCCGCCGCGGCGCAGCATCGCCACCACCCGCGGCGTCGTCGTGCCGCGCACGATCGTGTCGTCGACGACGATCACGCGCCGGCCTTCGAGGAGCTCCGGCAGCGGGTTGAACTTGAGCGCAACGCCGCGCTCACGGAGGCGCTGGTCGGGCTGGATGAACGTGCGGCCCACGTAGCGGTTCTTGACCAGGCCCTCGCTGTACGGGATGCCGGACTCGCGTGCGTACCCCACGGCCGCGCTGGTCGCCGAGTCCGGGATGCCGATCACGATGTCTGCGTCCACCGGGTGCTCGCGCGCGAGCTGCGCGCCCATGCGCATCCGTACCGGGTAGAGCAACTCGCCCTGCAACCGCGAGTCCGGGCGGGCGAAGTAGATGTGCTCGAGAAGGCACAGCGCCGCCTCGCGGTCCCCGGTGAGCCCCTCGCCGGCCGACCACCACTGCGGACCCGACTCGTCGATGCGGACGACCTCGCCGGGCTCCAGCTCGCGCACGAGCGTCGCGCCCAGCGTGTCGAGGGCGCACGTCTCGGAGGCGAGCACCCAGCCGCCCTCGAGGCGGCCGAGGCAGAGTGGGCGGATGCCGAGCGGGTCGCGCACGCCGAACATCGCGTCGTGCGTGAGCAGGGTGAGCGAGTAGGCGCCGTTGGCGCGGCGCATCGCGTAGTGGAAGCGGTCGCCCCAGGAGCCGCCCGGCGCGTTCGCGACCAGCGCCGCGAGCACCTCCGAGTCCGTCCCGGTGGAGAACGAGATGCCCTGCTCTTCGAGGTCGGCGCGCAGCAGGTCCGCGTTGACGATGTTGCCGTTGTGGGCCAGGGCCAGCTCGCCGTGCGGGCCGGAGACGACCAGCGGCTGCATGTTCACCTCGTGGCTGCCGCCGGTGGTCGAGTAGCGCGTGTGGCCGATGGCGTGGGTGCCGCCGCCGAGGTTCACGAGGGCCTGCTCGTCGAAGATCTGGGTGACCAGGCCCATGCGGGCGAAGCGGTGGACATCGGAGGCGGGCAGCCGCGCGTCGGCCGTGGCGATGCCGGCCGACTCCTGCCCGCGGTGCTGAAGGGAGTGGAGCCCGAAGAAGGTGAGGCGAGCGACGTCCTCGCCTGGTGCGAAGACTCCGAGTACGCCGCACTTCTCGTGCAGGCTCGGTATCAAGGGCGGCCCTCCCCGGATGGGCCTGTTAGGTCGTCATCGTAGCACGCACGCCCGCACGGTCATCCCGCCGGCGACTCCGAGGTCTGCTGGAGCAGCTTGCGGTGCTCGATGGCCGTGCAGCGGTCCACCACGACCTGCATCCCGGCCTCCGAGGCTTTCGCGATCGCCTCGTCGTGCACGATCTGGAGTTGCAGCCACAGGATCGGCGCGCCCACCGCGATCGCCTCGTCCACCACGCCCGGCACCTCGGGCACCCTCCGGAAGACGTCGACGATGTCGAACGGCTCAGGCAGCTCGGCGAGCGAGTTGTAGCAGGGCCGTCCGTGCGCCTCGTCGAGCAGGGTATTCACGAACTGCACGTCGTAGCCCTCGTCGATAAGGTAGCCGGACACCTCGTGCCACGGCCGGTCGGTGCGCTTCGAGCGCGCCACGATCGCGAGGCGCGGGTGGTCGCGCAGGACCTCCCAGGCACGGTCTCCATCGACGATCATCACGGTCCCCCTTCCGGCGGCGTCCCGTCCGGTGGTGGCAGCGTAGCGCGCTCCACGCGCCGACGCCGCCTCGGCGCGGGCTCTGTCTCCAACTCCTCGAATGGCTCCTCGTCGGGCAACGTGGCGAGGCGCGCTTCCGCCCCTGCCATCTCCCCCACGGCCTCGGCCAGGCGGTTGACGCGGTCGAGGCCGATGTCGGCGAGCGGCCGCGCCGCGATCACCGAGCCGACCGCGCGGCGACGGCCATCGTCGCGCACGATCTCGACCTCCCACGTCACGAAGTCGTGGCCGCGTCCGCCGATGTCTTCCTCGTCGTAGTCGCCGCTCACTGCGATGTGGTCGATACGGCCGAAGGGGATCGACGTGGTCGTGCCGATGCCGAGGCCGAGGAAGCCCTGTTGCCAGTGCGCCGACTGCTTGCGCCGGTCGACGACCATGCTGCTGCCGATCACCGCGAACACGAACCCCAGCGTCGCGACGGGTCCGAGGAAGACGGCGATAACCGTCAGCACGACCACGACCCAGAACGGGAGACTGTCGAGGAAGAGCACGATCAGCGCCACCGCGAGCGCGGTGAGTCCGAGCTGAACGACGGGGCCAAGCAGCTGCCCGCGCGACGGCCGCACGACGATCGTGTCGTCGCTGATCGCCGCCACGGCGCGGCGCAGGGCGATCCGCTCGACTTCCGCCACGCCCGCCTCCCGGTCAGCCCTCGTGGAGCGTCGAGTCTACCGCGCGGGGCGTGCCCGGCCAGCGGCAAGCTCGTACGCTGATCAGGCGGAGGTAGGCCAGCGTTGACCGAACTGACGACCGTCGACCGCCGGGACATCCTCGCCGCCACGGAGGCGGAGGGCGCCGCGCGCATTCCGCATCCGGTCGCCCTTGCGATCATGGGTGGCGAGAGCCCCGTCCGCGCGTTCCGCGACCACCGAGGGCTCACCCTGCGCGATCTGTCTGACCGTGCCGCTATCTCGATCGGCTACCTGTCCGAGATCGAGCACGGCCGCAAGCCGGGCTCCGTGCGTGTGCTGGCGCGCATCGCCGATGTGCTCGGAACCCGCCTCGACGCGCTCGTGATGGACTGAGCCCTTCCGCGGACCGGGCGTTGCCGCCCCCGTCGCGCCGTCCGTATGCTGGACTCGCCGCACACGCACGGAGGCCCGATGCGCGCCGACCTCATGGACATCCTCGTCTGCCCCACCTGCAAGGGCCGACTCATCCTCGGCATCGAGGAGACCGAGGCGCTCGACGACGGGCGCGAGGAGATCCTGACGGGCACGCTCGCCTGCGCCGACTGCCCGCTCACCTTCCGCATCGACGAGGGCATCCCGAACCTGCTGCCGCCCGAGCTCAACGAGGCGTTGACCGCCCAGCGCGGGCAGTCCGAGGACCTGCACCCGTGACCAACGAGGAGCGCTCGCGAGTGCTCGGGCGCGTGCTCATGGGGGGCGCGGCCGTGCAGCTGCTGCTCTTCGTCGGCGCCGTCCTGCGCCGCTCCTACCTCGCGATCGCGCTACCCGTCGGCTTCGCGGTCGCGGCGCTCTCGGCCATCGCGTTCTGGGTCGGCTACACGATGGCCTACGCCCGCTGGGACGAGGACGAGGAGCCCACGATCCCGCACAGGCGCGCCGCCGGCGGCTGAGTCGCCGCGCTCACCGCGCCTGCCTCAGCGCCACCACCCTCGCTCCAGCAGCAGCTCGACCTCCTCGACCTCGGTCGCCCCGACGCCAGCGAGCAGGTCGCGCACGGAGCGGTCGAGGCGGGGATGCCGCGCGTCCGGGGCGATCTCGGCGAGGGGGACGAGCACGAACGCGCGGAGGTGCATGCGCGGGTGCGGCACCTCGAGCTCGGGCGTCGTGACGAGCACGTCGCCGATGAGCAGCACGTCGAGGTCGAGCACGCGCGGGGCGTTGCGCGCCGCGTGCAGGTCGCGGCCCGCGTCCACCTCGATGCGCTTGCACAGCCGCAGCAGGTCGAGCGGCGTCAGGTCGCCGCGCACGGCCGCGGCGGCGTTCGCATAGCGCGGCGGCTCGTCGAGGCCCGGCGGCGGCTCGCCCCACGGCGGCGTGTCGTACACCGACGACACCGCCTCGACCGCCAGACCCGCCGCCTCGAGCGCGTCGAGGGCGGCCGCGAGGTTCGCGACGCGGTCGCCGAGATTGCTGCCGATGCCGAGGTAGGCGACCTCGTCGGCGGGTCGCGGAGCCTCGGACGTCACGGGCCGGCTCCGGGCCGGGTGATGGCGTCGGCGATGCGGACCACGTCGGCCATCTCCGCCACGTCGTGCACGCGCACGATGTCGGCGCCGCCCTGCACGGCGAGCGCGACGGCGGCGGCCGTGCCCCACGCGCGCTCGGCCTCGGGCCTGTCGAGCACGAGCCCAAGCGTGGACTTGCGCGAGACGCCGACGAGCAGCGGCCGGCCGAGGTCGCGCAGCTCGCGCAGCCGCCGCACCATCTCGAGGTTCTGCGCCGGCTCCCACCCGAACCCGAAGCCGGGGTCGAGGATGAGCCGCTGTGGGTCGACGCCCGCCCGTTCGGCCGCCTCGATGCTCTCGCGCAGGCCGGCGCGGATGTCGCCGATCACGTCGCCGCCGAAGGTGCGGTCGCGCTGGTTGTGCATGACCACGGCGGGCAGCCCGCGGCGCGCGAGCAGCGGCGCGAGGTCGGCGTCCGCGAGGAGGCCGCGCACGTCGTTGAGCGCGTCGGCGCCCGCATCGAACGCGCGCTCGGCGACCCCGGCCTTCGAGGTGTCGACCGTGATCGGCACGTCGACGTGCGCGCGGATGGCGCGCAGTGGCGCGCCAAGGCGCGCCCATTCGTCGGCGACGCTCAGCGGCGCGTGGCCGGGCCGCGTCGACTCCGCGCCGACGTCGATGAGGTCCGCGCCCTCGGCGACCATGCGGGCCGCCTGGTCGGCGGCGAGCGACGCGTCGAGGACGCCGTCGCCGGAGAACGAGTCGGGCGTGACGTTGACGATGCCCATCAGGTAGGTGCGCGCGCCCCATTCGAAGCGGCGACCGCCGATCTCGATGGGGGGGACGGCTGCGAGCATCGCTCGATCCTCGGACGGTCTGTGCGTGGGCCGGACGCTACACGACGGCGATCGGCTGCTCCTCGATCACGCCGCCCTCGAGGATGTGGTAGGCGTGCACGGGCGGCGGATCCTCGGCGAGCGAGATCAGGATGTACAGCGCCTCCGGGTACGTCGGCGCCTGGTCCACCTCGCCCGGCGGGAAGAACGCCATCCGCACGTCGGTCGGCGAGGGATACGCGCGCGAGGCGACGTGCGAGTGGTAGATCGCGAAGAGCGTCTCGCCGCGCTCCTCGCGCGCCTGCTCCAGCCGCATCTGCTCCATGCCGTGCATCTCGAAGCGGTACGGGCTCGCCGCCACGTTGGTCACGCGGTGCACGGCGACGGGCGCTCCGTCCTTCGCGTCCACGATGCCACATGCCTCGTTCGGGAGGTCCTCGCGGGCGTGCGCGATCATCTCGTCGACGATCGACCGCGGGATCTCGACGATAACGGGGGCGTCGTCCTCGCTCATGGCCTCTACTCCCACGCCTCCGGCTCGCCGTCGTCGATGCAGGCCGCGCCGGCGAACTGCATGCGCAGGAACACCGCGCTGCCCGGCTCGTCCACCAGGTGGTCGAGCCAGTGGTCGCGCTCGGCCTCCGGCAGCCGCCCGGCGAGGTCGCGCAGCGGCACGCTGACCTCGCCGGCCTCGTCGTCGATGCCCACGTCCAGCGACCACTGGCGCGGCAGCCCGACGCGGCCGACGTTGCGGGTGCGGATCACCTGCGCGCCCGGCAGCGCACGATAACGCTCGATCACCCCGGCGCGAAAGCGCACCGGGTAGAGTTCGGGCTGCACGCTCCCCGAGAGCACTCGGGCGAGCAGGAGCCGCCGGGTCGTCGTGGCCTCCCCCACGGGGTATCCCCGCGTTGAAGCAGACCCGCCCGCCGGGACGCCCGCCACTGCTAACGCGCGATCGGGACGTTGATCAGCGAGCCGTACTCCGTCCACGAGCCGTCGTAGTTCTTCACGTCGTCGATGCCGAGCAGGTGCTTCAGCACGAACCACGTGTGCGAGGAGCGCTCGCCGATGCGGCAGTACGCGATGGTCGCCCTGCCCTCTTCGACGCCCTCGCCGCCGTAGAGCTCGCGCAGCTCGTCGACCGCCCGGAAGGTGCCGTCCTCGTTGACGGCGCGCGCCCACGGCACGTTGATCGCGCCGGGGATGTGGCCGGCGCGCTGCGCCGTCTCCGGCAGTCCCGGCGGCGCGATGATCTCGCCCGTGAACTCGGCCGGGCTGCGCACGTCCACCATCTGCGCGCCCCCCTCGCCGACGGACGCGAGGACCTCGTCGCGGTCCGCGCGCAGCGCAGGGTCGGGGGCCTGCGCGGTGTAGCTCGCGGCGGCGACCGAGGTGTCGTCGGTGGTGGTGGCGCGCTCCTCCGCCAGCCACTTCACGCGGCCGCCGTCCATGAGCGCGGCGTTGTCGTGGCCGTAGAGCTCCAGCACCCACAGCGCGTAGGCGGCGAACCAGTTGTTGTTGTCACCGTAGAGGATGATCCGCGTGTCGTTGTCGATGCCCGACTCGCCGAGCAGCGCCTCGAGGTCGCCCTTCGTGATGATGTCGCGCCGCAGCTGGTCCTGGAGCTGCGTCGTCCAGTTCCAGCCCACGGCGCCTTCGATGTGACCCTCGCCGTACGCGTTCGTATCGACGTCGACCTCGACCAGCCGCACGCCGTCGTCGTTGCCGTGCTCGGCCACCCACTCGGTGGAGACCAGCTTGTCCGTCATGCCGTCCGTTCCTCCCCGCCGGCCGTGTGCCGGCGTCTCCGTTGCTCGCCTGCTCGTTCGCCGGGAGGCGCTACCACCACAGGACGGTGGCGACGTCCTCCTCGATCTCCTCGTAGGTGTGCGTCCACAGCCCGGACGAGAGGTACTTCCAGCCGCTGTCCGCGAGGAGGCACACGATCTTGCCCGAGGTCATGCGCTGCGCCGCGATCTGCGCGGCGCGCACCACGGACCCGCTCGACACCCCGGCGAAGACGCCCGCCTTCGCCGTCAGCTCGCGCGTCAGCCGGAACGAGGTTGCCGAGTCCACGACGATGCGCCCGTCCAGCACGGACTCGTCGAACACCGGCGGGATGTAGCCCTCCTCCAGGCTGCGCAGCCCCTGCACCAGGTCGCCCGGGTGCGGCGCGGCGGCCACGATGCGGACCGCCGGGTTGAACTCCTTGAGCCGCCGCCCGACGCCCGTGAGCGTCCCGCCCGTGCCGAGCCCGGCCACGAACAGGTCGAGGTCGGGCATCTCGGCGATGATCTCCGGCGCCGTCGTCTCGTAGTGGGCGCGCGGGTTCTCCTCGTTCTCGTACTGGTACGGCATGAACCACTCGGGGTGCTCGGCGGAGACGCGCTCGGCCATCTGCACCGAGCCGTTGGTGCCGAGGTCGCCCGGCGAGTAGATGATCTCCGCGCCGAACGCCTGCAGCAGCTCGACACGCTCCTGCGTGACGGCGTCTGGCATGACGACCTTCACCGGGTAGCCGCGCACGCTGCCGAGCATCGCGAGCGCGATGCCGGTGTTGCCGGAGGTCGGCTCGAGGATGGTCTGGCCGGGCTCGAGGCGGCCGTCGCGTTCGGCGGCGTCGATCATGAAGCGGGCGATGCGGTCCTTGACGGAGCCGGTGGGGTTGGCGCCCTCCAGCTTCGCGTAGATCTGCACCTCGGGCTTCGGCGACAGCACGGAGATGTCGACCAGCGGCGTCCCGCCGACGAGGTCGGCAAGGGTGGCGGCGACGGTCACCGGCTGGATCAAACCTCGTGCCCCCTAGCCGCGCCGTGCGCGCCCCAGAGTGGCGGCGCCGCCGGCGAGCGCGGGCAGGATCGAGACCTCATCGCCCTCGGAGAGCTGCGTCTCGGCGCCGTCCAGGAAGCGCACGTCCTCGTCGTTGAGGTAGATGTTCACGAAGCGATGGAGCTTGCCGTCCTCGCCCACCAGCGTCTCCCGGAAGCCCGGGTAGCGGGCCTCGATGTCGTCGATCATCTCGATCACCGTGCCGCCGTCGGCGCTGATCGTGCGCTGACCGCCCACGACGCGCTGGATCACGGATGTCACGTGCACCTGCACGGCCAATGTGGTCTCCCCTCAGGCCCGCCGCGGCCGGTCCTTGCCGGCCCGTGCGGGCGGATGGCGCCTCGTCGCGCCGCTAGTTCGTCGGCGGGTCCCAGTCGAGCGGCGGCGAGCCGCAGAAGGCGTCGTAGTCGATGAGCTTGGTCACGGTCGGGTTGTCGCCGCAGAGCGGGCAGTCCGGGTCACGGCGGAGCTTCATCTCGCGGAACTCCATGGTCAACGCGTCCACCAGCAGCAGCCGGCCCGTGAGCGGGCGGCCGATGTCCAGCACCTGCTTGAACACCTCGGTCGCCTGGATGGAGCCGACGATGCCCGTGATCGCGCCCAGCACGCCCGCCTCGGCGCACGAAGGCACCAGCCCCGGCGGCGGCGGCGTGGGGTAGAGGCAGCGGTAGCAGCCCTCGCCGGGCTTGAACACCGTGGCCTGCCCGTCGAACAGCAGGATCGAGCCGTCGACGAGCGTCTTGCCGAGCAGGTATGCGGCGTCGTTGACGAGGTAGCGCGTGGCGAAGTTGTCCGCGCCGTTCACGACGATCTCGTAGTCGCCGATGATCTCCATCGCGTTCTCGGAGGTCAGCGGCGCGGCGTGCGTCACAACCCGCACGTGCGGGTTGTAGGAGTTCAGCGAGTCGACCGCCGACTCGATCTTCGGGCGTCCCACGTCCTCGGTCTGGTGCAGCAGCTGCCGCTGCAGGTTGGAGAGGTCGACGATGTCGAAGTCGACGATGCCGATGGTGCCGACGCCCGCGAGGGCGAGGTAGATGGCCACCGGCGAGCCGAGCCCGCCCGCGCCCACCACCAGCACCTTCGCGTTGCGCAACTGGCGCTGCCCGATGGAGCCGACCTGGCCCATGATGATGTGGCGCGAGTAGCGCATCGCCTCGTCGGGCGTCAGCGCCGCGCTCGGGGCTGCGGCCCCGCCGTTGGTGTCCGCGCCGCCCGCGAGGGCGGGGATCACGGCCACCTGGTCACCGTCGCCGAGGGCGGTCGCGGTGCCCTCCAGCTCGTGGATCTCCTGGTTGTTCACGTAGATGTTGATGTGCGCCGGCACCTCGCGGTGCTCGTCGTAGACGAGCATGTCGAAGCCCGGGAAGCGCTCCGTCAGCCCGTCGAGCACCTCGGCGACGTTCGTGCCCTCGGCCTGGACGTACTCACGGTTCGCCGTGATGCGCCGGAACGGTGTGGGGATGTAGACGCTCACCGCCATGCCTTGCTCCTCTGCTACTGTCCGCCCCGCCATCTTCGCCTGCGCGGGACTTGCGTGCTTCCTCGACTCGATCCGACAAGCGCGCCGCTACTCGAACGGCACGCTCAGGTAACGCTCTCCCGTGTCGCACAGCATCGTCACCACCCGGTTGCCGGGCCCGAGCTGCATGCCGACCTCGATGGAGGCCCACACGTTCGCGCCCGCGGAGATGCCCACCAGCAGGCCCTCCTCCTTCGTGAGACGGCTCGCCATCGCGTACGCGTCTTCGTCGCGCACGCTCATGACCTCGTCGTAGATCTCGCGGTTGAGCACGTTCGGCACGAACGACGCGCCGATGCCCTGGATCCCGTGCAGGCCCGCGCGCTCACCCTGCAATACCGCCGACCGCGCGGGCTCGACGGCGACGATGCGGGCCTGGATGCCCGCGTCGCGCAGCACCTCGCCCACACCGGTGATCGTTCCCCCGGTCCCGACACCCGCGACGAACGCGTCGACGCGCCCGCCGGTCGCCTCGAGGATCTCGGGGCCCGTGGTCTCGCGGTGGACCTGCGGGTTGGCGGGATTATCGAACTGCTGCGGCATGAAGTAACCGTGCCGCGTGACCATCTCCTCGGCGGCGTAGACCGCGCCGGTCATGCCCTCGATCGCCGGGGTGAGCTGCAGCGTCGCGCCGAAGCGTTCGAGCAGCCTGCGCCGCTCCAGGCTCATGTCCTCGGGCATCGTCAGCACCAGGCTGTAGCCCTTGCGGGCGCACACCATCGCGAGGCCGATCCCCGTGTTTCCCGAGGTCGGCTCGACCAGCGTGTCGCCGGGCCGGATCAGCCCCTCGCGCTCCGCGGACTCGATCATGCGCAGCGCGATGCGGTCCTTCACGGAGCCCGCCGGGTTGCGCGCCTCGAGCTTGCCGAGCACCTCGGCGCACCCCTCCGGGGTCACGCGGTCGAGGCGCACGAGCGGCGTGGCGCCGACGAGGTCGAGCACCGAGTCGGCGATAGCCGTCTGCGTCCCGTACCCACCCTCGTGGTTCACACGCGTCCTCGTCTCGCTTCGGGTTGGCCGGTCAGATCGAGTAGTTCGCCGCCGTGCCGCGGCGCTGGTCGCGCACGCGGTCGGCGAGATCGCCCAGGGAGATGGCGCGCAACCGGCGGCACGTCTCCTCGTGGATGTCTTCCCACACCCAGCACTGCACGCACTCGCCGGGGGGGCGCACACACTCGCCGCCGTCCTCCAGGCACGCGATCGGCGCGACGGAGCCCTCCAGGCTCTCGATGACGTGCAGCAGGCACATCTCCTCCGGGTCGCGCGTGAGCAGGTGTCCCCCGCCGGGGCCGCGCACGCTGCGCACGAAGCCGTCGCGGCGCAGCTGTGCGAGCAGGTGGTCTAGGTACGACTCCGGGATGTGCTGCCGCGAGGCGATCTCGGCGCGCTGCACCGGCGATCCGTTGCTGCTGAGCGCCAGCTCGATGAGCGCGCGCACGCCGTAGTCGCTCTTGGTGCTGAGTTTCATGGCCCTGCCCGGCCCGGCGCGGAATCCCCGTACCGGGGGAGTGCCGGCGTGCCCCGCCGGCAGTCACGGCGGAATTGTCGAGTTTCGCGCTCAACATTATAACAGGCCGCCCGGATCGGCATATCGCGGCCGGCGCTTCGCCTACCCCCCGGCGACCGCCGGGACGATCGACACCTCGTCGCCCTCGGACAGCGCGCTGTCCAGGCCCGCCAGGTAGCGCACGTCCTCGCCGTTGACGAAGACGTTCACGAAGCGCCGCAGCTCTCCGTCGTCGTCGCACAGCCGCTCTCGCATCCCCGGGTAGCTCGCCTCGAGGTGCTCGACGAGCTCGAGCAGCGTGCTCGCGCCGTCGGCCTCCACCGTGCCCTGGTCGGCGGTGAGCTCTCGCAGGGGGGTGGGGATCTTCACGGTCACCGCCATCGCGGCCTTCCTCTCGTATTCGGTCTGGTGCGAGGCCTTATCCCTCGACCACGTCGCCGAGCGTCGGCTCGTCGACGCGCACGCCCTTGGAGCGCGCCCACTCGATGGAGCGCTCGATCTCGTCCGGCTCGCCCTCCAGCTCCAGCACAACCCAGCCGATGGAGCGGTCGACGTCCGCCATGCGGATGTTCGTGACCACCTCGAACTCGTGGCCGAGCTGGTAGATGAGCGGCTCCTGGATCAGGTCCGGCTCGAACGTGAACCGCACGTGCCTGGTTGCCATTACGCACCACCCGCCGTCACGGCAACGCCCGTCTGCTCTGCGCGGCGCGCCTCCAGTGCTTCGAGGAACGCGTCGGAGCTCGCCGGTACGCGCAGCGGCTCCGTGAGGTGTCCCTGTACCGCCTCGATCGTCTTCAGGCCGCCGCCGGTGATGAACGCGACGGTCTCCTCGTCGCGGCGGATGTGGCCGCTCTCGACCATGCGCTTGAGGCAGGCGACGGTCACGCCGCCCGCGGTCTCGGCGAAGATGCCTTCGGTCTCCGCGAGCAGCTTCACGGCGTCGACGATCTCCTGGTCGGTCGCCATCTCCGCGCCGCCGCCGGTGTCCTGCATGGTCTTGAGCGCGTAGTAGCCATCGGCCGGGTTTCCGATCGCGAGAGAGCGCGCGATGGTGTCCGGCTTCTGCGGCCGGAAGTTGAGCGTGCCCTCGGCGTACGCCGTCGAGATGGGCGAGCAGCCCGTCGCCTGCGAGCCCGACATGCGCGTGTGCGGCTCATCGATGAGCCCGACCTGGTGCAGCTCCTTGAAGCCCTTCCAGATCTTCGTGAACAGCGAGCCCGACGCCATCGGCACCACGCAGTGGTCCGGCGTGCGCCAGCCGAGCTGCTCGGCGACCTCGTAGGCGAGCGTGCGCGAGCCCTCGGCGTAGTAGGGGCGGACGTTGATGTTGACGAACGCCCACGGCTGGTCGTGCGAGAGCTCGGTGCACATCCGGTTCACGTCGTCGTATGAGCCGCGCACCATCACGAGCGCCGGTGAGTAGATCGCGCTGCCGACGACCTTGCCCTCCTCGAGGTCATCGGGGATGAAGACGAAGGTGTCCATGCCGGCGTGCGCGCCGTGCGCGGCCACCGAGTTGGCCAGGTTGCCCGTGCTCGCGCAGGCGATCCCGCTGAAGCCGAACTCGCGCGCGCGCGCGATCGCGACGGAGACGACGCGGTCCTTGAACGACCACGTCGGGTTGACGGTGTCGTTCTTCAGCCACAGCCGGTCGAGTCCGATCGCCTCGGCGAGGTTGTCGGCGCGCAGCAGCGGCGTGAAGCCGGTGCCGAGGTCGACCTTGTAGTCGGGGTCGCACGGCAGCAGCGGTGCGTAGCGCCAGAGCGTGGGCGGCCCGGCCTCGACGGACTCGCGGGTCATGACCTTCGAGATCGCCTCGTAGTCGTAGTCGACCTCGAGGGGGCCGAAGCAGAGCTGGCAGAAGAAGGAGGGTTCGAGCGGATACTCCCGCTCGCACTCCCGGCAGCGGAGGGCCTGTGCATAGGACATGTGGTGAGGGCCTTTGGGTTGGTCGAGGGTTCGGTGGCCGGACAGGTGAGGCCCGCCGTCGCCCTCGCCGAGCGAGGACGCGCGGGCTAGCGCATCACCATGCGGCCCACGTGCGATCCACCGGGGGCGGCCGGGAGCAGACGCATGTCGGAGGTGTGGAGCGTCACGGGCTGCCTTCGTCGGTCGGTCGCCGGGGCGGGCATCCGCCGCCTCTGGCGCACATGTGAGGCTATGAACGCGTTACGGGAGTGTCAACCGGAGCCCAGTTCGCCGAGGGCTGTGGGCGCTATCGCGCCACAGCTGTCGCAGCCACCTGCAAGCGCCGGCCTATAGCTCCGAGAGCCGCGTCCATCTGGTCGAGTCGCGAGTGGTGGTTGATGTCGAGCACGCGGTCCACCTGTGGCATGTGCCACCCAAGGCGTCGCGCGAGTTCCGCCTTCCCGACGCCGTCATCGCGCATGCCCTGGTACAGGAGGACCTTGACCGACGTGAGGGTGGGGACCAGTGCATAGACATCCCCGTGCGACGGCATCGGGATGTCCTCCCGGTCGTACATGCGCGCGGCGATTGCCTCTTCGAGCGCGTCACTCGCGCGCGCGATAGCCTCGTCGCGATCTTCGCCAAACGTGACCAACTCCGGGAAGTCGGGAGACGTCACGAGGAGCGTGTCGTTGTCGTCCTCTTCGAGGATGACCGGGTATTCAAGCATCATTCCAACCCCAGATCCTTCTTGATTCTAGCGACCAGGCCTTTCCCGAGTTCTTTCCTGCTGCCGTGCATCGGCAACTGCGTCTGCCGGCTGCCTCGCCTGATCGTGATGTGTCCACTGCCACCCCTGTGCGTCTCGAACGTACAGCCCTGCCTTCGGAGCCATCGTTGAAACTCGCGAGAATTCACCTGCACCCCACCTTACACAACACTTCTGTTGCCCTCAAGCTCCGCGCACCACCACCAGCGCCCGCCGCACCGCCGCCACGTCGATCCGCCCCGCGCTCACCTCGACCCCGTCGACCGAAACCACCGGCACCGAGTCACCGTGCCGCTCGGCGAGCGAGGCTGCCGCGTCGACGTCCTCGACGCGCAGCTCGAACGGCACGTCGCGGCCGAGGCGGCGCAGGGCGTCGCGGGCGTGGGTGCAGAGGCGGCAGCCTTCGCGCGTGTAGAGCACGACCTGCGGGACGCGCTCGGCCACGAGGCCCTAGCCGCGGCGGAGCAGCGGCGGCGCGGGCTCCTCGAGCGGTGGCTGCCTCACGAAGTACCAGATCACCGGCAGCGCGCCGAGGATCACGAGCACCGCAACCAGCTGCGGCACCTTGATGTCGAGCAGGAACGTGTCCGAGGAGTCGACGCGCAAGAAGGTGACGAAGAACCGCATCACCGCGTAGCTGACGATGTAGAAGCAGAACGTGAGCCCCGGCTTGTGCCAGAACACGCGGAACAGCACCACGAACAGCAGCGCGAGGATCACGAAGTCCCCGAGCATCTCGTACGTCGTCGCGGGGTGATGCGCCCCCACGGTCAGCGAGTGGACGAACGCCGGGGAGTCGGAGTGCGTGTAGATCACGCCCCACGGCAGGTCGGTCGCCTTCGCCAGGTGCTCGCCGTTGACGAGGTCGCCGAGGCGTCCGATGCCCTGGCCGAGGATGATCCCGAACGCCGCCAGGTCCAGCCCTCGCGCGGCGGGGTAGCCCTTCCAGAGCCCCCAGGCGAGCGCGCCGCCGACGCCCCCGACGATCGCGCCCCAGATCGAGATGCCGCCCTCGGTGATGCGGATGATGTCGGCCGGGTTGGCGCCGTAGTAGTCCCACGCCTCGGCCACGAACAGCAGCCGCGCGCCGATGATCCCCGACGGGATGCCGACGAGGGCGAGCTCGTAGGCGTCGTCGTAGTCGTAGCCGGTGACCTTCACGAGCTGGAGGGAGAGCTGCACACCGGCGAGGATGCCGAGCGCCGTGAAGAGGCCGTGCCACGTCAACAGCAGCCCCCCGATCTGCGCGAGGTTCGGATCCCAGCCGATCTCGATCGCCAGTACCGGCACGTCGCGGCCCCCTGCCGTCCCCCGCCCATGCTACGCGCGAGGACCGCTACGGACGCCTACTCCGAGCCCTCGCCGCCCTCATCGGCCGCAGCCGTGGGTTCGGGCGTCGGCTCGGGCGTCGGAGGCGGCGCTGGCGCCTCGATGCGTGCGCCCGGCACGAGGATCGTCGCGCCGACCTGCAGCAGGTTGGGGTTGCTCAACCCGTTGGAGGTGAAGTTGACGATCGCGCCGATATTCGCGCCGTAGCGCTCCGCGATCAGGCTCAGGGTCTCGCCCGGCGCGACGCGGTGGACGATGCCCTCAGCGCCGGGAATGCGCAGCAGGATCCCCTCCTCGAGCGCATCGTCGGCGGCCGCGATGGCGTCGTTGTTCCAGACGATGTACTCCGCGCCGATGCCGAACTCGCCGGCGATGGACTGCAGCGTGTCGCCTGCCCGCACCGTGTAGACGTGGAACACGGGCGGCGGCCCGCCGGCCGCACCCTCGCCTGACGGGTCGCTGAAGAGGCGCTCGTAGAGCCCTCGCACGACGTCCGGCGGGAGGTCGGCGCCGAGGAACGAGTCGCCGATGCGTATCTCGTAGTGGAGGTGGATGTCGGTGCCGGGCGCGAGCACGGACTCCGGGGTCCCCGACTCGCCCATGCCGCCGATGTGCTGGCCTTGCTCGACCCGCACGCCGACCTCGATGCCCGGGACGATCGAGGCGAGGTGCGCGTAGCGCGAGACCACGCCGGAGCCGTGGTCGATCCACACCTGCCTGCCCCGGTACGTGTCGAGCGTCTCCGGATCGCTGTAGCCCTGCGCGGCCGTGCGGGCGGCGAGCTCCTCGACCTGCTGGCGGGTGAGGTCGACGTAGTCGACGTCCGCGCGCAGCACCGTGCCGCGGTACACCGCCAGGATCGGCGTGTCGAGCTCGACGTGCGCGCAGGCGTAGCCGGGGTAGATGTCGACGCCCTCGTGCACGCCGTTGCGGTACACCCGGGGCGCATTGGGCATGAGCAGTTCCGTGAACGGCAGGCACGCCCCCTCCACCGGGTGCGTGAAGCCGCGCAGGTCGTCGGGGTCGAGGGTGTCCGGGTCCGGGGTCGCGGTCGGGGCAAGCACGAGGGTCCCGGCTGCGCGCGGCGAGGCGGTCTCCGTCGCAGTCGCCACCACGCCCGGAGGCGGTATCGGCGTCCCGTCGACACTGACGTCGACCTCCTCGTTCGCGCTGCGGTTGCAGGCGACGACGAGGACGGAGAGGGCAAGGACGGCGGCCAGCCACCGAACGCTCATGGCGCGCCTTCCAGACAACCCCCGCGATCAGAGGTTCGGGCGCGCGCAGCGCGCCGTCAATCGACGTGAACCCGCCCGCGCTCCCGTGCCGCCGTCGCGGCGGCTCGGCGCGCCTCGACGGCGTAGGCGCCCTCGGGCGCCGCGTCGCCGATCGACGCCTCCGGGCCGTAGCGGTGGCGCAGCGCGGCGGCGATAAGCCAGTCCGTGATCCGCGGGTTGCGAGGCAGCAACGAGCCATGCAGATACGTGCCGAGCGCGCTGCCCGTCACCGCGCCCTCGGTGCCGTCGACGCCGTTGTTGCCCCAGCCGTGGCGCACGCGCGCGAAGGGCCGCACGCCGGGGCCGAGGTACGTGCGGCCCGCGTGGTTCTCGAAGCCGACGACCTCGCCGACGCTGCCAAGCTCGGTCTCCGCCAGCACGTCGCCGACGCAGCGCTCGGCGCCGGGCGGCGGCGCGACCGTCGTCACGTCGAAGAGCCCGACGCCTGGCAGCTCCTCGCCGCGCGAGGTGCGGTAGCCGTCGCCGAATAGCTGGAAGCCGCCGCACACCGCGAGAAACGCGACGCCCTCCTCGTGCCATTCGTGTAGCCGGGCGGCATGGCGTTGCAGGTCCGGCGCGACACGCCGCTGCTCGCGGTCCTGTCCGCCGCCGATGAGCACGAGATCAGCGGCGGCGGGCAACTCGTGGCCCAGCTCGAGGTGCTCTACTTCGCAGTCCAGGTCGTGCTCCGCGCAGCGGGCGCGCAGCGCGATCACGTTGCCGCGGTCGGCGTAGACGTTCATGAGCTCCGGGTAGAGCCAGAGCGCGCGGATGCCTCGCTCGCTCACGCCGGGCCCCGCTCTGCACCCACCGACCAGTACGGCGCGGCGCCCGTCCACTCGGCGAGCAGCTCGCGCATCTCGATCATCGCGGTGTACGTCGCGACTACATCGACGCGCGCGCCGGGCGGGGCGAGCTGCAGCGCCCGGGCGAGCGCCACGCCCGCCTGCGGCTGCACCTCGTCGACGCGCAGCCCCGCGAGGTGGCAGCGCAGCGCGAGGTCGGGCGCGCGGTCACCGGAGACCACGAGGCTCTCGACGTGCCCGGCGAGCAGCTCGACGTCGGCGTCGTAGATCCACGACACGTCGCGCCCGTCCTGGATGCCGTCGTTGAGCAGCGCCATCACGTGCAGGCCGGGCGAGCCGCCCTCGTCACCCGGCGGCGGAGCGAGGGTGCGCAGCACCGCGTTGAGCCCGGCCGGGTTCTTCGCCAGCCACATCCGCACCTCGCGCCCGTCGAGCGTGAACGCCTCCTGGCGACCGAACGCGGGCGCGGCATCCCCCAGCGCCGAGGCGATCACGTCGGCCTCGATGCCCAGCGCGTGCGCGGCAGCAGCCGCGCCGAGCGCGTTGTAGACCGCGTACAGGCCCGCCAGCGGCAGCTCCACCTCGACGCGGCGGCCTGCGAGGTCGAGCGTGAACGTCGTCGCGTCGTCACCGGCGCGCACGTCGTGCGCGGCCACGTCGGGCGCGGGGCGCGCGCGGTCGCAGCCGTCGCAGCGCCACAGCCCGGCCTGGCCCAGGAACACCGCCTCGTGGCGGAAGGCCGCGCCGCACTCGCAGAAGCGCGCGTCCGACGCGTGCTCGTCGGCCTCCAGCGCGACGGCGCGGTCCTCGATGCCGAAGGTGACGATGTCGCCGCGGCCGATCTCGGCGAGCCCGGCGATCGGCGGGTCGTCGGCGTTGAGCACGAGGGCGAGCCCGCTACCGTCGGCGAGCAGCATCTCGCGCCATCCCTCGACCACCGAGTCCACCTCGCCGTAGCGGTCGAGCTGGTCGCGGAACAGGTTGAGGAACAGCGCCGCGCGCGGGCGCAGCGCGGGGAGCAGGCCCGGCAGGGCCGCCTCGTCGACCTCGAGCACGCCGAGCCGGGGTGTGCCGCCCGCGGCGGCCCCATCGAGGGCATCGAGGTACGCGGAGACGATGCCGCGTTCGAGGTTGGAGCCTGAGCGGTTCGCGATGGGGTCGAGGCCTGCCGCGCGAGCGATGCCGGCGAGCAGGTGTGCGGTCGTGGTCTTGCCGTTGGTGCCGGTCACCACGACCGAGCCGGCGCCGGGCATGCGGGCGTGCCGGGCGGTGACGCCGGGCGCGACGCTCGTCGCGATCAGCCCCGGCAGCGCCGTGCCGCCGCCGCGGCCGAGCCGTCGGGCGGCCTCGCCGGCGAGCGAGCCGAGCAGCACCGCCGCCCGATCGCGAGGGCCGAGCCTGCCGGTCATGGAGCGTCCCGTTCTCTCCGCCGAGGTTCCAGCGGGCGCCGTCAGATACAGAATCGCCCGGCGCCGTGTGGACGCCGGGCGTGGCTGGTCATGGTTACGGGGCGGGCGCGCGTCAGCCGGAGCGCGTACCTTCGCCCGAGCCCTCGCCGTCCGCGGCGGTGGCCGTCGCTTCCTCGCCCTCGTCCTCGTCGTCCTCGTCAGAGGCCTTCGCGGCCTCCTCCTCGTCGTCGCTGCGCGCCTCCTGGCGGAACTCGCGGATGCCGCGGCCGAGCGCGCCGCCGAGGTCGGCCACGCGACTCGCGCCGAAGATCAGCGCGATGATCACGAGGACGATGAGCAGTTCCTGCCAGCCCAGACCACCGATCATGGGTCAGCCTCCCTGACGTAATCGCAGCGACGTGCGTCCCGGTGTCGCGGGATCGTACCACGCGACCCCGTCATGGACGGTACGCTGCCGGGCCCTCCGCGGATCGCCCTAGTCGGCGATGCGCTCGAGGAAGACCTCCATCACGCCGCCGCAGATCTTGTCGTCGCCCTCGACGTCCTCGGTGAGGTCCACCACGACGATCCGGGGCGCGCCGTCGGCCAGGGTCTCCATGGCCTCCTGCCAGACCTCGGCCTCGCCGCAGCCGCCGCCGATGGTGCCGACGAACGTGCCGTCGGGCCGCAGCAGCATCTGCGCGCCGGGGCCGCGCGGCGTGGAGCCGCGCGCCGTCGCGACGGTCGCGAGTACGCGCCGCTCGCCGGCCTCCTGGGCTTCCCGGATCTCTTCGTACAGCTCAGCGTCCGCCACGTGTCGCTCCTCTGTGGTCGTGCCCGCGCATTGTAGCAGCAGCGCGCGAGTGGTCGCGCGGCTCACCAGAGCCTTCGGACACCATAGGTGTCGAATCGCGTCTCGAGCGAGACGAGCACGAGATCCCGGTCCATGGCCTGCGCGATGAGCATCCGATCGAATGGGTCACGATGCGGACCTGGCAGCGAACCCGCACGAACGCCGTCCTCGACCGTCACCGGCAACTGCGCGAACCGCTGGCTGGCGATGAACTCGGGGATGCTGCGCGCGAGCACGTCCACGCCGAGCAGCCTCCCCAGTCGATGCTTGGTGGATATCTCCCAGGCGGACGCCGCGCTCACGAAGACCTCGCTGGAATCGTCAGAAATAGCCGCCCGGGCATCTGCCGACAGCCGGACACTACCCTCGAACCACCAGATCAGTGCGTGCGTATCGAGGAGGAGGCGCAACTCCTAGCCGCCCTCCCAGGCCGCAAGTTCTTCCTCGGGGAGCGGATCGAAGAAGCTGTCGTCCAGCTTGATTCGTCCCTTGAGGACACCGAATTCGCGCCTGGCTGGCGGCTCGCACGGCACGAGGCGGGCAACGGGCTTGCCGTTGCGCGCGATCACCACGTCCTCCCCCGCCTCAACCTGCGCGAGCAGGCGGGAGAGGTGGGTCTTGGCCTCGTGAATGTTGACCGTCGTCACCGTGAGTCTCCGTGCGCCATGTTAGCTAACGACCGGACCAGGCCACAAGGCGCGGCCTCAACCGGCGACCCTTGCATGACCAGGGCTGGGCGGGACTTAGCCGGTCGGCGCGCTCAGCCGTGCCCGGCCCTTCACCTCGCGCATCTGCCGGCCCGTCCCGCCGCGGCGCTCCAGCACCATCTCCGAGAGGATCGACATCGCGATCTCCTCGGGCGTCTCGGCCCCGATGTCGAGCCCGATCGGCGTGTACACCGCCTCGAGGTCGTCGATGTCGAAGCCGTCGTCCGCGAGGTGCTGGAGCACGGTGCCCGTGCGGCGTCGGCTGCCGATCATGCCGACGTACGCCGCACCGCGGCTGACGAGGTGACGCAGGCCCTCCTCGTCCAGCGTGTGCCCGCGCGAGACGAGCACGGCGTAGGTGCTGTCGTTGATGTCGAGCGCGTCGAGGGCGGGCGCGGGCTCCTCCGCGATCACCCGCTCCGCCATCGGGAAGCGCTCCTCGTTGGCGAACTCCTCGCGGTCATCGATGACAATGACGCGGAAGCCCAGCATGTGGCCCATCGTCGCGAGCGCGAGGCCGACGTGCCCACCGCCGACGACGACGAGCTGGCCGGGCGCCTCGTGTACCTCGACCATGACGCGCGCGTCGCCCGGCCTTGCCTGGGAGCGCCGCGAGACCGCGTCGCCCTCGGCGGCCACGTGGACGGTCTGCGCCTCCAGCCGCGGCCGCTCCTCGAGCGCCACGACGGCGGATTCGCGCACGGCGTCCTCGATGGCGCCGCCACCGATGCTGCCCACTGCGGAGCCGTCCTTGCGGACGAGCATCTTGCCGCCGAGCTGAATGCCCTGGTCCCCCTGCTCGCCGAGGTCGATGACGGTCGCCACGGCGACGGCCTCGCCCCCGGAGAGCGCCTCTTCGATGATCTCCACGATCTGTGTGCGCACGTCGCTCACGGCGTCGTAGCTCCTCGTGTGTGTTCTCGTTCGCGGCTACGCATTATGCCTCGCGAAGCGGCAGCGTGCGCACCGGCGGGGCGGCCCGCTTCAGGCGACCACCCGGCGGACCGCTCCCTGCCTCAGTGGTATCATATAGTCACATCGAGGCGGCACTCGTAACCACATATGGAGTACGGTTGTGACCACATACGGAATACGGGAGTTCAAGGCCCACCTCAGCGAGATCCTCCGCGACCTCGAAGAGGGCGACGAGGTGATCATCACGCGCCACGGCAAGCCGTGCGCCCGACTGACCGCAGCCCCCGGGCCAGACGACGGCAAGCTCCCGCTGAGCAGCCTGCGAGACAAGTTCGCTCACATGCCTGACATCCCGTACGAAGAGTTCGTCGCGGCAAAGAAGATCTGGGAGCCGCGTATGCCGCCGGAGCTCGACGACGAGGCAACCGACGTTGCCGGATAGCCGCCAGCAGTTCGTCATCGATACACACGCGCTCTACTGGTACCTCAACTCATCGGACCGGCTCAGTGCCTCAGCCGCAACTGCGTTCATGCTGGCTGCAACCGGCAACGCGACTCTCGTCATCCCTGCAATCGTCGTGGCGGAGTACTACTTCCTGTCCGTCAAGGTCGGTGAGCCTGTCACGCCCTCGGAGTTCATGGACGACCTGGCCGGGGTGCGCGGAGTCGAGCTGTCCGACTTGGGCAGGGACCAGCTGGAGTTACTCGATCGGCTTCCCGAGATCCCGGAGATGCACGACCGCCTTATAGCCGCGGACGCTGTGCTCCGCGGCGCCCCGCTCGTCACGCGCGATGCGCTGCTGACCGCGTCGCCACAAATCGAAACGATCTGGTAGGCGCGGCCGGTGAACCCCACAGCGCGCGGTCAGACGTTGAACAGCACCTCGATCACGTCGCCGTCCTCGACGACGTAGTCGCGGCCCTCGGTGCGGAGGCGGCCCTGCTTGCGCAACTCGACGAGGGAGCCCGCCTCCATCAACTCGTCGTAGCGCGCTACCTCGGCGCGGATGAAGCCGCGCGCGATGTCGGAGTGGATGCGGCCCGCTGCCTCCAGCGCAGTGCCGCCCACCGGCAGCGTCCACGCCCGGGACTCCGGCCGCCCCGCCGTCAGGAACGAGTGCACGCCGAGCAGCGCGTATGCCTCCCGCACCAGCCGGTCGACGGGCGAGACGGGCGGCAGCCCGAGCTCGCCGCGGAACTCCGCGGCCTCGTCCGGGTCGAGCGCGGCGACTTCCGCCTCCAGCTGCGCGCACAGCGCCACGACCGTCGTCGCAGACGCGTCGAGGTGCGCCGCGAACTCGGCCTCGATCGCAGCTGCGCGGCCGACATCGTCCTCCGCGACGTTCACTACAACGAGCAGCGGCCGGCGCGTCAGCAGCTGGTAGCCGGAGAGGACCTTCCGCTCCGCCTCGGTCAGCTCCTGCGCGCGCAGCCCGACGCCTTCCTCCAGTTGCTCGGTCACGCGCTCCAGCAGCTCCAGCTCGGCTTCCAGGGGCCCGCGCTCGGCGGCGCGCATCGAGCGGATCTCCGGCTCGATGCGCCCTCGACGGCGCTCGATCAGCGCGAGGTCGGCGAAGGTGAGCTCCAGCTCCAGCGTCTCGAGATCGCGCCGGGCGGCCGCGATGCCGTCGTCGCCGCCGAACGCAGCGACGACGGGTGCGAGCGCATCCATGCGCGCCATCTCGCCGAGCATGGAGGTCTCGGCGCCGCGCGAGGCGACGGCGGCCACCGGGTAGTCGAACCAGCGGATCTCGGCGTGCGTGACCTTCTTCGAGTCGTAGAGCGTCGCCAGGCGGTCGACGCGCTCGTCCGGGACGCGCACCACGCCGATGGACGCCTCGAGGCGTCCGCTCCCGCCAGCGGGCGGGGCGCCGCCGGTCAGCGCACGCCAGAGCGTGGTCTTGCCGGATGCGGGCAGCCCGATGATGCCGAGGTCCATGTAAGTCAGTCTCAGTGCGCCGCGAGGGGCGCGCAACGCGGGCCGACGCGCTACGCGGCGAGCGACGCGATCCCAGCGGGGCACATCGCGAGCAGCGGGCAGCCCTCGCAGCGCGGGGCCCGGGCGCGGCAGCGCGCCTTGCCGTGCGCCACGATCAGCGCGTGCCACTCGCCGAGCCGGACCACGTCGCCGCCGATCGCGTCGAGGAGCGCCCCGCGGGCAGGCTCGTACCCGCCGGGCAGCTCGCACCCCAGCCGCTCGAACAGCCGCCGCGCGTACGCGTCGACGACGAACGTCGGGCGGCCCGCCGCGTAGAGCACGATCGCGTCGGCAGTCTCGGGACCGACGCCCCGCACGTCGAGGCAGCGCCGGCGCACCGTCTCCCCAGCGGCGTCGAGGAAGTCCTCGATGGTCCCGCCGGGGGCGCGGCGCACGTGCCCGGCGAACGAGCGCAGCGTCCGCGCCTTCGACCGGTAGGTGCCCGCGACGCGTATGAGTGCCTCGATGTCCTCGGGCGGCAGTGTGGCCAGCGCCCCGACGGAAAGCGCTCCGGCGTCCCGGAGCCGCGCGACGGCCTCGGCGGCCGACTCCCAGCGCGCGTGCTGCACGAGGATCGCGCCCACGCAGACCTCAAGCGCCGAGGTCTGCGGCGGCCCGTCGACCGGCCACCAGCCCTGCGGGCCATACGCGCCGAGGAGCGCCTCGTAGGCGTGGTCCAGCCGCGTCGCGTCGAGCGCCGGGGCGGCCGTGGTCACCCCTGGGCCCACCGCGGCAGCCTCGCGTCGGGGACCGCGTCGTAGACGGCGATGTACGGCTTCACGTCGAGCACCGGCGTGCCGTCGACGAGGTCGAGACCCTCGACGCGCAACGTGGAGCCCTTGATGCCTCGGAGGCGGCAGACGGTGACCGCGAGCGGGTTGGGGCGCGCGCCGCGCAGCGCGAACGAGCCGAGCAGCGGGAGCCGCTCGTCGCCGCCCGGGTACGCCTGGCTGCGCTCGCGCAGCTCGTCCGGGATCTGGTCGAGCCAGCCGACCACGATCACGTGCGAGAAGCCGTCGAGGCCGGACAGTGCGTCGGCAAGCTCGGGGCGGAGCTCCACCTCGCTGCGTACGCGCGACCAGTCCTGTCGACGCACGTCGCGTTCGCCGCTCCGCACGACGCCGATCGGAGTGACCTCGATGGGTTCGGGCGCGTGTGTCATCGGTTCGATTCTACGTGTGTTTCCAACGCCGGACCGGGTTTGCGGGGCCCCGTGACGGGCGTCGCGTGCAAGGCGCTTCGTGCTAAAATGGGGTCGTGTTCAAGGTGACATGGGACCAGTCGGCGAACCTCCGTCGCGCTGGCGCGCAGCCCCTCCCCGCCCAGCCGTCGCGATCGGCAGTCAGGGTACGACCTATCACTGAGCCGGTAACCCCCTGATGGCCCGCACGCGCGCAGCGAAGGGCAGCGCCACGCGGCGCACCACCAACGGCAACGGCGCGCGCACCAACGGCCGCCGCAAGGGCCGTAGTGGCAACGGCGGTTCCAACAGCGCGGCCGACCCCGCTTACACCTCCGAGCAGATCCAGGTCCTCGAGGGCCTCGAGGCCGTGCGCCGCCGGCCGGGCATGTACATCGGCTCTACCGACCAGCGCGGCCTGCACCACCTCATCTACGAGATCGTCGACAACGCCATCGACGAGGCCATGGCCGGCTTCTGCGACCGCATCGACGTCACCATCCACGCCGATGGCAGCGTCACCGTCGAGGACAACGGCCGCGGCATCCCCGTTGACAAGCACGAGAAGACCGGGCTCTCCGGCGTCGAGACCGTGCTCACCACGCTCCACGCCGGCGGCAAGTTCGGCGGCGGCGGGTACAAGGTCTCGGGCGGCCTCCACGGCGTCGGCGCCTCGGTGGTCAACGCCCTCTCGAGCCGCCTCGAGGTCAACGTCGCCATCAAGGGCGGGCTCTACCGCCAGACCTACGAGCGCGGCGTCGCCACCTCGAAGCTCGCGCGCGTGCGCGGCCAGAAGACCGACTACACCGGCACCACCATCACGTTCATGCCCGACGAGGACGTCTTCGAGACGCTCGACTACGAGTTCGACACCCTCGCGGCGCGCTTCCGCGAGATGGCCTACCTCACGCGCCGCGTCTGGATCGCCTTCCACGACGAGCGCGTGCCCGAAGCCGGCGTCGAGTCGCACATCGGGCCGCGCGAGAGGTCGTTCTACTTCGACTCGGGCATCGACGCCTACGTGCGCCACCTCAACCGCGGGCGCGGGCCGCTGCACCCCGACCCGATCCACATCGACGACCAGCGCGGGGACACCCTGGTCGAGGTGTCGCTGCAGTACAGCGGCAGCTTCAACGAGACGGTCTACTCGTTCGCGAACTGCATTCACACCATCGACGGCGGCAGCCACCTCACCGGCTTCCGCTCCGCGCTCACGCGCGCGCTCAACGAGTACGCGCGGCGCGCCAAGCTGCTCAAGGACAACGACCCCAACCTCTCAGGCGACGACGTGCGCGAGGGCCTCGCCGCCGTCGTCTCGGTGAAGCTCGCCGAGCCGCAGTTCGAGGGCCAGACCAAGACCCGCCTCGGCAACCCCGACGTGAAGGGCATCGTCGAGTCGGCCGTCGCGTCGAAGCTCGCGCAGGTGCTCGAGGAGCAGCCCGCGATCGGCCGTCGCATCATCGAGAAGGCGCTCACCGCCTCGCGCGCCCGCGAGGCCGCGCGCAAGGCCCGCGACCTGGTGCAGCGCAAGGGCGTGCTCGAGGGCTCCATGCTGCCGGGCAAGCTCGCCGACTGCTCCGAGGCCGACCCCGAGCTCTCGGAGATCTTCCTCGTCGAGGGCGACTCGGCAGGCGGGACGGCGAAGTCCGCCCGCGACCGGCGCACGCAGGCCATCCTCCCGCTGCGCGGCAAGATCCTGAACGTCGAGAAGGCGCGGCTCGAGAAGATGCTGGCGCACGAGGAGATCCGCACGATCATCACGGCCCTCGGCACCGGCTTCGGCGAGGACTACGACGCCTCGAAGCTGCGCTACCACAAGATCATCATCATGACGGACGCCGACGTGGATGGCGCGCACATCCGCACGCTGCTGCTCACGTTCTTCTGGCGCTTCATGCCGCAGCTCATCGAGGACGGCCGGCTCTACATCGCCCAGCCGCCGCTCTACAGCCTGCGCTACCGCAACCGCGTGACGTGGCTCTACACCGAGGAGCAGCGCGAGTCCCACTTCCAGGAGCACCCGGCTGCGGCCGAGAACGGCAACCTCCAGCGCTACAAGGGCCTCGGCGAGATGAACGCCGACCAGCTGTGGGACACGACCATGGACCCGGCACGCCGCTCGCTGCTGCGGGTCGAGGTGCGCGACGCGGCCGAGGCCGACGAGCTGTTCACGCGGCTGATGGGCGACGAGGTCCCCCCGCGCCGCGCCTTCATCATGACCCACGCCCTCGACGCCACCCTCGACGTCTAGCGGGCTCTCCGACCGACCATGACCACCGCACCCTCCGCCCCGCCCACCGAGGATCGCCAGGTCCGCGCCGGCCTTGCGATCGGGCTGCTGTCAGGGCTGACCGGCATCATGTGCTGCGTCTCGCCCGTGGTCGCCGTGCTGCTCGGGATCGCGACGGCGGCGCAGGGCGTCACGCTGGGCGACAACCTCTACTACAACTACGGCTGGTACTTCCGCGGCGCCGGCGCGCTCGTCGCCGTCACCGCCGTGGTGCTGCACCTGCGCCGGCGCGGCGCGTGCTCCATCGAGGGCGCCTTCCGCTACCGGCGCATGCTCGCCGTGCTCGCCGCGTCCGCAGTCGCGACGTACGTCGGGCTGTTCTGGTTCACCAAGTACCTCGGCATCTGGTTCGGCGAGCCCTCGTGACCTCCGACGCCGCCACCCAGCGCCTGCACGTCGAGTTCGAGGGGGACGAGGAGTGCCCCGTCGCCTTCGGCGGCGACTCCACGATCGTGCTGTTCTTCGCGTCGTGGGCGTACTCGGTGCGCTTCGGCGGGCAGCACGAGCTGGCCCAGGCCGCGATGCGCATGCAGCGCCGCTTCAAGGTCGAGCTGCGCCCGCTGCTCCGCTACGCCGACCGCGACGTCGCGGACACTGCCGACCAGCGTGAGCTGGACCGCGCCTGGCAGGACGCGGGGCCGCTCGCGGAGTGCTGCCGCGCCATCACCGCGGCGATCGGCGGTGGCGACGAGGAGCTCGACGGGCTGCTCGAGGGCTACGACGAACTCGCGCCGCGCCTCGAAGAGCTGGCCGAGATGTGCGACTGGGCCGCTGGCGCCGACGCGCGCATCCGCCTCTCGTTCGACCTGCGCACCTCGGAGGATTGAGCCGCCCTCGCGCGCGTGCCACCATCACCCCCGTGACCTCCCACTCCAACGAGCGCGCCCGACTCTCCGAGTACAACCGCTGGCTGCGCGTGCCCTCGCCGAGCGGCGTGCTGATGCGCTGGTTCCTGGCCGAGCGCGGCGCATTCTTCGTGAACGGCCCGCTGCTGCGCCTCCCGGCCGAACTCAATCTCACCGGCGCCGAGCGCATGCTCGACATCGGCACGGGCCGAGGTGCCCTGCTGCGCCTGCTCGACCGCCAGCTCGCGTTCGAACGGGACCCCGTGGGCCTCGACTTCTCACGCCCCATGCTCCGCCTCGCCGCTGCCGACGAGGCGAGCGCCGGCCGGCCCAGCGCGCTGGTGCAGGCGAGTGCGGCGCGGCTGCCGTTCGCCGCCGGCAGCTTCCAGCTGGTGCTGTGCGGCCACATGCTCAAGCACCTGGACGACGACGAACTGCGCGACCTGCTGGACGAGGTCTACCGCGTGCTCTCACCCGGCGGGCTGGCGCTGCTCTGGGACTTCGCGCCGACGGGGCTGCGCCTCCTCGACGCCGTCAACCAGCTGCTCATCGCGTCGCACGTCACGGATCCGTACCTGCGCTCGACGGCGACGTTGATGCGATTCGCGGATGAGGCGGGGTTCCCGTTCGTGACCGACGCGCTGTTGCGCCCGTTCCTGTTCCCGCCGATCCCGCGCGCCTCCGTGCTCATCGGCCGGCCGCCCGATGAGGTTCCCGTGACTCCAGCCTAGCTGTACTGCCCACAGAGGTGTGAGACACGGCTGAGGGGCGGAAGGCCGC
>CAZMCK010000016.1:0-47743 GCA_964565075.1 uncultured Dehalococcoidaceae bacterium
GTGATGGCAGAACCCATCGTGGCCGAGCCCGCAGCGCCAGACCCCGCGGCTACCGAGTCCGCGGCGCCCGCCACCGACGAGGAGCGCCCGAAGCGCCGCCGCCGCGGCCGCCGCGGCGGGCGAGGCCGCAACCGCTCCTCGGACGCGAACGGCAACGGCGCGGCGCCCGCCGAGGCCGAGGAGGCCGAAGCCACCGAAGCCGATGCCCCGGCCGCCGAGGCCGATGCCCCGGCCCCCGCAGCCGACACCCCCACCGAACTCAACGTCGACCTCGACGCGGCGCCCGAGGCGTTCCGCGCCCTCGGCCTCTCCGACCGCTCGCTCGCGGCGGTGATGGAGATGGGCTTCACCGAGCCCACGCCCGTCCAGGCGCGCTCGATCCCCGTCCTGCTCGAGGGGGACGACGTTGTCGGCATCGCGCAGACGGGCACCGGAAAGACGCTCGCGTTCGGCCTGCCCATGGCGGAGCAACTCGACCCCACGCGCGCCGAGGCGCAGGCGCTCGTGCTCGTGCCCACGCGCGAGCTCGCCCAGCAGGTGCTCTCGGTGCTCACCGACATCGGGCGGCCGTTCGGGCTGCGCACCGTGGGACTGCTCGGCGGGCACGCCCTGCAGGGCGACTTCCGCGCGCTCGACGCCAACCCGCACGTCGTCGTCGGGACGCCGGGGCGCATCAAGGACCACCTGCGGCGTCGCACCCTCTCGTTGAGCGGCATCCGCTACGCGGTGCTCGACGAGGCGGACCAGATGCTCGACATCGGGTTCCTGCCCGACATCACCCACATCCTCGGCCGCACGCCGCGCAGCCGGCAGACCGCGCTCTTCTCCGCCACCATGCCGCACAACGTGATGCGCCTCGTGCGCCGTTACATGGACCGCCCCGAGACCATCGCCGTTGCCTCCGAGCTCGAGACCGTCGAGTCCGTCGAGCACGTCTACTTCGAGGTCGCCGAGCGCGACAAGGTGCGTGGCTTGCGCGAGCTCATCGACCGCGAGCTGCGCGGCCGCACGCTGGTGTTCTCGCGCACCAAGCGCGGCGTCGACCGCCTCGCCGACCGGCTGCAGGGCGACGGCGTGCACGTCGGCGCGCTCCACGGGGACATGGACCAGCGCAAGCGCGACCGCGTGGTGCAGCGCTTCCGCGACGGCGAGCTCGACCTGCTGATCGCGACGAACGTCGCCGCACGCGGGCTCGACATCCCGGAGATCACGCACGTCGTGAACTACGACGCCGCCGACAACGCCGAGGAGTACGTGCACCGCACCGGGCGCACCGGCCGCGCGGGACGCGAGGGCAAGGCGATCTCGTTCGTCAGTGAGGTCGACATCGACCGCTTCGACGTGCTGCGCGAGACCTTCGGCGAGCGGCTGACGCGCGACCGCCTCAACATCTACGCCTGAGCCCGTGTCCGGCGACGCTCCGCCCGGCGAGGTGCTTCCGGAGTACGTCCGCGCGCTGCTGCGCCCCGACGCATACCCCTCGCCGGTCCCGGACGTCGAGCTGCGCCAGACGCACGTCTCGTACGTCTTCCTCGCCGGTGACGTGGTCTACAAGACCAAGAAGCCGGTCGACTTCGGCTTCATCGACCAGGTCGCGCCGGAGCGCCGCGAGGCATTCTGCCACGCCGAGGTGCGCCTCAACCGGCGGCTCGCGCCCGATGTGTACCTCGGCGTCGGCCCCATCGTGCGCCATCCCGGCGGGCGCATCGCCGTGCTCCCGGCCGGCGAGCCCGCGCCCGAGGACGCCGAGGTGGTCGAGTGGTGCGTGCAGATGCGGCGGCTCCCCGACGACCGGACGCTGCGCGAGCTGCTTCCCGCAGGCCTCGCGCCGCCTCGCGCCGCCGAGCACGTGGTGCGGCGGCTGATCGCCTTCCACGAGGCCGCCGAGGTCGTCGCGAACGACCCGGACTTCGCCGGCGCCGCGGGCGACCTCGCGTGGTGGACGCGCGAGTACGGCGAGACCGAGCACTTCATCGGCGATACGTGGGCCCCCGAGGACGCCGCCGCGACGCGCGCCTTCGTCGCCTCGCAGCTCGAGCGCGAGGCGGCGCTCTTCGATGCGCGGCTCGCCGAGGGGCGCGTAATCGAGGGCCACGGCGACCTGCGCGCCGACCACGTCTACGTCCTCGACGACGCCGCCGCGGACCTGGCGATCGTGGACTGCATCGAGTTCAGCGAGTGGTACCACTTCCGCTATCTCGACGCCGGGTACGACATCGCGTTCCTCGCGATGGACCTCGAGGCGCTCGGCTACCCGGAGCTCGGCGACGAGATCGCCGGGCGTTACATCGCCGCCGCCGGGGACGAGACGATGGGCGTGCTCCAGCCGCTGCACCGCGCGTTCCGCGCGTTCGTGCGCGGCAAGGTCGAGTCGATCGGCGCGCACGCGCCCGAGGTGGGCGCGGAGCAACGCGCCGAGCTCGCCGCGTCGGCCGCGCGGTTCTTCCGCCTCGCCGCCAGCTACAGCGAGCGGCGCGCGGAGCCTGCCGTCGTGCTGATGTGCGGGCTCCCGGCGACGGGCAAGTCGACGGTGGCCGGGACGCTCGCGGGCCGCATCGGGGCCGCGTACGTCTCGTCCGACATCGTGCGCAAGCAACTCGCGGGCATCGACCCGCGCGAGCGGGCCGGCGACGCGTTCCGCGCCGGGCTCTACTCGCCGGAGATGACCGAGCGCACGTACGACGAACTGCGTCGCCGCGTCCGCGAGCACCTCGACGCCGGGCGAGCCGTCGTCATCGACGCGATGCACGGGCGCGCGTCGGAGCGCGACGCCGCTCGCTCCCTCGCCGCCGAACGCGGCGTGCCCTGCGTCGTCGCCGAGCTGCAACTCGACGAGGCGAGCGCCCGCGCGCGGATTACGGGACGCGAGGACGATCCGTTGCGTACGTCGGACGCGACAGAGGACGTGTACGTCATGCAGCGCGAGCGCTTCGAGCCCGTGGGAGACGCCGAGGGCGCCTCAGTCGCGCTCGATGCGTCGAGGCCGCCGGGGGCGCTGGCCCACGAGATCGCAGGCGCGCTGGCGGACCTCGGCGCTTGACGCGTCGGCGCGCTGGTGCGAGCCTCGCGGCAACCAGTGAGGCCGCTGGGGGTGCCCAACCGGGCTGAGAGGCGCAGGAAGCGCCAACCCCTGGAACCTGATCACGTTCATGCGTGCGTAGGGATGCGGTTCAGTTGCCAGTACTCACCTCCACGGACACAGGCAGCGGTCTCCCCAGCATGGGAGGAGCCCGATGCCCCCACGACGCCTACCCCTAGTCCGCAGCCTCGCACTGCTCGCCGCGGCGTTCATCGCCGCGCTCGCCGTCGCGTGCACCGACGACGAGCCCGACGAGCCTGCCGAGCCACCGGAGCCGACCACCGCCGCTGCGCAGACGGCCCAGGCGACGGCCACCCCCCCGCAGACGGCGACCGCGGCTGCTACGGCCACCGCGACCGCCACGGCGACGGCAACGGCGACCGCGACGCCCACGCCAGAGCCCGATCCCACGACCCTCGTCGTCATCACCCATGACTCGTTCGACGTGAGCGAGGGGCTCATCGAGGCGTTCGAGGAGGCGGCCAACGCCCGGGTTGAGCTGATCGCCGGCGGCGACGCCAACGAGGTGGTCAACCGCGCCATCCTCAACGCCGGCAACCCGGAGGGCGACGTGCTCTTCGGCGTCGACAACCTCAGCTACAGCCGGGCCGTCGCGGTCGGCGTGTTCGAGGAGTACGAGTCGAGCCGCCGCGCCGACATTCCGGCCGACATCCGCGCGCAGTTCGGCGACTCGCTGCTCGTCACGCCCGTCGACTACGGCTTCGTCAACCTCAACTTCGACCCGGCCGCAGGCGACCCGCCCTCGACGCTCGAGGAGCTGACGGAGCCGCAGTGGCGCGGGAAGCTCGTGGTCGAGGATCCGGCGACCTCCTCGCCGGGCCTGCAGTTCCTCGCCACGACCGTCGCCTACTTCGGCGAGGGGCGCTGGCAGGAGTTCTGGCGCGGGCTGCGCGCCAACGACGTGCGCGTCGAGCTGGGGTGGAGCGACGCGTACTACTCGCAGTTCAGCGTCTACGGAGGTGACCGGCCGCTCGTGGTCTCGTACACGTCGAGCCCGGCCGCCGAGTTCTACTTCTCGGAGGAGGAGCTCACGGAGCCGCCGACGCGCAACGTCATCCCCAGCCCGCTGTTCCGGCAGGTCGAGGCGGTCGGCATCCTCAGGGGCACCGAGCACGCCGAGCTGGCGGGGGCCTTCATCGACTTCATGCTGAGCGACGCGTTCCAGCAGCAGATCCCCGAGACGATGTTCGTCTACCCGGTGATCCCGGACCTCGAACTCCCCGAGTGGTGGGACTGGGCCAACGTCGAGGTGGAGACCGCCTCGCTCGAGTTCACGGCCGACGACATCGACCGCTGGATCCGTGAGTGGACGGAGATCATGCGTCGATGATCGGACCCCGCGGGGTATCCCCGCGTCTGAGGGTGGCTGCGGGGCAGGCTACGGGCGCCGCAGCGCCCACGGGTCGGCCGAGGGCCTGGCCGTGGGCGCTGCCCGTGCTCGTGCTGCTCGCCCCGTTACTGCTGTGGCCGCTGGCCACCATTCTCTGGCGAGGCCTCGCGCCCGAGGGCGTCCCGGACGCCGCCGCCATCGCGGACGTGCTCGGCGACGGCTACTACTGGGAGCGGCTCGTCTTCACGACGGCCCAGGCCGTCGCCTCGACGGCCGTCGCGCTCCTCGTGGGGCTGCCCGCCGCGTACGTCTTTGCGCACATCCGCTTCCCCGGCCGGGCGGTGGCGAGGGCGCTCGTGACGGTGCCGTTCGTGCTGCCGACGCTCGTCGTCGCGCTGGCGTTCCAGCAGCTCGCCGGCCCCGACGGCCTGCTCAACGACGCCCTCGCGTGGTTCGGCCTCGGCCCCGTCGAGGTGGTCGGCACGATCTGGGCGATCCTCGCGGCGCACGTCTTCTACAACGTCTCGATCGTGATCCGCCTCGTCGCCGGGGTGTGGGCGAACCTCGACCCCCGCACCGAGGAGGCCGCGCGCCTGCTCGGCGCGGGGCGCTGGGCGACGCTGCGCGAGGTGACCCTGCCCGCGCTCGCCCCGGCGATCGCGTCGGCGGCGGCGCTCGTCTTCGTCTTCTCGTTCACCTCGTTCGGCGTGGTGCTCGTGCTGGGTGGCCCGGGGCTCGACACGCTCGAGGTGGTCATCTACCGCCTCGCGATCCGGCTCGTCGAACTGCCCGCGGCGGCGGTGCTCTCGACGGTCCAGATCGCGGCAACCGTCGCCGTCCTCGGGGCGTACTCCCTGCTCCAGCGCCGCACCGCCCGCCCGCTCGCGCGACGCAGTGAGCGGGCGCGACCGCTGCGCGACACCTCGTGGGCCGAGCGCGCGCTGGCGCTGGGCGTGGCGGTGGTGCTCGTGCTGCTCATCGCCGCGCCGCTCGCGGCGCTCGTGCATGGGGCGTTCACCGTCGGCGCGGCGGGCGGCGTGACCGCGGCGAACTTCGCCCGCGCGTTCGAGGACTCCGGCCGGCTCTCGTTCGTCGAGCCGGTCAACGCGATGCGCTGGAGCGTGACCTTCGCGGGCGGCGCGGCCCTCATCGCGGTCGTGCTCGGCACGCTCGCCGCGACTGCGATCGCGCGCTCGCGAGGCCGCCTCGCGGCGCTCGCGGACGGGCTGCTGATGGCGCCGCTCGCGGTGCCGGCGGTCGTGCTGGGCTTCGGGTTCCTGATCACCTTCAACCGCGGCGCGGTGGACCTCCGGGGATCCCCGTGGCTGATCGTGATCGCGCACGCGCTCATCGCGTACCCGTTCGTGCTGCGCGCCGTGCTCGCCGTGCTGCGCACCCTCGACCCGAGGCTGCCCGAGGCGGCCCGCGTCCTCGGCGCGTCGCCGCTCGCCGTGTGGCGTTACGTCGAGTTGCCCCTGGCGTGGCGCGCGCTCCTCGTCGGCGCGGGGTTCGCGTTCGTCGTCTCGCTCGGCGAGTTCGGCGCGACGGCGGTGCTGCAGCGCCGCGAGTTCGCGACGCTGCCCGTCGCCATCTACACATCGCTCGGGCGGCCCGGGCTCGCGAACCTCGGGCAGGCGCTGGCGATGGCGACGATCCTCATGAGCGTGACAGCCGCCGCCCTGCTGCTCATCGAGCGCGTGCGCTACCGCGACATCGGCGAGTTCTGAGCGTGGCCACCCTCACCGTCCGCGACCTCGCCCACGGCTACGAGGCCGCCCGTCGCGTCGTCGACGGTGTGAGCTTCGAGGTCGCCGACGGGCGCGTGGCGGCGCTCCTCGGACCTTCCGGGAGCGGCAAGACCACCATCCTCCGGCTCATCGCCGGCCTCGAGCGACCCGAGGGCGGCGACGTGCTGCTCGACGGCGCCTCGGTGCTGGGCCGCCCGCCGCACCGGCGCGGCGTGGGGCTGATGTTCCAGGAGCTCGCGCTGTTCCCCCACCTCGACGTGCGCGCCAACATCGCCTTCGGCCTGCGGATGGCACGGTGGCCGCGTGACCGCCGCGAGCGCCGCGTCGACGACCTGCTCGCGCTCGTCGGCATCGAGGACCTCGGCGCGCGGCGCGTCGACGCGCTTTCAGGCGGCGAGCGCCAGCGCGTGGGGCTGGCGCGGACGCTCGCGCCCGAACCTGCCGTGCTCCTGCTCGACGAACCCCTCGGCGCGCTCGACGAGGCGCGCAAGCGCGAGCTGCGGCGCGAGCTGCGCTCGCTCCTCGAGCGGCTCGAGACCACCGCCCTGCTCGTCAGCCACGACCTGCGCGACGCGCAGGCGCTCGCCGACGACCTGGTCGTGCTCGACGCCGGCCGCGTGCTGCAGGCCGCGCCGCTGCGCGCAGTGCTGGCGGAGCCCCGCAGTCCCGAGGTCGCCTCGATGGTGGGATGGGTGCCGGTGGTAGACGGGCTGGCGCGCGAGGGGCGCATCGAGGAGGACGGCGTAGGCTCGGTCGAGGTGTCCGGCGGCCCGAGCGCTGGGCGCGTCGTGGCGATGGCCCACCCCTCGACGATGTCGGCCGTGCCACCCGGCTCCGGCGACGACTCGGGTGCGCACGGCACGGTCGTCGGGGGGCGGCCCGAGGGGCCGCTGCACATGCTCGAGGTCGCCGTCGGCGCAGGCGCATCGGTACGTTATGTGGACTTGCGATGGACTTCGCCGGACGTGCCGCCCGCGCCCGGTGGCCGCGTCGCCATCGCCGTGGACGGCGGGACGCTACGCGTCTACCCGCGCTGAGCACCCTCGCGGCACCTCGCTGGCACACCCCCGGGGCGCGCGGTACGCTGCCGCCGAGGCCCCATGAAGCTCACCGACCGGCTGCTGCGACGTGACCCGGAGCGGCGCGCCCTGCGCGCGCTCGCGCGCGGCGTGAAGCGGCTCCCGGAGCGCCGTCGCCCCGACGAGTCGCTCCAGCTCGTCGTGGACCTCGCGCGCGAGATGACGAGCGCGAAGTACGGCGCGCTCGCCGTGACCGACGAGCACGACATGACGCAGGGGTTCGTCACCTCGGGCCTCTCGGCGGCCGACCTGCGCGGGCTGCGCACGCCGCCGCAGGCCCACGGCCCGCTGAGCTCGCTGCGCGCCGACGGGCGGCCGGTGCGGTTCGAGAACGTCCAGCACTCACCTCGCGCGTTCGGGTTCCCGCCCCACCACCCGGAGATGGAGGCGCTGATCGGCGTCCCGATCTGGAGCGCGGGCCACGTTCGCGGCTCGCTCTACGTCACCGACCGCGACGACGGCAAGCCGTTCGACGACCAGGACGAGCGCATCCTCGTCACCCTCGCGCGCCACGCGTCGACGGTGATCGAGCGGGAGTGGTACTAGGCGCGCGCCGTCACGAGGCGCCCGTGGGCCTGCGCTGGCCCTGGAACCGGGAGTCGTTGAGGGTCATTCCGGAGTCTATGGCGCTTCGAGCGGCGGCCGAAGGATCTCCACGCCTGCCTCCGGGAATCGCTGATCGAGCGTGTAGACAGCCGTGCCGGGTTGCGACCGTGCCGCTGCCCACACAAGGGCGTCGGCGACCGAGACGCGCCAGGACGGGCGGCACAACAGGAGCGCATCGAGCACGAAGCCTTTGTCCAACCTGAACGTGTCGATGTTCGCCTTGCGCAGGAGGTCGACCAATGCGTCTACCGCTCGATCCCTCGGGACGCCGTAAACGGAGGTCAGCACGTACGCCGTCTCGGCGATGACCACATCCGTGATCAGCAGATCAGGTTCACGGTCGATGATCTGAGCGCTCGCATCCGCCGCCTCCGGCGGGTCCCCCGTCAGATACCGAACCAGGACCGAGGTGTCCAGCAGCGCAGTCACGGTGCGGCTGGTGCCTCGCGCTCACGTGTCGCCTCGCCCCAGGCCTGCTCGCGAGCGTCCGCCCAGTCCTGCGGAGCGACACGTGCCGTGGTATGCGGGGCGAGGCGGCCCTTGAGCGAATCGTGGTGCTCGGGTGGAAGAAGGCGGATCTCGACGTGGTCATCCACGATGCGCTGAAGGGCAATCCAGCCACGCTCCACGCCCAGTTGAGCGCGGATGTCCTTCGCGATGACTACCTGTCCCTTGGGTCCTACCACGTGGATCATAGTCGCACCTCCGCGTGGGAGTATAACTTAGACGGGAGTGTGTGCCTTCTACTCGCTCTCGTCGTGGGCACAACCTACATCGGCGAAACTGATATGGCCAGTTCGCATTTGTAATGTGCAGCGGCGTGGGACACGCGCGGCCGCGCGCCTTTCGCCAGTGGCGATCGAGCGGGAGTGGTACCAGCAGGGCGCCGCTTCGCGACGCCCCGCCCTGAGGTGCGGTCGAGGCTGTTACGCCAGGTGCTCGCCGAACCACCCGAGCGTGCGCTCCCACGCGTCGGCGGCGGCCTCGGCGTGGAACGCCTCGCCGGCGTTGAAGAACGAGTGGCCCGCGCCGTCGTAGAGCACCACGTCCGTGGGCACGCTGCCCTCGAGGGTGCTGCGCAGCATGTCGACCTGGTCGGCCGGGATGCTCTCGTCCGTCGCGCCGTACGAGCCCATGACGGGGCACGCAATCGTCCCGAGTTCCTCGGCGGACGGCATCCCGCCGCCGTAGAAGACGTGCACCGCGTCCACGTTCGAGGTCGGCCGCATCGCCGCGGCGAGGGTCAGGCCGCCGCCCATGCAGAACCCGATGCAGCCCGTCTTCGCGACGCCGTGCTCGGCCTTCAGCCAGTTCAGCGCTGCGTCGACGACCTGGCCGGCGATGTCGCGCTCCAGCGCCATCGCGAGCTTCAGGGCCTCGTCGGGCTCGGTGGAGACGACGCCGTCGTAGAGGTCGGGGGCGAAGGCGATGTAGCCCTCGGCGGCAAAGCGGTCCGCGATGCCCTTGATGTCGTCGTTGAGGCCCCACCACTCCTGGATCACCACCACGCCCGCGCGGGGGGTGCCCTCGGGCTCGGACAGGTAGCCCTCCACGTGCTGGCCGTTGTGGTCGAAGGTCAGATCGCCGGTCATCGCTGCTCCTCATCCTGATGCGCGGACGGCAGTATACGACGCCCCGTTGGACACGAGGCAGCCGCACTCACTCCTCGGGCAACTCGAACGTCAACCGCATTGCATCGCCCATCGCGATGCCGTTCGCCTCGTACCACCCGGCGGGCGCCTCGACGGCGTACATGTAGCCGCGGTCCGGGCGGTGCAGGTCCTCGGTCTCCGCCGTCATGCGCTGGATGTCGATGATCACGAAGTCCGAGCCGACGAACGCGATATCGAGGTCGAAGTGGGTATTGCGCATCCAGAACGGGCGCGCGCGCTCGTCGTCCGGGTAGTGGAACAGCATGCCGCGCTCGCCGAGCTCGTAGCGGCCGGACAGCCCGACGCTGTACTCCGAGCGGGGTGGCACCTCGACCGCCAGCCCGACGACCGACCCGTCGCCTCGCACGAACTCGATGACCCGCAGCTCCTCGATCGCGAGCGCGCCCGTCGTCGCCGTCGGCTCGACGGGGGGTGGCGTGGGAGCCGGAGGCGGCGCGGCCGTGGGCGTCGGCGCCGGAGCGGGCTCAGGGGTCGACGTGCCCACCGGGGCTGGCGCTGGCGTGGGAGCCGGGGTGGCCGTCGGCGCCTGCGTTGGGGTCGCGGTCGGCGACGCGGGCGCGGGGGTCGCAACGGGTGCGGGCGTCGGCGTCGAGGTCGTCACCGCCGTGGGCGTGGGTGTCCGGGTGGCCGCGGGCGCTGGCGTGGCGGTCTCGGCGGTGGGTGCGGGTCTCGGCATGGGCGTCGCGGTCGCCGTCGGCGTCGAGGGGGTTGCCGGAGCCGTGGCGGTCGGCGTGATGAGCGTGATGGTGACGCCGCCCGAGTCGGACGGGGTGCCGTCGCAGGCGGCGGCCGAGAGCGCCAGCAGTGCGAGGCCGACGAGGACTCCTCGCGCGTGGCGAAGCGGCGCGACGTGCGGGAGGAGCGGCATGGAGCCCATCGTATGGGGCGTCGGGCGACGGGGCCACGAGGCGCGTTGACACTGCCGGGGCCCGTTCGTAGCGTCGCGAGCGTGTCAGACACTCCCGTCCTCGATGCCGCGCTCAGGCTCTGGCCCGCCGCCCGTGATAGCGGCGCGGTCGACGACCCTGACGAGCTCGACGCGCTGCTCGACGCGTTCGGCCAGCCCGGCGCGCCGGGCCACGACTGCGGCGTGTCGACGACGTTCGCGTGCTTCGCGCCGGACGCCGACGCGTCGCTCACGCTGCCCACCGGCGAGGCCAGCGCCTCCGACGAGGAGGCGCGGCTGATCGGGCACATCGTGGTGACGCGCACGCTGATGGCCGCCGGGCTCGGCGTCGACGCGCGCGTCTCCCAGGCGATGGCGACGGCGCACGCCCTGACGTGGACCACCGAGGGCGGCGGGAACTACCACACCACCCCGCTCGCCCTGGGCGCGGCGCTGTGGCTGGTGGCGCTCGACCCCCTCACCGGCGACGACCGCCCGCTTCCCATCGACTGGTCGGCGGGCTGCTTCGAGCGCGACTGGTGGGACACCGACTACCGGCTGTTCTCGCACTACGACATCCGCGAGCGCGCGCTCGACTGGGCCGCGCGCGTCGCGCGCGAGCCCTCGAGGCATCCCGGGTGCTCGGGCTGGACGATCGCCGAGCCGCTGCTGCGGCTGGGTGGCGACTCGCGCGTCGACATCGCGCTGCCGATGCTCGCCACCGGCGCCGAGTCGGCGACGGATGGCGCGGCGATCCGCGCCGCCGCCAGCCTCGAGCGCGGGCGCATCGCCGCGCTCGTGCAGGGCTACCTGCAGTCGGCGGGCGCCGGTGGACAGGGCGGCGCGCGGCCCGCACCCGAGGCGTAGCGGCGCGCGAGTCGAGGTAGGCGGCGGCAGGAGAGAACCATGGCAGTCGACAGGATGAGCATCTCGCTGGAGGCAGCGCTGGGCGGCGCTGTGCGCGAAGCCGCCGGGCGAGCCGACCAGAGCCTCTCGTCGTGGCTCGCCGAAGCTGCTGTGGCCAAGCTACGCAGCGAGTCCCTGCGAGACTTGCTCGACACGTGGGAAGGCGAGCAAGGCGAGCTCACCGCAGAGGAGATCGCGCGCGCCCAGGCCGAACTCGGCCTGTCCAACTGATGGCGTGAGGTGACCGAGGCTCAGTCGTTCTCGAGCACGCGCTCCGGCGTGATGCGCAGCATCGCCCGGTTGCCGGCGTCGAGGAGTTCGCGGAAGGCGTCGCCCTCCTGCGGCAGCCCGAGCTCACCGCCCTTGCCGTGGGTCTGCGTGCGGTGCGCGCGGTAGCGGTCGACGCGCTCCGGGTCCTCGCCAACCTGCTCGGCCGTGCCGTAGATCACGACCTGCGCGCGGCCCTCGTTCACGAGCAGCGCCACGCGGGGCTGCCGCCCCACGTTGTGCCACTTCGCCGAGTTGCGCGTGAGGCCTACGTAGATGCCGTCGTCCTGCACCGAGTAGTGGAGCGTCGAGACCTGCGGCGAACCGTCCCGCTTCGACGTGGCGAGGATGCAGAGCAGGTTGCGGTCGAGGTAGGCGCGCTGTTCGTCGGTGAGCTCCATGGCAGCCTCGCTATGCTTCGTCGCTGGACTCGTTGCCGCCCGGCGCGCGGCCGTCGGCGAGCGCCTCGATCTCCTCGAGCACGTTCAGCAGCTCGCGGTCGTCGCGGCGGGCGATGTCGGGGATGTGGTAGCCGGCGTCGAAGGCGCGCACGACCTGCGGGTGGTCGTCGATCACGTAGTCCGGGACTATCGGGACGTCCATCTCGTCCAGGCGCTCCCGGTAGCGGTAGAGCGGCTTCACGAAGTAGTCGTCCACGTAGCCGTCGAGGCCGTGCAGGCGCATGTCGAAGCGGCGGATGCCGACGCCGGACCAGATGTAGATCGAGTGGCCGGCGTCCTTGAGGCGCTGGAACACCTCTTCGGTGTGATTGCGCAGCCGGCCGTCCGCCATGATCAGCGTGTAGTCGACGTCGAAGAAGACGTTGAGGCTGCGCTGCTCGGCCACGATCGCACCTCGGGCCCCGCGGGCCACGTGACCGGCGGGCGTTACGAACCGGCCGAGGCGGCCGGTCGGCAGGCAGCGTAGCAGCGCGCGACGTTATGACGTACCGGCGGACGCCGACCCGGAGGCGTCAGGCCTCTTCCGGCGGCGGCGCGACGCACGAGGTGAACGTGAACGCGAACGCGGCCAGCCCGTCCGACTCGGTCTCGACGGTGAGCGTGTGCCGCTCTACGTCGACGCCGCGCACGAGGCGGTACATGCGCGGCTTGTCGACGGTGACCAGCCCGCCCTCGGCGTCCTCGCCGGCGGCGTCGCCCTGCGGGGGCTCGCCGTCGAGCAGCACGCGCACCTCGCCGCTCCCGCCCATGATCGGCGGGTGCATCACGAGGTTCACGTCGGCCGCCATGTAGGTGAGCGTCATGCGGCTCGCGCCCTGCGCGCCGAACGGCCGCGCGGTGTTCTCGCCGGAGACCATCCAGTGGCCGTCCAGGTACAGCGTGCCCTCGACGTGCTTGCCGGGGTCGGAGTAGCGGTGCGGGCGGTCCGGCTGCGGGCCGCCGAGGTTGCCGATGATGCCGCGCGAGTAGCCGCAGTAGAGCTCTGGCGTGACGCGGTAGCAGATCGCGCCGGGGCCGTCCTCGGGACGCAGCGGCTCCATCAGGTCCGGCAGGTCGGCGGCGAAGCCCTCCTGCTCGCGCAGCAGCGCCTGCAGCACCTGCTCGGACTCGCCGTATGCGCCCTCGCCCGAGTGCTGCGCGCGGATCTTGCCCTCGGCGTCGACGAAGTACTTGGACGGCCAGAACCGGTTTGCGTACGCGCGCCAGATCGCGAACTCGGCGTCCAGCACCACCGGGTAGGGCACATCGAGGTCCGCGATCGCCTCGCGCACCCGCTCCGGGTTGCGGGCGAAGTCGAACTCCGGCGTGTGGACGCCGACGATGGTGAGCCCGAGATCCTCGTAGCGCCGGTGCCACTCCGCGAGGTACGGGAGGGTGCGCAGGCAGTTGAGGCACGTGTAGTCCCAGAAGTCGACGAGCAACGGCCCGCCGAGCCCCTGCACGTCGACCGGCCCGCCCTGCAGCCACTCGCCGCCGTCGAAGTTCGGCGCGTTGACGACGGGTGGCTCCTGTGGTGGCTGGGCGGGTCCGGTGGTCATCGCATCTCCTCGCTTCGGGGCGCCGCGAGCAGCCCCGCGGGGGCTTCGCCGGGCCAGTGTAGCGCCTGCCGCGGGGTGTAACAGTGCGAACTCGTCCCGGGAGCATTGTCGTCTCACGCGCGGGGCCGTAGGCTGCGCGACCGTGAGTAGTGACGAGCCTGCATTTGCCGGCGGGGCCGACTACGAACGGCTGCTTGGGCCGTTCGTGGCGGACCTCGCGCAGCCAACCTCGCTCTCGCCCCTCGCCTACGACCTCAACGCCGGCGTCCCCGACCGCAACGCCCTCCCCATCAACGCCATCGCCGACGCGATGGAGCGCGCGCTGCGCGACGACCCCGGCGGCGCGCTGACCTACGGCGGCGCGCAGGGCTACGAGCCGCTGCGCGCGTGGATCGCCGATCGCCAGTCGGAGGCGAGCGGGCTGAGCCTCGACCCCTCGAACGTCACGCTCTGCTCCGGCAGCGCGCATGCCATCGACAACATCGCCGCGACGTTCCTCGGCCCCGGCGACGTGGCCGTGATCAGCGCGCCCGCCTACCCCGGCGCGATCCGCTCGTTCAAGGCCCGCGGCGCTCGCATCGCCGCCGTCCCGCAGGACAAGGGCGGGATGCGCGCCGACGCGCTCGAGGAGGCCCTGAACCGCATAGCCGCCGAGGGATCGACGGCCAAGCTCATCTACCTCGTCGCCACCTACGACAACCCGAGCGGCGCGACGGTGCCGCTCGAGCGCCGCGAGCAGATCGTCGAGATCGCCGCGCGCCACGGCGTGCTCATCGTCGAGGACGATGCGTACGCCGGCCTGGACTTCGACGGCCCGGCGCCCGACTCGCTGTTCGCGGTGGCGGGCGGACGCGGGGTACTGCACGTCGGCACGGCCTCGAAGACCGTCGCGACCGGACTGCGCGTCGGCTGGGTGGTGGGGGCGGCGGAGGCGGTCCGCCACGTCGTGTTCACGCGACTCGACAACGGCAGCTCCCCACTCGTGCTGCGCACGCTCCTCGCTTACTACGAGGGCGGGACGCACGAGGCGCACCTGACGCGCATCCAGGACCTGTACCGCGAGCGCCGCGACGTCGCCGCCGAGGCGGTGCGCGCTGCCTTCGGCGAGCTCGCGACGTTCGTGCTGCCCTCGGGTGGCTTCTACCTGTGGATCCGGCTCGCCGACGGCATCGACGCGAGCGCGCTGCAGGCGGCGGCGGCCGAGCGCGACGTGGCAGTCACCACCGGCACGCTCTACGCGCCCGAAGGCACGGACGAGCGCCACATCCGCCTCGCGTTCCCCACGGTAGCGCCGGACACCCTGCGCGAGGCGATCACGCGCCTCGGCGAGGCCTGCGCCGCGGTGGCGGCGCGAGGCTAGAAGCGACGCCTGCGGCCGGCGGCCGCGGGACTGGCGGCTGGGCGGTTGGCGGCCGAGTGGCTGCCGTTCGAGCGCCGGCCGGCGGGGGGTCGGGAGCGCCGGGACCGGCGCCCGCCACGCTCTTCGGCCGGGCCTCGGGCCGGTTCGCGGTCGCCACGTCTCGCATCGGACCCTCGTGTCCGCGAGTGGCCGTTGCGACGCCGACCGCGGGAGCCGCGGGGCGCTTCGTCCGCAGTCTCACGAGCGAGGCGGGGGTCGGCGAAGCTGGCGCCGGCCTCGGCGTCGATGCGCTCCATGGCGCCCTGCAGCGAGACCGGGGCCGGCGTGGCCAGGTCGGCGCTGAGCCGCAGGTTGCGGATCAGGCTCCCGGCATCACGCACCTGGTCGTCGCCGATGAAGGAGACGACCGTCCCCTGCGCGCCCGCGCGGGCGGTGCGGCCGGAGCGGTGTACGTACGTCTTATCGTCGACCGGCGGGTCGAAGTGCAGCACGCACTCGACGCCGTCGACGTGGATGCCGCGGGCGGCGACGTCGGTGGCAACGAGCGCCTCCACGCGGCCGTCGGAGAACGACTGTAGCGCCCGGTTGCGCTGATTCTGCGAACGTGACCCGTGGATCGCGGCGGCGCTGGCGCCGGCACGTTCGAGCTGCTTGGCGACGCGGTCCGCACCGCGGCGGGTGCGGCAGAACACGATCGTGCGGCCGGCGGCCTGGATGAGGTCCGAGGCCACCTCGATCCGCTTGCTCGCGTCGAGCCGCCAGAAGAGGTGGCGCATGTCCTCGATGTTCGGTCGCGGGTCGCCCACTTCGTGGTAGGCGGGATCGCGCTGGTAGTGGCGGGTGAGCACACCAACATCGCCGTCGAGCGTGGCCGAGTACAGCAGCGTCTGCCGGTCGTCCGGCGTCCGGTCCAGCAGTCGGCGCACCTCGGGCAGGAACCCCATGTCGGCCATCCGGTCGGCCTCGTCGATGACGACGAACTCGACCTCATCGAGGCCCAGCTCGCCCTGCTCGATCAGATCCGCGAGACGGCCGGGGCAGGCGACGAGGACGTCGACGCCCCGGGCGAGCGCCTGCTTCTGGTGCTCGTAGCCGACGCCGCCGTAGACGGCGATGATGCGCCGCCCGCCCGCACGGGCGATCGGGTGCAGCTCGCGCTGGATCTGCTCCGCGAGCTCGCGGGTTGGCGCGAGCACCAGGCCGAGCGGACGGCGCGGCTTCGCGCCCTCCACCCGCATGAGCAGCGGCAGGCCGAACGCGAGCGTCTTGCCCGAGCCCGTGGGAGCGCGTGCGCTGACGTCCCGGCCCGCGAGGGCATCGGGGATGGTCGCGGTCTGCACCTCGAAGGGTGTCGTGAAGCCGCATTCCTCGAGGAATTCGGCGAGGGCCTCGGGGATCCCGAGGCCGGCGAACGTGTCGGTCAAGCTGTCTCCTGCGCTACCCCACCATCGCGGGGCGTAGTCACTCGTGCCGCACTGGGCGCACGCGCGGCCATCCGATTGGCGGCGGTGAGCCCCCGCGCCGATCGCTGATGTGATCGTTGGCGCGGAGCAGGCTGGATGAGGCGGGTCCACCTACGGGAAAAGAAGCGTGCGTCGCAATCTGGTCACCGGGAAGCGTGTCTCAACGCTAGCCTCCACCGGTGTCTGCGTGTCCCCATGCTAACAGCCGCACCCTTGAGCGCGACCATGCGCCTCGCGGCCGCTAACGCCGGCGCCCGGTCTGCTCGGGGACCTGCTCACGGAACTCCTCGTGAGGCGGCACATCCTCGCCGACGACGAAGAGGAAGTAGTACGCCCCGAAATCGCCGAGGAACTTGAAGTCCTTGCGGAGCATTCGGAGCGTGTCCCAGAAGTCGCCCGTCGAGCGCAGGTACTCGCGGAACGTGCCGTGCTCGTCCTCGAGCTCCAGCATGCGGCCGGCGTTGCTGACGATGGCGTTGAGCTTGCGGCGGTTGCGGATCACGCGCGTGTCGTTGGCGAGCGCGTCGATCTCCGCCTCGTCCATCGTGGCGACGCGCTCGGCGTCGAACCCGTGGAACGCCTCGCGGGTGGTGTCCCACTTGCCCTCGACGACCTTCCACGACATGCCGCTCTGGAAGACGGCCTTGCTCATCACGTCGAGGTAGTCGCCGAGCTCCTGCGGCTCGATGCGGTCGGGTGCTTCGGGCATGGCCCCTCCTGGCTCACGGCGTCGCGGGACACGTCTGCCGCGTCGAGCGTATCGTGTACGGAGGAGGCGCGACGTGCACGCCATCGTCGAGGAGCATCGGGCCGAGGTCGAGCAGCTCTGCCGGCAGTACCGGGTGAGGCGCCTCGACGTGTTCGGCTCGGCCGCGCGCGGCGGGTTCCGCCCCGAGGACAGCGACCTCGACTTCCTCGTGGACTTTGAGCCACCACCTCCAGGTGAGTACCGGAGGACGTACTTCGGACTCCTCAATGAGCTACGAGCCTTGTTCGACCGCGACGTCGACCTCGTCGAGGAGTCGGCGATCAAGAACCCGTACTTCCGAGAGAGCATCGAGGAGACCCGCGAGCTGCTCTATGCAGCGTGAGGTCCTCACCCATCCCTACGACATCAAAGTCGCGAGCTCCGCTATCGAGGGGTTCACAGCCGGCCGCGCGTTCGCGGACTACGAGCGCGATGTCCTGTTGCGCAGCGCCGTGGAGAGGCAGTTCGGGATTATCGGTGCCGCGCTCACGCGAGCGCAGCAGCGGGACCCAGGCCTCGCCGCCGGGAGTTGGGACTACCCGATGATTGTCGACTTCGCCAACATCCTTGCTCACGCGGACCCCGAGATCCGCGATAGGGCCATCTGGGGAGTGGTCAAGAACGACCTCCCGACGCTCCGCCGGGAGGTCGAAGCCCTGCTCGCCCAGGGCTAGCGACGACGTCGCCTCGCCCGCTACGGGTTGAGGACGATCTTGCCGAAGAAGGTGGAGCCCTCCATCAGCTCGTGCGCCTGCGCGATCCCGGAGAGCGGGAACGTGGCGTGGACGATCGAGCGGATCGTGCCCTGTTCAAGCATGTGCGTCAGGCCCGTCAGCGTGCGACGGATCTCGTGCGGGCTCGGGCGGCCGATGCCCATGTAGGCGTGCCCCATCGTGAACAGCCGTCCGAGGTGGATGCTGGCCAGGTGACCCGCCGTCACGCCGCACGTCACGAAGCGCCCTTCGGGCGCGAGCGAGTCCGTGCAGGCGCGCCAGACCGGGGTGCCGACCGAGTCGCACACGACCTCGACGCCGCGACCGTTGGTCAGCTCGCGCACGCGGGCGGCGATGTCCTCGTCGTAGTGGTTGATCGCCGCGTCGGCGCCGAGGTCGAGTGCCTGCTGGCACTTGTCGGCGGCCCCGGCCGTGGCGATGACGCGGCAGCCCGAGGCCTTCGCGATCTGCTGGGCGAAGCTGCCGACGCCGCTCCCCGCGGCGATGACGAGCACCGTCTCGCCCGCCACGATGCGCGCCTTGTCGATCAGCGCGCCGTGCGCGCTGCGCCCCGCAGTGGGCGCCGAGCCCGCCTCGTCGAACGACAGGTTGTCCGGCATTGCGAACGTCCCGACGGCGTTCGACAGCGCGAGCTCGGCATGTGTCGCCGACGCGGTGCCGAACACCCGCTGGCCGACCTCGAAGCCCGTCACCTCGCTGCCGAGCGCCTCGACCACGCCGGCGAAGTCGCGGCCGCCGATGTAGCGCTCGCCGGTCACGCCCTGCCCGTGCGAGCCCTCGCGGGTGAAGACGTCGAGCCGGTCCATCGAGGTGGCATGGACGCGGACCAGCAGGTCATTCGGCCCGGGCTCGGGGTCCGGGACCTCGCCGTACTGCAGGACCTCGAGTCCACCCTCGGTCTCGTGAAACGCCGCGCGCATCGTTGCCTCCTCGCCACGCCCGTGCGGGCGCTGTCACTCCGGCCGGCAGCCGGCCCTGGCCGCGCCACCACGGATCGCTAGCCGTCGAGCTCCGCGTAGACCTCGCCGGCCACGATCGCGGCGTTGACCGCGCAAGGCCAGCCGGCGTAGGCGGCCATGTGGGTGATGATCTCGCCGATCTCGTCCCGCGTCACCCCGTTCTCGAGCGCCATCCCGATGTGGGCGCGCAGCTGTTCGGTGCGGTAGAGCGCGGTCAGCGTGGCGACCGTCATGAAGCTGCGGTCCCGCTTCGAGATGCCGCCCTCGTGCTCCCAGAGCTGGTCCACGACCACCTCCTCGGTGAGGTCGGCGAGCCGCGGCGCGACGTCTCCCAGCAACTCCCGGATCGGGGAAGGCTCGTCTGTCTGTTGCGTCATGGCCGTCTCCTGCTCCCCGGGGTCGCATCGCCCCGGCACGGGCATGATAGTCCGCGCACGCGTCCACCCCGCGTGCGGATCGAGGAAGCAGGAGGCAAGGCCCTGCGAGCGTGCGCCGACCGTCCCGGCGGAGGCGCGGGCCGCCTCGTTGGTGCTACGCGGCCGCGTCGCGGTCGTCGAAGACCTGCTTGGCGACGGTGGCCGCGTTCACCGCGCACGGCCAGCCCGCGTAGAACGCCATGTGCGTGATGATCTCCGAGATCTCCTCGCGCGTGACGCCGTTGTCGAGCGCGCGCCCGACGTGCGCACGCAGCTGGTCGGTGCGGTAGAGCGCCGTGAGCGCGGCGACGACGATCAGGCTGCGGTCGCGCTTCGACAGCTCGGGGCGCTCCCAGATCTCGTCGAAGACGAGCTCCTGGGTGAGCTCGGCGAGCCTCGGCGTGATCTCGGCGAGCACGCTGCGCGCCTGCGTTCCGGTGTCTCGCGGCTGTGTCATGGCGGTCTCCGTCTCCTCGCGTCGAGTCGTGGGCGACGAGCATGACAGGGACACGCAGGCCCCGCATCCGCGGTGGCGATGCGGGTGCGGCGCGAGGCGGCCGGCGGCTACTGCATCGGCGAGTAGTCGGTCGCGGCGAGGATGTCGGAGCGGATGCGCGTGGTCAGGGTGCCGTCGCGCTGCGACTCGACGACGACCTCGCGCCACTCCTCGTCGGCGGCGAAGGCGGCCCACCTGGCGGCGCGGTCCTCCATGCTGTCGAAGCGCATGAGGTAGACGAGCTGGTCGCTCCACCCACCGTGGGCATAGGTCCAGAAGCCGACGACCTCCATGCCGTGGTTGCCGAAGATGCGCATGGTGTGGTCGCGGAAGCGAGCGTGCAGCGCGGGCATCTTGCCCGGCGCCGCCTCGTAGATGCGCAGCTCGTAGATCATGCGGCCCTCCAGCCCTCGTGCGTTGTCGATGGTATCGAGGCGGCAGCGTAACGCATCGCGCCACCCCGGCGGTGCGGGGTCAGAACAGCGCGATCGGGTTCACGGGCGAGCCGGTGCCCTGCGCCAGCCGCAGCGGCGCGAGGGTGAGCTGGAACTCCCATCGCCCCAACTCCTCGCAGGCATCGGCGACGCGGCTGAGCTGCATGTTGTCGATGAGGTGCACGCCGAGCGCGACGAGGGTGAGCGTGTGGATGGGCAACCCCCACTCCGGCACGAGCGTCGGCATGGCGTCGGAGATGCCATCGCCGCCGAGCACCGCGACATCGCGCTCGCGCAGCCACGGCGCGGTCTCGGCCGAGAGCCCCGCGAGGCCGCCGGTCATCGGGTCCCAGCGGCCCTCGGCCGCGTTGCGCTCGTCGCGGCCCGTGCGCACCAGCAGGATGTCGCCCGGCGTGACCTGGACCCCCTGGCGCTCCTCGGCAGCCTCGAGGTCGGCGACGAGGATGCGCTCGCCGGGTTCGAGGTAGTCGACGCCGCGCAACGTGGGGATGTCGAGCAGCACGCCGCGGCTCACGATGCCGTCCTGGCCGGCCATGATGCTGTTGCGCCGCGCGCCGAGGCTCGTGACCAGCGAGGCGGGGTAGCCGTTGTACATCTGGTCGTTGTGGAAGATGTGGCAGAGCGCGTCGAGGTGCGTGGTGGCGTAGCCGTGCGGGTTGATCGCGATCATGTCGCTCGCGCCGCCCATACCGCCCCGCGTGACGTCGCCCGCGCCCTGCATCGCGTGGACGACAGGCGTGGGGTTGTCCGGGGCGGGCCGCTTGGGCAGCTCCTGCGCGCAGCTGACCGCGACGCCCTCGCGCACCAGCGAGGCGGCCTCGGCGCGCTTGGTGTCGGTAATGAGGTTGAGTGCGCCGCGCTGGTCGTCGTCGCCCCATCGCCCCCAGTTGGACAGCGACTCGAACCACCCGTCGAGCTGGGCCGCGGTCACGGTGTCGGTCTTCGCCATCTCGCCCTCCCCTCGCACGCCCGGCAGGATACGCGATGCAACGGGGCGGGCCGGTAGAATCGCCGCCACCCGCCACGGGAGAACGGAGGCGATGCGCGCGTGACCAGGCCCATCACGATCCGGTCCGCCGGCGCGCACGACGTGCCCGCGATCCAGCGCATCTACAACCGCGAGGTCCTCGAGGGCGTCGCGACGCTCGACGAGTGGCCGTGGACGGACGCGCGGCGTCGCGCGTGGCTGGAGACGTACCGCGACGAGATGGTGATCGTCGCGCAGGGCGACGAGGCGGTGGTCGGCTTCGCGCACTTCACGCCGATGCAGAAGTTCGGCTTCCGCTTCACGCGCGAGGTCACCGTCTATGTCGACCCCGAGCACCATCGCAGCGGTGTCGGCCGGCAACTCGTCGAGGCGCTGATCGAAGGGGCACACGAGCGCGACCTGCACGTGCTCATCGCTCGCATCACGCGCGGCAACGACGCGAGCGTCGCGCTCTTCGAGTCGCTGGGCTTCGAGCAGACCGGGCTGCGCAACGAGTTCGGGTACAAGTTCGGCCGCTGGACGGACGTGATCGAGATGCAGCTCACGCTGCAGTCCGCCGAGGCGTTCGAGGCGCGCGTGCAGCCCGGCTTCCGCGTCGTCGTGGTCACGACCCCGGAGGAGATGCAGGAGGCGCTCGCCGTCCGCCGCGCGGTCTTCATCGACGAGCAGCTCATCGACGAGGACGAGGAGATCGACCACTACGACGGCGACCCGGCGACCGTGCGCGACGCCGTCCACGTCCTCGGCCGCCTCGACGGGCGGCCGGTGGCGACCGCTCGACTCCTGCTCGATGTGTCTCTTCTCAACGCGGGGATACCCCGCAGGGCCTCCGCCGAGTACCCGCACATCGGCCGCGTCGCCGTGCTCAAGTCGGAGCGAGGGCGCTACTGGGGCGTCGGCGTCATGGAGGCGCTGCACGAGGAGGCGCGGCGGCGGGGCCATCCCGGCGTCACGCTCGCCGCGCAGGAGTACGCGGTGGGCTTCTACGCGAAGCTCGGCTACGTGGCGCGCGGGGATGTGTTCCTCGACGCCGGCATCGAGCACCGCTGGATGGACCTCGTCTTCGAGGGGGCATCCGAGGAGACCGAAGGAGGCACGACATGACCATGCAGTCACGCCGCATGGAGGGCGACGAGCTCCGCGACTACCTCGACGCCGGCACCGGCAGCGAGTGGGGGCTGCTCGCCACCCTCGACCGCGAGGGCTACCCGCACGTGGTGCCGCTCGGCTACTTCCGCGACGGCGACGACATCCTGCTTGGCACGCCGGACGGCTCGCAGAAGGTCCGCAACGCCGAGCGCGACCCCCGTGGCTCGCTCACCGTCACGGGTGCGAGGGCAGGCGGTGACCTGAGCGGGGCGTTGCTGCAGGGCGACATCGAGGTCGTGCGCGACCCGGCCGCGCGGCTGGAACTGGAGCGCGAAGCGCACCGCCGGCGCGGCGGCGCCGAAGAGGATGCGCCCACGGAGGCGCGCCCGGGCGCCGTGTACCTGCGCCTGCGCCCGAAGCGCACCATCACCTGGCGCTACGACTGACCGTCTGCGCGCCATGGCACGACTGTGGTAACTTGCCCTACCCAATGATGCCTGTCGCCGTTTCGGCTAGACGGGACTGCCCGGCGCCGCATGCAGCACCTGCTGAACCCCCGCCTCGGGCTCGCGTGCCTCATCGTCGGCCTGCTGTCCCTCGCCGCGTGCGAGGCCCAGCCTGCACCTCGCGTCACCGTCACGCCTGAGCCCCCGCCGGGGGCGACCTCGACGCCCTCGCCGACACCGACCGCCACGCCCGTGCCGGTCGGGGACGTGGGCGAGGTGGGCCTGTCGAGCCCCGCACGCGGGCAGCTCCGGGTCAGTTGGAGCGCGACCAACCCTCCGCCCACGGACTACCACGTGAACTGGGCCGTGCTGGGTGACGATTTCCCCTCGCAGTCCGGTCAGGTCGGCAACTCGTATGCCACGCTGCCTGTGCACGTGCTGACCGGTCTCGACGCGGGCGCCGTCTACCAGGTGCGGGTACGAGCTCGGCATTGGGACGGCTCGGACGAAGCTACGATCCGGTACGGCCCGTGGAGCCGCGTGGAGGTCAAGCGGGTCATCGCCCCGCCTCGTGCTGCCCCCACCGGGCTCACCGCCGTCGCAACCCACCGCGGCGTGGTGCTCCAGTGGGACGACCCCGGGGACGACAGCATCACTAACTACGAGGTGGTGCGAACACGCGACGAGCCCTTGAGCGCTGCATCGTTCGTGCTGACGTGGAACACCGAGACGCAGTACGTCGACACCGGCGCGATCCCCGGTCTCCCGTATGTCTACACGCTGCGGGCCCTCAGCGGCGACGGCAAGGGCCCGGTGTCGGAGGCCGTCCATGTCACCCCGCTGCCACGCATCCCGGGCCGCGACGACCTGTACGAGCGCATCTCAGCGCCGATGGCGCCGGCTCATGTGACATGGGATTGGCGAGGACGACGTGACGGCCTGCGGGAAGTGGTCATGGACTTCACTATTCACAACGATGTCGGCAACTGGTCAGATCACAACGGCTACTACCTGATGCTCATGCACACCACCATCTCGGGCATAGGCTTCTACTTTGGACTCCAGACAGCCATATCGCACCCCGGCTCCACGCGCGTGAAAGGCGTTGTCTTCTCAAGGTGGGAAACGCGCGACCTTGCCAACGCGAGAGTTGCACCGACAGACGCATGGACGCAGTCCGCGGGCTACGAGGGCGACTTCATCGGGGTCCGGCGGGCGTACGCCTGGGGCGCCGGGGATTACCGCGCACGAATCGCCCCCGACGGCCTGGAGGCGGACGGTGAGTGGTTCAGCGTCTGGATTACCGACATGGGCACGGACATCACTACCTGGATGGGGGCGCTGAAGTTCCCGCTGGTGCAGGGCGCGGCCGTGATCCGTTCCGATTTCATATCCACTCTCGAACTGTATGGCGACCCTGCCCGTCCCATCGACGTCCCGGAGTGGTACGTCACCGTCGAGCGGCCCATCGCCGACGGCGTGCCTGCTCCGGCGGCCGCCACGAGCTACCCATACGACGACTCTCCCAACGCCCTGCTGAATTCCAACGTTCGCTTCGAACTCGCGGAGTCGACGGCGCACTTCCGCATCGGCGGCGTGACTGAACGCGAAGATCGGGCCAACCGGTATTCGCTCCGGTAACCCCACGCGCGATCCATCCTGTCCCGATCCAGCGCGACGCAGCAGATCGCGTGACGACGCCCGAGGATCAGGCATGACGCAGGCCGTGCCTTTGCTAGCCTTCGGTGCACCATGACCTCGCCGCCCACACCGACGCCGTCCACGCCCACCCGCGACCCCGAGGTGCGCGAGCGCTCGCTGAGCGAGACGTTGCCGCCCTACCGCGTGGTGCTGCACAACGACGACCACAACGAGATGGGCCACGTTGTGCGGGCGCTGCTCGACTCGGTGCCGGAACTCGACACGGAGCGGGCGATGGCGATCATGATCGAGGCGCACCTCAACGGCCGCGCCGAGGTCATCGCCTGCCCGCGCGAGCGCGCCGAGCTGTACCGCGACCGCCTCGAGACGTTCGGGCTGACCGCGACTATCGAGCGGGTCTGACGGGGCGAGCCGAGTCCTGTCGCGGCGTGCTATGCGGAATTCCGCTCCGCCTACTCGCCCTCGACCTGCACCGTGATGACGTCGATGTCGTGGTACTTCTGGTGGCGCACCGACGAGGCGTAGTGGCGGAGCAGCCGGAACGAGATCTCGCGCTCGTCCTCGATCTCTGGCTCCTCGGGCAGGTACGCGAGCCGGTCCTCGAGGTTCTCGTCGCCGAGCACCGCGGAGAACTCCATCTCGGCGACCCCGTCCCGGAGGTCGACGCCCACCACCAGCCGCCTGCCATCGCTCGCTGCAGCCTCGTCCTGTAGCAGGCTCGCCAGCGCCTCCTCGCCCGCCGAGCGCAAGCGGTCCGTCGCGGCCTGACCCCAGCCGATGCGGGATGCGAACGCCTCGAGGAACTCGTCGAGCTGCGGCACGACCGACGGGCTCAGCTCGAACCTCGCGCGCCTGCGCCGACCCGACAGCCCGATGAACTGGACCAGGATGATCGCGACGAGACCGCCGACCACCATGCCGTTGCCGAGGATGGTCCCGAGCGACCCGTCCAGCAGGTCCGGGAAGACAAACTTGTACTCGAACCCGATGCCGACCCAGAACGCCAGCCCGAGGATCAGGGTCTTCTGCTGGTCCAGCCCGTCGCCGGCAACGGTCTTCAGCCCCTCGACGAAGACGAGGGCGATGAAGACCGTGATGTAGGCGCCCACCACGGGTGCCGGAATCGCCAGCAGCAACGCGGCGATCTTCGGGAAGAACGCCGACACGACGAGGAGCCCGCCCGCGTACAGCCCAACGCGCCGGGCCGCCACGCCGGTCAGTGCGATCAGCGGAATGCTGGACGAGTACGTCGTGTTCGGCACCGTGCCGGCGAGGCCCGAGAGGATGTTGCCCAGGCCGTCTGCGTTGAGCGCGCCCTGGATGACCCGGAAGTCGGTCGTCCGGACCTGTCGGCGCGACACCTGCTGCACCGCCACGCCGTCGCCAACCGTCTCGAGCGCGCTCACCATCGATACCAGCGCGAACGCGACGAGGAGCGCCCAGAACTCGGCGTCCAGCCCCAGGTGCAGCCCTTCCCACTCCGTCTCGGGGAGCCCGATCCAGGCGGCGTCGAGGACACTCTCGTAGTCGTAGAGCCCCCAGAACGCCGACACCACGCATCCGACCACGACGCCGATGAGCGGCGCCCACAGCTGCACCGTCCGGGGGCCGCGCAGCGCCAGCGGGGCGACCGCGCACACCGTCACGGCGGCGACGACCGGAGCAGCCACATCCGGGGTGGAGTCCGGGACGTCCGCCAGCATGCGGAACACGATCGGCGCCGCCATGGCGGCCAGGAGCATGATGACGACGCCCGAGACGAGCGGCGTGATGACGCGTCGCAGCATCGACAGCCGCGCGGCCAGCAGGAAGTAGCACGCCGACGAGGCGACGACGAGCGTCGCCATCATCGCCGGACCTCCGGCTTCCAGCGCCAGGACACAGATGACGAGGAACGTGGGAGAGGTCCCCATGAACAGGATGTACCCGGAGCCAAAGCGCCCGATCCGGGCCGACTGGAGCATGGTGATCGCGCCCGCGATGACCACCGCGGAGAAGACCGCCCACGTGAGGTAGCTCTCGGGCTGGTCGGCGGCCCGCATGATGATCGCCACGGCCACCACGATGGGAGCGAGCAGGATCGCGGTCGCCTGCAAGCCCAGGCCGACGGAGAGCAGGTGGGGCGGGCTCTCCTCCGGCTCGTACCTGATGTTCTCGTTCAGCATCGTCACCTGTGACCTGCGGCCTCACGGGATGCGCGATACAACCAGTGTTGCGATGGCCCAGCGTCAGTACGTCGCATTACGAACGTGTCTGGTAGGCGGTCGCACTGTAGCCTGCACGTATGACAAGCGCGATTGCGCGATGGCTCGTCCCGCTGCTCGCCGCAGCCGCGCTCGTCGTCGCGTGCGATGACGGCGAGGGCGGTGATGGCTCGGGCGAGGCGGCCGAGCCGCTGCGCATCGGCTACCTCGCCGACCGCTCGGGCTCCCTCGCCGAGCTCGGCGACGTGATCAGCGTCGGCGTGGAGCTCGCGGTGCAACACGTGAACGAGGCCGGCGGCGTCCTCGGCCGCGATGTCGAGTTGCTGTTCGGCGACACGAAGGTCAACCCCACGCAGGGCGTCGAGGAGGCGCGGCGGCTCGTCGACGTCGAGGGCGTCAACGCCATCGTCGGCGCGATCTCCAGCACCGTGACGCTCGCGGTCACCGAGAGCGTGATCGGCCCCTCCGGCGTGGTGATGATCACGCCGTCGGCGTCCTCGCCCGCGCTGTCGACCTCGAACGACAACGACTTCCTGTTCCGCAGCGCCCCCTCGGACGTGGCGAAGGGGGTCGTCCTCGCCGCGCTCGCCGAGGAGGAGGGGCTCGACAACGTCGGGCTCCTGTACCGCGACGACGCGTACGGCCAGGGCTCGGCCGAGGTGTTCACGGACAACTTCCCGGGTACCGTCACGGCCGCCTCGTACTCCGCGCTCGGGCAGCCGACGTACCTCGCGGAGCTCCAGCACGCCGCCAGCGGGGGCGCGGACCTGCTGGTCGTGATCGCCTTCCCCGGGGAGGCCGAGGTGTTCCTCCGCGAGGCGATCGAGAACGAGATCTTCACGAAGTTCGTCTTCGCCGACGCCACCCGCAGCGAGGACCTCGCCGCGAAGATCGGGCCCGAGCACGTCGAGGGCTCGAAGGGCACCGCGCCGGGCAGCAGCGCCGAGGAGCCCTCGACCGCGGCGTGGAACCGCGCCTACGTCGCGCAGTTCGGCGAGGAGCCGGCGCGCGCCTACGTGCGCGAGGGCTACGACGCCGTGATCGCCATCGCGCTCGCCGCCGAGGCCGCGGGCTCCACCGACAGCGCCGCCATCCGCGACCAGCTCCGCAACGTGGTGCAGCCGCCGGGCCGCACTGTCATCGCGGGGCCCGAGGGCGTCGTAGCCGCCCTCGAAGCCGTCCGCAACGGCGAGGAGGTGGACTACGACGGCGCGGCCTCGCCGCTCGACTGGAACGCCACGGGCGACCTCGCGACGGGGTTCGTCGAGATCTGGGAGTACCGAGGCGGCAAGATCGTCCCGATCGAGTCGCGCCCGTTCGACCTGCGCTGACCGCGCGCTACCGCATCCGCAGCGCCGAGAGCCCGTGCGCGCGGCGTCGCTCGTTCGCGGCGCGCCACACGGCCTGGTCCTGCCCCAGCAGCCGCCCGAGCGCGGCCGTGGACACCCCGGCGGCACGTGCGGCGTCGCCGACCCGCCACTCAGCGGCCTCGAGCACGTCGAACAGCGCGGCGACCGCGGGCAGAAAGCGCGCGTCGCGACGCCCGACCGAGAGCCGGCCGTCGCGCACCCGCACGGCCTCGACCTCGGCCGGCGTCGTGTAACCCTCGATGTCCACGGGCGCGCGGAGCTGCAGCGCGAGCGTGCGGCGGAGCCGCCGCAGGGCGCGCGCCCGGTTCTCGTGCTGCGAGCGCGACTCGTTCGCCTCGGCGCTCACGCCCGAGGCGCGGTGCCGTAGCCGCACCGCCGAGTCGGTGACGTTGCGCTTCTGCCCGCCCGGGCCGCTCGCGCGGAAGCGGTCGAAGTCGCACTGCGCGAGCAGCGCGGGGTCGTCGAGAGTGAGGACGTCTCGCCACGTGGGCTGGTCGGTGGTCACGCCTCGAACGTAGCACGTGGGCGGGAGTGGCGAGGCGGAACTGTTTATCAGACTACCCTGTTTCAGCTGGGTTGAGTCGCAAGCGCCGTTCGTTAAGTTCGCGTGGCCCAGTATGAACAGGCGAGGAGCCGAATCTCCTGGGAACGGATCATCCGCTCATGCTATTTCAGTCCGCGATACCTCGCGATGGCCTTCTTCAAGAAGAGGCTCCTATACTTAACTAGCGACGCGGAGGGCCGCAGCCGTGGACATCACTGCGTTCATCGATCCGGCAGGCGAACTCGTGACCACGCGCCCGCTCGGCGGGGGCCAGTACGTCGCGTTCGTCCCAGGCCCGCTTCCGCCGCCGCCCGGGGTCGAGCAGGCGGCCATCGCAGCGAACAGCGGGCTCCTCGCCGACGCCGAGTACAACCTCGGGTTGCTCGCCGGGCTGGGCGGCATGCTACGGGAAGCCGACGCGCTGGCGACCCTCTACCTCCGCCGCGAGGCTGTTGAGAGTTCCCAGATCGAGGGCACACGAACGACGCTGCTCGAACTCGCCACGATCGAGGCGCTGGGCGGGCCTCCGCCTGCGGACCACGACGGCCGCGAGACGCTCAACCACGTCACGGCGCTCGAGTACGGGCTGAACCGTGTCCGCGATGGCGCTCCCATCGACGCCGAACTCGTCCTCGACCTCCATCGCAAGCTGATGACGGGCACGCGCGGCGAAGCTACGGCCGGACCGGGGCAGTTCAGGGACGTCCAGAACTACATCGCAGCGGGCGGCGTCCTGATCTACACTCCGCCGCCGCCGGCCGAGATGCGTGAGCGACTGGCGAGCCTGTTCCACTACATCGGGAACCCGGGCGGCACTCCCCCACTGGTCGAGGTCGCCTGGGTGCATTACGCCTTCGAGGCGATCCATCCGTTCCGGGATGGTAACGGCCGGGTCGGACGGATCCTCATCCCGCTCATACTCGCGCGCCGCGGGCGACTCGAACCCCCACTGCTCTACCTGGCCGCGTACCTCCACGAGCACCGGCAGGAGTACTACGACCGCATGCTCGCCGTCAGCGCGCGCAGCGATTGGGCCGGTTGGCTCGGCTTTGTGCTGCGCGCGATCGTCGCCCAGGCCCAGGCGTCGGTCGACATCGCGCGACGCCTCATGGGGCTCGAGGATGAGTGGATCGCGCGGCTGGAGGAGGCCGGCGCCACGCCCACCGCCATCCGGCTCGCCCGGCTCATCCAGCGCAGCGGGTTCGCCGTCGATGCGTCGGCAGCGGGCCGCGCTCTCGCCGACGCAGGCTCCCCGGCCTCGCCGCCGACGGTCTACCAGGCGCTGTCCGCCCTCGCACGCGCCGGGATCCTCGAAGAGGTCACGGGACGAGCCCGCGGCCGAGTGTGGGCAGCCCTCGAACTTGTGCGACTCCTCGAGGGGAGCGAGGGCCGAGACCAGCCGGGTGAGCGATAGAGCCCTGGGCCACTGCCGATCTTCCAGCACCCCACCGCGCGCCCTATGCTGTCATCTCGACGCGATGCTGACCGGAGGAAGAGACCATGCCGCGCGTGCAACTCGTGGGGGCAACCGGCTACGGCGGACTCGGCATGATCGAGATGCTGCTGCAGCATCCCGAGCTCGAGGCATCCGCGCTCATCGCGCGTGACGACGCCGGCAGGCGTATCGCCGATGTTTACCCGCACCTCCACGGCCGCACCGACCTGGTCGTGCAGGGGCCCGATGAGGCCTCGATCGGCAGCGACTGCGACGTCGTCGTCTTCGCCACCCCCGACCGCGTCTCGATGGGCTACGCACCCGCGCTCGCCGACGCCGGCGTGCGCTTCCTCGACTACTCGGGCGACTTCCGCTTCCCCGACGCCCCGTCGTACGCGAAGTACGCCGCCGCGCACCCTTCGATCGGCGACAACGGACACGCCGCCGAGGCGCTCCTGGACCGCGCGATCTACGGGGTGCCCGAACTGACCGGCGACGGCGTCGTCGACTCGCCGATCGTCGGGAACCCGGGCTGCTTCGCGGTCGGCATCATCCTCGGCCTCGCGCCGCTCTTCGCGGACGGGCTCGTCGAGGGCAACACGGTGGTGGTGGACGGGCTCACGGGCTCCTCGGGCGCCGGGAAGAAGCCGGCCGCCGCGCAGCACTTCTCGCACCTCAACGACAACGTCGTGCCGTACCGCGTCTTCAGCCACCAGCACGTCGTGGAGGCCGAGCACACGCTCGGCGGGCTCGCCGGCGGCGAGGCGAGCGTGCACTTCGTCCCGCACCTGCTGGGCATGACGCGCGGCATCCTCAGCACCATGCACATGTCGCTCACGCGCACCGCGTCTCGCGAGGCGCTGCTGGAGCGCTACCGCGAGTTCTTCGACGGCGCCCCGTTCGTGCGCGTGCTCGACACGCCGCCGACGCTCAAGGGCACGGCGGGGTCGAATTTCTGCGACATCTCGCTGCTGACCTCGCCGGACGAGAGCCGTGTCGTCGTGATGTCGTCGATCGACAACCTGCTCAAGGGGCAGAGCGGCAACGCGCTCCAGAACCTCAACCTGATGTTCGGCTACGACCAGACGCTCGGCCTCGAGCGCACCCCGATCTACCCGTAGCGTTCGCAGCCGCGCGACGGCCATCCTGACCTCGATGGCAACCGCCATCGGTACAGCCCGCCCGGAGCAGCGATGACGACCGCGACCGACGCAGCCCGAAGTTTCGACGACGCCCGCGCGATGTACACGTCCGCCATCGAGCAACTCGACGCGGGCGACATCCGTGACGCGGCCGAGAAGGCGTGGTGCGCCACCAGGCGCGCCACCCATGCGCTCATCCTCGCGCGGACGGGTGTGGAGCCCGAGCGGTCGCCGGAGACCAGTCGGCAACTCAACGAGCTCGCCTGGTGCGACCCGGGGGTTGAGGGCCTGGTGGGCCGCTTCTACTCGCGGCAGGCCCAACTGCACGGCGAGTGCTTCTATCTCGGGCTGTGCGAACCCGTCGAGGCCACCACGCGCCGCATCCGTGAGACCGTCGCGTACATCACCGACGCCGAGGAGCTCGCCGACGAGGCCGGCTGACCGGCCTCGACGTCATCACATCGTCGCCTGACCAGCTGGCGGGTCACCCGGTGTGGGCGTGCGCAGGCGCGAGACGAGCTGGTCGAGGCCGACAGCGATCGCAAGCAGGAAGACCGGCGCGACGGTGATCACCGCGTCGACGCCGACGCGGCTCGCGACCGCGCCGAGCGCGAGCAGGGGGAAGATCGCGAGCCCATCCTTGAGCACGCCGAGCAGTGCGAAGGCGCGCCCCTGGATACGCAGCGGCACCGTCCGGCTGACGTAGGTCTGCGTCGCAACCGCCGCGAGGGTCACCCCGAAGCCGAGGAAGATCGACAGGAATGCCGCTGTCTCGACCCTCGGGCCGACGCCCGGGATGTCGATGGGGATCAGCCAGCTCAGCGCCTCGCTCAGCGGCGCAACCAGCCCCAGCGCCATCATCACGACGGCGACCAGCGCGAATCCCGTCACCGCCACCGGCCGCTCGCCCACGCGCCCGATCAGCACGGGCGTGACTGCGAGCGCGGCCAGCAGCCCGATCGGCGCGGGCGCGAACACGTAGAGCGCGTTCGCCGGGTCCACATCGAGCACCTCGCGCACGTACTGCGGGCCGAGGATGCCGAGCACGACGTTCACGGTGCTCGCGAGCCCCGCGAGCACGAGCATGATGAGCACGCTCCGCTCGTCGAGCAGCCACTGCAATGCCTCGCGCGTCGAGGGTGGGGGCACGGGCGCGGCCCCGGCGACGCCCGGACGAGCGGGCGGGCGCAGGTCGAGGACACGGGTGGCGGAGAGCAGGAACAGCAGCCCGGCCATGATCGTCACCGGGTTCACGCCGAACGCCCGCACGATCACCGGCGCGAGCAGCGCCTTGCCGATCAGCTCCCCCGCCGACGAGACGAGCCCGAGCATCGAGGTGGCCCCGGCAAGCTCGTCGGTGTTCGCGACGAGCGGCACCGTCGACGCCTCGCTCGGCTGCGAAACCTGGAAGAGCACGCGCACCAGGAACAGGACCAACAGCAGCGAGCCGAACTCGGTCCCCAGCGCGAGCGGGATCGCGAGCGTCAGCGCGCCCATCCCGAAGTAGGCGCCGGCCAGGGCGACGCGCTTCGGGAGCGCGTCGGCGACGGCTCCGCCGTACATGCCGAGCACCACGCCGGGGAGCAGGAAGGCGCAGCCGAGCAGGCCGGCCTCGAAGGCCCCTCCGCCCTCGCGGGCAATCGCGATCAGTGCGCCGAAGAGCAGCGCCTGCTGCGCCATGTCGGCGAGGAAGCGCGAGGCGAGCAGCGCCTGGAACTGCGTGTTGCGCGCCACCGAGCCGGGCGGGGTCCAGAACCAGAGCACGCGGAACGCGCGCTCCTGCCCTCGATCGATGGCTTCGTCGATCCGCTCCAGGGAGCGGAACGGCGGTTCGTCGAACTGAGGGGGTAATGCCATCGCGTTTGTCATCGTACGCGCCAGCGGCAGCTTCGCGGGGGCCACCGCTACACTCACCAGACCGTCCCACCTCCACAATCGACCGGGAGGCGCCCGGCGTGACGATCAGCACGGCCCGGATCAGCCTCGAGGCGCGCATGATGCGCGCCGTGCGGCTCATGCTCGGCGCGGTCGTCGTCCTGCTCGTGGCCTGCGAGGCCGCCGAGCCTCCTTCGCTCCCCGCCGTGACGCTCGAACCCGCGCTCGGCGAGGCCCGGTTCGGCCGGCCCGTGGAGGTCGGTGCGTACGCGCGCGGGCGCTTCTTCGTCGCAGAGCAGGGAGGGCTGGTCCACCTGCTGGACGCCGACGGCAGCAACCGGCGCATGCTCCTCGACCTGCGCGAGCACATCGACGTGGATCTCGGCGAGGGTCTGCTCTCGGTCGCGCTCGACCCGGACTTCGACCGCAACGGCCGGCTGTGGGCGTACTACTTCGCCGCGGGCGAGCCGCCCCGCAGCGTCCTCGCGCGCTTCGAGGTCGTGGACGACGCGGCCGACGCCGCGAGCGGCCTCGAGGTGCTCGTGCTGCCGCAGCCCGGCTACAACCAGAACGGCGGCGCGATCCGCTTCGGGCCGGACGGCATGCTCTACCTCGGCCTCGGCGATGGCAGCGCCTCGACCGACCCGTTCGAGAACGGGCAGGACCTCGGGACGCTCCTCGGCAGCGTGATCCGCATCGACGTGCGCGAGTCGTCGGCGCAGCAGCCGTACACCGTCCCGCCTGACAACCCCTTCGTGGGCGTCGAGGGAGCGCGCGACGAGATCTGGGCGTACGGGTTCCGCAACCCGTGGCGCATGGCCTTCGACCCGGAGACCGGCGCGCTGTGGCTCGGCGACGTCGGCTTCATCGACAACGAGGAGGTGAACCGCGTCACCCGCGGCGCCAACCACGGCTGGAACGTCGCCGAGGGCTTCGGATGCCTCGTCCCCGGCCGGGCGTGCGACACGACCGGCATGACGCCGCCGGTGACCGCGTATGGCCACGACGCCGGTCGCTGCTCGGTCACGGGCGGCGTCGTGTACCGCGGCGACGCGCTCCCGTCGCTGCGAGGCGTCTACCTCTTCGGCGACTTCTGCACCGGCGAGGTCTTCGTGCTGCGCGACGCCGCGAATGCAGCGTCGGCGGGCGAGCGCACCGAGCCGGTCGTGCTCGCCGAGGGTGCAGGTAGCCTCGTCTCGTTCGGCCTCGATTCCGACGGCGAGGTGCTGGTCGTCGACTACCTCGGCGCGGTCTGGCGGCTCACCGCGCGGTAGCCCGGCGGCCACCGACACCGTTCACACGTGGCGCACGCGGACTGGGCACAACACGCCCCGGCGAGCCGCCGGGCATCCTCGACATAGTCGGCGGTCTCACGGATAAGGCGCTCGATGCCCTCGATGGGTTCGCAAAGGCCGATGTAGAAGCACTCGCCGTGGAGCGCGCCCTGACGCTCGTAGTAGCGTGCGCGCAGCGAGCCCGCGTCCGGCTCGTCACGCTCCAGCGCACGTAGCCCACTGCCCGTGTCCGTGGAACGCCGCGGCTCCACCCCGGAACGGGCGAGGATGAGCGCGTCGGTAGCGCGCTTCGCGGCGCACCACGCCTTCTCCGCCGCATCGCGGATGTCGCCCGCGGCCATTCGCTCCAACGCGGAATCGTGCATGCGCCGAGCATCGGCGAAGGCTCGTACGGCGTCCACGTCGCCCGTGGTCATGGGCACGCCCTTCCCGGCACGAACCGCGAGATAGATCGTAGCGGACGGCGAGGTGCTGGTCGTCGACTACCGCGGCGCGGTCTGGCGGCTCACCGCGCGGTAGCCCACGCTGCGCGCATGGACACCGCGTTCGAGCTGGCCGCCATCGCCGGCGTCGCGTTCACCGTGGGGCTCTCGGGCGCGCTCACGCCCGGCCCGCTGACCGTGCTCGCGATCCGCGAGGCGACGGTGTTGGGCGTGCGCGCCGGGCCCCTCGCCACGCTCGGCCATGCGATCGCCGAGGGGGTCACGGTCGTGGTGCTCGCGCTCGGCCTGAGCGCGGCGCTCACCGACGAAAGCCCGCTGACCGCCGTGATCGCGCTGGTGGGCGGCGGCATCCTCGTCTACCTCGGCATCGACCTGTTCCGCACCCTGCCGAGGGCCGAACTGACGCCGGCCTTCGTCACCGCGCCGGGCGAGACCACCGCATCGGCGCGACGCGTGGTGCTCCTCGGCATCCTCGTCTCGGTCGGCAACCCGTACTGGGTGATCTGGTGGGCGAGCGTCGGCACGAAGCTCACCGCCGACTCGCTCGACGCGGGCTTCGCGGGGCCCGTCGCGGTCTTCGGCGGGCACATCATCTCCGACCTCGCCTGGCTCACGCTCATGGCGTGGCTCGTCCACTCCGGGCGGCGCTGGTTCGGGCGACGCGCGTATCGAGGGCTCCTCGCCGTGTGCGGCCTGTTCCTCGTGGGTCTCGGCGCGTACTTCGTGGGCTCCGGGATCGTGTTCCTGCGATAGGCAGCACAACGCCCCGCGCACGCGGGGCGTTCGATGCGGCATCGACGGGGACGGCGCGGACTACTCGTCCGCTTCCTCGTCCTCCACCTCCTCGGCGGGGTCGTGGACGTAGCGCAGGTAGCGGTCCTCACGCTCGCCCAGCAGCACGAGCCGGCCTTCGGCCTCGTGCTCGCGCACCCACTCGGGCATGACCGCGCTGTGGCCCTGGATGAGGAACGTGGCGCCCTCGAAGCTGAAGCGCCGCCCGGCGACCTCGACGTAGTACGGAGGTGGCTCGTCGCTCTCGTTGAGGTTCACGACGAACACGTCGGAGCCGCCCTCGGTGAGGACGGTCATGTCATCGAATGTGACGGCAAGCTCGGACACGCGGCCCCCTCGGAACTCTGTGCGCGGCGACGCTGAGGCGGATCATGCCCCGCCGGATCATAGTGGCGGTCGCGCCCCGGAGCCACCCGTGACGCGCAGGTCCGGCACGCTCAGCACGGTGATCAGCGTCACGATCACCGCCGACGCCACGCACCACGCGCAGATCGCGTCGATCTCAAACAGCTCGAGGTACGTCAGGTACGCCGAGTAGAGCGCGCCGCTGAGCGCTACGCCGAACGTCGCGCTCGCCATCGGGCGGTCCAGGCGCGCCTCGGCGGCCCGGGACCAGAACCGCCGCGCCGCCACGAGCGCGAGCAGCGTCACGTACATCCCGAGGCCGAGCACGGCGATGGGCACCCCGCCGATCTCGGCGAACTCGGAGCTCTGCACCGCCTGGCAGTCGCCGACGCCGGAGCAGAACGGCGACTGCTCGCTGTCGATCGCGACCCAGCTCAGGTACGCGGCCACGCCCGTGCCGAACACGGCGAGGGCGAGCAGTGCGTCGCGCCGCCGTGCGAGCAGGGCGCCCACGGTCACGCGCCTATCCGCCGCCGGCGGCGGCCAGTGCGGCGTCGATGGCCTCGCGGAAGACCTCGATCCGCCGTGCTCCCTGGACGGCGGGCTCGCCGTTGATGAAGAACGTCGGCGTCGAGGGCTGACCGCCCGCGCCGACGATCACCTGGCCCGCCTCATCCGTCGAGGCGCGCACCGTCGCGATCTTCTCGCCCGAGTCCACGCACACGTCGAACGCGTCGAGGTCGAGCCCGTCGCCGCCGAGGGCGTCGTTCATCTCGCGCGCGAAGCCCTTGAGGTTGTCGTCGGAGGCCCAGCCCTGGCCGCCCTGCCGCGCGAAGAGCACGTCGTGGTACGGCCAGAACAGGTTCTGGTCCGCCGCGCACTCGGACGCGGCGGCCGCACGCTCCGAGTCGGGGCCGAGGATGGCCATGTGCCGGAACTCGAGCGCGACACGCCCGTCGGTGATGTACTCCGCCTCGATAAGCGACTTGGCGCCACGCGAGAAGTCGGCGCAGTGCGAGCAGCTGAAGTCCTCGAAGGCCACGAGTTGCACCGGCGCGTCCGGGTCGCCGAGCAGGCGGCCGTCGACCGGTGGTCCCGCCGGCTCGGCCGACTGCTCCTCCTCCGTAACCCCCGCGGCGTCGAGCAAGCGATCGATCTCGAAGCGGAACGTGTCGATGGGTTGCGCGCCCTGGAATGCGAGCACGCCATTGATGAAGAACGTCGGCGTCGAGGTCCGGCCGCCTACGCCGGCGATCAGCCTGCCGGCCTCGTCGCTTGCCGCCTGGACTGTGATCTCCTTCACCCCGGCGTCGACGCATGCGTCGAACGCGTCGAGGTCCAGGCCCGGGCCCTGGAGCACGTCATTCATCTCGCGCGCGAAGTCCTTGAGATTGCCCTTCGACGCCCAGCCGGCGCTGCCCTGCCGGGCGTAGAGGACATCGTGGTAGGGCCAGAAGAGATCCTGGTCGACCGCGCACTCGGAGGCCGCTGCGGCCTGCTCCGAGTCCACCCCGAGGATTGCCAGGTGGCGGTACTCGATGGAGACGAGCCCGTCGTTGATGTACTCATGCTCGATGAGCGGCTTCGTCTCGCGGGAGAACGTCCCGCACGCCGGGCAACTGAAGTCCTCGAACGCGACGATGCGCACGGGCGCGTCGGGGCTGCCGAGGAGCCGGCCGTCGACGGGGGCCGTGGTCTGCGGCACGACGAACTCCGCGTCGCCGACGGACCCGCTGCCGCCGGGCCGGTTGAGGATGATGAGCACGATGACGGCGCCCACGGCGATGACGACCGCTCCGATCGTGAGGAGGCCCCCGAACGAGTCGATGGTGGAGCGAAGCCCCTGCAGCCGTGGCTGACTGGACCGGCTGGAGCGCTCTCGTCGCGACGAGCCGGCGCCGCGCCCCGTGCGGGACTGTCGCCGAGCGGACGGGTCGTCGGACTGCGTCTGTTGCTGCTCCTGTTGTGATTCCTGACGTCCCCGGTTCCCGCCTCGTCGGCGTCGACGGCGTCGGCGATTGCTGCCCAAGGTGGCCTCCGGCTCGTGCTGCGGTGGGGAACAGCGGTGCGTGTTCGATTATCGGAGGGCGGGCGGAGGCGGGCAACGGCAAGCCGCCACGTCTAGGTCGATGCGATGTTGTAGTCGGTGTCGTCTCGAACCCGTTCATAGTCTTCGCGCCGCAGCCAGTGGCACCACACGCTGGCTCCCGGCACGGAGAGTCTCTGGCGGTGAGTCGTCCCTCGCCACGCGGCAACCTCGACCGTTACGTCGGTCTGGACCTGTACCTCCTCGATAGCCGGCAGGAGATCGGTGTCAGCGGAAGCGACTACCACCACATCGCACTCGCCTCTCAGAGCGAGAGACACCAGGTCCGTCGCTATCGCGACGTCGACGCCCTTCTCCTGCGGGGGTGACGCCGGCCAGTCGCGCGGGTAGCGGAGCATTCGCGGGCGAACCTGGACGCCGGAACGCGACCATGCAACTGACTGACGCACGTTGGCGGCGTGACCTCGTACGTCCCGAGTGCGATCGGGCCGCCCGAAGTAGACACGAACATCCTGTAGCTCGCGATCGTCGTACCTGCTGACAATCAGGTCCGCGACAGCTCTCGGCCAGAATTGCCCGATTCGTGACGGGGACGACGCGTCGTCGAAGAACGCGCGACGCGCGTTGCGGTAGAAATTCTGACCGTCGAAGAAGACGGTGACCCTGCGAATGACTCGACTTCCTTCGAGTGGGAGCGTCGGAAGTAGTCACGTAAAAGCCCGCCACGGCACCTTGCGGTGCAGGGCGGGCAGGATTGAGAAGATCATCGGCCGGGCCCGGCCCGCCGTCAAGACCGACCGGGCGCCGTCTCAGATCTCTTAGACCGGCACCTCCTCGCGGGCCCGCTCCGCCGTGAACGTGTACTCGCCGCCGTCCCCGTCGCGGTCGACGACGACGACGTCGCCCTCGCCGAACTCCCCGGCGAGGACGCGCCGCGCCAGCTCGTTCTCGACCCGGCGCTGGATTGTGCGGCGCAACGGCCGCGCTCCGAAGTCGGGGTCGAAGCCCTCATCGACCAGCGCCGCCTTCGCCGCCTCCGTCACCCGGAAGTCGATGCGCCGCTCGGCCAGCCGGGCGCGCACCTCGGCCAGCAACAGCTCGGCGACCTGCGCGATCTCCGGCGCGGTGAGCGCCTCGAAGACGATGATCTCGTCGAGGCGGTTGAGGAACTCCGGGCGGAACGCCTGCTTCAGCGCCTCGTCGACGTTGCGGCGACGCGTCTCGCGCTCGCCGTCGGAGCGCGTGCGGCCGAAACCGATCGTCCCCGTCGGCCCCGCCGTGCCGAGGTTCGAGGTGAGGATGACCACCGTGTTGCGGAAGTCGACCGTGCGGCCGTGCGTGTCGGTGAGCCTGCCGTCCTCGAGGATCTGGAGCAGCGCGTTGAAGACGTCCGGGTGGGCCTTCTCGATCTCGTCGAACAGCACCACCTGGTACGGCCGGCGCCGTACGGCCTCGGTGAGGCCGCCCGCCTGGTCGAAGCCGATGTAGCCCGGAGGCGCCCCGACGAGCCGTGAGACCGTGTGCCGCTCCTGGTACTCGGACATGTCGAGGCGCAGCAGCGCGTCCTCGTCGTTGAACATGTACTCCGCCAGCGCCTTCGCCAGCTCCGTCTTCCCCACCCCGGTCGGCCCGAGGAAGATGAACGAGCCGATCGGGCGGCGCGGGTCCTTGAGGCCGGACCGCGCGCGCCGGATCGCGTCGGCGAGGGTCACGATCGCCTGGTCCTGGCCGACGACGCGGCCGTGCAGCGCCTCCTCCATGTGCAGGAGCTTCTCGGCCTCGCCCTCGAGCATGCGGTCCACGGGGATGCCGGTCATCTGCGCGATCAGCGCGGCGATGTCGGACTCGGTCACTTCGTCCGAGACGCCCGCCTCCGAGCGCCACTCGCTCTCCCGCGAGCGGTACTCGTCCTGGATGTGCAGGACCTCCTGCTTGATGCGCGCCGCCTCCTCGAAGTCCTCGCGCGCCGCGGCGGCGTCGATGCGGTCCGACGCCTCCTGCAGGCGCTGCTTGAGGTCGCGCACGTCGCCGGGCAGCGACTCGGCGAGGATCACATGGCGCGACGCCGCCTCGTCGATGAGGTCGATGGCCTTGTCCGGAAGGTAGCGCTCGGTCAGGTAGCGCGCACTCAGCCGCACGGCGGCGTCGAGTGCCTCGTCGGTGATGCGCAGGCCGTGGTGCTCCTCGTAGCGGGCGCGCAGCCCGGCGAGGATCTCGACGGCCTCGTCCTCGCCGGGCTCGTCGACGTAGACGGGCGAGAAGCGCCGCTCGAGCGCCGGGTCGGCCTCGATCTTGCGGTACTCGTCGAGGGTCGTGGCGCCGATGACGTGCAGCTCACCGCGCGCGAGCGCGGGCTTCATCATGTTCGAGGCGTCGATGGCGCCCTCGGCGCCGCCGGCCCCGACGAGCTGGTGGATCTCGTCGAGGAAGAGGATGATCTCGCCCTTCGACTCGCGCACCTCGCGCATCACGGACTGCAGCCGCTCCTCGAACTCACCGCGGAACTTCGAGCCCGCCACCAGCGCGCCCATGTCGAGCGCGAGCACGGACTTGTCGCGCAGCCGCTCCGGCGCCTCGCCCGCGGCGATGCGCTGCGCGAGGCCCTCGACGATGGCGGTCTTGCCGACGCCGGCCTCGCCGATGAGCACGGGGTTGTTCTTGGTGCGGCGGTTGAGCACCTGCATGACGCGCTCGCACTCCACCTCGCGGCCGATCACCGGGTCGAGGTCGCCGTCGCGGGCGAGCTGCGTGAGGTCCGTCGAGTAGCGACTGAGCGCCTGGTACTGCGAGTCCGCGGTCGGCGAGTCGACGCGCGCGCTGCCGCGCACCTGCTGGAGCGCGGCGTAGATGCGCTCCCGGGAGATCTCGTACTCGGCGAGGATCGCCGCGGCCTCGCCGTCGCGGATGCCGGCGATGGCGATCAGCAGGTGCTCGACGCCGACGAACTGGTCCTTGAGCCGGTCGGCCTCGGTGTTGGCGGCCTCGAGGAGCTGCACGATGCGGGGCGTGGTGTAGATCTGCACCACGTCGTGGGTGAGCTTCGGCGACTGGTCGAGGTGGCGCTGGATGCGCGCCACGAGCGCCGCGTTGTTCACGCCGAGCTCGTCCAGCACGTCGCGCGCGACGCCCTCGGGCATCTGCGCGATCGCGAGGAAGACGTGCTCGACGTCCCACTGGGCGTGGCGCTGGTCGCGCACGAGCTGCTGCGAGGACTGCAACACCGCCTGCGCCTGCTCCGTGAACCGGTCCTGTCTCATCATCGCTGCATCACCTCTGCCTGCTCCGTCTCGTGTCGGTCGTCGTTACGTCGCCTCATTCCGCAGTACTGTCCTCTGTCTGACCATCGTCTGCGTTGCCTTCGAAAGTGGCTCTCTGGCGCTCCACAAGACTCGCGGCAGACACAAGGTCGCCCTCATCATTGACCCTGTCGCGATACTGCTCCCGCATTGCGTCACGCACTGGGATAGTCACCAGATTCAGCACGTCTTGTAATGGGGCATCATCCCGCTCCAGAAGTGGCTTCCGAAAGCGGTGCCACACTTTCCTGAAGATCGTCCTTTCATCGTGCGCATCCCAAATGCCAATAACGCAGCCAGCGTTGAGCCGCCATCGCTCGAAGTCGAACCGAACACCTTCCTTTTCTTGCTGAAGGATCATCCCCGTAACCGTGCGGTCGTACGCGTGCTCAATTTGCTTCCGCTCCGTGTAGAGCATGAAAACGAGGCGGTAGAGGCCAGGTGCAACGTGGAGTTCCCCGGCGATCTCCTTCCAGCTCAGCCCGTCACCTGGATGGCTGGTGAGGCGTCCCCCGCTCGCCCAACTGCAAATGAGCTGGCAGCGCTGCAGATCGGAGATGATCGCGCGCCGGAGCGCGCGACCGCGCCTCACTTCTCGCCAGAACTCGAGAGCTATGGCAGACGCCGCACCAATAATCGCCCCGATCAGGCCTATCCCACCCGTGACAAGAGCAACCGCCAGAGTCTCGCTCATGGCTCGCGCCGCTCCGTGCGCTCCTCGAGCAGCGCGTGGACGCGCGCAAGCTCTGCCCGGGTCGCGTCGAGCTCCCGCTGCAGCTCCTCGACGCGGCGGTTGAGGCGCAGCAGCACCTCTGCGCCGGCGAGGTTCACGCCCAGGTCCTCCATGTACTCGCGCAGGCGCAGCAGACGGTTCACGTCGCGCTGCGAGTAGAGGCGGCGGTTGCCGCCGCTGCGCGCGGGCGCGACCAGCCCCATACGCTCGTAGGTGCGGAGCGTCTGCTGGTGGACGCCGACCATGCGCGCCACGACCGAGATCTGGAAGACCGGTTCGTCCTGCGGGATGTTCGTCATCGTTCGTCTTCAATCCGTTCCGTTCGTCGGCTCGGCGCCCACTACGGGGCGACCGAGGCCTCCTCGTCGGCAGGTGGTGCGCCCTCGTCGTCTTCCTCGCTCGCCCGCAGCCGCTCGATGAGTTCGAGCTGCTCGTCGGTCAGGTCCTCGGGGAGCTGGAGCAGGGCACGGGCGCGCAGGTCGCCGAAGCCGCCGCCGTCGCGCCGGGGCATGCCCTGGCCGGCGAGCCGGAAGGTGCGGCCGCTGCGCGTGCCCGCGGGGATCGTGAGCGCCAGCGCGCGCCCCTTGAGCGTCGGCACCCGCACCTCGCCGCCGAGCGCGGCGACCGTCACCGGCACGTCGACGTCGATGTGCAGGTCGTCGCCGCGGCGCTCGAAGTCCGGGTGGCGGCGCACGGTGACGACGAGGAAGAGGTCGCCGGGCTGGCCGCCGTGGGGGCTCTGCTCGCCCCTGCCGCGCACGCGCACGCGCTGGTCGGTGCGGATGCCCGCCGGGATCGTCACCTCGATGCGCCGGGTGGCGCCGCCGCGCCCGCTGCCCCGGCAGCTGTGGCACGTGGCGCTCGCGAGGCTGCCGGAGCCGCCGCAGATGGTGCACGGCGCGACGCCGTCGGCGAGCTCGACCGTGCGCGTGGTGCCGTCGTAGGCCTCCTGGAGCGAGACCTCGACGGGGTGCTCGATGTCGCGGCCGCGGCGCGGCGCGCGCGGGGCGGCGTCGCCGCCGCGGCCGAACAGGCCATCGAAGATCCCGCCGAAGCCGCCGGCGCCGCCCGGTCCGTCGCCGCCGAGGTCGCCGAGGTTGAACTCGAAGGTGCGCGCGCCCTGGCCGCCCCCGAAGCCGAAGGGGTCACCGGCGCCGAACGGGCCTGCGCCGCGGCGTCGCATCTCCTCGATCTGCTCGGCGTCGCGCCAGCGGTCGCCGTAGCGGTCGTAGGCGGCGCGCGTCTCGGCGTTGGAGAGCACGGCGTGCGCCTCGGAGATCTCCTTGAAGCGCTCCTCGGCGGCCTCGTCGCCGGGGTTCACGTCGGGGTGGTACTGGCGCGCGAGCTTGCGGAACGCGGAGCGGATCTCCTTGTCGGCGGCGCCGCGCGGCACCCCGAGGACCTCGTAGAAGTCTCTTGCCATGGCCGTACTATAGCAGGCACACGCGACTTCTTCCACATTTCTTGAGCGCATCACACTCAAAAGTATTGACATGCGACATCCCACGACCTATCATCTACTCACGCACAGCAAGGAGGCAGCGCGGGGGATCAAGACCACGGCTCGGACAGCGGACCGATGGAAGCGAGTAGTGGCCCGACACACGGTCGGACGCCAACAGGAGGAACCGTTTGAACCTGACCAGCTACATCGAGGCAGTACGGCGCGCGGACGGCTCGGCACGGCCGCAGGAGCTTTCGCCCGCCGACCTGCAGGTAGCGCTCGTGCGCGTGGGCGCGGCGGTGCAGAGCCCGCCCTTCGGCTTCAACTAGGCCCGGCGCGGAGCCGGGACGCAGCACCCGGCGGTCATCAACAAGAGGCACTCCGAGGACACATCGGACGCCTTGCCGGCTGAGCCGGCGACACCACAACCAACGAAGGAGAGGACACAGACAATGGCAGACATCATGGTTCGTCGCGACCCGTTCGTGGGGATGCGCCAGGTGATGGACCGGCTCTTCGACGAGTCGTTCTTCCGGCCCATCCACACCCACTCGTGGGACGAGGGCACGCTCCCCGTCGACATCTACGAGGAGGACGGGGCGCTGCGGGTCCGGGCATCGCTGCCCGGCTTCGACAAGGACGACATCGACATCCAGGTCCACGAGGGCGTGCTCACGATCAACGCGAAGCACACCGCCGGGGACGAGACGGACGACGGGCGCTGGTACCGTCGCGAGCGTCACATCAGCTCGGTGAGCCGCCGCATCGCCCTGCCGGGCGTGGTGCAGGACGCCGAGGTGGACGCTGAGCTCACCAACGGCGTGCTCACGCTGAGCCTGCCCCTGCAGGAGAAGCCGCAGCCGCGCCAGATCGAGATCCGCACCAGCTAAGCCAGGCGGACCTCACCCACGGCAGCCCCGGGGACTCCCCCTCCCCGGGGCTGCGGGCGTTCAGGGGCCCCGCGTTGCGCCTCATTCGCATTGCCAGCAATACTCCTGCTCACGACAGACGTGATAGGCCTGTCGTCACCGTGCTGCATCACGCCTGAAAGGGCCGCCATGTCCACTGCGTTCCGAGTCCTCGCCGCAACCGCCGCACTCCTCGTCGCGACCGCCTGTGGTGGTGACGACTCACCGGACGAGGTGGGCGCGACGGCCCGCGCGATACTCGAGGCCCCGAACGGCCACGCCATGGGCCAGGTCATCCTCACCCAGACCCGGACCGGCGTGCTCATCTCGGCCGAGGTCAGCGGCCTGAGCCCCGGCGCGCACGGCTTCCACATCCACGGCGTCGGCGCCTGCGCCCCCGACTTCAAGGCGGCTGGGAGCCACTTCGCTCCCGGCGGCGAGCCCCACGGCTACCTCCACCCGGAGGGCCCGCACGCGGGTGACCTCCCGAACCTCCACGCCGGCGAGGACGGCTCGGCTCGCGCGGAGTACTTCACCCCCGCCGTCACCCTCGACGCCGACAAGGACCACTCCCTCTTCGACGAGGACGGCTCGGCGTTCATCGTGCACGCCGACCCCGACGACTACCGCGACGTTGCGTCGGCGGGCGCACGCATCGCGTGCGGCGTGATCGAGCGCACCTAGGGCGTCGCGGCCCCCGGCTCACCGCTGGCCTCGTCGCCGCCTTCGCCCTCCGGGTACGGCTCGCGGTCGCCCGCGGAGCGCCACAGCGCGTAGGCGACGAGCACGATCACGAGCAGCACCGCGCTCGCCGCAGCGAGCGAGGAGCCGAGGCCGACCCGGTCGACGACGAGCCCGAGGCCCAGCGAGATCACGATCGTCGCGAACCACGCGGCGAGCTGATGCACCGAGAGCGTCGTCGCGCGCTCCCCGTCCGGGACGCGCCGCGAGAGGTACTCGACGACGAGTGGGTGCAGCGCCTCGCGCACGAACATCGCGGCGGTGAACACGGGGAACAGCCACAGCATCCCGCTGGCGCCGCCGAGGAGGCCGAGGGCCGCGAACGCGGGGAGCACCGCGAGCGAGCGGCTGAGGCCGAAGCGCTGCCGCACCCGCCACGACGACCACCCGCCCGCCGCCGCGACCAGCATCATCCCCGCCGCCACCCAGCCGAGCGCCCATACCGGGACGCCCTCGCCGACGAGGATCGGCTGGAAGGTCGTGAACGCGACGATCTCGATGCCCTGCACCGCCGCCGAAACGACGACGATCCAGCGCAGCGCGCGCGTGGTCACGATGCGGCCCGCGGCACTGCGGCCGATGCGCACGAAGGACTGCTCCGTCCGCTCGCGCGGCGGCTCGACGAGCAACAGCGCGAAGCCCGCGGCCACGAGCGAGAGCACGCCGCTGAGCACGATCGGCCACGACAGCGGCGTCCAGATCACCATCAGCCCGCCGGCGACCGTGAACCCGGCGATCCCGACTGTCATCCGGGCGTTGAAGCGGCCGAAGACACGCGCGAACTCGCCGGACCGCCCCACGGCGCGCAGCGAGTCGTACAGGAACGCCTCGTCGGCGCCGCTCATGAGCGCGCCGCCGATCGCGAAGAGCACGTAGGAGCCCATCAGCAGCTCGATCGAGCTCGCCAGCCCGAACACCACGAACGCCACGGCGGAGACGAGCGAGCCGAGGAGCAAGCTCAGCCGCCGCGTGTAGCGGTCGGCGATGACGCCCGTGGGCACCTCGGCGACGACGATCGCGCCGAAGACCACGGCCTCGAGGAGCAGGATCTGGCCGAGCGTGAGGCCGCGATCCTCGATCAGGTAGATGACCCAGATCGCCTCGCCCATCCACGCCCAGCGCAGCACCCACCACCACGGCAGGAGCCGCAGGCTGCGCTCGATCCCGGGCGGGGGCGTCGAGGTCTCGGCCATGCAGTCGAGCGTAGCCGCCGTGCGGGTGACGCACACGGGCGCGCCTCGCACAGCCGCTCCCCGTGCGCGCGTCCGTGCGGGGAGCGGTACGCTTGCACGACCGCCACACGAAGGACGTGAGCCGTGAGCCGAGAGACCGCCGCGCCACCCACTCCGGCCGCGACCGCGGCGGGTGACCGCGCGCGTCCTGCCTCGCGGCTGCGCGCGATCTTCGACGACCTCGGCGCGCTGCGGCACCCGCTGTTCCGCCGCTACTGGTTCGGCTCGCTGGGCGCGGTCGCAGGCACGCAGTTCGTCATCCTCACGACAGGCTGGCTCGTCGTCGACGGGCTCGGCGGCTCGCCGCTCGACCTCGGCTACGTGGGCGCCGCGACGGCCGCGCCGACCATCGTCGTCAACCTTTTCGGCGGCGTGCTCGCCGACCGCATGGACCGGCGCATGCTGCTGATCGTCACCTCGGCGATCACGGCCGTGCTGATCGGCCTGCTCGCCGCGCTCGACGCGAGCGGCGCGGTCGCGATCTGGCACGTGGTCGCCATCTCGGCGGCGCTCGGCCTGGTCTACGGCGTCGACTGGCCGGTGCGGAACGCGTTCTTCCCACAGCTCATCGACGAGGAGCAGATGGTCAGCGCCGTCGCGCTCAACTCGGTGATGTGGCAGGGGACGCGCATCGTCTCGCCCGCCATCGCGGGCGTCGCGATCGCGGTGTTCGGGACGGCGTTCGTCTTCGCGGCGGCCGCCGCCTGCTTCGGCGTGATGGTCGCCGTGCTGGTCGCGCTGCGCGTCGAGCGCGTCGTGACCGGCCCGCGCGGCGCGATGGTGCGCGAGCTGTTCGAGGGCGTCGCGTTCATCGTCCACGAGCGGCTGTTCGCGGCGCTCATGGTGATCACCTACACGACGACGTTCTTCGCGATGTCCTACATCTTCCTCATGCCGCTGATGGCGGACGAGCTCGGGATCGGGCCGGCGAGCTACGGCTTCATGCTCTCCGCGATCGGCATCGGAGCGGTCAGCGGCACCGTGCTCTCGTTCCGGCTGCAGCGGTGGATGGCGCTGGGGCCGATGATGCTCGCGGCGAGCCTCGGGTCGAGCCTCTTCGTGTTCCTGTTCGCCTGGTCGCCGGTGTACCCGCTCTCCGTCGCGCTGACGTACTGCGCGGGTGTGACCAACTCCATCTTCCTCATCACCTCGATGACCGTGATGCAGCTGCGCGTGCCGGAGGAGCTGCGAGGGCGCGTGATGGGCATCCACGCGATCACGTTCAGCCTGATCAGCCTCGGCGGCCTCGTGGGCGGCTTCATCGCCAACGCCTTCGACGTGCGCGTGGCGATCGCGTTCGGGGCGTGCGTGCTGGGCGCGGTCGCGCTCGGCGTCATCGCCACGCAGCCCGAGGTGCGGCGCATCCGCACCCACGCCGCGCCCCCCAGCGCCTGAGGTGCGCGCCCGGCTCGCGGTCGGCGTCGCGCTTGCGCTCGCGCTGGCCGCCGCGGCCTTTCAGAAACTGCAGGCCGCCTGACAGCGCTTTC
>CAZMCK010000017.1:0-45246 GCA_964565075.1 uncultured Dehalococcoidaceae bacterium
AGCGCGCCCTCGTTCGCCTCGGCGCCCGAGTTGGCGAAGAAGACGCGGTCCATCGCGGAGTGCTCGATGAGCAGCTGGGCCAGCTCGATCTGCGGCTCGGTGAAGAAGATGTTCGAGACGTGGATCAGCGTGCGCGCCTGCTCTGCGATCACCTCGGCGAGTTCGGGGTCGGCGTGCCCGAAGGTGCAGGAGGCGATGCCGGCGACGAAGTCGAGGTACTCCTTGCCCTCGTCGTCCCAGACGCGGGTGCCTTCGCCGCGCACGAGCGTGACCGGCACGCGCCGCGCGGCCTGCATGTAGAGCTGGGCTTCCAGTGCCTGGGTATCCGTCACGCTGCTCTCCCGTACTCCGTGCGTCGTCTGTGATCCGCGTGCCGAGGCACAACGGACAGCTTACCCGTCGTGGCCGTTTGGGGCTTGGGCGCGGGGCCGCCCCAGGTGCGTCCTACCCGCGCCTACGGTTCGTTCTGCAGCCGCTCGATCTCGTCGAGGATGGCGCGCAGCCGGTTGAGTTCGTCCTGGGCGGCGTCGGAGGCGTCCTGCGCCTGCCGTAACAGGTTGTCGAGGTCGCCTGTCGGCACCGCCACGTCGGCAGCGTCGTCGTCGCGCGGCGGCGCGGGCGTCGGCGCGACCGAGCTGTCGCTGCCCGGCAGCGACGAGGCACGCCGTCCGAAGACCACGTCGAGCGAGCGCTGGAACGTCTGCTCCATCGCGATGTTGTTGCCGTTGGCGACGACGACGCGCTTGAGCTCGGGGATCCTCGAGCTCTCGGCCTGCAGGTAGATCGGCTCGACGAACAGGAACGAGTCGCCGATGGGGATCATGAGCAGGTTGCCGCGGATCACCTCGGAGCCCGCGCCCTCCCACAGCGTGAGCTGCGCGGAGATGCCCGGGTCCTGGTCGATGCGGGCCTCGATCTGCGCGGGGCCGAAGACGAGGTCGTCGGTCGGGAAGCGGTAGGCGCGCAGCGAGCCGAGGTTATCACCGTCCGAGCGGCCGGCGAGCCACGCGATGGTGTTCTGCTTGTTGCGCGGCGTGAACGGCATGATCAGCGAGAACTCCTCGGTCTCCTCGCCGGGCAGCTTCATGATCACGTAGTAGGGCTCGAGCGGCTGCTCTTGCTGGCGGAACTTCTCCGTGGGGATGTTCCACAGGTCCTCGCCGAGGAAGAACACGCGCGGGTCGGTGATGTGGTAGCGCAGGTACTGCTGCGCCTGGAGCTGGAACATGTCCTCCGGGTAGCGCAGGTGCGACTGGAGGAACGCCGGCATCTCATCGCGGTCCGTGAAGAGGTCCGGGAAGATCTTCGCCCACGTCGTTGCGACGGGGTCGTCGGGGTCCATGAGGTAGAACGTCATGTCACCCGTCTCGGCGTCGACCACGACCTTCACGCTGTTGCGGATGTAGTTGACGGTCCCGAGGTGCTGCGAGTACGGGAAGTCGCCGGAGACGGTGTACGCGTCCTGGATCCACAGCAGCCCGCCGTCGGCGATGACGATGTACGGGTCGCTGTCGAGCCGCAGGAACGGCGCCACCTTCGTGATGCGGTCCCCCAGCGAGCGGTGCATGAGCAGCGTCGACTCGCCCGTGATGCGGCCGGAGATCAGCAGGTTGCGGTCGCCGAGCTGCCACGCGAGCGCGAAGCGGCGTAGCAGGTTCGAGAGCTCGATGCCCCGGTCCGGCTCGTACGTCGTCTCTACGGTCGACTCGCCGTCCGGGTAGTCGAACTCGTTCTCCTTCGTCTTGACGATGATGTAGTGGTCGGTGAGCTCGCCGAAGTAGATGCGCGCGCCCTCGGCTGTGAGCGGCACATCGTCGCCGATCGGCGGGATGTCGCGCGTCCAGAGGACGGGCAGACCTTCCGAGGTGATCTCGTTGACCGGGGCCACGACGGCGCCGAAGCCGTGCGTGAACTGCAGCCGCTCCTGCGTCCACCCGGACCCCGCGGTCTGCGAGGCGCGCCGCAGGTCCAGCTCGCGCGGTGCGAGCATCACCTGCTGCTGTTCGCCGTCGATCACATAGCGGTCGACATCGACGTCCTCGAACGTGTAGAGCGGGCGGATCGACTGGATCTGCGTGAAGGTGTCGCGCGTGGGGCGCGCGTCGAGGAGGCGGATGTTGGAGAGCGTCGCCTCGTTGGCGGCGATCTCCTCCTCGGTGACGGCTGCCTCGGCGGGGAACGTCGTGACCTCGATGTCGCTCAGGCCCCACGCGAGCCGCGTCATGTCGATGTTGCGGTCGATGTAGAGCTCTTCCTTCTCGAGCTCATTGGGGTCGACCTGGAAGGACTGCACGAACGAGGGGTAGACGAACCCGCCGACGATGCCGGCGACGACCCAGAGGCCGATGGTGAAGGCCGGGATCCGCCAGCTACCGCTCAGGAACGAGTTGGCGATGGTCGCGAGGCCCGCGAACGCGCCGAGCGCGACCATGGCGTAGCGCGCCGGCAGGCGCGCGTTGATGTCGGTGAAGGTCGCGCCCGTCACGATCCCGAGCCGCGACGTGGCCAGGTCGAAGACGGAGAGGTACGTCCCCGCCGCGATCACGAGCAGGATCAGGCCGACCAGCACGGAGATGTGGACGCGCATGCCGCGCGGCACCTGCAGCTCGAAGCGCTGCAGCGAGTACGTCAGCGCGTACACCGAGCCCGCGCCGAGCGCCGAGACCACGAGGAGCGAGAGCACCCAGCCCTGGAAGAGGTGCAGCGCCGGCAGGTCGAACATGTAGAACGAGACATCGCGGTTGAACGCCGGGTCGTCCACGCCGAAGTCCACGGCGTACCACCACGACAGCACGGTCTCCCACGACCCGGCGGCGACGGCGCCGAAGATGATCGCGAGGAACAGCGTCATCGCGATCATCACCACGGAGACGACGCGCCGGATGGCGTCGGGGTCGACGTCCTCGATGAACGACTCCTCGAAGCCCTGCGGCGCGAGCCTGCGTGCGAGCCAGATGTTGAAGCCGAGGACGACGAGCGTGATCAGCGTGCCGATCACGAACAGCATCGCGCGCGCGGTCAGGACGCGCTGGAAGTTGCCCGCGTATTCCACGGAGTCGAACCACAGGAAGTCGACGTAGATCGACTTCGCGACGTTCGCCGCCACGAAGAGCAGGACGATGGCCGCGAGGAGGCCGATCCAGCGCAGCGAGATGGGTGAGCGGAAGTTGTTCGCCCCGCCGATCCGGAACGGTTCGTCGGGTGGCCCGAGTGGGCCGCGGTCTTCCCGGTCCTCGAAGAAGCCCAGGGTTACACCTCAATCCGTGTGCCGAGCGCTTCGCCCGCTGCGATCCGCTCCAGTGTACGCCGCGCGCGGCCCTGCGCCACGTGCACGCGCACGTCTTCCTCTGCCGCGCGCAGGCTGGCGTCGATTTTGGGCAGCATTCCGCCTGCCAGCGTACCCGCCGCGCGCAGCGTCGAGGCCTGCTCGCCGCCGAGGGTCTCGATGAGGTCGCCGTCGCCGTTGAGGACCCCGTCCACGTCGGTCATGAACACCAGCAGCCGCGCCCGCAGCGCGCGGGCGACCTCGCCGGCGACCGTGTCCGCGTTGATGTTCAGCGGCTGGCTCGGCGGCTCCAGCCCGATCGGGGCGATCACCGGGATCGCGCCGCCCTCGAGGATCGGGTGCAGCACCGAGGCGTCGATGCCGGTGATCTCGCCGACGAAGCCGAGCCGCTCGTCGGCGCGTCGCGCCTGCACGAGCCCGCCGTCGACGCCGGAGACGCCGACCGCGCGGCCGCCGAGGCGCACGATTTCACTGACGAGCCGCGTGTTCACGACGCCGCGCAGTACGCCGATCACCACCTCCAGCGCCTCCTCGCTCGTCGCCCGCAGGCCGTCGACGAAGACGGCGGGGACATCGAGGCGCTCGAGCCAGTCGGTGATCATCGCACCGCCGCCGTGGACGACGATGGGGTAGTAGCCCTCGCGACGCAGCGCGACGACGTCGACGAGCGTGGTGTCCTCGTCGCCGAGGGTGGAGCCGCCGATCTTGACGACGATCATGCGGTCGCTGGTGATGGGCGAGTCGGTCATGTCGTGTAGTCCGCGTTGATGCTCACGTACTCGGCGGTCAGGTCGCACCCCCAGGCCGTCGCGGTGGCCTCGCCGCAGGCGAGGTCGATGCGGATCGCGACCTCGTCGGTGTCCATGGCGGCGGAGATCTCCGCCTCGCTCGTCGCGGCCGGTGCGCCGCGGTCGAACGCGATGTGCTCGCCGATCCACACGCTGGCGGCGCCGAGGTCGATCGAGGCGCCCGAGCGCCCGGCGGCCATGAGCACGCGCCCCCAGTTCGGGTCGCGGCCGGTCACCATCGTCTTCACGAGCGGCGACGAGCTGATCGTGCGCGCGCACAGCCGCGCGTCCCCGGCGCTCGCCGCGCCCTCGACCACCACCGTGATGAGCGTGTTCGCCCCCTCGCCGTCGCGCGCGAGCTGGCGCGCCAAGTCCACCGAGACGGCCTCGATGGCCTGTTCCAGCGCCTCCGCGGCGGGGTGGCCGTCGCGGACGGGCTCGCCGCCGGCCGCGCCGCTGGCGAGCAGCAGCACGGTGTCGGACGTCGACGTGTCCATGTCCACGTCGACCATGTTGAAGGAGCGGTCGCAGACGCGGCGCAGCGTCGCCTGCAGCCACTCGTGCTCGGCGGGCGCGTCGGTGGTGAGGAAGCCGAACATCGTCGCCATGTCGGGGTGGATCATCCCGGAGCCCTTGGCGACGCCGCCGACGGTGTACGCGCGGCCGTCCACTTCGACGCGGACGGCGGCCTCCTTCGGGTGGGTGTCGGTGGTCATGATCGCGCGGGCGAACGCCTCGCCGCCCGACTCCGAAACCTCGACGGCGTCGATGCCCGCCCCGATGCGGTCCATCGGCAGGAGGCGGCCGATCACGCCCGTCGAGCCGACGAGCACGTGCTGCTCGTCGACGCCGAGCTTCGCGGCGGCCAGCGCGGTCATGCGCAGTGCGTCCTCGACGCCCTGTGCGCCCGTCGCGACGTTCGAGCAGCCCGAGTTGGCAACGATCGCGCGCGCCGTGCCGCCCGCGGCGCGCTCGCGGGTGAGCCGCACCGGCTCGCCGACGACGGCGTTGCGGGTGTAGACGCCCGCGACGGTGCATGCGCGGTCGGCGGCGAGGATGCCCACGTCGAGGCGCGGCTCGGGGCCGTAGGTCTTGATGCCGGCGTAGCTGCCGCCCGCGACGAACCCCGCGGGCGCGGTCACGCCGCCCTCGATAGTCTCGATGCGCGCCTCGACGGCCTGCGAGGGGTTGGTCAAGCGTGGCTCCCGTCCGGAGACTGAGTATAGGCAGCGATGACGCTTGTGCTCAGCCTGCCGGGATCGCCTCGGCTCAGGCTGCGGCAAGCCCGACGCGCGGGCAGTGCGCGAGCAGGGGGCAGCGCTCGCACTCGGGGTTGCGGGCGTGGCATGTGCGGCGACCGTGCTGGATGAGGTCGACGTGGAACGGGAGCATCTGCTCCGGCTCCAGCATCTCCTCGATCAGCTCGGCCTGCCGGTCCGGCGAGGCCTTCTCGGGCGTCAGCCCCAGCCGCTTCGCCACCCGCCCGACGTGCGTGTCCACGGGCATCGCGGGGCGGCCGAGCGCGAACATGAGCGTGACCGCCGCGCTCTTGTGGCCGACGCCCGGCAGCGAGCGCAGCCACGCCTTCGCCTCCTCGATCGGCATGGTCTCGAGGAAGTCGATGTCGAAGTCCGGGACGCGGTCGCGCACCTCGGCGAGGAGCGCCTGGAGCCGCGGCGCCTTCGTGGGCGCGAGGCCGCCCGGCCGGATCGCGTCCTCGACCGCACTCGTCGGCGCCTCGATCACGTCCTCCCACGCGGGGAAGCGCTCGATCAGGCGGTGGAACGCGCGGCCCGAGTTGTGGTCCGAGGTGTGCTGCGAGAGCAGCGCGAGCACGAGTTCGGATAACGCGTCGCCGTGGGGGCGCTCGGGCGGGCGCCCGTACGCCTCGTCGAGGATCGCGAGCATCTCCGCGATGTCCCAGTGATCGGAGAGCCCCTCGGGCGACGAGGTGGGAAGACTGCGTGTCGGTGGCATGGCGGCATCGTACGATGGTGCGCGCACGAGCGGAGGACAGCGCGTGACGGCTGAGCAGATTCGCCTCACCGACCTCGCATCCTGCGGCGGCTGAGCGGGGAAGCTGGGTCTCGCGACCCTGGCGCAGGTGCTGCGCCCCCTGCATGAGGTCTTCGCTCCCGGGCAGCACCCCGAGCTGCTCGTCGGCCTCGCGCCGTCCGACGACGCGGCCGTGTTCCGCGTGAGCGAGGACCTCGCCGTCATCCAGACGCTCGACTTCTTCCCGCCGGTGGTCGACGACCCCTACATCTACGGCCAGATCGCCGCGGCCAACGCCATGTCCGACGTGTATGCGATGGGCGGCGAGGTGAAGCTCGCGCTCAACATCGCGGCGTTCCCGGAGGACCTCGACCCCGAGCTGCTCGCCGAGATCGTGCGTGGCGGCGCGGACAAGGTCGCGGAGGCGGGCGGCGTCGTGGCCGGCGGCCACACGGTGATCGACGCGGAGCCGAAGTACGGGCTGTCGGTGATGGGCGTGATCCACCCCGACGCCGTGCTCACGACGGGCGGCGCGCAGCCCGGCGACGCGCTGCTGCTCACCAAGCCGCTCGGCACGGGCATCCTCATGAGCGCAGCGGGCCGCGAGGGCGCCCAGGCAGGCTTCGAGGCGGCCGTCGAGTCGATGCGCGCGCTCAACCGCCACCCAGCGCACCTCGCGCGCGCCGCCGCAGTGCACGCGGTCACTGACGTGACGGGATTCGGGCTCGCCGGGCACGCCTCCGAGGTGGCCCAGCAGAGCGGCGCGACGCTCGTCTTCGACCTCGACGCGTTGCCGCTCCTGCCCGACGCCGCCCGCTTCGCCGCCGAGGGCGTCGTGACGGGTGGCGGCAACCGCAACGTCGCGCACCTCGGCGACCGCGTGCGCATCGAGGGCGAGCCCGACCAGGCGCTCGTCGACGTGTTCTACGACCCGCAGACCTCGGGCGGACTGCTCATCGCCGTGCCCGAGGCCGACGCCGCCGCGCTCAGCGACGCGATCGCGGGCGAGGGCGGCGGATGCTGGCGCATCGGGCACGTCGAGGAGGGCCCGCCGCTCGTGGTGGCGCGGTGAGGCGCCCGCCCGGGGCGCTGCTCGCCCTGCTGGCCGTCGCGCTGGCGTGGGCGGCTGCGGGCTGCTTCGGCGGCGACGAGGAAGCTCCCGCGCCCACCGCTACCGCCACGGCGACTTCGACCTCCACGCCGATCCCGACCCCCACGCCCGTCGACCCGGCCGCGGTGGTCCGCGAGTCCGCCGACCGCATGGAGGGCGTCGAGCGGTTCCACTTCACGCTCGACCACGAGAACGGGGCGAGCGAGATCGTGCGCGGCATCATGATGGTGTACGCCGAGGGCGACTTCGACGGCGCGGAGCGCATGCGCGCGGAGATCGAGGGCGCGCTCGGCACCGTGAAGTTCGAGACCGCCGTGATCGTGCTGCCCGAGGGCAGCTGGCTCCAGAACCCGTTCGACCGCTCGTGGGAGGCCGAGGAGATCTCGATCGAGGAATTCTTCGACCCCCAGGACGGCGTCGCGGCGCTCATGCGCCAGGTGCTCGAACCCACCCTCGTTGGTCGCGAGGAGGTGGGAGGCATCGAGACGTACCGCATCGACGTGCTCGCCGACTCGGGCGACCTCGCGATCTTCCCGACTGCCGAGCCCGGCTTCGAGGTTCGCGCGACGCTCTGGATCGGCGTGGACGACCTGCTGCTGTACCGCGTCGACGTGCTGGGGGCGATCTCCGAGGACGAGGAGCCTGACATCCTGCGACGCCTCGAGCTGAGCCGCTTCGGCGAGGACGTGGACATTGCCCCGCCGCCCTGATCCGGGCCACGAGGAGGCCGAAGACCTCGACGCGGCCGGGTCGCGCGGCAGCGCCTGGCTGCTGATCGCCGTCGCGGGCGGCGTCTTCATCGCCGCCGACGACCAGACCTCGGTGGTCACGGTGCTCCCGGCGCTGATCCCCGACATCGGCCTCGCGGTCGACGACTTCTTCCTCGCGTCGTGGGTGATCAACGGCTACCTGCTCGGATACATCGTGGCGCTGCCGATCGTCGGCCGCATCGCCGACGCGCGCGGGCACGGCCGGGTCTACGCGGCCTCGCTCGGCGTGTTCATGCTCGGCAGCGCGCTGGTGGCCGCCGCCCCGGACTTCTGGTTCCTCGTCGTCGCGAGGGGCCTGCAGGCCATCGGCGGCGGCGCGGTCGTTCCGGTCGCGATGGCCATCGTCGTGACGCAGATGCCGCCCGGGCGCCGCGCGCTGGGGCTCGGCGCGATCGCCGCGGCGTCCGAGGCGGGCGCGCTCGTCGGCCCGCTGTGGGGCGGGCTGATCACCGAGCTGTGGGGCTGGCGGTGGATGTTCTGGCTCAACCTGCCGATGTCGCTGCCCGTGCTCGGCGCCGTGTGGTGGCTCGCGCGCAACGAACGCGCCGAGGGCCGCATCGACTGGCCCGGTGCGGCGCTGCTCGCCGCCGCGCTGGCCGCGCTCACCATCGCCATCGCGGACGACCCGATCGCGCCCCGCCACTGGGCGATCACGACCCTCATCCTCGGGCTCGCGGTGGCGTGCGCGGTCGTGTTCGCGCTGCGCCAGCGCGGCGTCGAGGAGCCGATGGTGCGGCTCTCGATGTTCGCCTCGAAGCAGGTGTCGAGCGCGGCCGTAATGAGCATGCTCGTCGGCGCGGGGCTCATCACGGCGCTGATCAGCGTGCCGCTGTTCGTGAACCTCGTGCTCGTCGAGCGGCCCATCGACGGCGGCTTCACGCTGCTGCGCTTCACCGCCGCCGTGCCCGTGGGCGCGCTCGCCGGGGGGTGGGTGACGGGGCGCATCGGGCCGAGGCTGCCCGCCGCCGCCGGGGTGCTGCTCGGCGCGGCCTGCTTCGCGGGGCTGCTGCCGTGGGACGAGGTGCTCCCGGAGGTGTGGCGCAGCACCCCGCTCATCGTCGGCGGCTTCGGGTTCGGGCTGCTGATCGCCCCGCTCGGCGTGGCGGTGCTCAGCCACGTGCGAGACGAGGAGCGCGCCGTGGCCGCCTCGTGGCTCACGCTCGCGCGGATGGGCGGGATGCTGGTGGGGACAGGGCTCCTCACCTCGCACGGCCTCGGGCGGTTCTACGCGCGGGCCGGCGCGATCGAGTTCGACTCCCCGGAGTTCGCGGAGCTGGTCACCGAGGCGCAGGTCTCGACGTTCCACGAGATCTGGGTCGTCGCCGCGCTCGTGCTGGTGCTGACGGCTGTGCTGGCATGGTGGCTCGGCGGTCGCGCCGAGCCCGGCGAGGAGGCCGCGGAGTGGTGGTCCGCGCCGGCCCGGTAGGCGCCCTCGGTCGGAACGCACGAACGCGCCCCGGTTGCTCGGGGCGCGCTGCGTGGTGCGTGCGAGGTGGGACTAGCCGCGGGGGAGCGCCAGCCCGCGCGTCGCGATGATGTTGCGCTGGATCTCGTTCGAGCCGCCGAAGATCGTGTAGACGACGCTGTGCACGTAGAGCTGGGTGAACCGAGCGTCGAGCGGGGTGCGCTCGTGGGCGCGGTCCCAGATGTTCGAGTAGAGCCCGAACACCTTCATCCCCGTGTTCGCCGTGCGCTGGTTCAGCTCCGAGCCGAAGATCTTGGAGGTCGAGGCCTCGTAGTTCGGGACCATCCCGCTCGCCTGGATCGAGATGATGCGGAACGAGAAGTTGAACAGCACCTCCGACTCGATCCAGCGGTCCGCGATGAGCGTGCGGGCGCGCTCGCCGCGGTCCTGCGCCCGCAGCTGGCCCTCGTCGGTGTCGAGGTAGTCGATGAGCGAGCGGAGGCGTCGCCGCGTCTCGACGGCGCCGGCGATGTTGGAGCGCTCGAAGTCGAGCAGTGTCATACCGACGTACCAGCCGCGGTTGACCTCGCCGATGACGTTGGTCGCGGGCACCCGGACGTCCTCGAAGAAGGTCTCGTTGGTGCCGTGCTCCCAGCCCATGGTGATGATCGGGCGGACGGAGATCCCGTTGTTCTCCTGGGGCATCACCATGAAGGTGATGCCGCGGTGCTTCGGGGCGTCCGGGTCGGTGCGGAACATCCCGAACACCCAGTTGGACTTGTGGGCCGAGGAGGTCCACATCTTCTGGCCGTTGATGATGTACTCGTCGCCGTCACGCACGGCGCGCGTCTGCAGCGAAGCGAGGTCCGACCCCGCGCCCGGCTCCGAGAACCCCTGCGCCCAGAGGATCTCGCCGCGCAGCGTCGGGGGCAGCAGGCGTTCCTTCTGCTCGTCGGTGCCGTGGATCAGCACCGTCGGCCCGAGGAGTGAGAGACCACCGCCGCCCACCAGCGGCGCCTCGGCCTCGGCCATCTCCATGTTGAAGATGAACTGCTCCATGGTCGTCAGGCCGGCGCCGCCGTACTCCTGCGGCCAGTGCGGGGCGGACCAGCTACGCGAGTCCAGGGTCGCGGCCCACTCCCGAGCCGCGGCCTGCGCCTCGTCGCTGCCGTGGACCATGTCCTGCTGCCAGTTGTCCTCGAGAGTGACGGCGCTCCACTTCCGCTTGTCCTTGTAGTACTGGGGCAGGTTCGCGTCGATGAAGGAGCGCACGTCCTCGCGGAACGCCGCCTGCTCTGCCGTGTCTTCCCAGTCCATGCGCTGCCTCCTCGGCGCCTGTGGCGCGTCCCGTGCGTGCTTGCTGCGAGGGAGTCTAGCAGCGCCGGTACGTACCCGCCGGTCGCCTCGTCCGCACGTGCGAGGGGTCGACGCGAACGCGCCCCGGGCAACCGGGGCGCGCCGCGTTGTGCGCGCGAGGTGGGACTAACCGCGCGGCAGGGCCAGTCCGCGCGTCGCGATGATGTTGCGCTGGATCTCGTTGGAGCCGCCGAAGATCGTGAACACCACGCTGTGCACGTAGAGCTGCGTGAAGCGCGCGTCCAGCGGGGTCAACTCGTGCGCCCGGTCCCAGATGTTGGCGTACAGGCCGAACGCCTTCATGCCAGTGTTCGCCGTGCGCTGGTCCAGCTCCGAGCCGAAGATCTTCGAGGTCGACGCCTCGTAGTTCGGGACCATCCCGTTCGACTGCATCGAGATGATGCGGAACGAGAAGTTGAACAGCACCTCGGACTCGATCCACCGGTCGGCGATCAGCCCGCGCGTCCGCTGCGCCCGGTCCTGCGACCGCAGCTCGCCGTCCTCGGTGTCGAGGTAGTCGATCAGCGACTGCAGCCGCCGCCGCGTCTCGACGGCGCCCGCGATGTTGGAGCGCTCGAAGTCGAGCAGCGTCATCCCGACGTACCAGCCGCGGTTGACCTCGCCGATCACGTTGTTGGCGGGCACGTGGACGTCCTCGAAGAACGTCTCGTTGGTGCCGTGCTCCCAGCCCATGGTGGTGATGGGGCGGACGGTGATGCCGTTGTTGATCTGCGGCATGACCATGAAGGTGATGCCGCGATGCTTCGGCGCGTCCGGGTCGGTCCGGAACATGCCGAACAGCCAGTTGGACTTGTGGGCCGTGGAGGTCCACATCTTCTGGCCGTTGATGATGTACTCGTCGCCGTCGCGGACGGCGCGCGTCTGCAGCGAGGCGAGGTCTGAGCCGGCGCCCGGCTCGGAGAAGCCCTGCGACCACAGCATCTCGCCGCGCAACGACGGCTCCAGCAGCCGCTCCTTCTGCTCGTCGGTGCCGTGGATCAGGACCGTCGGCCCGAGGAGCGAGAGGCCGCTGCCACCGACCATGGGGGCCTCGGCCTCTGCCATCTCCATGTTGAAGATGAACTGCTCCATGGTGGTGAGCCCGCCGCCGCCGTACTCGCCCGGCCAGTGCGGCGCGACCCAGTTGCGCGAGGAGAGGACGTCGGCCCACTCCTGCGCCGCGGCCTTGGCCTCGTCGCTACCGTGCATCATGTGGTCCTGCCAGTCATCCTCGAGGGTGACGGCGTTCCACGCCCGCTTGTCCTTGTAGTATTGCGGCAGGTTCTCCTCGATGAACGAGCGGACGTCCTCGCGGAACGTCGCCTGCTCTGCAGTGTCTTCCCAGTCCATGCGCTGCCTCCTCGTGGACGCGTCGCGTCCGCCGTGCGTATCTGCGAGGGAGTCTAGCAGCGTGTGTCACGCCCCCGGAGCTCATCGCAGGCAGGTCACGGGCGCCCGGTGGCCCCCGAGGGCGGCTGCTGAGCTAGGATCCTGTCATGGCGACCACACGACTCGATATGGACGAGGCGCAAGCCCGGCTCTCAGAGCACATCGCGCGGCTGGAGCCCGGCGACAGCATCATCCTGTGTCGCGAGGGCCGCCCCGTGGCCGAGCTCCGGCCGCTCGAGGAGTCCCTGGCCGAGCCTCGCCCGGTCGGGTTGGGCAAGGGTCTCGTCGAGATCCCCGACTCGTTCTTCGAGCCGCTTCCCCCGTCCGCCTTCTCGTAGTGCTACCGCGCAGGCGACACACGCGAACGCGCCCCGGTTGCCCGGGGCGCGCTGCTGACTGCGTGCGAGGGGGGACTAGCTGCGAGGCAGCGCCAGTCCGCGCGTCGCGATGATGTTGCGCTGGATCTCGTTCGACCCACCGAAGATCGTGAACACCACGCTGTGGACGTAGAGCTGCGTGAAGCGCGCGTCCAGCGGAGTGAGCTCGTGCGCCCGGTCCCAGATGTTCGCGTACAGCCCGAACGCCTTCATGCCGGTGTTCGCCGTGCGCTGCGAGAGCTCCGAGCTGAAGATCTTGGAGGTCGACGCCTCGTAGTTCGGGACCATCCCGCTCGCCTGCATCGAGATGATGCGGAACGAGAAGTTGAACAGCACCTCGGACTCGATCCAGCGGTCCGCGATCAGCCCGCGCGTGCGGGCTGCCCGGTCCTGCGCCTTCATCGAGCCCTCGTCCGTGTCGAGGTAGTCGATCAGCGACTGCAGCCGCCGCCGCGTCTCGACGGCGCCCGCGATGTTGGAGCGCTCGAAGTCGAGCAGGGTCATGCCGACGTACCAGCCGCGGTTGACCTCGCCGATGACGTTGTTGGCGGGGACGCGCACGTCCTCGAAGAACGTCTCGTTGGTGGCGTGCTCGAAGCCCATCGAGATGATCGGGCGGACGGAGATGCCGTTGTTGGTCTGCGGCATGACCATGAAGCTGATGCCGCGGTGCTTCGGCGCGTCCGGGTCGGTGCGGAACATGCCGAACAGCCAGTTGGACTTGTGGGCCGTGGAGGTCCACATCTTCTGGCCGTTGATGATGTACTCGTCGCCGTCGCGGACGGCGCGCGTCTGCAGCGAGGCGAGGTCTGAGCCGGCGCCCGGCTCGGAGAAGCCCTGCGACCACAGCATCTCGCCGCGCAACGACGGCTCCAGCAGCCGCTCCTTCTGCTCGTCGGTGCCGTGGATCAGGACCGTCGGCCCGAGGAGCGAGAGGCCGCTGCCACCGACCATGGGGGCCTCGGCCTCTGCCATCTCCATGTTGAAGATGAACTGCTCCATGGTGGTCAGGCCGGCGCCGCCGTACTCCTGCGGCCAGTGCGGGGCGACCCAGTTGCGCGAGGACATGCGGTCGGACCACTCCTGCGCGGCGGCCTTCGCGTCGTCGCTGCCGTGGACCATGTCCATCTGCCAGTCATCCTCGAGGGTGACGGCGTTCCAGGCCCGCTTGTCCTTGTAGTACTGCGGCAGGTTGTCGTCGATGAAGCTGCGGACGTTCTCGCGGAATGCCGCCTGCTCTTCGGTGTCTGCCCAATCCATGCATGCCTCCTCGCTGAGTGCGTCGCGCCACTGCGTGTGTGCTGAGGCGAGATTCTACCAGCGTTTCTCGTTACGTCCCGCCGCCGCGCCGACGACGCTCAGGCGGCGCTGATGAACTGGTGGAGCAGGTCGTAGACCTCCTGCTCCACGCCCATCAGGCGGTGGCCCGTGCCCGGCAGGATCACCATGTGCTTCGGGTCCTGCGCCCGCTGGTAGATGTCGTCCGAGGCCAGCGGGAGCAGCACCTGGTCGTCCTCGCCGTGGATCAGCAGCAGCGGCTTGCCGAGCTGGTCGACCTCCTGCGTGCCGTAGCGCTGCGCTGCCAGCGCCGCGACGGCCGTGAGGAACGGGCTCAGCACGCCCGACTTGATCGCGACGGCTCCCGCGTACGAGTGCCCGACCACCACCGCGCGCCCTCCGCCGAGCCCCTTCAGCAGTGAGCACGCCGCCAGGACGTCGATCACCGTCTCCTCGAGCTCGCCGGTGAGCCGCGGGCTGATGCGCAGCGACGTCACGCCCTGCTCGACGAGGTCCTCGGCGAGCTTCGCGTAGACGCCGCCGGCGGGGCCCTCGGTCCCGACGAAGATCGCGCACTTCACGCTGCCCTCGGCCGGGTCCATGAGCGCGCTGAGCGGCCCGTGGTTCGTCTCGATGTTGACCTCGAGGCGGTTGCCCTCGCCTGTCGGCTGGGCGGTGACCTCCTCGATGCGGACGACGACGTCGCCGTCCGGCTCGGCCATGCTGCCGGAGCCCTGGCTCACCATCTCTCGCCTCCCGGTCCCGACCGACTCACCGTCGCGCCCGGCGGCGCCCCGTGCTCACCGTCTCCGGCCGAAGCGCTCGCGGAACTCCTCGGTGGTGTTCACGTGCGGGTAGGGGTCGTCCGGCACGGGCACGTCGAGGAACTCGCAGAGCGGATCCCAGCCGCTGCCGGTCTCGTAGACCAGCAGCCGGTCGGACGGGATCGCTGCCTTCACCGCCGCGGTACGCGCCTCGTACACGCCGATGACGTGGTCCTTGTCGTCCATGCGGTCGTCGAAGTTGGTCTCCCAGATGAACCAGTGCGCCCACTCCGCCCGCTCCCGCTCGGCGGCGTCCTCGGCTGAGAGGCCCGCGGACGTGCTGAGGTGGATCGTGTTGCGGATGCTCGCGTACCAGCGTTCCGGGTCGCGGACGCTGAGCAGCACCTTCGACTCCGGGTAGTGGTCGGCGAGCTCCTGCCAGAAGTCGCACGCGGGCCAGTCGACGGCAGCCTTGAAGTCCGCGAAGAGCGCGTCCCAGTCGACGGCCTCGCCGCGCCGGGCCGCCGACCACTGGTCGCGGTGGTCGGGATACCTGCCGACTTCGAGCATGTGGTAGGTCTTGTCGAAGCCGAGCAGCTCCAGCGCGTACTTCAGCGAGAGCGTCCCGGTGCGCCCGAGGCCCGCGCCAACGATGTCCAGTGCCATGCCGCGCCTACGCCTCGACCGCCGCGCCGACGCTCTCGAAGCAGTCCAGCGCCTCCTCGGCGAGCCCGTAGACGACGTCGGCGGCGGGCCGGACGGCGTGGATCCCGACGGCGCTCTGGCCGGCCGGGGTGGTCATCCACTCCTCCATCTTGCCGTCCTTGATGCCGTCGAGGATGTCGCCGACGAGCATGCCCTGCAGCGGCATCGGCAGCGGGTCGGGTGCGTCGGGCTGCTTCCACGCGTCGGACCAGCGCGAGGGCAGCTGGCGGACCGGCTTCCCGGACATCGCGCGCGACTGGATGGGGTCCTCCGCGCGCGCCTCGATGAGGCGCTGCTTGAGGAACATCTCGGTCTCCGACTCGTGGGTGGCGAGCCAGATCGTGCCCGTCCAGACGCCCGCGGCGCCCATCGTGAGCGTGGCCGCGAGCTGCTTGCCGTTGTTGATCCCGCCCGCGGCGAGCACGAGGCTGCCCGTGCCCTTGGCCATCTCGATCACCTCGGGCACGAGCGTGAAGGTACCGACGGTGCCGCTGTGGCCGCCGGAGTCGTAGCCCTGCGCCACGATCACGTCGACGCCCGCGTCGACCTGGCGCTGCGCCTGGCGCGGCAGCCCGACGAGGCCCCACACCTTCATGCCTGCCTCGTGCGCGCGGTCGATGATGAACGCGGGGCTGCCGAGGCCGGAGACGAAGATCGGCACCTCCTCCTCGAACAGCACCTCGAGCGAGGCGCGCGAGCGTTCGAGCAGGTCGTGGCTGCTGGGCCGCACCTCGTTGGGGTCCGGGTCGGGGATGCCGTGCTCGTCCTTGAGGTTCTGGATGAAGGCGCGGTGCTCGTCCGGGATCATCTCCTCGAGGTCCTCGAGGTTGCCCTGGACGAAGGACGCCGGCACGAGCAGGTCGATGCCGAACGGCTTGTCGCCCACCTTGTCGCGGATCCAGCGGATGTCGGAGCGCAGTTCGTCGGGGGTGAGGCTGGTGGCGCCCAGGACGCCGATGCCTCCGGCGTTGCTGACGGCGGCGATCACGTCCTTGGTGTGCGCGAACGCGACGACCGGGATCTCGCAGCCGTACTCCTCGCACAGCCTCGAATACAGGGGGTTACTCATCAGGGGTCTCCTCTCGGTCAAGGCGAGTCTAGGCGAAATCGCCGGGGCCGGGGCGGAGTGCGACTCATCCCATCGCTCGCGTGTTGCACGATACCCTCGACGCGTCACGGTCGAGGTGGCCCGACGGGACAGGAGCGAGCGATGACGGACGAGCAACAGAAACCCTTCGGCAGCGACTTCGTCACCGGCCTGCCCGCCGTCGGCGCGCCTTCGGTGCGCTCGACAGACGGCGCGGTCGCCTACGTCTACACGAGGGTCGACGCCGAGACGCTGGAGACCAGCTCGCACATCGAGGTCGCGCCGTTCGATGGCGGCCCCTCGCGGAGGCTCACCGCCGGACCGCGCGACGGCGCGCCGCGCTGGTCGCCGGACGGCTCGCAGCTCGCGCTCCGTCGCCGCGCCGACGAGGACGCCCCGGCGCAGCTCTGGCTGCTGCCGAGCGACGGCGGCGAGGCGGCGCAGCTCACCGACATCCCGGGCGGCGTCACGGACTACGCATGGTCGCCCGACGGCCGGACGATCTACTGCCTCAGCGACGTCGACCCCTCGCGCGACGAGGATGACGATGGTCCGGACTGGCCCCGCACGCGCGAGGCGCGTGAGATCTACTACCGCGGCGACACCCTCGGCTGGCGCGGCGAGACGCGCACCCACGTCTTCCGCGTCGATGTCGCTGGCGGGACCCACGAGCAGCTCACCGACGGCGACTTCAACCACCGCTCGCTCGCCGTCTCGCCCGACGGTGAGCGCCTCGCGTTCGTCTCGGACCGCTCGCCGCGCCGCTTCCTGCGTGCGCCGTGGGGCGGCGAGCTGTGCGTGATGCGCGCCGGGGGCGGGCGGGTGCGGCGGCTGGTGTGGGAGACCGGCGCGGCGGGCGGGGCTGCGTGGTCGCCCGACGGCCGCGAGATCGCCTTCGTCGGGATGTCCGACGACAACGCGTGGCAGCACTACGTCTACCTCGCCGACGCGGAGAGCGGCGCCTGCCGACGCCTCACGGACGACTCGCTGGAGCCGCAGGCCGGCTTCTTCCCCATCGCCGCCGCGCCGCCCGTCGCCTGGCGCGGCGACCGCATCGTCTTCGCCGCCGACGCGAACGCCTCGTCGGGCGTCTACAGCGTCGACCGCGACGGCGACGTGCGCGCCGAGCGGGCGACCGACGAGGTCCTCGGCGGCCTCGTCGCGTCGACGGATGGCCGCCGCCTCGCGTTCGTCGCCTCGACGCTCGACCGGCCGGGCGAGGTCACCACGCTCGACCTCGACGGCGGCGCGAGCGCCGTGCTCACGTCGAGCGCCGGGGAGTACCTCGCAGGCCACGCGATCGGGCGAACCGAGCGCTTCCGGGTGGAGCGCGACGGCGTCGAGATCGACTGCTTCCTCGTGTACCCGCCCGGCTTCGACGAGTCACGCCGCTACCCGCTGGTGCTCGAGATCCACGGCGGGCCGAACGGGTTCTTCGGCACCGGGTTCAGCCCGCTGCACCAGGTGATCGCGTGCGCGGGGAACCTCGTGCTCTACACGAACCCGCGCGGCTCCACGACCTACGGCGAGGACTTCACCAGCGCGGTCTTCGAGGACTGGGGCGGCGAGGACGCCCGCGACCTCCTCGCCGCGCTCGACGCGGTCTGCGAGCGGCCGTACGTCGACGTGGACCGGCTGGGCGTGCACGGCTACTCGTACGGCGGGTTCATGTCCTCGTGGCTCATCGGGCACGACCAGCGCTTCCGAGCGGCCGCCATCGGCGCACCGGTCACGAACCTGCTCTCGATGTACGGCCAGACGGACATCGCCGCGAGCTTCGGCGAGCAGCAGTGGGGCGGGCTGCCGCAGGACCGCCTCGAGCACTACCTGGAGCGCTCCCCCGTCATGTACGTCGACGCGATCGAGACGCCGGTGCTGCTGCAGCACGGCGACGCGGACATCCGCGTCCCGATCTCACAGTCCGAGGAGCTCTTCGCCGGGCTCAAGCGCCGCGGCAAGACGGTCGAGTTCAGCCGCTACCCGGACTGCTCGCACCTCTTCCTGCGCGTCGGCCACCCGAGCCTGCGCCGGGAGTACTACGACCGCGTGGTGGAGTGGTTCGCGCGCTGGCTGTAGTCGCGAGCGCGCGAATGCCGCGGCCCGAGGGGGCCGGGTAGGGAAAATCGCCCGCCGCGCGTCCTACGATGCATCGCATGGAGCGCAACCCCCGTGGCCGCCCTCGCCACCCCGACGTGCTGACGCCGGCCGAGTGGCGCGTGCTGGAGGAGCTGCGCGAGGGCGGCACGAACGCCGAGATCGCCGCGCGGCTCGGCATCAGCGGCGACGCGGTCAAGTACCACATCTCGAACATGCTCGGGAAGCTGGAGCTGCGGGATCGCCGCGCACTCGCCGCCTGGCGCCCGGCAACGGGTCGAGGCCGCCTCGGCGCGCTCGGCGCCATGCCGTCGGCGCTCGGGCTGATCGGTCGATCGGTCACCTGGGTGGGGACGGGCGCGGCGGTGGCGGCGGGCGTGGCCGTCGTGTCCGTCACGACCATGCTGGTGATCGCCGTGGTCGCCACGCAGGGCGACGGAGAGCTGACCGCGGCCATCGAGGTGCCCGTTGCCGTGACGAGGGCGCCCGACACGTCAGCCACGCCGATCGCCGCTGTCCCAGCATCAGCAGCCGCGCCGATTCTCACGCCCGCTGGGACTCCGGCGCCCGCGGCGACCGCTACGCCAACGGTGACGCCAACGCCGACGCCAACGCCGACGCCAACACCGGCTCCAACTCCAAGACCTCCGGCGACCATCACGCAGGGTGAGACCAACGCAGTGACCAGACCGGAGGACTTCAGGCCGGAACTCGGGCCGGACCAGGAGATCGTGTTCCTGGGTGACACGCCGGACGAACTTCAGTTGGAGGTACGCGGCGAACTGGGACGTGTGTCGCTGTTCTTCGAGGAGCGCTACAACATCGTCGCGCCTGACTTCACGCTGTACTTCTCACAGCAGTACGAGCCCGTCGCATCCATGTTCCGGGACCTGTACGGAGAAGAGCCACCTCTTTCGGCCTCGGAGGTAGGGGGCTGGGTGACGAGCCGCGGCGGGATGTCACCGGCGGCGTTCATCGTGATCACGAAGCCCGGACGGCGCGAGCGACTGCTCGCGCACGAGTACTACCACATGCTGCAGCACCACGTGCTCTCGTCCCGCGCCGACAGCACGAGGTCTGCACCCGGCTGGCTCATTGAGGGGTCGGCGACATATGCCGAAACGCTCTACTACGAGCACCGCCTGAAGGCGTTCGGCTCTGATCTGAGCGCGGAGGCCCTGTTCGCATGGGAAGCCCTGGCGACCGACATCCCATTCGCCACCGCAATAGGCGGTGGCCAGCCGACGCACGGCCTGGGACACGACACGCTCGTTCATAGAGGCCTGCACGCTGACCACTACGAGATTGCCGGGGCCGCCGTTTCGTGGCTCGTCACACACTCAGGCAACGACCGCTCGCACATCGAGTTCTGGCTGTCACTTGCCGAGACCGACGACTGGCGAGAGTCGTTTATCGCGACATTCAACATCACGCCTGCGCAGTTCGTTGAGGCGTTCGAGGCGCATCGTGATGAGCTGCGAGCGAGCGCTCCCACGGTCGGTGGCGTCGTCCTGGACCTCGACGGTGCGCCGGTGCCTGACGTCGCCATCATGCTCAGAGCGAAGGGCAGTCGCTTCCCAGTGCTCACGGCGACGGGTCCTGATGGAACCTTCGCCGTGGACGTTCCCGAAGGCGACTACTTCCTCGACCTCCTTGGAAACCACCAACTGTCTGTCGATCCCGATACCGGCGAGGTGAACAAGTGCGGTGGGTTGACCTCGATCGAGTTGACCGAGGCGGGCCGGATGGATCTGGTCATCCGGGTGGCTCCTGACCTGCTGTCGCGAAATACGGAGCCTTCGTGCAACGAGGGACGAACGGGGTTTGTCTCGCTTTCCGGGATCACACTGGGGTCAGATTCGGTGCCGGTTGCATCGGTCGGCATCTGTGTTGAGGGCGGTTCCCGTGAGGAGCCTCGCGCATGCACGACGAGCCGCCAAGACGGGACTTTCACCGTAGCCACGCCCGCCGGAACAGTCTGGTTGGCAATATCAATATGGGGCGGACCTTCCGGGTGGTATGGCGACGGGCGCTGGGTACCTAACGCCTCGCAACGGACTCCAATCCACGTGGGCGGCACGGATATTGAGGGCCTCGAAGTGCGAATGTCCGCAGTGCTCTCGGGCAGCGTGCGCACTGCCGCTTTGGATCCTCCGACTGCAGCGTCCCTCTGGGTCTGCGCGGAGCACGCCTCGCCCCAGGTAGAAGCCGACTGCGACAGAGTTGGGCACGACGGGACATTCAGTCTGATAGTCCCGGTCGGCACCATCTCGCTCTGGATCCTTGTAGGCAGCGCCCACCTTGGTTGGGTCGACGACGACGGCCTGCTTAGCAGCCGCGACGAGCGGGCTGTCTTCGAGGTGCAGGGTGACGACATCGAGAACGTTGAGATCCGGCTTGCATCGGCTCCGCGCTGACTGATCGGGGCACGGCGGGTGCGGAGCATGTCGTAGGACGACCACTCGATAACATCGCCGCCATGACCGCCGAGCCTCACGCCCCGCTCGACGAGCCCGAGCCCCCGCCGCCGCCCCCGGGGCGGCGAGGCGTGTACTGGGGCTGGTGGATCGTCGGCGGGGCCGTCATCGCGCAGTTCGCCGCGATGGGGACCGCGGGCGCCATCGCCGGGGTGTTCCTGCGGCCCATGACCGAGGAGCTCGGGTGGAGCGCCGCCGAGTTCACGCTCGGAGGATCGGCGGCGTTCCTGCTCGGCGGGATCTCGGGCTTCATCGTCGGGCCGCTCGTCGACCGGCACGGGGCGCGGCCACTGATGCTCGCCGGCGCGTGCATCTACGCGCTCGCCTTCCTCGGCATGTCGCGCGTCGAGGAGCTGTGGCAGTTCATCGCGCTCTCGATGGCCGCGGGCGGCGCCGGCTTCTCGATGGTCGGGCCGCTCGTCTCGAACGTGACGCTCTCGAAGTGGTTCGTGGTGCGTCGAGGCTGGGCGATCGCGCTGGGCTCCTCGGGCGTCTCGTTCGCCGGGCTGGTCATGCCGGTGACGATGACGCGCGTCGTCGACGCGGTCGGGTGGCGCGACACATACGCGGCGCTGGCCGTGGCGATGTTCGTGGTGATCGTGCCAGTCGCGCTGATCATGCGCCGGCGGCCCGAGGACTACGGGATGCTCCCCGACGGCCTCGACCCCGAGGCGGCCGGGGGCGCGAGCAATACGGCGACCGAGGCACAGGCGCGCGACGCGGCCAACTCTTACACGCGAGCCGAGGCGGTGCGGACGCCCGCGATCTGGCTGCTCATCCTCGGCTACGGGCTGAACATGATGGCGCTGTCGGGGGTGCTGGTGCACGCGATCCCGTTCATGACCGACCACGGCTTCGCTCGCTCCGAGGCGGCGCTGGCCCTGGCCGTGAACGGCGGCGCGAACCTCGCCTCGAAGTTCGTGTGGGGCTTCTTCCTGCAGCGCGTCCACGTCCGCTACCTGGGCGCGGCGGCGCTCGTGACGTCGGCGACGGGCGTGGTGCTGATGCTGGTCGCGGCGCCGACGGGGGCGCTGGCGCTGATGTTCGTCGCGTTCTTCCTGTGGGGCTTCGGGTTCGGCGGGACGGTGCCGCTCAGCGAGTTCATCTTCGCGAAGTACTTCGGGCGCGTACACATCGGGGCGGTGCGGAGCGTGGGGCTACCGGTCACGATCCTGCTCGGCGCGGCCGGACCGATCCTCGCAGGCCTGTACTTCGACGTGGCCGGGTCGTACGAGGGTGTCTACGCGGGCTTCGTGCTTGCGTACCTGGCGGGCGCGGCGGCGATCCTCGTCTCGCGCGAGCCGCCGCCGAAGGAGGTCGCCGCGGCGGCCGAGGGCGCGGCCTAACCCGCCAGCACCTCGTCGAAGAACGCGTCGACGCGGGCGTTGAACAGCTCCGGCATCTCCCAGTACAGCGAGTGGCCCGCCTCCGGCACGCGCTCCATGCGCGAGCCCGCAACGTGCTGCTGCGCCGCCGCCGTCAGCTCGATGGGGATCGTGGCGTCCTCCTCGCCCGCGAGGAACAGCACGGGGACATCGAGGTTTGCGAGGTCGGCCACCGGGACCGCGCCGTCCTCGCTGGTGTAGCCCTGCGGCAGGTCGAGCGGCGGGTTGAGCGCGCGGACCTGCTGATACAGGAAGAGCCGCTCGGGGTGCTCCCGCTTGAAGCGGTCGCCCACCATGTTGGTCTGCTCCGCGGGCACCACGGCCGGGTCCAGGCGGGCGAGGCCCGCCCAGTGCTCGCGCGCCTTCACCATGAGGTCCTCGTCGCCGATGCCGAGGAACGTGTTGGCCATGACGAGCGCCCATACGCGCTCCGGGTGCGCGCCGGCGAAGGTCATGCCGGTGAACCCGCCCATCGACTGCGCGATGATCGCCGTGGACTCGACGCCGAGATGGTCGAGGAGTTCCTCGAGGTCCCGGGGGTAGGCCCGGATCGTCTCGCCGGAGTGGTCGAGGCTCTGGCCGAAGCCGCGGTGGTCGATGGTGATGCAGCGGTAGCGCTGCGAGAAGTGCGGCACCTGCTGCCACCAGCTCAGATGGTTTCCGCCCGCGCCGTGCGCGAAGACGATCGCGCGGTCGCCGTCGCCGCGGTCCTCGTAGTAGAGCTCGCCACCGGTGACATCGAGCATGGGCATCGCGGACCTCCTCGCCTCGCCTGTCAGCGCGTGCAGCGTACCGCGTGACGGGGCTGCGGCGTGGTACCGTCTCGCGAGCACCGAAGGGGGCGCACGATGACGAGCGAGCCGGACACCAGCACCTGGAAGAAGACGCCCGACGGGATCGCGATCCCGCCACCCTCGCCAGACGACGTGCTCTACGAGGCCGCCGACGGCGTCGCGAAGATCACGCTCAACCGCCCCATCGTGCTCAACGCGATCAACAAGAACGTCACCCGCCTCCTCGACGCCGCGCTCGACCAGGCCGAGGCCGACGAGGACGTGCGCGCGGTGATCCTGACCGGCGCGGGCCGCGCCTTCTCCGCGGGCGGCGACCTGTGGTCCTCGCTCTACCCGGACGACGATCCCGCCCCCGACGCGCTGGACGTGCAGCTGCGGATCTGGTCGTTCGACAAGCCGGTGATCGCGGCGGTACGAGGCCACGCGGTGGGGCAGGCGTGCGAGCTGGCCGGGGTGTGCGACATGACGATCGCCGGCGAGAGCGCGCGCCTCGGCGAGATCCAGATCCGCCACGGCTTCGGCGTCCCGGTGCTCATCACCCCCTTCATCACCAACCAGAAGCTGGCCAAGGAGGTGCTGCTGCTCGGCGAGGTGATCCCGGCCGAGGACGCGCTGCGCATGGGCCTGGTCAACCGCGTGGTCCCGGACGACGAGCTGGACGATGCGGCGATGGAGATGGCGAGCAAGCTGGCGGCGCTGCCGCCGGTGGCGGTGCGGCTCAACAAGCGCCTCGTGAACCTCGTGTACGAGCAGATGGGGCTCATCGACGCGGTGCGCTACCGCGACAACGACGCACTGATGGAGTACCTGGAGGCCGAGGACACGGTCGGCACGGCCCGGCAGCGCGTCCGCGAGGAGCAGGGCTGGGCGGCGTTCAAGCGCGAACGCGACCAGGGCTACGAGGAGTCCGAGTAGCAGCAGGGCGCGGATTCGTCGCGCCTGTCGCGCGCTGACGCTGAGGCCGTGCGCCGCTAGAATAGCGCGCGCGAGTACGCTCAGGCGCCAGGCAGGAGGCCGCCACATCACCACCACCACATACGAACCGGCGGCTGTCGACCACCCGCTGGACCCGATCTTCAACCCCCGCGGCGTCGCCGTGGTCGGCGTGTCGACGCGACCCGGCCCGGACGGGCGCATGGGGGGCATCTTCCTCAACTCGCTGCTCGAGCAAGGCTTCCACCACGGTCGCGCGCTCTACGCGGTGAACCCGAAGATGACCGAGGTCCGCGGCGTGCCGTGCTACCCCACGGTGCTGGACTGCCCGGACCCCATCGACCACGTCATCTCGCAGATCCCGTCCGACGGGCTCCCGGCGCTGGTCGAGCAGTGCATCGAGAAGGGCGTGAAGTCGCTCCACTCGTTCACCGCGGGCCTCGCCGAGACGGGTGACCCGGACCTCGTCGCGCAGGAGCGCGCCATGGTGGCGCGCGCCCGCGAGGCCGGCATGCGGCTGATCGGCCCGAACTGCATGGGGCTCTACGTCCCCGGCGTGGGCCTGGGCTTCAACCCGCGCTCACCCAACGAGCCGGGCAACGTCTTCCTGCTCTCGCAGTCGGGCGCGAACGCGGGCGGCATCATCGACGGCCTCGGCCGGCGCGGCCTGCGCTTCTCCAAGGGCGTCTCCTACGGGAACGCCGCCGACCTCAAGTCCCACGACTTCCTCGAGTACGCCATGGCCGACCCCCAGACCGAACTCGTCGTCGCCTACATCGAGGGGCCGCGCGACGGCCGGGCGTTCTTCGAGGCGCTGAAGAAGCTCGCCCGCGTCAAGCCGACCATCGTGCTCAAGGGCGGCATCACCGACGACGGCGCGCGCGCCGCGAACTCGCACACCGGCTCGCTCGCGGGCTCCATCGACGTCTTCGACGCGCTGTGCCGGCAGGCGGGGGCGATGCGCGTGCGCACGCTCGAGGACCTGCTCGACCTCGCCGTGGCGATGACCACGGACATGCGCTTCCTCGGCGGCAACAAGGTCACGCTCGTGGGCGCCGGGGGCGGCTTCGCGGTGCTCTCCACCGACCAGATGGCGATGGAGGGCCTCGAGGTGCCGTGGCTGCCCGAGGCGACCCAGGAGCAGCTGCGCGAGATCATCCCCATCGCGGGCACGAGCATTCGCAACCCGGTCGACGCCAACTTCGGGCGCGACCACCCGATGGACTTCAGCAGCGACACCGGCCTCACCCGGCGCGTGTTCCAGTCGATTGCCTCCGCGCACTCGACGGACCTCGTGCTGACCACGGTCGGCACGCGCTGGTATCCCGGGCAGGACCACTCGGACGAGGCGCGGCAGCAGCAGCTGTCGCTGACCGCCGAGGAGCTCTCGATCATCTCGCGCGAGCACAGCGTGCCGATGGCGCTGATCCTGCGCGAGGCCCGGCTGGAGGACGCGGGCGACTTCGTCCACGACCACGGCGTGGCTTCGTTCCCGTCGATCGAGCGCGCCGCGCGGGCGGCCGCGACGATCCTGGAGTGGCAGCGCCGGCGCGAGGGGCTGCCGGACTTCTTCACGCAGAACTAGCGACGGCGGGGGATCGGTCGCACGGACTGCGTCGGGCTCCCGGCCCGGCGCGTGGCCGGGCGCGCGCTGTGAGAGCATAGACAGCCGCCACGCCGCAGACCCGATGCACACGGGGGACCATGGCTCGCACGCCCGCAGGTACCACGCCCCCAACTGCCCCCGGTGAGCGCCTCTGCCCGCGCTGCGGGCGCGCCGTGCTGGCGACCAGCATTCGCTGCCGCTTCTGCATGGCCGACCTGCGCGACCCCAGGCTCGCCCCCCGCGGCAGTTGGGCACGGCCCGAGCGCCGGCGCTGGATCCCGCGGATCCGTCACCGCTGGTCGCGCCGTCGCGGCTTCGCCGTCATCTTCCTGGCGCTCGTGCTCTTCTACGGGGGGCGCTGGGCGTGGGTGCACCACATCTCGACGGCGCAGCCGCTCCCCGTGGGGGTGTCGGCCTCCATCAGCATCGAAGCGACACCGTCCACCTCGTGGCCGACGCCCAACGGGGGGCTCTCCCAGGACCGCACGACCACCGCGCGCGCCGCGCTCGACGGCGAGGTGGCGTGGCAGGTCGGCTTGCCGGAGCAGGTGCTACGCGCACCCGTGGCGGACGAGGAGCGCATCTACGTCATGTACCGGGACAGCTTCGGTGCGTACTCGCTCGACGACGGCAGCGAGGTGTGGCGCCTCACGCGGCCCGGCTTGCTGAGCAGCCCGGCGGTTGTCGGCGATCGGCTCTACCTCTCGCTGCGGAGCGGCCGCGTGCTGGGCGTCGATGCCACGACGGGCGAGATCGAGTGGACGACGATCCTCGACGAGGAGCTGTTCACCACGCCCATCGCGTTCCAGGGCGTCCTCTATGTCTACGCACCCGGCCGGCTGTACGGCCTGGACGCCGAGAACGGCGACGAGCTCTGGAGCCGGGACGTCGAGGGGAACTGGGGCGAGTCGTCGCCCGTGGTGAACGAGGACCGCGTCGCGGTCGCGGCGCGCAAGGCCGTCGTGGTGCTGGACCGCGAGACCGGCGTGCGGACGTTCCGCCACCCGCACACCTCGATCTCCGGGCTGGTGTTCGGCCGGGACTTCATCTACAGCATCTCCCCGGCGTTCGCGGCGGGGATCGACCCGGCGTCCACGCTGCCGTGGTGGGAGGGCACGAGGCTCTACTGGAACTGGCTGTGGGCGTTCGGCGCCGCGCCCGAGCCGCCGCGGCCCGAGGTCGAGTGGGTGTCGCGCGAGCGTCCGAGCGACCTGCGCTCGGGCACCGCCTTCTCGCTCATGTTCAAGCCTGCGTTCGACGGCGAGCGCATCATCACCTCGGACACCACCGGCCTGGTGCGGGCGTTCGACGGCACGACGGGCGCGCTGGCGTGGGAGCGCGAGCTCGACGCGGTGCACGGGCCCACGACCGTGACGCCGGACGGACTGGTGGTACCAGTCTCGGACGCGATGCTCCTGCTCGACGCCGACACCGGCGAGGTGGTGGATGAGCGGCCACTCGACACGATCCGGACGCGCGTGAAGCGCTGGGTCGTGGTGCTGGAGCGGGGCACGTTCGTGGTCGACGAGCCCGGCTCCCTGCTGGGCCTCCGGTAGCGGCATGCGGCCGGACGAGGCGGAGCAGGCGTGACGACCACGACGCAGCCGGTGCAGGCCCCGCGCTACCGCTTCGTGGTCGAGGGCGCCCTGCTGTGGATCCAGGTGGCGATGGGGCTGAGCTTCATCGCCGTCGCGCCGCTGTTCCCGCTCATCATCGACGACTACGGCATCGACAACGCCACGGCCAGCCTCCTCGTCGGCGGCACCGCGCTCGCGTTCGCGGTCTCGACGATCCCCGGCGGCCTGATAGCGGCGCGCTTCGGATGGTGGCGCGCGACGCTCGCCGGTGGGCTGCTGATGTCGGCGATGGTGCTGGCGCCGCTGGCATCGAGCTTCACGATCCTGCTCGGGCTGCGGCTGCTGTTCGCCGCCGGGGGCGCTACCGTGATGGGCGCGCTGCCATCGGCGGTGATGAGCTGGTTCCCCCTGCGCGAGCTGCCCGTGGTCAACGGGACGAACATCGTCGGGCAGAGCATCGGCGTCACGGTGTCCGTGTTCATCGTGGCCGGCCTCGCCGGCCTCGTCGGGTGGCGCGAGTCGCTCATGGTCTTCGGGCTCGTCTCGCTCGCGGGGGTCGGCGTCTTCATGCTGCTCGCCCGCACACCCGAGGTGCCCGTGGGCGCGCCGATCAGCCCGGCGTTCTCACCCACGCTGCTCCTGTCCGTCCTGCGCGACCCGCCGACGCTGCTGCTCGGCTTCGGCATCGCGGGCGGGGTGGCGGCCTTCATCGGCCTCAACTCGTGGCTGCCGACGTACTACCAGCAGGAGTGGGGATGGTCGCTGGAGCGCGCGGGGCAGGTAGTGGCGATCCCGTCGTTCTTCGGCATCGTCGGGTCGCTGGCCGGGTCGGCGGTACCCGTGGGGATCGGATTGCGCCGGCCGTTGATCATCGCGGCCGGCATCGTCTTCCCGTTCGCGGTATTCGGGAGCTTCATCTCGGAGTCGCCGCTGCTGCTGTTCCCGAGCCTCGCGCTGCTCGGGTTCGTGAGCTGGATCCACTTCCCCTCGGTGATGACCATGCCGATGGAGTTCCCCGGCAACACGCTCGAGCGCGCGACGCTCTCGTTCGCGACCGTCATGACCATCGGTAACGTGAGCGGGTTCTTCTCACCGCTGATGGTCGGGTTCCTGCGCGATCAGACCGGGAGCTTCGGGCTCGGTTTCATGATCTGCGTCTTCTTCCCGCTCAGCCTTGTCATCGCCGGCCTGCTCGTGCCCGAGACCGGGCCACGCGCGCGCAGGCGGCCCGTTCAGGCTGCCGAGGCCGCCGAGTCGGCCGAGGTCTCGTAGCGCCGCCTACAGCACCGCGATCGGGTTGACCGGCGAGCCCGTCCCACCCTGGACGCGCAGCGGCGCGACCATCAGCAGGAACTCGTACCGGCCCGCCTCGGCGCACGCGTCCGCGAGGTCGTCGAGGTTCGCGTTGTCGAGCAGCGGCATCCCCATCCACGGGATCACGATCTCGTGGATCGGGACGCCGACCGTCTCCCCGTCCGGCCTCGGCAGGCCGTGGCCCAGCCCCTGCTGACCGGCGTCGAGGAGGTCCCAGACCAGCACGGCGGCGTCGTGCTCGTAGAGGAACTCGATGGCCGAGCCATGCACGCCCGGCATCTCGTTGAACATGCCCATCTCGAAGTCCGGCCGCGAGGCGTAGAACGCGTTCGCGCCCGAGCGCACGACCACGGCGTCGCCGGGCCGGGGCTCGACGCCCTGCGCCGCCGCAATGTCCTCGAGCTCCCAGCCGTGGACGGGCGCGTCGATGGTGACGAAGTCAGCGCCGCGGTGACGCGGCACCTCGTAGAGCACGCCGCGCGTCACGATGCCGTCGTGGTACGGCTCGACGGAGCCGCTGCCCGCGCCGTCCAGCGTCACGTCGGAGCCGGGGCGGCCGTTGTACAGCTCGCCGCCGGGGCCGGTGAAGATGTGGCACAGCGCGTCGAGGTGCGTGACGGTCCAGCCGTGGAAGTTGATGCTGATGCGGTCGCCGGAGCTCGTCGGCCCGACGCGCATCTCCTGCTCGAAGCCGGACACCATCCTGGAGCGCGGGTCCTTGCTGATGACGAGCGAGAGCGAGACGGTGCGGCCCTGCTGCGGCAGCGTGAGGGCATGGCGGCGCACTTCGGGCGTGATGTGGTTGAGCGTGCCGAGGGTGTCGTCGGGTCCCCAGCGGCCCCAGTTGCTGAAGCGCTCGCGGTAGGTCTCGTACTCCTCGGGGGTGGGAGGCGTGCGGTCGGCCAGGCTCATCGCGTGCTCCTCTGCGCTGCGGCCGCTCTCGGCGCGGCGACGGTATCACGCAGGTGGAGCGGGGTGGGTCAACTCTTCGGGCGCTGGTCGAGGAACATGAGCTGACCGGCGTACCCCGCGTTCGGACCGAACGTGCGCCGGACCCACCTCATGAGCCCGGCGTTCGGCGCCCCATCCGTGTACTTCTGCCCGTACGGCTTCAGGCCCCGCTCGATGCGCCGGTCGACGGGAAACGCCTCGGGCTTGTCTAGGGCGAACAGGCTGACGCAATCGGCGATCTTCGCGCCTATCCCGTCGTAGCTCATCAGCACGGCCCGAGCCTGCGAATGGGGCATCCGGGACAGCGCGTGGAAGTCGAGGTCGCCCGCGACGACGTCACTTGCGACCACGTGGATGCGACCACCACGGCCAAGTCCTGGGGCCAGCTTCGTCAGCTCCTCTGTCCCAAGCGCCTCCAGGCGTCGGGGCGACGGGAAGGCATGGCGCGTTACGCCGTGGAGGGTGACCGTCGTTCCGCAGTGCTCTGCGATCTCAGTGACGATCTTGGCGATGTCGTCGACGTCGTTCTGCTGCGAGCAGATGTATGCGACGAGGCATTCCCAAGGATCCTGTCGCAGGATGCGCATCCCGCCGTGCTCATTGATGAGACGACTCATCTCGCCTGTGTCGTCCGCTTTCCGAAGAGTCGTGTGGACCGTTGAGATCTCCTGATCCAGCCGGAAGTACCGCACGACGTGCGGCCCCAGCGCCTCGTCGGAGGCGTCGCTCTCGAAGTCGATGCCGTCGCCGGAGTTGCGAACCCTGATGAGGCTGTCGTGTACGACGCCGTAGTACCACCCATCGCCGTTCGGCTCGCTCCACCGGAACGCCTGGGCTTGAAGCCAGTCGAGCTTGAGTTCGAACGGCTGGGCCGCTTTCAGGAACAACTCGGGCCTCCGAGGGCTATTCGGACGTGGGGGCGTTGTCGGCGATGAAGCGGGTGAGGGCCTCCATGTAGGGGACCTGGCCCACCCACAGGATCGTGTTGTGGTCCCCGTACGGGATCACGACGATCTCGCGCGACGTGCCCTCCAGCAGGTTGTAGAGTTCCGCCGCCGTCTGCATCGGCACCAGCTGGTCGACCTCGCCGTGGATCTGCATCGTCGGCAGGCGGATCGAGCGGATCTTCGCCTCGTGCGCCTCGATCAGCTCGAGCGCCGTCCCGTGCTCTGCGACGCCGAAGCGCTCGAGCATGCCGCGCACGCCCGCCGCGCCGCTCTCGATGACCACGCCCCGGAAGCCCTCGGCCGCGTTCGCGGCGATCTCGAGGGCGGGCGAGGCGCCCATGCTGCGGCCCATCACGTAGCGCCGCGCGTCGTAGCCCAGCTCGTCGAGCGTGGCGTGGAAGAACGCCGCGACGGGGCGGGCGTCGGTGACGAGGTGCTCCATGGAGGATGCGCCGCCGCTCTTCCCGTAGCCGCGGAACTCGGCGACGAAGAGGTTGATGCCATTGTCGTAGTAGAGGCTCACGAACTGGTCGTGGTCGCCGACGATCTCGCCGTTGCCGTGGAAGTAGAGGATCGAGGGGTGCTCGGGCCCCGGCTGGTGGTAGAACCGCGCGCCGACCGAGACACCCCGGTCGACCTCGATCAGGTAGTCCGTCGCGCCGTCCGGCGGGCGGGTGTGGTCGGGGCGGGGGAAGAACGCCATCGAGGCCGCGCCGAGGCGGTCGAGCAGCGCGTAGTCGGGTTCGTTCGCGTCGGGCATCGGCGTCTCCTCGCGCGGTCGGGGCGATGATACGCGAGCGAGTCAGCGGGCTACCAGGGCTCGTCCATCTGCCCGAACCCACTGTGGCTGGCCTGCGCGGCCGCGATCGGCCGGCGGTAGGGGCGGGTCTGGCCCGTCGCTCGGCCCACGAGCAGCCAGAACATCCCCACCACGGCGAGGCCACCCGACGCCCAGTACACCATCGGCACGTCGAACCAGCTCGCTACGATGCCCAGCACCACGCCCCCGGCCAGCCCGCTGATGTCCCACGCGAGCTGCAGCACGGCCGTCGCGCGCCCTCGCGCCGTATCGGCGACGCGGTCGATGGCGAGCGCGAGCAGCGCGGTGTGCGCCCCGGCGAGTCCCGCGCCGGCGAGGAACCCCGCGACGATGAGCATCAGCGGGCTGTAGGCCACGGCCAGCAGCCACATCGACGCCACGGTCGCCACCAGGCCCGGCAGCGCGACCGGCACGCGCCCGACGCGGTCGGACGCCGCACCGGCGATCGGCCGCACGAGCGTCGATGCGACGCCGACGAGGAGGAAGAACAGCCCGACGTTGCCCAGCCCGCGCTCCTCGCCGAGCAGCGGCAGGAAGGTGCTGGTCGCCGCGAACGAGAAGGTGACGGTCATGAAGACCGACATGGGGAAGATCGCGGGGCGCGGGAAGAGCGTCGTGCTGCCCTCGGCGCCCGCGCTGGAACTCGGCGGCTCGCGCACCGGCTCGACGACGAGCAGCGTCAGGCCGGCAGTGGCGGCCGCGATGATGAAGACGGCGTCGAACCCCCATGTCGCGGCCACGGCCACGCCGATGGCGGGCGGGAACATCTGCGCCACGCCGGTCGCCATCCCGAACATGCCTACGCCCTCGCCGCGCCTCGGCAGGGGCGAGAGCTCGGCGATCATCGAGGCGGACGCCGTGGGGCAGGTCGCCATGCCGACGCCCTGCACGAGCCGCAGCAGGAACAGCGATGCGATGTCGTGCGAGAGCGTCATCAGGAACAGCGACGCCATCATCGTGAGCAGGCCGAAGCGCAAGACACGCTTGCGGTGGCCGCGGTCGCTCCAGCGCCCCGCGAAAGGCCGCAGCACGAGCGGCACGACGTTGAAGCCACCGACGATGAGCCCGATCTGCCACTTCGACCCGCCGATCTCGTCGACGTAGTCGGGGAGTACGGCGAGGAGGTAGAAGAAGCTGCCGAAGAAGCCGACGGTGCCGAGCAGCGTCAGGCCGAAGTCGAACGTCCAGAGGCGGGGCCGGGGTGACTGGCTCACCGCACCATCGTACGGCCTCGGTCTCGCAGGGGCTGCGAGGACCCTGCGTGCCGCCTCGCTAGTATCATCGCGTCGTCGCAGGAAGCCGGGCCGCGCCGGGGGCGCGGGGAAGGGCGAGCGCCGTGCCGAACCCCACCGACGAGTATCGCAACAAGCTCCGCACGCCCGAGGAGGCCGTCGCGCTCATCCCCGACGGCTCGTTCGTCTTCAAGGGCAACTGCGCCGGCGAGCCGCCCGCGCTCGTGCGGGCGCTCGCCGCCCGCGCGCGGGACGGCGACTTCACGAACCTGCGCACGACGAGCCTGCTGCCGATGGGCGCCGCCTCGGAGTCCATCCTCGCGCCCGAGGTGAGCGACGTGATCCAGTGGGAGTCGCTGTTCGTGAACGGCTACGACCGGGGGCTCGTCGGGTCGGGTGCGGCGCACTACAACCCGAACTTCTTCCACCAGGTGCCGCGGCTCATCCTCGAGTTCATGGACATCGACGTGGCGTTGATCGACGTCTCACGCGCCGACCGGCACGGCTACATGAGCCTCGGCACGAACGTCGACACCCACAAGGCGGCGATCGAGAAGGCCGACCTCGTGATCGCCGAGGTCAACAACCACATGCCGCGTGTGCACGGCAACTCGTGGGTGCACGTCTCGGAGCTCGACGCCATCGTCGAGCACGACGAGCCGCTGCCCGAGCTGCCGCTGATCCCCGACCGGCCCGAGGACGAGGCGATGGGCCAGCTCATCGCGGAGATGGTGCCGGACGGCGCGACGATCCAGCTCGGCATCGGCGGCGTCCCGAACGCCCTCGCGAAGGCGTTGATGGGCCACCGCAACCTCGGCATCCACACCGAGATGTTCGTCGACTCGATGGTCGACCTGATCGAGAGCGGCGTCGCCGACGGCTCGCGGAAGACGTTCCACCCCGGCAAGGCGGTGTACGCCTTCGCGGCCGGCTCGCGCCGCATGTACGACTTCCTCGACGACAACCCCGGCATCGAGGCGCACCCGGTGTCCTACACGAACTTCCCGCCGAACATCGCGCGCAACGAGAACATGATCTCGGTCAACTCGACCATCGAGGTGGACCTGACGGGGCAGTGCTGCTCGGAGTCGATCGGGACGGCGCAGTTCAGCGGGACGGGCGGCCAGCACGACTACGCACGAGGCGCGTTCGACGCGCCCGGTGGCAAGTCGATCATTGCGTTCTACTCGACGGCGAAGGGCGGCGAGGTCTCGCGCATCGTGCCGACGCTGACGCCGGGCGCGGTAGTGACGACGCCGCGCAACGAGGTGCACTGGCTGGCGTCGGAGTACGGGCTGACGTGCCTGAAAGGCAAGTCCACGCGCGAGCGCGCCCTCGCGATCATCGGCCTCGCGCACCCCCGGTTCCGGGACGAGCTGACGGCGTCGGCGAAGGAGCTGGGCTACCTGTAGTAGGGCGGGCGCGTTGTTTCTGTTGGGGATGGGGAACTCTGACCATGGAGCGATCCGAACGGACCGACGCGTTCGCGTTTCTTGAGGAAATGCGGGCCAAGGATCCGGTGCTACAGGCCGAGTATGAGCGGCTCGGGCCGCGCTACGAGTTGGTCAGCGCGCTCATCGGCGCCCGCCAGCGGGCGGGGCTCAACCAGGGTGAGTTGGCGCAACGCATGGGGCGCAGCCAGGCGGTCGTGTCGCGGCTTGAGTCGGCCGAGCACTCGCCTCGATTCGAGACGCTGATCGAGTACGCCGAGGCATGCGGACACCGTATCGAGTTCCGAATCGTAGAGGCCGAGGAATCGGCGACTGCCTAGCGCAGCTCGGGCGGGAGCCCGCTCTGCGACGCGCCGCCCTTGCCCAGCAGCTGGCGCAGGATGTGGATGTAGCCGAGGTGCTGGTTGCCGTGTGAGACCACGACCTGGCCCAGCATCGCCGACCGCGTCAACTCCAGCATCTCACCCTCGATGCGCGCGCTCACGGTCTCCGCGAACGACGCGTCGTCCATCGTCTCGATCTTGGCGACGACGGCCTCCGTGGTGTCGTTGCAGTAGCCCTGGAGGGCGTCGACGCTCGGGAAGCGCATCGCCTGCACGTCGGACAGGTCCATGCCGGTGCCCTGCTCGTTGCGAGGGAAGTCCCACGCTTCGGCCAGGCCCTGCTGGCGCCACACCGGCGGCTCCCGGTGGAACACGAACTGCACGATGTTGTCGGCCGAGCGCATGATGTGCCACGCGTTGAACCCGACCGACGTCCCGTCCTCCATCGGGAGGGCGTGTAGCTCGTCCAGGGTGAGGTCGCCGATGGAGTGGGTGATCTCGTTGAGCAGGCGCCCGGCCATCCTCGAGTATTCGCCCGCCAGCACGTTCGACATCGGCGCCGTGTTCCTTCCCTGCTTCGGGGCTAGTCCCCGTTGAGCTTCGGTACGTTGAGTTGCTCCATGACGCGCTCGAAGACCTCGTACTCCTGCGCGCCGACGACCGCGTAGCGCTCGTTGATGATGAACGTTGGCACGCCCGTCACCCCGACCGCCTGGGCCCAGGCGATGCCGTTGTCGACCTGCTGGCGGTAGCGCCCGGTCTCGAGCGCGTCCTTGAGGTCGGCGACGTCCAGCCCGACCTCGCCGGCGATCTGGAGCAGCGTGTCGAGGTCACCGAGGTTGCCGTCCTCCTCGAAGTGGGTGCGGAACAGCGCGCGGTGCAGCTCATCGCCGTCGTGGCCATTCTCCTGCGCGTACTCGGCGGTCTCGAGCGAGAGGTGCGAGTTGGGTGTGTAGGTGCGGCCGCGGCGGAAGGTGATGCCGGCCTGCTGGCCGCGCAGCTCCAGCGCGGAAGGCGGGTCGCCGGGCTTGGTGTAGGGCTCGCGGGTGCGGCCTTCGGGCGGGATCGACGGGTCCAGCAGGAACGGCGCCCAGCGGATGTCGATGTCGTAGACCTTGCGCAGCTTCTCGACCTCCACGAGGCCGACATAACACCACGGTCAGATGAAGTCTGAGACGATGATGATCGAGGTGCGCTCGGGGTCGTCGTCGGGGTTGATGGGATCGGTGGTCATGGAGAGATCTCCCGCGGGTACCGCGCCAGTGTACGCGCTTCGCTGGAATCGGGCTGCGCCGCGGGGCCGACATCGGAGGGCGCAGGCGGGCCGCTCACTCGAGCTCGACCGGTAGCACGCGGACGCTCTCCGCTGCGAGCGCGAATGCGACGCCCTCGACCGTCAGGTCGGCGATCTTGGCCTGCACGATCCCGATCACGTTGCCGCAGATGTCGATGAGCGGTCCGCCGCTGTTGCCGGGGTTCGCGGGGGCGTCCGTGCGGATGTACTGCAGGCCGTCCTCCGTGTAGCGCTCCGAGACGACCCCGCGCGTCACGCCGGCGGCGAGCGTGCGATGTCCCAGCCCGTATCCCAGGACCAGTGCGTCCGCGGCGTACTGGGGCGGTTCGCCCCAGATGAGGGCGCGGGCATTGCTCCGCGCGCTCAACACCGCGAGGTCGACGTCGGCACGCGCCCCGATCACCTCGGCGGTCACGTCCAGATCGGCGTTCCGCAGCCGGACCGTCGTCTCGCCGGTGACGACGTGCTCCGCGGTAAGCCACCGGAAGTTGCCGACGTAGAACGCGGTCCCCAGGCGGTCGCCCGCGCGTACCGCGGCGACGCTCCCGCTCACCCGCGCGGTGGCCGCCGTCGCGGAGCACTCGGTGAGCGGAGGATCGGGATCAGGGGACGCCGTGCCGTCGCGACTGGCGATGAGGCTGGTGCCGGCGGGGACGCCTTCGGGATACAGGTCGTGAAACGCGCGGTTGACGATCTCCGGCGCGGCCGTGATCAGCGGGATGTAGCGCTCACCCGACCGCGCGTACACCGCGCGCACGCCGGAGCGGAAGGCGCACGTCTCCAACTCGACGACGCTGCCGCCCTCGTAGCTGACGACGCTGAACCCGAGGTGGGTGGGGCCGTGCAGGCATTGCGTTTCGGATTCGGCGGCGGCGTACGGGATCGGCTGGATCAGCGTGACGAAGACCACGATTGCGGCGGACACGAGTCTCCACGAGCCGAGGAATGAAGACCACTGCATCGTGCGCTGCCTCGTTGCGTCCGGGCCGGTCTCGACGGCCCCGATCCTACTCCGCCGACGGCGTACCAACGCCCGCGCCATCCCGTTATGATGGCCCCGTGTGGGGCCCGCCGGGCCTTGCAGGCGAAAGAGCGCGCAGGAGCGCCTGCAGCCGGGTCAACGGATCGCGTCGTCACGACGCAGCCGACCATCGGGCGAACGCAACCGACGCACGTAAGGAGTTGCCGGAATGGCCAAGAAGACCTTCGAGCTGGTGGACTACGAGGTGACCGACCGCACCGCGTGGATCACCATCAACAACGCCGAGCGCATGAACGCGCTGAGCACCGGCGTGAGCAACGGCCTCTACTACGCCTTCGAGGAGCTGACGAACGACGAGGAGGCGCTGGTCGGCATCCTGATCGGCGCGGGTGGCCGCGCCTTCTGCGCCGGCGCGGACCTCGTCGAGATGACGCAGCGCGACCAGTCCGAGGGCCAGGCCGCCCCGCAGCAGGCCCGGCCGGGCCTGTCGAGCGTCTCGGACTGCCCGAAGCCCGTGATCGCCGCCATCGACGGCTACGCGCTGGCCGGGGGCATGCAGCTTTCGAGCCGCTGCGACATCCGCATCGCGACGCGCAAGTCGCGTGTCGGCATGCCCGAGGTGCGCCGCAGCCTGGTCGCCGTCGGCATGGACGACACGGCCGAGCGCTTCGTGCCACGCGGCGAGGCGATGTGGATCCTGCTGACCGCGGACCACATGACCGCCGAGCGCGCCTACGACATCGGCTTCCTGCAGGCGCTGGTCGAGGACCGCGACGCGCTCATCGCCGAGGCGAACCGCGTCGCCGATGAGATCAAGAAGAACGCGCCGCTGGCGGTGCAGGCCGTGAAGCGGACCATCATCCGCACCAGCCACATGTCGCCGCTGGACGCAATCCACTTCCGCAACGCCGTCAACGAGAAGGTCGAGCAGAGCGAAGACCGGCTCGAGGGCCCCAAGGCCTTCGCCGAGAAGCGCGACCCGGTCTGGAAGATGCGATAGACGCCTTCACCGGAGCGGCGTCCGCGGCGGGACGCCGCTCCATACACCGGCGGAGGCAGCCGTCCGGGCAACCCCCGGGCGGCCGCTTCCGCCGCACTGCTTCCACCCCGCGCGGGGTGGGCAGTTCGAGCAGGCGACGAGGTCGCCGGCCGCCCGCAGTAGCGGCGGCGTAGGGAGGACGCGATGACCGGGCCATTCGAGGCGCTGCGAGTGATCGATCTCAGCAGCGGACAGCCGGGCGGCATCACCACGATGGTGCTCGCCGACTTCGGGGCCGACGTGATCAAGGTCGAGCCTCCCGGCGGCGACCCCGGCCGCGCAGAGCCCGCCAGCCCGATGTGGCTGCGCGGCAAGCGCAGCGTCACGCTCGACCTCTCGGATGCGGCCGACCGCGGCCGCCTGCACGCGCTCGTGCGCGGCGCCGACGTGGTCGTCGCCTCGTTCGCGCCGGGCGAGGCCGAGGCCGCCGAGGCAGACTACGAGACGCTCTCCGCGCTCAACCCCGGGCTCGTCTACTGCTCGATCACGGGCTGGGGGTCGGAAGGCCCGTACGCCCACTACCCGGCCGACGAGCGGCTCGTCGCCGCGAAGTCGGGCCGCATGCAGTCCTTCGAGGGCGTCGTGCGCCGCGACGGCCCGTCGTTCGGCGCGGTCAAGGTCGGCACGCACGCGGCGACGCAGTCCGCGATCGCCGGCATCCTCGGCGCGCTGCTTGTCCGGGACCGCTACGGCTCCGGCCAGCTCGTCGAGACGAGCCTGCTGCGCGGGATGCTGCCGTACGACTTCCGCACGCTGCTCTCCGAGCAGCTCACGCCGCGCTACCCCGAGCTGCTGGCCGGCGACCAGTTCGCGCGCTTCGGCCCGGACACGCTCCCGATGCTGGGCTACCAGCCGGTGATGGCGAAGGACGGGCGCTGGATCCAGTTCGCGAACCTGCTCGAACACCTCGTGCAGTCGAGCCTCGTGGCGATGGACCTCGCCGCCGACGTGCTCGGCAACCCGCGCTACGCGGGCACGCCCAACGGGCTCACCGAGGAGGCGCGCGAGGAGGTCCGCAACATCATGATCGAGCGCGTCCGCGAGCGGACCGCCGAGGAGTGGATGGAGGCCTTCAGCGCCAACGGCAACGTCGCCGCGGAGATCGTGACCACGGCCCAGGAGGCGCTGCGCCACCCCGACATGGAGGCGAACCGCGAGGTCGTCGACATGGAGCACCCGGAGCTCGGCACGGTGCGGCAGCTCGGACTGCTCGCCCGGCTCACCGAGACGCCCGGCGAGGTCGGCGGTCCCGGACCGCAGCCCGGCGAGCACACCACCGAGGTGCTGGCGGAGGCGCCGCGCGCAGCGTGGACACCACCGGCCACGAACGGCTCGCCGCCGAAGCACCCCCTCGACGGCATCAAGGTGCTGGAGTTCGCGACGATCATCGCCGCGCCGCTCGGCGCGTCGCTGCTGGGTGACATGGGCGCGCGCGTGATCAAGGTCGAGCCGGTCGACGGCGGGGACCCGATCCGCGGGCTCGGCGTCGGCCTCGGCGCGTCCTTCGGCGCCTCGAAGACGACGGCGTCGAAGGAGAGCATCTGCATCGACCTGAAGTCCGAGCGGGGCCAGGAGATCGTCAGCCGCCTGATCAAGGACGCCGACGTGATCGTCCACAACTACCGGCCGGGCGTGCCCGAGCGGCTCGCCATCGGCTACGAGCAGGCGAAGGCGATCAAGCCCGACATCGTCTGGGTCAGCGTCAACGGCTACGGTCCGGACGGGCCCGGCGCGCGCCGGCCCTCGGCGCACCCGATCCCCGGCGCGGTCTGCGGCGGGGCGCTCATGCAGTCCGGCGTCGACTGGCCGCCGAACGAGTACAGCACGATCGACGATGTTCGCGAGGCCTCGCGCTGGTTCTCGCGCGCGAACGAGGGCAACCCGGACCCGAACACCTCGATGTGCGTCGCCACCACCGCGATGCTCGGGCTCATGGCGCGTCACCAGACCGGCAAGGGCCAGCGCATCTTCCTGAGCATGCTCGGGGCCAACGGCTACGCCAACGCCGAGGACTTCCTGTCGTACGAGGGCAAGGCCGAGCGACCGACGCTCGACCCGGCGCTGCACGGCACGTCGGCGCTCAACCGGCTGTACCGCTCGCAGGACGGCTGGGTGTTCCTCGCCGCCGAGGACGATGCATCGTGGAACGCGCTGGCGGCTGCCAGCAGCAACGGCATCGGCGCCGACGGGCGCTTCGCGACGGCGCAGGGCCGCGCCGAGCACGACGCGGACCTGGCAGCGGCGCTCGAGGCGATGTTCGCCCTGCGCGACGCCGACGAGTGGGAGCGCGACCTGATCGCGGCCGGCGTCGGCTGCGTGAACGCCGGCGAGTACGACAGCCCCGGCGCGTTCCTCGTCCACGACGAGCACGCGCAGGCCAACCGGCTGCTGGCCGAGGCGCACCACGCGCTGTGGGGCGACTACCGGCGGTGGGGGCCGCCTTCGACGTTCAGCGGTACGCCGGGCAACCCGCGCGCGGGCGTGCTCGCCGGTGAGCACACCGACGCGCTGCTGGCCGAGGCGGGCTACAGCCCGGCCGAGATCGAGCAGTTGCGCACGGACAATGTCGTGTGGTCCGAGGTGCCGATGGAGCTGCCGGAACCGGCGACCGTCGCGTAGCGGTCGGCGAGCGGGGACGCGCCATGACGGGTGACCGCATCGGCGTCGGCATCATCGGCGCGAACGTGCGCTACGGGTGGGGCACACGCGCCCACCTGCCGGCGCTCGCCGCCCTGCCGGAGTTCGAGGTCGTCGGCGTCGCGACGACGCGCATGGAGACGGCCCGCGAGACGGCGGAGCAGCACGGCATCCCGAACGCCTTCGACAGCGCGCAGGCGCTCGTCGAGGACCCCGATGTCGAGCTCGTGCTGGTCTGCGTCCGCGTCCCCTCGCACCACGAGCTCACGGCGGCGGCCCTGCGCGCCGGCAAGCACGTCTTCACCGAGTGGCCCCTCGGCGCGAACACGGCCGAGGCGCGCGAGCTGCGCGACCTCGCGGTCGCCAACGGCGTGCGGCACATGGTCGGGCTCCAGGCGCGCGCGGCCCCGCAGTTCGTGCGCATGCGGCAGCTCATCGCCGAGGGTTACGTCGGCGAGGTGCTCTCGGCCACGATGCGGCAGACGCTTCCCGGCGCCGGCCCGCGCCGCGAGTCCTTCGCGTGGGCCGTGGACGCCTCGAAGGGCGCGTCGACCCTCTCGATCGCCTCGGGCCACGCGCTCGACGCGCTCACGTTCTGCCTCGGCGAGTTCCGTTCGGTGAGCGGGAGGGTGGCCACGCGCGTGCGGACCGTCGAGGTCGTGGACTCGGGCCGCACCGTCGACGTGACCTCGCCGGACACCGTGCACGTCTCCGGCGAGACGGAGGGCGGCGCGGCGGTCTCGGTCGCCATCAGCAGCGTGCCGTCACACGGCTCCGGGCTGCGCTTCGAGGTGCACGGCTCAGAGGGCGTGCTGCTGTTGACCTCGGACGGCATGTCGCAGATCGCCGCATTGACGCTGAGCGGCGCGCGCAACGAGGACGGCGCGGTCGCCGAGTTGCCGATCCCGGACGACTGCTGGTGGGTACCGCAAGACCTCGTCGGCCCCGGCCTCAACGTGGCGCAGCTCTTCCGCCGCCTCGGCGAGTCGATCCGCGGCGGCGAGCCGGCCGAGCCGGACTTCACCCACGCCGTCCGCCGCCACGAGCTGCTCGACGCGATCCAGCAGGCCTCGGACACGGGCGCGCGGCAGGTCATCGCGTAGCTCGACTGGGTGTGCACGTGCGCTATGCACGTGACGTATGTGTGTCTATGATGTGTATGAAGGAGTCGATGACGTATGGCACGGGTGCAGGTCGTCATTCCGGATGAGGACCGCGATCGATTCGTTGCTCAGGCGCGACGGGAAGGGCTGACCCTGAGCGCGTGGCTGCGCGCCGCAGCAGGTGAGCGGCTCGCTGCCCGGCGTAGTGATGAGCCTTTCGAGACCGCGGAAGACCTCGCAGCGTTCTTCCGCGAGTGCGACGCGATTGACGGGCCGGAGCGGGAGCCCGACTGGGAGGAGCAGCGCAAGGTGCTCCGCGAGTCCCAGCTTTCCGGCATCACGAATACGTGATCTTCGTCGACACCAACGTCTTCATGTATGCCGTGGGCGCCCCGCATCCCCTGCGGGACGCGGCTCGATCGTTCTTTGATGACACACTCCGCGAGCGAACGCCGCTCTGCACCTCGGCCGAAGTGCTTCAGGAACTCATGCACGTCTACTGGCGCACCGAGAGGGACGAGGCGCTGGATCGGGCCTGGTCCCTCGTCACAAGATTCCGATTCGATGTCTGGGCGCTCGAACGCGAGGACGTTGAACTAGCTCGGGAACTTGCTGAGGCGTACCCGGGCCTGGAGCCACGCGATCTCTGCCACCTCGCGAGTTGCCGCAGGCGCAGAGTGCGAGAGCTCAGGACCTTCGACCGCGCCCTTGGCGCGGCCGCCGGAGGGCTCACCGCTGGGGGCTAGGTTGTCGGGGCGCGCAGCCTGCGGGTTGCCGTCTGTCTAGTCTGAACCCGCCGGGTCCGCCGCTGTGTCGAGCATGTCCCTCAGTTCGGGCAACAGGGTCGGGATTGCGTCGTCGACGATGGACCAGATCACGCTGTCGTTGATAGCCGTGGGCCAGGCGAGTACGGGCTCCGACGATCGCGCGCCATGGGACGCCGGGGTGCACATCCTGGACCTCGGCCGGGACGTGCGACGCAGCCTCGCCGATCAGTTCAATGTTGCGCAGCGTGGCGTCGTACGTCCGCTCGTCGGCAACGAAGGCAGCCTGATCGAGGCCTTCCGTGTAGGCGAGCACCTTCTCGGCGAATCGCAACATGTCATCGATGTAGAAGCGCCACTCCCGGCTCTCGCCCGGCTCGTCAGACACTGATGGCGTCCTTCTCGACGTAGCCGCGGATCTCCTCGCGCACCTCGCCGATCGTCGCGAGGTCAACTCGCCGTCCCAGGACGTCCTCGAGGTAGGCCTGCGCGCCGAAATAGCGCCGCCAGTCCGGGGCCGAATCGAACTCGGCGAGGATGTCGGTGTCGCTCGTGTCGACGGCGGTGCCGCGCGCGTAGGAGCCGAACAGCGCGAGGCTCCGCACGCCGAACCGCTCGGCCAGCGTCTCGCGGTGCGCCCGCAGCGTGTCGATCACTTCGTCGCGGGTCATGCGGCTATCCTGCGCCTCGCGCTCCGGGGCCAACTCGGACTATGAGCTGCTTGATGTCATCGGCTGGCATGTCCGGATGCTCCTTGGTGCACGCGCCCCGTCAACAGCGCGTCCGCTGCCGACGCCTGCAAACGAGTGTAGCCGCACCCGCTCCTCGCGCGCCTGCTCGATCACGCCGCCGACGCTATCGAGGGCAGCGGCGATGCGGGATGTTTGCGTCCCGGTCGGCTCTACCAGCTCCGGAGTACATCCAGACCGGCGCCCCTCGCTCCGCGCTCCTAGTGGACGAACATGCCGCCGTTGACGTTGAACACCGAACCCGTGATATAGGTGCCCTCGGTCACGATGTAGCGCACGAGGCTCGCGACCTCCTCCGGCTCGCCGAGGCGGCCGAGCAGGATCTCGCCCATCAGGTTCTCGCGCTGCTGCTCGTTCAGCCCCGACAGCATGTCGGTCTCGATGAATCCCGGGGCGACCGCGTTCACGTTGATGTGGAAGCGCGCGCCCTCGCGCGCGAGCCCGCGCACGAAGCCGATCGCCGCCTCCTTCGAGGTGCCGTAGTTGACCAGCCCCAGCCGCCCCGTCTCACCGACGATCGAGGCGATGCAGACCACGTGGCCGCCGCCGGCCTCGCCCATCACCGGCCAGACCGGCTTCGTGACGTTGTAGAGCCCGTTGACGTTGGTCTCGATGACCGTGTGCCACTCCTCCGGCGTCATCCGCGCGACCGTGCGGTCCGCGGTGGTGCCGGCGTTGTTGATGAGCACGCGCACCGGCCCGAGGTCGTTCACGACCGCCTCGACCATCGCCTCGCAGGCCGCGAGGTCCGAGACGTCGGCCTGGTACGCGCGGGCTGTCCCGCCCGCACCCTCGATCTCGCCGACGACGCCCGCGGCCGCCTCGGCATTGGCGCGGTAGTTGACCGCCACCGCGGCGCCCTGGCCCGCGAGCTCCAGCGCGATCGCGCGCCCGATGCCCCGCGACCCGCCCGTTACCAGTGCGACCTGTCCGTCCAGCGCTCCAGCCATCTCGTGCCCTCCTCGGTCTGTGTTTCGTTACCGCGCGCACGGTACCGCACCGGAGCGGTGCGCGGGGAGTGGCGAGGCGCCTCGCAACCGCCTGACGACGCGAGGCCGTATCCTGCATGGCACGGCCCGGAGGCCGCACGCACGCGGCAGGCTCCGGGCCGTGCCCCGGCGCACGTCCCGATGCACCGTTGCCCCGGGGCGGCATGCCGCCCGCACGGGCGGCAGTACGTGGAGCCTGCATGCTCTCCCGCTCCTTCGTCGTGCTGTGGATTGCGATGGCCGTCGCGGTCATGGGCATCGCCATGGTCTCGCCGCTGCTGCCGGTCTTCGTCCGGGAGGAGCTGCACGGCCCCGAGTTCGCCGTCGCGCTCTCCTTCTCCGCCATCGCGATCTCGCAGATCGCCACCTCGCCGGTCGTGGGGCGGTTCGCCGACAAGTTCGGGCCGAAGCCGTTCATCGTGCTCGGCTTCTTCGTGTATGGCGCGGGCGGCGTGGGCTTCATTTTCTCGCAGACGTGGGAGCAGGTGATCTTCTTCCGCGCCCTTTCCGGCGTCGGCGCCGCCTCGATGTTCCCGACGACGATGGCGTACGTCGGCCGCCTCGCCCCCCCGGGCTTCGAGGGCCGCTACATGGGGGCGTTCTCGATCTCATGGATCGCGGGCTTCGGCATCGGGCCGCTGTTCGGGGGCACGATCCGCGACTTCGTCTCCTCGGACGCGGCGTTCGCGACGATGTCCCTCATGCTCTTCGCCGTCGGCGTGGCGGTGTTCCTGCTGCTGCCGAAGGGCCAGCCGGGCGCCGACACCGGCAGCGAGTACGAGGAGGAAGCCCTCGAGCCCGGCCTGCCGATGATCGAGGTGCTCAAACGCCCGATCGTCCACGCGGCGATCGGCGGGCATATGGTGGTCTCCATCGGGTGGGGCGCGGGCTTCACGTTCATCGCCGTCTACGTGGTCAGCGACGACGGCCTCGCGACGGGGAGCGCGACGTTCGCCGGGGTGCTCCTCGCCTCGCGCGCCCTGTTCACGGCCGTGGCGCAGCTCGTCACGGGCCCGCTCGCGGACAAGATGAACCGCGTCTTCCTGTCCGTGCTCGGCTTCGGGATCGCGGGCGTCGCGCAGTTCATTGTGCCCGACATACCCGGAGTGACGACTGAGATCGCGATCTTTGGCGGGACGCTCGTGATCGTGCCGTGGCTCTTGCTGGTCTTCCTCTTCGTCGGCCTCGGCGAGTCGATCGAGTTCCCCGCGCAGCAGGCGATCTTCGTCGATGCCGGGCGCGCGGTGGGCATGGGCACGATCATGGGCATCACGCAGACGGCGGGGGGCGTCGGCTTCCTCGCCGGGTCCATGTTCGGCGCGCTCGTGGTGGGCATCTGGGGGCTCGACGCGGTGTTCCGCTACGCGGGGCTCGCGATGTTCCTCGGCGGATTCGGCTTCTGGCTACTGATGCTGCGCGCCAAACGCGACTTCGCGATGCTCGAGGCGGCCGCCGCGGCCGACCTCCGGGCGCG
>CAZMCK010000018.1:0-45195 GCA_964565075.1 uncultured Dehalococcoidaceae bacterium
GCAATGCGTGCAGCTGAGTGGTACTAATGGTCGAGGGCTTGACCCTTCATCAGGCTCCTCCGTGATCGCCCGCCCGCCGTCAACTCCAGTTTCCGTAGCCGTTACCGCTCGAGCGCTCTTCCGTGTGCGGGCCACACGCCGCCCCTCACCGGGGCGGCTCGTGCTATACTGGCTATCGAACGACGCGGGATGGAGCAGCGGTAGCTCATCGGGCTCATAACCCGAAGGTCGGGGGTTCGAATCCCTCTCCCGCTACCAAACCAATGACCGGGCGGAGCACCTGCTCCGCCCGTTTTGCGTCCCGGGCCACTCGCGCCGCGCCGGCAGCCAGCACCGACGCAGCTCTCCGCGCACCGCCGCGGCCCGCGATGCTGCGAGGAGACTACGAAGCGACTCGGGGCGGCGGGCGTGCGGGGCCGCTTGCGGCTCGCGCGCGGACGCTCGATAGTAGGTAGTCCTGGTGGTTAGAGCGCGGTGGAACCACCCGTTCTCATCCCGAACACGGAAGTGAAACGCCGCAGCGCTGACGATACTCCCCGGGCAACTGGGCGCGGAAAATAGGCCATCGCCAGGACTAACACAGACCCGCCTCGCTGAGGCGGGTCTGTGTGATCACGGACCTGCCGGGACCGCCCACGGAGTCCGCGGCCGGCCCCGGACCGCACCTCGCAGGGCGCTTCTCGCGCGCGTGGTATATGATCGAGCGCGTCGCCGTACCCCCTCGCGGGATGTGGCGCGAAACCAAGCACGGGAGGCCCAAGCAGTTTGACCACATCGCCCACGTCCGAGCAGACCGAACCGCCGACCAGCGCCGCGCCCGGCGCTCCCGACACACCACCGACCGACGGTCCACCGCCCGCCCCTGAGGCGCCCGCGCCGGCCGCGGCGCCTGTCGCCACGGCTACCGCCGAGGCCGCCACGGCTACCGCGACGGCCACGGCCGAGCCTGAGATCGTCGACATGGCCGAACTCCTCGCCTCCGGCGAGGCTCCCGAACCGCGCCAGCTGCGCCGCGGCGAGGTCGTCGAGGGCCTGGTCATGGGTGTCGAGCGTGAAGGCGTGCTCGTCGACCTCGTCGACATCGGCTCCAAGTCCGAAGGCGTCGTGCCGACGCACGAGATGCACTCGATGGGCGCGGACCCGCTGTCCCGCATCCACATCGGCGACAAGCTGCTCGTGTACGTGCTGCAGCCGGAGACCGAGGAGGGCCAGGTGCTCCTCTCGATCGACCGCGCGCGCGGCGAACAGGGCTGGCGCGTGCTGCAGGAGCGCTTCGAGAGCGGCGAGATCTTCGACGCGGAGATCACGGGCTTCAACAAGGGCGGGCTGCTCGCCAACGTCGAGGGCGTGAACGCCTTCATCCCGATGTCGCAGGTGGTGGGCGCCAAGCCCGGCACCGAGGGCGCGAACCCGCTGTCGGAGATGGTGGGTCGCAGCCTCCGCATGAAGGTGATCGAGATCAACCGCCGCCGCAACCGCGCCATCCTCTCTGAGCGTGCGGCCATGCAGGAGTGGCGCGCCGCCCAGAAGGAGCGGCTGCTCGAGGAGCTCGCCGAGGGCGAGATCCGCACCGGCAAGATCACCTCGATCCGCAACTTCGGCGTCTTCGTCGACCTCGGCGGGGCAGACGGCCTCGCCCACCTCTCCGAGCTCTCCTGGGACCGCAACAGCGACCCGGAGGAGCTCTTCAAGGTCGGCCAGGAGATCGACGTCTTCGTCATGCGCGTAGACCGCGAGAACAAGAAGATCGCGCTCTCCATCCGGCGCGCCGCCCCCGAGCAGTGGCAGGACCTCATCGCCCAGTACCACGTCGGCGACGTGGTGCCGGGTGTCGTCACCAAGCTGGTCGCATTCGGCGCCTTCACGCGGCTGCCCGGTCCCGTCGAGGGACTCGCGCACGTCTCGGAGATCGTCGACCGCCGCATCAACCACCCCGAGGAGGTGCTCGCCGAGGGTGACGTGCTGCCGCTCAAGATCGTGCGCATCGAGCAGGACCGGCACCGCCTGGGCCTCTCGCTGCGCGAGGCGCGGTCGCAGGCCGAGATCCTCGGCTGGCAGTTCGACGACGGCGGCCGCGTGGTGCAGTTGCCCGACGAGGCGCGCGAGAAGTTCCCGGAGGAGTCCGCGGCCGCCGAGGAGCGCTACGCGCAGCGCCGCGAGGAGCTGGATGCCCGCCGCAAGGCGCGCGACGCCTCGCGCGGCGGCGGCGGCGGGCGGCAGCAGAGCTCGCACCGCGACGACGCCCCGCCGCTCACGGCGATGGCCGCCGCGATGCAGCAGGCGCAGGCCGAACTCGCCGACGCGCAGGACTCGTCCGAGCTCGCTGAGTCGGACGAGTAGCGCCGCTCGCCCTCACAGGCACTCCGCATCACCGGTGCGTGCTCCGGCGCGTCGATGCGGTGTGCTCGCGGGGAGGAAACGGTCGAGGGCTGTCACGGGCGGCCTATGACGAGCGTTGATCGTCCTCAAAATCGGGCCGTGGTAGCCTAGACACCGGCACGGACGGGAGTCCGCGATGGCTGATCGCTTTGACAAGTTCACGGAGCGGGCCCGCAGGGTCTTGACGCTCGCGCAGGAAGAAGCGCAACGCTTCAACCACAACTACATCGGCACCGAGCACCTGCTGCTCGGGCTGGTGCGGGAGGGCGACGGCGTAGCCGCCAAGGTCCTCGGGAACCTGGGCGTGGAGCTCAACAAGGTCCGCTCGGCCGTTGAGTTCATCATCGGCCGGGGCGAGCGCACCACCAGCGGTGAGATCGGGCTCACGCCGCGCGCCAAGCGAGTCATCGAGCTTGCCGTCGACGAAGCCCGCCGCCTCAACCACTCCTACATCGGCACCGAGCACCTGCTGCTCGGCCTCGTCCGCGAGGGCGAGGGCATCGCCGCCGGCGTGCTCGAGAGCCTGGGCGTGAACCTGGAGCGGGTGCGCGGCGAGACCACGCGCATCCTCGCGCAGACCCAGCCGCAGGCCGCGGCCTCCGGCTCAGGCGGGCGCCAGACCGCCCGCACGCCGACGCTCGACCAGCTCGGCGTCGACCTCACCGCGGCCGCGCGCAGCGGCCAGCTCGACCCCGTGATCGGCCGTGAGAACGAGATCGAGCGGGTCGTGCAGATCCTGTCGCGCCGCACCAAGAACAACCCCGTGCTCATCGGCGAGCCCGGCGTGGGGAAGACCTCGATCGCCGAGGGCCTCGCGCACCGCATCGTGCAGGGCAGCACGCCCGACACGCTGCTCGGCAAGCGCATGCTCACCCTGGACATCGGCTCGCTCGTCGCGGGCACGAAGTACCGCGGCGAGTTCGAGGAGCGCCTGAAGAAGGTCATCGAGGAGATCCGCTCCGCCAAGAACTGCATCCTCTTCATCGACGAGCTGCACATGCTCGTCGGCGCGGGCGCCGCCGAAGGCGCCGTGGACGCGGCGAACATCCTCAAGCCCGCGCTCGCCCGAGGCGAGCTGCAGGCGATCGGCGCGACGACCCTCGACGAGTACCGCAAGCACATCGAGCGTGACGCCGCGCTCGAGCGCCGCTTCCAGCCCGTCCGCGTGGACGAGCCGAGCGTCGACGAGACCGTCGAGATCCTGAAGGGCGTGCGTGGGGCGTACGAGGACCACCACAAGCTCCAGATCGCCGACGAGGCGCTCAAGGCGGCAGCAGAGCTGTCCCAGCGCTACGTCTCCGACCGCTTCCTGCCCGACAAGGCCATCGACCTCATCGACGAGGCGTCGGCGCGCGTGCGCATCCGCCGCCACTCGACGCCCCCGTCGGTGCGCGAGGCCACCAAGGGCATCGAGGCGCTGCGGCGCGAGAAGGACCAGGCGATCGCCAACCAGCAGTACGAGTACGCCGCCGAGCTGCGCGAGCGCGAGGTGCGCCTCCAGTCGAAGCTCGAAGAGCTCGAGGAGGCCGTACAGACCGAGCGCGCCGGCGACCAGCTCATGGTGTCCGACGAGGACATCCGCGACGTGGTCTCCATGTGGACGGGCATCCCGCTCTCGCGGATCGCCTCGGAGGAGACGGCGCGGCTGCTGGAGATGGAGCAGTTCCTGCGCGATCGCGTGATCGGGCAGGACGAGGCCATCGGCGCGGTCGCGAAGGCCGTGCGGCGCGCACGCGCCGGCCTGAAGAACCCGAAGCGCCCCATCGGCGTCTTCATGTTCCTCGGGCCGACGGGGGTGGGGAAGACCTACCTCGCCGAGACGCTGTCCGAGTTCATGTTCGGGTCGAAGGACAACATCGTCCGGCTGGACATGTCCGAGTTCATGGAGAAGCACACCGTCTCGCGGCTCGTCGGGTCACCGCCCGGCTACGTTGGCTACGACGACGGCGGGCAGCTCACGGACCTCGTGCGGCGGCGCAGCTACTGCCTGATCCTGCTGGACGAGATCGAGAAGGCGCACCCGGACGTCTTCAACATGCTGCTCCAGATCTTCGACGACGGACACCTCTCCGACGCGAAGGGCCGCAAGGTCGACTTCCGCAACACCATCATCATCATGACGTCCAATGTCGGCTCGGACCTGATCCGCAAGGACACGCGCTTCGGGTTCACCACCAGCGGCGACGACGTCAAGACCGCCGAGCAGCAGTACACGCGGATGAAGGACCAGGTCACCGAGGAGATGAAGCGCGTCTTCCGGCCCGAGTTCCTCAACCGCATCGACCAGTCCGTGGTCTTCCACGCGCTGGCCAAGGACCACATCCGCCAGATCGTGGACCTCGAACTGCGCGATGTCCGCGAGAACCTCAAGGAGAAGGAGATGTCCCTCGAGGTCTCGCAGGGGCTCCTCGACTACCTGGGCGAGAAGGGCTTCGACCCCGTGTTCGGCGCGCGGCCGCTGCGCCGCGTCATCCAGAACGAGGTCGAGGACCGCCTCTCCGACGCGCTCCTCGAGGGCGACTTCGAGGAGGGCTCCACGATCCGCCTCGACTACGTCGACGGCGAGGTCACCGCGGAGGAGATCAAGCCCGCGGCCCCCGAGCCTCCGGCGGAGGAGGAGCAGGAGCCCGTACTCGCGCCCTGACGTCCGGCGCCGTCGGCGCCGAGACCCAGCCACTCACCGAGGGCCGCCGGAAGGCGGCCTTCGTGTTGCCGGGCGAGTGGTGCCGATCGGGGGCGGGGCGTCAGCCTTCGCGGTCCATCGCGGCCTGCATGCCCTGCGCCGGCAGGCGCTGGCTGTGCACGCTCTGCAGCAGGCCGACAGCCACGAACATCACGAGCAGCGCCGAACCCCCCGCCGACACGAACGGCAGCGGCAGCCCCGTGGCCGGGAAGAGGCGCAGGTTGACGGCGACGTTGACGAACGCCTGGAGCACGATGAGCGTGGTCAGCCCGGCCGCCAGCATGCGGCCGAAGCGGTCCGGTGCGTGCCCCGCCGCATGGAAGCCGCGCCATGCCACGATGCCGAAGAGCGCGATCACCACGAGGCCGCCGCCGACTCCCATCTCCTCGCCCACCAGGGCGAAGATGAAGTCGCTGGAGCGCGCGCTGACACTCGCGAGTTGTGACTCGGCGCCGCGGAACAGGCCCTCGCCGGTGATGCCGCCGCTGGCCAGCGCGGCCTCGACCTGCCGGAGGCTGAACCCACTGCCGAGGGGGTCCCGCGTCGGATCGAGGAACACGGCCAGTCGCTCGCGCTGGTAGTCGGGCACCAGCACGGCGTAGGCGAGCGGGAGGGCCGCTCCCAGGATCGCGAAGAGCACGGCGAGCGTGCGCCACGGCGCACCCCACGCGATCACCACGCCCACCCACGTGCCGACCAGCACGACGGTGGTCCCGGTATCCGGCTGCGCCACCACGGGCGCCGCCAGCACGGCCAGCAGCACGACCGTCACCGCGAGCGCGGCTGCGCGAGGCGGCCTCGATGCCATGTAGGCGGCCAGTGCGACCACGAGGGCGAGCTTGGCGGCCTCGGCCGGCTGGATTGTCGAGCCGCCGACGGCCAGCCAGCGCCGCGCGCCGTACTCGGACTCGCCGATCGCGACCACGACGACGAGGAGTGCCGCCGCGCCGAGGTAGCCGAGCGCGCTGACGCGTCGCAGGAGCCGGTAGTCCATGCGCGCCGCCACGAGCATCGCGACGACGCCCACCGAGCCGAGGATGGCGTGCCGGACGGCCTCGGGCGTCATGGTCGGGTGCGGCGGCTCGCCGAGCGAGGACGAGTACGCCATCAGGACCCCGAGGGCGGCGAGCGCCGCGACCGCCAGCCAGAGCACGCGATCGGTGCGCACCAGCACATGGAACGAGGCCGCCGCAACGGCCCGCGCGGCGGGCGGCGGCGCGATCACGGCGTGTCGCCCGTTGCATCCGGCGCCCCGACGGCCCCGACACGGGCGGTCGGCGGGTGGAAGTACGCCTCGAAGATGTCGTGCGCTACCGGCGCCGCGTGCAGCGCGCCGGATCCGTGGTTGAGGTACACCACGAGCGCGATCTCGGGCTCGTCGTACGGCGCGAACGCGATGAACCAGCCGTGCGTGTCGAACTCGTCGTCGGGGTGCCGAGGTCCGAACTCGGCGGTGCCGGTCTTGCCGGCGATGGTGATGCCCTCGGGCTCGCCCCGCCTCGCGGTGCCGAGGGGTCCGTCGGCGGTCTGCTTCATCGCTTCGCGCACGACCTCAAGGTGCTCGGCGTCGATGGGGAGCAGACCGGTGACCTGCTTCGCGAGCAGCTCGATGTCGTCGCCGGCGCGGAAGCCGCGCGCCACCCGCGGCACGAGCACCTCGCCGCCGTTGGCGATGGCCGCGGCGGCCACCGCCATCTGCAGCGGGGTGACCGTCAGGTAGCCCTGCCCGATGCCGAGCGTGTAGGTGTCTCCCAGCACCCACGGCTCGCCATACGCCGCTTCCTTCCACGCGCTGTCGGGCACGAGCCCCCCGGCCTCGCCGGGGAGGTCGAGCCCCGTGGCGGCGCCGAGCCCGAACTCGCGCACGTAGCTCGCGATCCGCTCCACACCGAGACCCTCGAACGAGGAGCCGTCCGGGTCGTCGTAGCCGCCCGCGAGGTAGTAGTAGTAGACGTCCGAGGACCGGACGAGCCCGCCGTAGAAGTCGAGCACGCCGTGGGCCGTCCAGTCGCGGAAGGTGTACGTCACGTCCGGGTCGTAGATGCTCTGGACGGTCAGCGCCCCGGTGCTGCGGATCCGCGTCGATGGCGTCGCGATCCCCTCCTGCAGCGCGGCCGCGCCGACCAACGGCTTGAAGATCGAGCCCGGCGACCGCACCTCCTGGTACGCGCGATGCACCAGCGGGCGGCTCTCGTGCGTCAGCAGGGCGACCCGGTCGGCGTCGGAGGAGAGCCCGGAGAAGGCATTCGCGTCGTAGGAGGGGGAGGAGACCAGCGCCAGGAGCTCGCCCGTACGCACGTCTATGACCACGGCAGCGCCGATGCGTTCGAGCGGCTGGTCGTGGCGCTCCGGCCTGCTCAGCGCGGCTTCGAGGCCGGCGTCGAGCCCGCGCTCGAGCGCCTGGGCGGTCGCGAGCTGGAGGTCGAGGTCGATGCTGAGCACCAGGTCCGCGCCCGCGACGGCGTCGACCTGTGTCAGCTGGTCGACCTCCCGGCCGGTGGGGTCGGCCAGCACGACGCGACGCCCGAGCTCACCGCGGAGCTCCGACTCGTAGATCGCCTCCACGCCGGACTGGCCGACGCGCTCGTCGAGGCGGTACCCGGCGCCCAGGTACTCCTGGGCGCTCTCGGCGGGAATCGGCCCGACGTGCCCGAGGATGTGGCCGAGCAGCTCGCCGCCGCCGTAGAGGCGCATGGCGCGGGTCTGGACGCGCACGCCCGGCACCGCGGACAGTGCGGCGCGCAATGAGATCGCATCCTGTAGCTCGAATCCGGTGTGCACCTCGACCGGGACGAGGGGGTCGATGTTCGCCAGGCCTGTGCTGATGGCGCGTTCCAGCGTGCGCAGCGGGACGCCGGTCTGCTCCTCGACCGCCATCAGGGCCGCCCGGCGGCCGGAGGCGTCGGCAGGCAGCTCGCCGGGCACGATCGCGACGGTGAACCGCGGCACGTTGCGCGCCAGCACCTCGCCGTCGCGGTCGAGGACGAGCCCCCTCGGTGCGTCGATCGGGATGTCGCGGACGCTCAGCGCGTCGGAGCCCTCGGGCGCGACGGGAAGCTCGACCAGGTGCATGCGCACGAGCTGCGCCGCGAGCGCCACGATCGCGACGCCGACGACGAGTTGGAGCGCCCGCAGACGACCGTCGCTCACACGAACAGCCCCGTCCTCGGCGTGCGCGGCCGCAGTGGCCACGCCAGGAGCGCGCATGCCGCTGCCAGCGCCCCCGTCCAGAGTACGACGTCAACCGCCGTCTCACTCTGCACGCCGAGCAACTCGAAGCGTCCCGAGACGGCATACAGCAGCGCGGTGTAGGCGCCCGCGCCGAGCGTCGCCGCCGCCGGCGCGAGTGCGAGGCGGCGGAGCGGCGAGACGGCGTCGGCGACCGCGAGCAGCGCCGCGGCCGGCGCCATTGCCAGCACGAACCAGCCCGCACGGTCCTCGGACGCCACACCCAGCACGAGCGCCGCTCCCAGCAAGACCGGCGCGACGTGGCCGAACCCTCGCGCCGCGCTCCACCCGGCGACCGCGGCCAGCGGGATGAGCGGCGCGGCCCGCGGGTCGCCGAAGAGCACCGGGGCGGCGCCGAGCTGTACCAGCCCCAGCGCCACGCCGGCCGCGAGGCCGACGAGCGCCCTGGCGACGACGGGTCCCGCGAGCTCGTTCATGGCGACGATGCCTGCTCGGGTTCGGGGGGCTGGAACTCGATGAGCACAAGCACCTGCTCAAGCCGCGCGTAGTCGGCCAGCGGCTCGACCGTGGCGTAGGCGAAGAGTTCACGCGGGTCCGTCTCGAACGAGCTCACCCGCCCGACGAGCAGCCCGCCCGGCAGCTCGCCCCCGAGCGCGGAGCTGAGCACCGTGTCGCCGATCGTGACGAGGGACTCGGTGGGGACGAACTCGAGCCGCAATCCCTCGGGCGTGGCGGTCAGCGCGGCCTGCGTGCGCGAGGACTGCACGACCGTCGGTATCGCCGAGTCGATGTCGAGCAGCAGCCGCACCCGCGCCTGGTGGTCCTCGACGGCCGAGATGAGGCCGACGAGCGTCGCACCGGGCCCGAGCACGGGCTGGCCCACGCGCACGCCGTCGGAGAGGCCGCGGTCGATCGTCAGCGCCTCGCGCGCGGGGGCGGGGTCTCGGAACAGCACGGAGGCAGCGACGTAGCGGTCGGCGGCCTCCGTGCCGACGGCGGCCATCAGCTCGGCAACCTGCGTCGTGCGGACCTGGTGCTCGCGCAGCGCGGCCAGGTCGGCCTCGAGGCGTGCAACCTGCTGCCGGAGCTCGGCGTTCTCCTCGCTCAGGGCCTGCGTCTGGCCCACGTGGTGGGCGAAGTCGGCGACCGGGCGGGCGGGCACGGCGACGGCACGGCTGGCTGTGCCGAGGATGCCTGCGGCGTCCAGTTCCACGGCGCCGAAGTTACGCAGTGCGGAGCCGGCGAGCAGCGCCAGGCCGATCGCCAGCATCGCAATCAACCAACCGACCTGCTGCGAGCGAACCACGGGAGCTCCCGCGTGGGTGACCTATTTGTGTACGCGCCTCAGCGCTTCCTGTCGACATTCTAGCGCGCGGGACAGTGCGGCGTGCGAAGGCCGGGCGCTCCCGGTCCCGCGCCTCGGCGAGTGCCGTGCGGTGTGGCTCCGGACTACCGGGGCGGGCGTCGCATGGCGACCGCCGCCTGCACCTTCTGCAGCGTCGTTGCTTCCTCGAGGGCCTCCGCGCAGCCGCGTACGACGGAGCGCAGCGGATCCTCGGCGACGTACGTCGGGAACCGCGTCTCGGCGGCGATGCGGCGGTCGAGGCCGCGCAGCAGCGCGCCCCCGCCGGCCATCGCGATGCCGTGCATCATCAGGTCCGCCACCAGCTCCGGCGGCGTCCGCTCGATCGCGGACCGCACCGCCTGCACGATCTCGTTCGTCACCGGCAGCAGCGAGTCGCGCACCTCGACCGTCGACAGCTCGACGACCTTCGGCAGGCCGGTGGCGAGGTCGCGGCCGCGCATCTCGACGGTCTCTTCCTCGTCGAGCGGGTAGGCCGAGCCGGCCTCCATCTTGATGCGCTCCGCGCTGCGCTCGCCGATGAGCATGTTGTGGACCTGGCGCGCGTAGACCATGAGCGCCTGGTCCATGGCGTCACCCGCGGCGCGCGACGAGCTCGACACCACGATGCCGCCGAGGGCGATCACCGCGATCTCCGTCGTACCACCGCCGATGTCGACGATCATCGTGCCGGTCGCGTCCATCACGGGGAGCCCCGAGCCGATCGCGCCGGCCATCGGCTCCTCGATCAGGTACGAGGAGCGCGCGCCCGCGGCAACCGCCGCGTCGTGTACCGCACGCTTCTCCACCTCGGTCGCGCCGGACGGGATGCCGATCACGACGCGAGGCTTCGGCACGCCGAGGCCGAAGCGCTCGTGCACGGAGCGGATGAAGTACTGGAGCATGCGCTCCGTGACCGCGAAGTCCGAGATCACGCCGTCGCGCAGCGGCCGCACCGCGACGATCGTCGAGGGCGTGCGGCCCACCATCAGCTTCGCCTCGTTGCCGATGGCGAGGACGCGCTTCGAGACGGTGTCGATGGCGACCACCGACGGCTCGTCGATGACGATGCCGCGCCCGCGCACGCTCACCAGCGTGTTCGCCGTCCCGAGGTCGATGCCGATGTCGTGCGAGAACATGCCGAGGAAGGACGAGAGTGGATTGAACGCCATGGCGGCCGGCCTCTCCAGGCATGCATGCCGCGAACCGCGGCAGACGCGTCGGACGCCGGCGGGGCGCGAGGGGGTCCTGTCGCTGGGGAGAGACCGGCCCCCGCACTTCGCCGGCGCACATCGAGTATAGCGCAGCCGGAACGGCGGCGAGGGGCGAGCCTAGACGACCTCGGGCTGGAGGGCCGGGACCTCGATCTCGACCAGCTCGAATCGCGTCGAGAGTGTCGGCGGAGCGTCGCCGTACTCGGCCAGCAACTCCTCATCGGCATCGGAGAGGGCCTGGCTGTGGTATGCGATGGCGTCGTCGACGGACATCGTGGGCTCCGGTACGGGATCGCCGTCCTCGACCAGGGCCTCGATGTGGAAGGTGAGCGCCTCGCGGATCATCGCGAGCATCTCAACCGGGGTGTCGGCGGTGCTGATGCACCCCGGCACGTCCGGAGCGTAGGCGCCGTAGTTGTTCGGGGTCTGCTCGATGACGACTGCATAGGTGAGCTTCATCGCGCTTATTCGCCGTCCCAACCACGCTCGCGGAGGTGCGCGACGAACTCATCCTCGCTCAGGACCTCCGTGCCAAATTCCTCGGCCTTCGCGCGCTTGGAACCGCCGCCTTCGCCGGCGACGAGGTAGCTCGTCTGCTTCGAGACGCTGCCGGTCACGCGCCCGCCGAGCTCCTTGATGAGCCGCTCGACCTCGTTGCGCGACCAGCGCTCGATCCGGCCCGTGACCACGATGATCTCGCCGTCCAGCAGGCCGCCGCGCGCCGTCACCTCGTCGTCCATGCGCACGCCGTAGCCTTTATCCAGACTTCGGATTTCGTCTGCGTTCGCGTCGTCGTCGAGGTACTCGCGCAGCGCGCGCGCCACGATCGGGCCGATGCCGTCGATGGCCTCGATGTCCTCAAGTGTCGCGTCGCGCAGCGCCTTCATCGAGCCGAAGTGGACGGCCACGTCGCGCGCCGTCTCGCCACCTACGTGGCGGATGCCGAGCGCGACGAGGAGATTGCGCAGCGGTCGCTGCTTGCTCGCGTCGATCTGCTCGAAGAGCCGGTCGAGCGTCTTGTCGCCGATGCCGTCTAGCTTGAGTAGCCGCTCGCGCTTCCTGAATAGTGCGTAGATGTCGGCGAAGCCGCGCACGAACTTGAGCTCCGTGAGACGCGCCGCCATTTGCTCGCCGAAGCCCTCGATGTCCATGGCGCCGCGCGACGCGAAGTGCTCGATGCTGCGCGCGACCCGAGGCGGGCAGCGCGGGTTCGGGCAGTAGTGCGCCGGGCCGTCGCCCTCCTGGACGACGGCCGTGGGGCAAGCGGGGCACTGTCCCGGCATCTCGAACCGGTTGATCTCCGCCCTGCGGCCCTCGCGGCGCGAGCGCACGGGACCGACGACCTCCGGGATCACCTCGCCCGCGCGCTGCACGATCACGTCGTCGCCGATGCGCACGTCCTTGGCCGCGACCTGCTCGGCGTTGTGCAGCGTCGCGATGCTCACGCGCGCGCCGCCGACCACGACCGGCTCGAGGACGGCGAACGGCGTCAGCACGCCCGTCCGGCCGACCGAGACCTGGATGTCGCGCAGCCGCGTCACGGCCTGCTCGGCCGGGAACTTGAACGCGGTAGCCCAGCGCGGCTCGCGCCCGACGATGCCCAGCTGACGCTGGAGGCCGACGTCGTCGACCTTCACCACGACGCCGTCGATGGCGTACGGCAGCTCCTCGCGACGGCGCACCCACGCCTCGCAGAATGCGACTGCGTCGTCGATGCGCTCGAAGCGCTCGACGTAGGGGCTGGTGGGGAAGCCCGCGGCGCGCATCCACTCCAGCGCGGCGGACTGGCTCGCGGGGCGCTCGGCCTGCTCCGTCCAGCCGATCTGGTAGAGCACGAGGTCGAGCCGCCTGCTCGCGGTCACCGAGGGGTCGAGCTGGCGCAGTGAGCCGGCCGCTGTGTTGCGCGCGTTCATGTAGAGCTGCTCGCCCGCCTCGGCGCGCTCCGCGTTGAGGCGCTCGAACTCGGCCTGCGGCATGAACACCTCGCCGCGCACCTCGAAGGCGGGCGGGGCATCATCGCCGGTCACGGCGAGGGGGATCGCGCGGATCGTGCGCAGGTTGGTCGTGATGTCCTCGCCCCGCAGCCCGTCGCCGCGCGTCGCGCCGACGGCCAGCCGCCCCTCCTCGTACACGAGGGAGATCGCGAGCCCGTCGATCTTTGGCTCGCAGACCAGTTCGATGTGCTCGACCTCGGTGAGGCGCTGCACGCGCGCGTACCACTCGCGCAGCTCGTCGCCGTCGAAGACGTTGCCGAGCGAGAGCATCGGCTCACGGTGCTCGACCACGTCGAACGCCTCGGCGACGGCGCCGCCGACGCGCTGCGTCGGCGAGTCGGGCGTGATCAGCTGCGGGAAGCGCTCCTCGAGGTCGACGAGTTCGCGGTAGAGCGCGTCGAACTCGCTGTCGCCGATCTCGGGGTTGTTGAGGACGTGGTAGCGGTGCTCGTGGTAGCGGACGCGGGAGCGCAGCTCCTCGATCTCCAGGCGGGCTGCTTCGAGGTCTGCTGCGTCGGTCGCCATCACCCCCGATTATACGCCGCTGCACGCGCGCGAACCGCCCCGCGAGGTTGCCCGGACGGCCCGCGACCGATGTCCCCGATCGCCCTCGCGCGGAGCGTATCGGCGGCCCTTGCTACCATCGATCGCACGGGAGGCGGCATGGCCGACGCGGTGATCATCGACTACGGCGCGGGCAACCTGCGCAGCGTCGCGCGGGCCGTCGAGCACGCCGGCTACGACTTCGAGATCCGCTCCGATCCCGAGGCGATCGAGGGCGCGCGCGCGCTGATCCTGCCCGGCGTGGGCGCGGCTGCCGACACGATGGCCAACCTGCGCGCCGCCGGCCTCGTCGATCCCCTGCGCGAGTACGTCGACGCCGACCGGCCGTTCCTCGGCGTGTGCATGGGCATGCAGGCGCTGTTCGACGTCTCCGAGGAGGGCGGCCAGCACGCCTGCCTCGGGCTGCTGCCCGGGCGCATCGTGCGCTTCCCGGACGGGCTCACCATCCCGCACATGGGCTGGAACACGCTGCACATCGTGCGGCCACACCCCGTCCTCGAAGGCGTCGAGGACGGCACGTACGCCTACTTCGTCCACTCCTACCACCCGCAGCCCGACGACCCCGCGCTCGTGATCGCGGAGACCGAGTACGCCGACGTGTTCCCCTCGATCGTCGGGCGCGGGAACCTGATCGCGACGCAGTTCCACCCGGAGAAGTCGGGTGCCTCGGGGCTGAGGCTCTACGCGAACTTCCTGCGCCTCGCCCTCGAGACCGGCTCGATCGCTCCGGCCGAAGCCGGCACGCCCGCAGGCGGCGCGTGATGGAGGTCATCCCCGCCGTCGACGTGCGGGGCGGACGCGCCGTCCGCCTCCACCAGGGCGACTACGACCGCGAGACCGTCTTCGAGGACGACCCCGTCGCCGCCGCCGCCCGGTGGGTCGAGCAGGGCGCGAGCCGCGTCCACGTCGTGGATCTCGACGGCGCGCGCGAGGGGCGGCAGGCCAACGCCGAGGTGACGCGCGCCATCGTGCAGGGCGTCGACGCCGAGGTGCAGATCGGGGGCGGCATCCGCGACCTCGCGACGCTGCGCGCCACGCTCGACGCCGGCGCGGCGCGCGTGGTGCTCGGCACCGCCGCCGTGCGCGACCCGCAGCTGCTCCGCGAGGCCGTCGAGATCGCCCGCGAGCGGCTCATCGTCTCCGTCGACGCGCGCGACGGGATCGTGCGCGTCGAGGGCTGGACCGAGGGTAGCGACGTGGAGGCCGCGCCGTTCGTGCGCGAGCTCGCCGCCATCGGCGTTGAGCGCATCGTCTACACGGACATCGACCGCGATGGCGTGCGCGGCTCCCCCAACTTCGAGGCGTACGCCTCGCTGGTCGCCGACACGTCGATGGCGGTCATCGCGGCGGGCGGCGTGACGGCGCTCGACGACCTGCGCGAGCTCGCGCGCTGCGGCGTCGAGGCCGCCATCATCGGGCGCGCGCTCTACACCGACGACATCCGGCTGCCCGACGCCCTCGCGGCCGTGGCGTAGCCGCGAGGAGGTATCGAGGACCACCGTGCTGACCAAGCGCATCATCCCCTGCTTCGACGTGGACAACGGCCGCGTGGTGAAGGGCGTCTCCTTCGTCGAGCTGCGCGACGCGGGTGACCCGGTGGAGCTGGCCTCGCAGTACGAGGAGCGCGGCGCGGATGAGCTGGTGTTCCTCGACATCACCGCCTCCTCGGACGACCGGCCGTCGGTGTACGACATGGTGGCGCGCACCACGGACCAGGTGTTCATCCCGTTCACGGTCGGCGGCGGCATCCGCAGTCCCGAGGACGTGCGCGTGATGCTCGAACACGGCGCCGACAAGGTCTCCATCAACACCGCCGCCGTCGAGCGCCCCGAGCTCATCACCGAGGGCGCCCACGGCTTCGGCTCGCAGTGCATCGTCGTGGCGGTCGACGCGAAGCGGCGCGACCCCGCCGACCCCTCGGCCGGCTGGGAGGTCTATACCCACGGCGGCCGCACGCCGACCGGCACGGACGCCATCGCGTGGGCGCGCGAGGCGGTCGAACGGGGCGCGGGCGAGCTGCTGGTCACCTCGATGGACCGCGACGGGCACCAGACCGGCTACGACCTGGAGCTGCTGCGCGCCATCCGCGAGGCGGCGACGGCGCCGGTCATCGCCTCGGGCGGCGCGGGCACACCGGACCACCTCTACGAGGCGCTCACGACCGGCGGTGCGGACGCCGTGCTCGCCGCCTCGATCTTCCACTTCGGCACCTACGACATCGCCGCGCTGAAGCACTACCTCGCCGACCGCGGCGTGCCGATGCGGCTCGACGCCGCCCACGCCGGCGAGGACCTCGAAGGGACCACACCGTGATCGACCCCAGCGCGCTGCGCTTCGACGCCCAGGGCCTCATCCCCGCCGTCCTCCAGGACTCCGACACCGGCGAGGTGCTGATGCTCGGCTACATGAACGAGGAATCGGTGGCGCAGACGCTGGAGATCGGCCAGGCCGTCTTCTGGTCGCGCAGCCGCCAGGAGATCTGGCACAAGGGCGCGACCTCCGGCGACTACGTGAACGTCCTCGACATCCAGACCGACTGCGACGCCGACGTGCTCCTGCTCAAGGTCGAGTTGGTCGGCGGCGCCGTCTGCCACACGGGCGTGCGATCGTGCTTCCTCGAACCGGAGACCGCCGAGCCACGGCGCGTCGGGACGGAGGTCGCGTGAGCGGTCCGCCGTTCGAGGTCTCGCACATCGTCTTCGACATCGACGGCACGCTGACCGACTACCGGGCGGCGATCTTCGCGGGCCTCGACGCAGTCGCCGGGCACCTGCGCGAGCGCGCGGACGGCTTCGACCTCAGCGTCGACGACCTCGGCGTGCTGCGGAACGGCGTAGTGGCCGACCCCGCATGGCATGACCGCACGCTGCAGGAGATCCGCCGCGAGTCCTTCCGCCGCGTCCTCGAAGCCTTCGGCAACCCCGAGGGCGTGACCGTCGACGAGGTGGCGGAGGTCTACTACCGCACCCGCGACGCCACGATGGTCGTCTTCCCGGAGGTTGAGACCACGCTCGACAAGCTGCGTGACCGCGGCTTCACCCTCACGACCGCCTCGAACGGCACGTTCCCGCTGGCGCGCGTCGGCCTCGACCGCTACTTCAGCGCGATGCAGTACTCGCGGGACATCGGCGTGCGGAAGCCCGATCCGGGCTTCTTCCGCCGCGCCGCGGAGCAGGGCGGTTCCGACCCCACGCGGACGCTCGCCGTCGGTGACCGCTACGACAACGACTACGAGCCCGCGCTCGCCGCGGGCCTGCACGCCGTCCTCGTGGACCGCTTCGACCGCTCCGAGGGGCTCGACGTGGTGAGCGTCGGCAAGCTCGACGAGATCCTGCCGATGGTGTCGCTGGCGAGCTAGCCGCGCGCGGCCTCGGCCGCCTCGCGCTCCACCTCGAGGGCCGCGTTGAGCGAGGCAATCGCGACCTGGATCTGCTCGTCGTCGGGCTCGCGCGTCGTGAGCCGCTGCAAGGCGAGGTTCGCCGAGAACAGCGTGCGCACGAAGGCGTTGCCGAGGTGCAGGCCGCCGAACCGGATCGCCTCGTACGAGATCGCGGCGACGATCGGGATCAGCGCGATGCGGGAGGCGAAGCGCCACCATAGCGGCTCCGAGCCGGCGAACATGAAGACGATCGCTGCCACGACCACCACGGTCAGGAGGAACGAGGTGCCGCACCTCGGGTGCTCCTTCGGGAGGCGGCGCACGGCCTGCACGGAGAGCTCGCGGCCGTGCTCCAGCGCCTGCACCGCCTTGTGCTCGGCGGCGTGGTACTGGAACACGCGCCGCACCTCGGGCGAGCGCCCGATGAGCCGGATGTAGCCGAGCAGCAGCCCCAGCCGCACGACGCCCTCGATGGCGATGACGGCCGCGTGCGGCAGATACGAGCGGAGCCACGCGGTCACGAGGACGGGCCCGCCGAAGAAGACGGTCACGGCGAACCCGAGCACGATGGCCAGCACCAGCCAGCCGAGGACGCCGAACGGCCTCGTCTCGCCGTCCTCGCCGACCTCGTCGTTGGCCACCGCGCTCGCCCATGACAGCGCCCAGATGCCCAGCGCCAGCGTCTCCCAGAGCACGAGCACGCCACGCACGAGGGGGATGCGGCGCACGCGGTTGGTGACCGCGCCGCCGAGCCCGCGCGTGCGGATCGTGATGTCGCCGTCGGGCTTGCGCACGGCGACGGCAATCGAGCGCGGGCCGCGGATCATGACGCCCTCGACGACGGCCTGGCCGCCGAAGCTGTTGGCGGCGGGGTGCACCGGGGGCTGCGTCGGGGGCTGGTCTGCGGCCATCGCGCGCAGCGTACGACGCCCCACGGCCAGTGTCGCCGGAGTGCGGGAGGAACCGGGCGTGGGGTGGAGCGAGCGGGCTTAGCCCTCGTCCTCCGAGTCGCCGAGGTGCTGCGCGTAGCGACGCCTGAAGCGCTCCACCTGGCCGGCGCTGTCAACGATGCGCTGCTCGCCCGTGAAGTACGGGTGCGAGCTCGAGCTCACCTCGACGCGCACCACGTACGCCTCGACGCCGTCGATCTCGCGCTTCTCCTCGGAGGTGAGGGTCGAGCGGGTGAGGAACTCCTCGCCCGTCGAGATGTCGACGAAGACGACGGGGTGGTACTCGGGATGGATCTCGGGCTTCATCGCGGCGCCCTCGCTAGACCTCGGCGCCGAGCGGGATAATCGACACCTTCTTGCGGCGGTTCTTGGCGTACGGCGCGAACTTGACCGTGCCGTCGACCCTGGCCCACAGCGTGTGGTCGCGGCCAACGCCGACGTTCTCACCCGCGTGGATGCGCGTCCCGCGCTGGCGCACGAGGATCGAGCCGGCCGTGACCAGCTGGCCGTCGTAACGCTTCACGCCGAGCCGCTGGGCGTTGGAGTCGCGGCCGTTACGGCTGGAGCCGCCGGACTTCTTGTGCGCCATGCCGTTGCCCCCTGCTCGCTAGCCGCCGGACGTGATGCCGGTGATGGTGAGGCGCGTGCGCTGCTGGCGATGGCCGCGCAGCACGCGTCGCCGCGTCTTGTTCTTGTACTTGTAGACCGTCACCTTGCGGTCGCGGTAGTGCTCGTCCACTCTCGCGGCGACCGAGGCGCCTTCGACCGTCGGGTTGCCGACCGCGACGCCGTCGTCGCCGCCGACGAGCAGCACGTCGCCGAGCGTGACCTCGTCGCCCTCGGCGGCGTCGAGCCGCTCGACGGCGATGTTGTCGCCAGCCGAGACGCGGAACTGCTTACCGCCGGTGCGGACGATTGCGTACATACGGCCTTCCGTCAGTCGGGCTACCGATCGATCCTAGGGGCGGCCATCGCCCAGCGTCAATGAACGACGAGGCACGCGCCGCGACCCCGAAGGACGACCGTGGAAATCGTCGACATCATCACGGCCCCATACGACTTCTTCAACTGGATCGCCGACCAGGGCTTCCTCGCGATGAAGGCCCTCTACGACCGCTACGGCTCGCCGATGGTCTACCTCGCCGCGCTGGTCGAGGCGACCGTCGGCCTCGGCTGGATCTTCCCCGGAACGGTGCTCATCTTCCTCGGCGGCGCCTTCGCGGACGATCACGGCACGCCCGTCGCGCTCGTGTGGGTGCTGGCGATCGCGGGCACCATCACCGGCGACACGATCTCGTACGCGATCGGGCGATGGGGCGGCGGGCGCATCGAGGCGTCCCGGTTCGCCACGCACCTCCACGCGGGGCGCGCGGTGATGGAGGGCCGGGCGCGCTGGCTGATCCCCTTCTACCACTTCAGCCCGTGGACTCGCGCGATCGGCGCGGTGGGTGCGGGCGCGCTGCGCCTGCCGCTGCGCGTGTGGGTGCCCCTCGACTACCTCGGCGCGGTCATCTCCAACACCGGCTGGGTCGGCGCGGGCTGGCTGCTCGGCCAGGCGGTGCTGACCGAGGACGGCACGCTCGAGCAGCACCCGGTGCTGCGGCTCGGCCTCGCGGCCGTCGCCGTCGCGCTCTACGTGCTCTTCCGCCGCGAGTACGCGCGCGCCTACGGCCGCGTGACGGCCGACGCCGAGGCGGCAGAGGCCGCAGCATCCACCGGGGCCGAGCGAGGCGCGTAGACCGACACCGGTCTGGTCGCACCAACAGGAACGGGACCTCGCGGGTCCCGTTCTCGTGTGTTGCCGTGGACGCGGCTCAGGAGCCGTCGGCGGGTGGGGCCGCCGAGGACTGCCCCCACGCGAGACCGGGCCGGCCGCGAGGCTCCTCGCGAGGCTCGTCCTCGCCGGCGGACGCGGCGGGCGGCTCCGCGGGCGGGGGCGCCTCGACCGGGTCGGGCGGCATCTCGCGGCCCTCGGCCGGGCCGAGCAGGCGTATGAGGTCGTCACCCTCGATCGTCTCAAGCTCCATCAGCGCGTCGGCAAGCTCGTTGAGCTTCTCGCGGTGCTTGCCCAGCACCTCGCGGCAGCGCTCGTGCGCCTCCTCGACGATGCGGCGCACCTCGTCGTCGATCTCCTCGGCGGTGCGCTCGGAGTAGTCGCGCTGCTCGGCGATGTCGCGCCCGAGGAAGACCATCGAGTCGCGGCGGCCGAAGGTGCGCGGGCCGAGCCGCTCGCTCATGCCCCACTGCGTCACCATCTCGCGGGCGATGTGCGTGACCTTGCCGATGTCGTCGTGCGCGCCGGTGGTCGGCTCGCCGAAGACCATCTCCTCGGCCACGTGGCCGCCAAGCGCCTGCGCCATCATCGCCTCGTAGTACGAGCGGTCCTGCAGGCGGCGGTCGTCGGCGGGCAGCGAGCGCGTGAAGCCGCCCGCCATGCCGCGCGCGACGATCGTGACCTTGTAGACGGGGTCGGCCTTGGGCAGGAAGTGGCCCGCCACGGCGTGGCCGCCCTCGTGGTAGGCGATGATCTGCTTCTCAATCGGGGTGATGACGCGCGACTTGCGCTCCGGGCCGGCGATGACGCGGTCCACCGCCTCGTTCAGCTCGGGCATGGTGATGCGCTTCTTGTTGCGCCGCGCGGCGAGGATCGCGCCCTCGTTGACGAGGTTGGCGAGGTCCGCGCCGGAGAAGCCGGGCGTCTGCTTCGCCACGTACTCGAGGTCAACATCGGAGTCGAGCGGCTTGCCCTTCACGTGCACGTCGAGCACCGCGCGCCGGCCCTTCACGTCGGGCAGGTCGAGCGTGACCTGGCGGTCGAAGCGGCCGGGCCGCAGCAGCGCCGGGTCGAGGATGTCGGGGCGGTTCGTCGCCGCGACGACGATCACGTTCGAGTTGGAGTCGAAGCCGTCCATCTCGACGAGGATCTGGTTCAGCGTCTGCTCGCGCTCGTCGTGCGAGCCGCCGAGGCCCGCGCCACGCTGGCGGCCGACCGCGTCGATCTCATCGACGAACACGATCGCGGGCGCGTTGCGCTTGGCCTGGTCGAAGAGGTCGCGCACGCGGCTGGCGCCGACGCCGACGAACATCTCGACGAACTCGGAGCCGGAGATGGAGAAGAACGGCACGCCCGCCTCGCCGGAGACGGCGCGGGCGAGCAGCGTCTTGCCCGTGCCCGGGTTGCCGACGAGCAGCACGCCGTGCGGGATGCGCGCGCCGAGCGCGGCGAACTTCTCGGGGAACTTGAGGAACTCGACGATCTCCGCGAGCTCCTGCTTCGCCTCCTCCTGGCCGGCCACGTCGAGGAACGTGACGGTCGGCTTCTGGCCCGTGAACATGCGCGCCTTGCTGCGCCCGAAGGACATGGCCTGCGAGTTGGAACCCTGCGCCTGCCGCATCATGAAGATCAGGATCGCGCCGAAGATGATCAGCGGGAGGAAGTTGAAGAGCAGCCCGAAGATGTTCCCGAACTGGCTCGGGCCCTCGACGACGACCTCGACCGCACCCTCGGCCGCGCCGATCGGCACGCCGTTCTCGCGCAGGATCTCCTCGACCGTCGCGCTCTCCTCGATGCGCGACGAGAGCGGCTCCTGCTGGGTGCGCAGGTGGACGGTGAGACTCGTCCCGCGGGCGACGATGCGTTCGACCTCGCCCTGCTGCGCCGCGTGGACCACCTCGGTGATCGAGATGTCGCGGGCGCTGGAGGACGGGCGGAAGAACATGACCACCACGAGCACGACCGCGACGAGGATGATCAGGTAGATGAAGGAGTTACGCATCCAGCGTGAGTTCATCGCGCTCCGTCGTTCCCACGCGGCGGGAGGGCCGTCCCCTCGCCCACCGTGGCGTCCCCCACCGGGTTCGCATCCAGTGTAGCACCGGCCCCGTTTGTGCCGGACTGTTGGCGAAGTGTGGATCGAGGGTCCCTCGTCGCCCGGTCCGGGCAAGGATGCCACGCCGCAGCACTAACCGCTCACTTGCCCGATCGGTATAGCGATGCCTAGGATGCCGCGTGGTCACCGCAACGAAGCTGCTGCCCGGACTCAAGCCCAGACGGACCGCCAAACCCACGTGGCAGGTCGAGAACGCGATCTGGCGCGAGGGCTTCTCGCGCGTCGCGGGCGTCGATGAGGTCGGGCGGGGGCCACTCGCCGGGCCGGTCGTCGCCGGCGCGGTCGTGCTGCCGTACTCGCGCGCCCGCTGGGTCGGGCGGCTGCGCGACTCGAAGGTGCTCGACGCCTCTACGCGCGAGGAGCTTGCCGCCGAGGTGCGCGAGCGCTGCGAGTGGGCGATCGGCGTCGTCTCGCCGCACGTCATCGACCAGCTCGGCATGACGCGCGCGACGCGCCTGGCGATGCGTCGCGCCGTGCTCGCGCTGCCTCGGCCGCCCGACGCGCTGATCGTGGACGGGCGCGAAGTCGTGGAGTGCGAGGCGCCGCAGCGCGCGGTCATCGACGGCGACGCGCTGTGCCCCTCGGTGGCCGCGGCGAGCATCGTGGCGAAGGTCGCGCGCGACGCGATGATGGACCGCCTTGAGGAGCGCTTCCCAGGCTACGGCTTCGCGAGCAACAAGGGCTACGCCACGCCCGACCACCGCCGGGCGCTCCACGACCTCGGACCGTCGAGCGTGCACCGCCTGCTCTTCGCCCCCGTCCTTGAAGCGCTCCAGGCGCGCCGAGCCGCCTGACCCCCCGGTGAGCCGGTGACGAGGCCGACCGACCGCCTCGGCCGCTCCGGCGAGCGGCTGGCCGCCGACTACCTGCAGGGGCACGGCTACGAGCTCGTCGCGCGTAACGTCCGCCGCCGCGAGGGTGAGGTGGACCTCATCGCCCTCGACGGGGCCGCTGAGGGCGGCACGCTCGTCTTCGTCGAGGTCAAGCTGCGTCGGCCGGGCCAGGCCGGGCGGGCGATCGAGGCGCTGAGCCCCGCGAAGCAGCGCCGCCTCCGCGACCTCGCGCTCGCGTACGCCGCCGAGCACCCGGAGCTACCCGAGCAGCAGCGCATCGACGTGGTCGCGATCGACCTCGGCGAGGATGGCTCGGTCGCGTCGTTCGAGCACGTCGTGAACGCCGTCGAGGGGTGAGCCGTGGGGCTGCAAGACTGCCCGCACGGCAGCTACACTCCCGGCATGCCGATCTACCAGTACGACTGCTCCGGCTGCGGCGACCGCGTCGAGGTGCTCCACCGCTCCGCGGCGAGCATCGACACCGCCTCGTGCCCGCAGTGCGGCGGCGACGACCTGACGCGCGTGATGTCGACGTTCGCGCGGCGCCGCACCAGCGCGCAGCGCCTCGAGGAGATCGACGTGGGGGCGCAGCAGGCGGCGCTGGAGGGCGGCGACGAGCAGAGCTTCGCGCGTTGGGCGCGCCGCGCCGGCGCCGAGTACGACGAGGCGCTGGGCACCAACTACCGCGAGCTCGCCGAGCGGACCGAGGCCGGCGAAGACCCCGTCGACCGCATCGGCGCCGGGCACTCCTTCCAGCACCGGGTCCAGGACCGCCGCATACAGGCCGAGCGCGCGCGCCGGACGGAGGAGGAGGCGTAGGCCCCCGGCCGCGCCCTCGATCGCCAATGCCGATCTACGAGTACACCTGTGCGGACTGTGACGGCGTCACGAGCGTCTTCCTGCGCTCGATGCGCCAGGAGGTCTCGGCCGACCTGCGCTGCGAGCACTGCGGTTCGGCGAACATCAGCCGGGCGATCTCACAGGTCGCGCGCCTGAAGACCACACAGGACGTCGTCGACGAGTACGGCTCGCCCGCCGAGGGTGGTGAGTACCGTGACCCACGCCAGATCGGCCAGTGGGTCGAAGAGCGCTTCGAGGAGTACGGCCTCGACATCCCCGACGACACGCGCGAGATGATCGACGCCGCCCGCGAGGGCGAACTCCCGGACTCCGTGACCGACTGAGGCCACGCGCGTCCAGGTATGCACGATCCGCGCACGGCTGACCCGTTATGCGAGATTGGCAGCGCCGTGCGCTCGCGCGCGCGGGCGGGCGCGTTTAGTATCGCGGCGTCGGTGTTGCTCGCAGATTTCCGCGGGAATCCTGTGCACGGGGGGAACGAATCATGGAGATCCTCTGGGTCGCAATCGTAGCTGCGCTCGTCGCGCTGGCGTTCGCCGTAGTGGCGACACAACGGCTCCTGGGCGAAGACGAGGGCGACGAGACCATGCGCTCGATCGCCGAGCAGATCCAGATCGGAGCCGCGGCGTTCCTGCGCCGCGAGTACACCTTCATCGCCGTCTTCGTGGTGGTGGTGGCGGTCGTGCTGCTCGTGTTCCGCGACCTCGACGTGCTGGACAAGCTCGACAGCGGCAGCGGGAACCTCACCGACCTCCCGCGCTTCGCCATCGCATACATCGTCGGCGCCATCGCATCGGCGACCGCGGGGTACGTCGGGATGTACGTCGCGGTGCGCGCGAACGTGCGCACGACGGCGAAGGCGCGCGAGGGGCTGAACCCGGCGCTGCGCGTGGCGTTCTCGTCCGGCTCGGTCATGGGCATGACGGTCGTGGGCATCAGCCTCGGCTGCCTCGCCGCGCTGTACCTCATCTTCCAGGACGTGGGGCCGCTCACCGGCTTCGCCTTCGGCGCCTCCTCGATCGCACTCTTCGCCCGTGTCGGCGGCGGCATCTACACCAAGGCCGCCGACGTCGGCGCGGACCTCGTCGGCAAGGTCGAGGCGGGGATCCCCGAGGACGACCCGCGCAATCCCGCGACGATCGCCGACAACGTCGGGGACAACGTCGGCGACGTGGCCGGCATGGGCGCCGACCTCTTCGAGTCCTACACCGGCTCCGTCGTCGCGACGATGTCGCTCGCGACGGTCGCGATCGTCTTCGCCGGCGACGCGACGGCCGACTTCGACGGCGACGCCTTCGTGCTGCCGTTCCTGGTCATGGCGATCGGCATCGCCTCATCGATCATCGGCACGTTCCTCGTGCGCACGAGCGAGAACGCGACGATGGGACGGCTGCTCTGGGCGCTGCGCACCGGCATCTTCTCCGCGGGCGGGCTCGTGCTGATCGGCACGGCCATCGCGGTCACCGTGATGGAGCTGAAGTACGACCTCTTCTGGGTCGTCCTCGTTGGCCTCGTCGCCGGTCAGATCATCGGCACGGCGACGGAGTACTACACGGCGTTCGAGTTCTCACCCACGCAGAAGCTGGCCGAGCAGGCCGAGACCGGCGCGGGCACCGTGATCATCGGCGGCCTCGGCCTCGGCATGCTGTCGACGGCGATCCCTCTCATCACCATCGTGGTGGCGATCGGCATCACCTACGAGCTGGCCGGGCTCTACGGCATCGCGCTGGCCGCGGTCGGCATGCTCTCGACCCTCGGCGTGACGCTCGCGAGCGACGCGTACGGGCCGGTGGCGGACAACGCCGGCGGCATCGCCGAGCAGGCGACCCTCCCGCCCGAGGTGCGTGAGCGCACCGACGCCCTGGACAGCCTCGGCAACACGACGGCGGCGACGGGCAAGGGCTTCGCTATCGGGTCGGCCGTGCTGACCGCGATGGCGCTGATGTTCACCTACCAGCAGGTGATCAGCGACGGCGAGACGCTCATTTTCGACCTCCTCGACGTGACAGTGCTGGTGGGCACGCTCATCGGCGCGCTCATGCCGTTCCTGTTCGCGGCCCTGACGATGGCCGCGGTCGGCCGCGCCGCAATGGCGATGGTCAACGAGGTGCGACGGCAGTTCCGCGAGCACCCGGGGATCATGGACGGCACCGAGGACCCGGACTCGGCCGGTGCGGTCGACATCGCCACCCAGGGCGCGCTGCGCGAGATGATCATCCCCGGCACCATCGCCGTGGTCGTCCCGGTCGGTGTCGGCGTCTTCATCGGCCCCGAGGCGCTGGGCGGCCTGCTCGCCGGCTCGATCGCCGCGGGCGCGCTGCTCGCGCTGATGATGGCGAACGCCGGCGGCGCATGGGACAACGCGAAGAAGTTCATCGAGGCCGGCGCGCACGGCGGCAAGGGCTCCGAGGCGCACGCGGCCGCGGTCATCGGCGACACCGTGGGCGACCCGTTCAAGGACACCTCGGGGCCGTCGCTGAACATCCTGCTCAAGCTGATGGCGATCGTGGCGGTGGTGTTCGGCCCGCTCTTCATCTAGAGCGGACGCGTCGGCGGAGCCGGCCCGGCATCGCGCCGGGCCGGACGCCGGAACCAGGCACGAACGAGCGAGGCGGGCGACGAGCCCGCCTCGCCTGCGCTCCGGTCTTCGTGTGCGGTGCGGGGGTGGGGGTTAGTCGGCCGCCTCGGCGCCTGTCGTGGCCTCGAGCTCGTCGCGTGCGGAGATGTAGAGCGCGGCGGCCAGGCCGACGGCGATGCCGAGCACCAGGAACATCATGAGGCGTAGCATTGCGGGACTCCGGATCCGGGGGAGCGTTCGCTATCGATCATGCTAGCACCGGCGGCTACGATCCGCGCCACGTATGATCACGCGGGGCCGCTCCCGGCTCACGCGAGTGACAACAACTCGACCCCGGGCCGCCTCGAAGGGGCGGACGGGCACTGCGACGATAGCGCGAGGTGAGGCGTGACTGAGGCTCCCGTGGAGGCTGCGGCCGCCAACGTCGATCTGGAGACGCTGATCTCGCTCGCGAAGCGGCGAGGCTTCGTGTTCCCCTCGGCGGAGATCTACGGGGGCTTCGCCTCCACCTACGACTACGGCCCGCTCGGCGTCGAGATGAAGCGCAACATCCGCGAGCTGTGGTGGCGGCGGATGGTGCAGGAGCGCAGCGACGTCGTCGGCATCGAGGCTGCGATCATCACGAACCCCGCCGTCTGGAAGGCCTCCGGCCACGTCGACGGCTTCTCCGACCCCCTCGTCGACTGCCTCGAGTGCCAGTCACGCATCCGCGCCGACTTCATCGAGGACGACACGTGCCCGGTCTGCGGCGCGGTCGGGCGGTTCACGGAGGAGCGCCAGTTCAACCTGCTCTTCCGCACGTTCGTCGGCGCGGTCCAGGACGAGGCGGCGACGGCGTACCTGCGGCCCGAGACGGCGCAGGGCATGTTCGTGAACTTCGACAACGTGCTGCAGAGCACCCGCCGGCGGCTGCCGTTCGGCATCGCACAGGTCGGCAAGTCGTTCCGCAACGAGATCACGACGGGGCACTTCACGTTCCGCATGCTCGAGTTCGAGCAGATGGAGATGGAGTACTTCTGCGACCCGGCGGACTCGATCGCACAGCACGAGTACTGGAAGCAGGAGCGGCTGGACTGGTACCGCTCGCTTGGCGTCCGGCAAGAGCGGCTGCGCCTGCGCGACCACACGCCCGACGAACTCTCGCACTACTCGAGCGCAACCTCCGACGTGGAGTACCTCTACCCGTGGGGCTGGGGCGAACTCGAGGGCATCGCGCACCGCGGAGACTTCGACCTCAGCGCGCACGCGGAGTCCTCGGGCAAGACGCTGTCGTACTTCGACCCGCAGCGCGAGGAGCACATCGTCCCGCACGTCGTGGAGCCTGCGGCGGGCGTGGACCGCATCCTGCTCACGCTCCTCGTCGATGCGTACGACGAGGAGACCGACGACCGCGGCGAGACGCGCGTGCTGCTGCGGCTCGCGCCGCACGTCGCGCCCGTGACGGTCGCCGTGCTCCCGCTGTCGCGCAACGAGCGCCTCGCGCCGACTGCGCGGCGCGTGTGGGACGCGCTGCGACCGCACTTCCGCACCCAGTTCGACGACGCGCAGTCGATCGGTCGCCGCTATCGCCGCCAGGACGAAGTCGGCACGCCGCTGTGCGTCACGGTCGACTTCGATAGCCTCGACGACGACGCCGCGACCATCAGGGACCGTGATACCATGTCGCAAATCCGGGTACCCATCAGCGGATTGACGGAGGCGCTCCAGGAGCGCATCGGCGAGTTGCAGCCGGACGGAGGGGTCGCGTGAGCAGCAGCGAGGAACGGCGTGCACTGCGATTCCTGCACACGTCGGACGTACATCTCGGCGCCTACGACCACAGTGAGAACGAGCGCTCCGTGCGACGCCGCCAGGAGATGCACGACACCTTCACCTCGGTGGTCGATCTGACGCTCCAGTTCGACGTCGACTTCATGATCATCGCGGGGGACTTCTTCGATAACGCGCGGGTCCGCCCGGAAACGATCGAATTCGCGGCCGAGCAGCTCAACCGCGTCCCGGGCCCGATCGTCCTGTTGCCCGGCAACCACGACCACGTCGGTCCCGGCTCGGTCTACGACCGGCTCGACCTGACGCACATGGCCCCGAACCTGATCCTGATGCGCGATCCGGACGGCGAGACCGTCCACCTTCCCGATCTGAGCGTCGAGTTCTGGGGCCGCAGCCACCTCGATGCGGACTTCAGCCCGTTCGGCGACGCCCCGCTGCGCGGCGACGCCGACTGGCACATCGGTATCGGCCACGGGCACTTCCTGCACCCGCAGTCCGGAAGCCACAGCTCCTACCACATCTACGAGGAGCACCTGGCCGTCCTCGACCACGACTACATCGCGCTCGGGCACTGGGAGCAGCAGACGAGGGTCGCTGCGGGTGACAACACGGTCGCTGCGTACTCGGGCGCGCCGGACGGCTTGGCCGGCAAGACCGGCGGCGCGGTGCTGCTCGTGTACCTGGAGCCCCACGGCGGCGTGCGGTTGGAGTCACACCCGGTGCAGGAGCACCGCGACTTCCTCCACCACGACGACCTGCCGCTCCTGGACGGCCAGCCCTCGCCGTAACCCCGCGCCCTCGTGCCCCGTCCGCGGGACGACGGACAACAAGAAGCGCCGCATCAGCGGCGCTTCGTCGTTGCTGGCCTGGTGCGGTCAGCGGCTCAGGCAGGCACCTTCGAGCGCGCGTCGTCGCGGTCCTGGAACCAGACGATGTTGATCTCCGCGAACGCGGACTGGTCGTCCGGGAGGTCGTCCTCCGCGTAGATCGCGTTCACGGGGCATGCGGGCTCGCACGCGCCGCAGTCGATGCACTCGTCGGGGTCGATATAGAGCATGCGGTCGACCCCCTCCTCGAAGTGGATACAGTCGACCGGACAGACGTCCACGCACGACTGGTCCATCACGTCAATGCACGGCTGGGTGATGTAGTAGGTCATCCGGCTGGCGGTCCCTTCTCATCCAAGATTCGCGGCGCCGCTCCGCTCAACGTCAGTCTAGATTCGGGCGGACTGGCGAACAAGCGCCGGGGGTGAGCTAGTCGCGGCGGGGCCGGAACCATCCGGCGAGGCCGCCCAGGAGCCGCCGCAGCGCCCCACGCCTCTCCTGCTCCGCCTCGGCCAGCGCGGCCTCACGGGCCGCCTCGACCTCCGCCTCTGCCTCGCGGATGGCGGCGTCGAAGCGGCGGCGCAGGCCGACTGCGTCGGGCACGAGGTCCATCGCGTCGACCGCTCCACCGCCGGCCGCGTCCGGGAAGTGGCGCGCGAACGCCTCGGCGAATCCGGGGACGGCTGAGCGTCCACCGGCCATCCCGAACTGCTTGAGCTCGTTGACCGTGCCGTGCAGCGCCGCGCCGAGGCGTGTGACCTGGTACGCGGAGAGCTCGACCTCGACCGATTCGGTCTCCCTCGCGTGTCCATCGAGCTGCGGATCGAGCACATCGAGCACCGGCCCGAGACCCAACGAGTGACGCTGCAGCGTGGCCGCATCCGTCTCCGAGCCGGGCCTTCCGAGGTGGTAGACGATCGCGAGCGCCACGAGGTGTGCGTCGTGGAGGTGGAGTTGGAAGGTCGCCATTTGTTACCTTCCCCCAGTCGGCAGGGCTGGTACGCTCCCCCGGGGAGCGTACCGCGTTCCGCCCGCGCGAGAAGGAAGAGGCCATGACGAACGAAGTGCAGCCGGACATGACGTGGTCCGAACTGGTGGACTCGGAGGGGGACGCTCGCGTCTCTGAGATGCAATCACGCTTCGATGCCCTGGCCGGGCTCGACCAGTCGGCCCGTGAGCAGCAGGCCGAGTCAATGATCCGAGCCGAGTACACGCTTGACGACGAACCGCTGGCCGACTTCACCGAAGCGCGCCTGCGGTCGTGGATGGGCCTGGCGGACGACAACCTGGGCCGCGCCCAGGACGTGGCGAACGCCTACGAGAAGGCGTTCGAGCGGGTCCCCGGCGGGATGGCGATGCACCACGCGGCGCTGGTCCAGACGGTCGCGCGCGACCGCTTCACGCCCGAGGACATGGACGTGCTGTACGAGCTGATCCCGCGGCACGTCGAGAACGTGCCCCGCGCCAGCCAGGAGGCCGTCGAGCACTCCGTCGGCACGGCGCGCCTCACCGCCAGCGCGGTGTCGGCGGGTGGCGATAAGCCGTGGTGGAAGTTCTGGTAGCGACGTCGGCTTGAACGCGGCTGGTCAGCGCTCCGCTGGTGCAGGAGCGTAGGCGAGTTCGAGCGCGACGACGTCGCGGGTGTTCAATAGCAGTCCGCTCGGCACCTCGTCGGAACCGACGGGGTGCCGTTCGTCTCCGATGATTCGCTCCACGGACTGCATGAAGAGTTCGCGTGACCCGTCGCTGAGCGGGCGGAACGATGCGCTCTGCAGGGTTCCCGAATAGGTGCGGCCATCGCGGAGCACCGCTGAGGCGTACACCACGGCACTCTGGCCTGGCTCCCGGCGCTGCATCAATGCCACGGCATATGGGTATGCCTGGCGCAGGTTGTGGCGTGCGAGTTGTCGCGACAAGAGCGGGTGGAACAGGTTCAGCCAGCCGAGTGCGGCAAGCAGGCACAGATGAGCGACATACTCGAGTGAGGCGATCAAGGCCACTTGAGGTGCATGCGCTTGTACCGCCGCCCAGGGGTCATCAGAGACCAACTCACGTAGCGTGAGTCCTCCCCAGATACGCAATCCCTCGTGCACTCCAGACGCGACCGATAGCACCACGAACTCGATCGCCACGACGGCGATTGCGATCGACATCGCGGTGAGGAGAGTCGACTCGGCTGAGGGCTCACCCTCCTCCGACGGTGCGACCTCGCGGGCCAGCGAGACCGTGAGTAACCCCGGCGCAACCAGCACCACGAGGGCAATCCCGAACTGCAGCACGAGCGCCATCTCGCGATTCGTCCGTTACGCTCTGGTCGACTTCTTGCTCTGTGGATCGTTGGCCGGCTTGAGGTGGGCGGTGAAGGGGTTCGCTGTGCCCTTCGTAGGGTCCTTTTCGTAACCGGGCCCAATGCTCCCCGCTCGCTTCTCCTCGAGCTTGCTCCAGCCGTGCACGGCTCGCGTTCCAGACTTCTTGACAGCCACGGTGCCCCTCCTGCGATCAAGAACGAACGTGCGTATTGTACCGGCTACCTTCTCGGTCTGCCATCCCTACGCGCTGGCCGCTCGCTTCGTCCGCCGCCGCCCCTTCGCACGCTTCTTCCCGTTCGCCGCAGGCGCGGCGCCATTGGCGCCCGGCACGCCGAGACCCAGCGTCTCGCGCATGTACTGACCGGTCGCCGAGGCCTCGACGGTGGCTACGTGCTCCGGGGTGCCCTCGGCGATGACGAGCCCGCCCCGCTCGCCCCCGTGCGGGCCGAGGTCGACGATCCAGTCGGCGTTCTTGATCACGTCGAGCTGGTGCTCGATGACGATGACCGTGTTGCCCTGGCTCACCAGGCGCTGCAACACCCCCAGGAGTGACTCGATGTCCGCGAAAGCCAGGCCCGTCGTCGGTTCGTCGAGGATGTAGACCGTGCGCCCGGTGGCGCGCCGGGACAGCTCGGTGGCGAGCTTCACGCGCTGCGCCTCGCCGCCCGACAGCGTCGTCGCCGGCTGGCCGAGCCGGATGTAGCCGAGGCCGACGTCGTGCAGGGTCTCCAGCTTGCGCTTCGCGCGCGGGAACGCGTCGAAGAACTCCAGCGCCTCGGTGACGGTCATGTCCAGGACCTCGGCGATGTGCTTGCCGCGGAACTGGATCTCGAGCGCCTCGCGGTTGTAGCGGGCGCCGCGGCAGACCTCGCACGGCACGGTCACGTCGGGGAGGAACTGCATCTCGATCTGGTTGTAGCCGTCGCCCTTGCACGCCTCGCAGCGGCCGCCCTTCACGTTGAAGGAGAAGCGCCCCGGCTTGTAGCCGCGCGCCCGCGCCTCCGGCACCGTCGCGAAGAGCTCGCGCACGATGGTGAACAGCCCCGTGTACGTCGCCGGGTTCGAGCGCGGCGTGCGCCCGATCGGCGTCTGGTCGATGACCACGACCTTGTCGACGTGCTCGAGGCCCTCGAGGTCGTCGTGCGCGCCGGGACGCTCGCGTGCGCGCTGCAGGTCGTGCGCGAGGCGCTTGGCGAGGATCTCGTTGACGAGCGTCGACTTGCCGGAGCCCGAGACGCCCGTCACGCAGATGAGCCGTCCGAGGGGGAACGCGACGTCGATGTGCTTGAGGTTGTGCGCCGCGGCGCCGCGCACCACGAGCGCCTCGCCGTTGCCTTCGCGGCGGGCTTCGGGCATCGGGATCGTGTGCTTGCCGGCGAGGTACCGGCCGGTGAGCGACTCCCGGTTGCGCATGACCTGCTTCGGCGTCCCCGTCGCGACGACGTGCCCCCCGTGCTCGCCGGCGCCGGGGCCGAGGTCGATGAGGTGGTCGGCCGCGCGCATCATCGCCTCGTCGTGCTCGACGACGAGCACCGTGTTGCCGAGGTCGCGCAGGCGCGTGAGCGTGCGGATCAGGCGCTCGTTGTCGACGGCGTGGAGGCCGATCGAGGGCTCGTCGCAGACGTACAGCACGCCCATCAACGCCGAGCCGATCTGGGTCGCCAGCCGGATGCGCTGACCCTCGCCCCCCGACAGCGTCGCCGAGGCGCGGTCGAGCGTGAGGTAGTCGAGCCCGACATCGGAGAGGAAGGTCAGCCGGCTGGCGATCTCTTGCAGGATCTGGCGCGCGATCTGGCGCTCGCGAACGCCGAGCGGTGAGCCCTCGCCGCGCAGGCGCTCGATCCATGCGACGGCGTCGGCGACCGAGTCGCCGACCACCTCGGCGACCGAGCGGCCGTCGACGGTGACGGCGAGCATCTCCGGCTTGAGCCGCGCGCCCTCGCAGTCCGGGCACGGGACCGACACCATGTAGCGCTCGATATCGTTGCGGACCCAGTCCGATTCGGTCTCCTTGTAGCGACGTTCCAGCGAGGGGAGGACGCCCTCCCATGACACGTCGAAGCTGCGCTCGCGCCCGCGCTTCGTCCGGTACTCGAGCTTGATCGACTCCTCGCCGGTGCCGTGCATAACGGCGGTCCACTGCTGCTCGGTGAGGTCATCGAGCGGCGTGTTGAGGTCGAACCCGTACGCCTGCCCGAGCGCGTCGAGGCGGCGCCGGTACCAGGTGATGCTCGTGCTCATCCGCTGGTAGGGGATGATCGCGCCCTCGGCGATCGAGAGCCTGCGGTTCGGCACCACGAGGCCGGGGTCGAGCTCCATCTGCACGCCGAGGCCGGTGCAGGTCGCGCACGCGCCGTGCGGGCTGTTGAACGAGAAGTTGCGCGGCTCGATCTCGCCCACCGAGTAGGGCGGGTGGTCCGGGTTTGGGCACGCGAAGTGCTCGCTGAAGGTCTCCTCGGGCCGCTCCGCCTCGCCCTCGCGCGGCTGCGGGGCGAAGACGAGGATGCCCTCGCCGAGCCGCAGCGCCTGCTCGACCGAGTCCGCGATGCGCTGCCGCGTGGCGTCGTAGTCCTCGCCCGTGGTCTCGTCCGAGACCTCCGGGATGATCAGCCGGTCGACCACCACGTCGATGTTGTGCCACTCGTAGCGGTCGAGGTCGAACTCCTCGTCGACGTCACGGATGGCGCCGTCCACGCGGACGCGCACGAAGCCGAGCCGTTGTACGGCCTCGAAGACCTGCTTGTGCTCGCCGCGGCGGTGGCGGATGACGGGGGCGAGCAGCATCGCGCGCGTGCCCGGGGGCTCGGCGAGAACGGAGTCGACGATCTGCTGCACGGTCTGGCTGCGGATCACCTGCCCGCAGTACAGGCAGTGCGGGATGCCGGCGCGCGCGTAGAGCAGGCGCAGGTAGTCGTAGATCTCCGTGACCGTGGCGACGGTGGAGCGAGGGTTCTTCGAGACGCCCTTCTGGTCGATGGAGATGGCCGGGGAGAGGCCGTCGATGTAGTCGACGTCGGGCTTCTCCATGAGGCCGAGGAACTGGCGGGCGTAGGCGGAGAGCGACTCGACGTAACGGCGCTGCCCCTCGGCGTAGATGGTGTCGAAGGCGAGGGAGGACTTCCCGGAGCCGCTCAGCCCCGTGATGACGACGAGGCGGTCGCGCGGAATCTCGACCGAGATGTTCTTGAGGTTGTGCTCACGGGCGCCGGTGACGGCGATGCGGTCGGTGGGCAGGGGATCACCTCGATTGCGGCGAGGGGGAGTCCAGCGCGGTCGGATGGCAGCGCGCGATCCAGCGTAGCGGGGGCACGCGGGCTCTGCCAGTGGGCGAGCCGCTCAAGCCGTCAGCGGCGGTAGAGCTCGTCACGGGAAGGGTAAGGGCCGGACTCCGAACTCAGATCTCTCGCGGGCTGCGCGAGGTAGGAACGCCGAGCCCGTTCGTAGTGATCTTCGCGATCCACCTGCTCAGGTAGCAGGTCTGCCACCAGTCGTGAGATCGTGATGCCGCGCCGCGTGGCCTCAGTTCGCGCCCAATCGGCTGTCTTGTCGTCCAGGGAGATGCTGAAGTCCGCATGGATTCACTGTAGAGCCGGGGTTGCTTTGCCGTGGCTGGGCACCCGCGAGTGCTCCAGTGGTGACGCGGTGGCGGCGGTACTGCCGGCCGGCGTCTACACCCGCGGCTCCGACGGCGGCAGGTCGAAGCCGCCGAACTCCTCCAGGTGGCGCCGCAGCTCCGCCTCGATCTCCGCGAGCCGCTCCTCCGTGATCCCCATCGTCTCGAGGGTCGAGCGGATCAGGCGCTGGACCTCCTCGATGTCGCGGCGCAGCAGCGCCTCCGCCACCTCCAGCTGCGTCTCGATCGCCCGGAAGCCCTCGCGCTGCTCCGTCTGGTTCTCCATCGCGAGGATGGTCGACATCAGGCGCGTGAACAGCGTGGTCGTGCGTGCGATGCGCACGCGGTCGTCGGGGTCCTCGGGGAAGTCGCCCGTCACGACGACCTCGAGGCCGGTGCGGGTATCGGTGGCGGCGTACTGCTCGGGCATCGCGTGGGCCTCGGCTATGCGGCTGACTCGTCCCGCCCATCGTACCGCCGTGCTGGGGGCAGCGTCCGCCGCGCGCTACCATCGCTCCCGGCACCGCGAAGACCGACGAGGGGGCACCGATGGCCGACGAGCGGGACGGGCGCGCGCTGCCCTCGAAGGACGAGGTCCACGCCTGGCTGACCGACGATAACAACTGGGGCCGCTGGGGCGACGACGACGAGGTCGGCGCCGTCAACCTCATCGACGCTCGGAAGCGGGTCGAGGCGCTCGCGATGGCGCGCACCGGCCGCGTCGTCTCGATCAGCCGGCCCTACCCGAAGGAGCCCGGCCCGACGAATCCGACGCCCGCGCAGCAGTTCGTGCGCCGCAACCGGCGCCCGTACGAGACGGGCTCGGTGGTCGACTACTACGGCTTCGTCTACCACGGCCACAACCACACACACCTCGACGCGCTGAGTCACGTCTGGGACCAGCGAGGCGGCTGGCAGGGCCGCGACCCCGATGAGTTCATCACCGGCGACGGCGTCACCTTCGGCGACGTGACGGCGTGGGAGACCGGCATCATCACGCGCGGCGTCCTGCTCGACGTGCCTCGCCACCGCGGCGAGCAGTACGTCACCGTCGAACGGCCGGTGCACGGCGCGGAGCTCGCGGAGGTTGCGGAGGCGCAGGGCGTCGAGGTCCGGCCCGGCGACGCCATCCTCGTGCACAGCGGCCGCGAGGCGTTCCAGGCCGCGCACCCCGACTTCTTCTTCGGCAACCGCGAGGAGCCCACGCCGGGTCTGCACGCCACCTGCATGCGCTACATCCGCGACCGTGACGTGGCGGTGCTGGTCTGGGACATGATGGACGCCCGCCCGAACGAGTATGAGCTCGGCTGGGCCGTCCACCCGGTCATCTATGCATTCGGCGTCGCCCTCGTCGACAACGCGCTGCTGCAGCCGCTCGCGGAGGTGTGCGCCGAGGAGGGCCGGTACGAGTTCCTGCTGGTCGTCGCGCCGCTGCGAGTGCCGGGCGGCACGGGTAGCCCGGTCAACCCCCTCGCGATCTTCTAGCGGGAGCAGCGCCGTGGACGACCTCCCGTTCGCACGCGGCGCGGCGATCCGCGAGGTCGACGGCGAGGCGGTGATCCTCGCCGGTGGCGGGCGCGCGCTGCTCATGCAGATCGCGCATCCGCTCGTCGCACAGGGCGTCGCCGAGCACAGCGAGTGGCGGGGCGACCCTTACGGGCGGCTGCTGCGCACGCTCCGCCCGATGTTCGCCATCGTCTTCGGCAACGCCGAGGAGGTGCGCGCGGCGGCGCGCGGCGTCAACGCCGTGCATCGAGGCGTCACGGGCGCGGGCTACGAGGCGCGCGACCCGGAACTGCTGCTGTGGGTGCACGCGACGCTCGTCGACACCGCGCTGGCGTGCCATCGGCGCTTCGTACGGCCGCTCACGCCGGAGCGCGAGGAGGAGTACTACCAGCAGACGAAGCTCGTCGGCCGGCTGCTCGGTGTGCCGGGGTCGCTGCTCCCGCCCGATCTCGCGGCCTTCGACACATACCTCGACGCGACCATCGAGCGCCTCGAGGTGAGCGAGACGGCGCGCGCCATCGCGCGCGAGCTGTGCCGGCCCGCCCCGCCGTTCGGGCCGCTGATCGTGCCGTGGCGCGAGATCACGGCGGGACTGCTCCCGCCGCGACTGCGCGAGGCGTACGAGATGCCATGGAGCCCCGCGCGTGCGGCGCTCCTTGAGAGTGTCGCCGCCGTCAGCCGGGCCGTCTGGCCGCGGCTACCGCGTGTGCTGCGGCGCCCCCCGGCGCTGCTGCTCCCGCCCTCGGCGCGGCCGCGGTTCGAGCTACCCGCCGGGCGAGGAGCCTATGCGCCGGGCGCGCGGTAGCTGACGGACTTGCCCGCGGCCTCGTCGATCTCCTCGGGCGTCAGCATCACCGTGGTGCTCCACGTGATCGCGCCCGCCGCTCCGATCGTGAGGCCGAGCGCAGCAGCCGAGACGTTGTCGGGCAGGTCCATGACGATGTAGAGGTCGTCGCCCCCGAACGCGAACAGGAACGTCTCGACCGACCCGCCGATCGACTCGACCGACGCGGTCAGCGCGTCACGCCGTGCCGAGCCGCCCTCCTGGAGCAGGCCCTGCGCGCCGGCGGGGTTGTACGAGGCCTTCACGAGGTACTTGGGCATGTTCTCGCCTTCCAAACCGTTGCGGTGTGTGACCGCCACTGTACTACGGCGTGACCAGAGCGATCGCGACGTTGTCGGGAGCGCCCGCCGCAAGCACCGCATCGACGCAGGATTGTGCAACTTCGGCCTCCGATGCCGAGACGACCGCGGCGATCGCGGGGTCGTCGAGGACGCCGTGGAGTCCGTCGGTGCAGAGCAGCAGCACGCCACCCGCGGGAACCTCGATCGGCCCGAACACATCGACGTTCGCATCGGCCTCGAGACCGATCGCGCGCGTGATCACGTGGCGGCTGAGCGCGACCAGCGGGTCATCGGGCGCCAGCTCGCCGGACCGGATCCCCTCCTCGACCCACGAGTGGTCGAGCGTGAGCTGTCGCGCCTCGCCGTCCGCCACAAGGTACGCCCGGCTGTCGCCGATGTTGGCGACCCACGCCCTGCCCTCGCCGACGATGGCCGCCACGAGCGTCGTACTCATGCGGGCGAGGACGCCTTGCTGGCCGGTACGCACGGCGGCGTTCGCGGCCGCGAACACGCGACGCAGGGCAGCCTCGGGCGGCTCGTCGCTGCGCGAGCGCAACGCATCGGCGAGTGCGTCGACGGCGGTTCGGGAGGCGACCTCGCCGCCGGGGATCCCGCCGACGCCGTCCGCCACGACGAGCAGGGCGCGGCCGCCGGGTAGCTCCTCGGCGAGCGCGACGTCCTGGTTGGCCGCGCGCACGAGCCCGATGTGCGTGAGGGCCTGTAGCATGCCCGTGCTCCCCCGGTCTCCCGCTACAATCGATACCGACATCGATGCTACCGAGGGCGACAACCACCGGAGGCCGGATGGCGCGCGTACTGCTCCTCATCCCGAGCGCGAGCTACCGCGCGCCGGACTTTATGGCCGCGGCCGCCGAGCTCGACGTCGACGTGGTCGTCGGGTCCGACCAGCGGTCGGCCGTCGAGAACTTCCTGCCCGGCGCCACGCTCGCGCTCCCGCTCGGCGACCCGGACGCCGCGGCCGACGCGATCGAGGTGTACGCCGGGGAGCGCCCCCTCGCCGCCATCGTCGCGGTCGACGACGCCGGGACGCTGGCGGCAGCACGCGCGTCCGAGCGTCTCGGCCTCCCGCACAACACCGTCGACGCCGTCGCCGGCACGCGGGACAAGTCGCTGCTGCGGCAGCGGCTTGAGGCAGGCGGGGTGCTCTCACCGCCGTGGATGGTGACGCCGGTCGATGCCGACCCGCGCGCGGTGGCCGCCGACGCGCCGCTGCCGTGCGTCGTGAAGCCGCTCTCACTCTCCGCGAGCCGTGGCGTGATCCGCGCGGACGACGCGGACGAGTTCGTCGCCGCCTTCGAGCGGCTGCGCGCGCTGCTGGCCGACCCCGCGGTGGCGGACGAGTGCATGGGCACCGACGACCGCGTGCTCATCGAGGGCTACATCCCCGGCGAGGAGGTCTCCGTCGAGGGGCTGCTCACCGACGGAGACCTCGAGGTCCTCGCCATCTTCGACAAGCCCGACCCGCTCGTCGGCCCGTACTTCGAGGAGACGATCTACGTGACGCCCTCGCGCCTCCCGGCCGAACGGCAGGAGGAGGTCCGGCGCACCGCAGCGCGCGCCGCGCAGGCGCTCGGGCTGCGCGACGGACCGCTCCATGCCGAGGTGCGCATTAACGACGAAGGTGTGTGGCCGGTCGACATCGCCGCGCGCAGCATCGGGGGCCTGTGCTCGCGCACGCTGGAGTTCGGGGCAGGCGTGTCGCTGGAGCAACTCCTGCTCGGCCACGCCGTGGGCCAGCCGGCGGCGGACATCGAGCGCTCGCACGCCGCCTCGGGCGTGATGATGATCCCGATCCCGCGCGCGGGCCGCCTGCGGCGCGTCGAGGGCCTCGCCGCGGCGCGCGCGATGCCCGGCGTCGCAGGGGTCGCCATCACCATCCCGCTGGGGCACGAGGTGACGCCGCTGCCAGAGGGCAGCGAGTACCTCGGCTTCATCTTCGCGCACGGTGAGCGCCCCGAGGAGGTCGAGGCTGCGCTCCGCGAGGCGCACGGCCTGCTGAGCATCGACATTGTCGACGAAGGCGGTGGTGATGTGGCTCCGCTGTCGCTCGAGGGCGCCGCTACCGCCCGGCGGGCGCTGTCGTAGCCGCGAGGTGCGGCCGGGGCTAACCCGGGCGGACGAGTCGGCGAGCGGCGCGAGGATCTCCAGCAGCTCCGCCACGGCGTCGATGTCTTCTGCGATGCTGTCTGCCTCGAGGTGGCGCTTGCGCTTGTAGTAGTTGCCGCGTAGCTCGTTGGCGATGCCCCGCAGTCCGGGCAGGCGATCCTCTCCTGTGAGCCGCCACGCCTGGTTCAGCACCACGCTGAAGTGGTCGGGCTGTTCGTACTCCCACCCCTGGGCGGCAGCAACTCCCCTGGCCATGAGTGCAGCGGCTTCCCAGCCCCTTCGGGAGGCGCGATGCAGTCTGCCGGTCGCAAGGTGTCGACGGCCCCGTGCAAGCAACTCCCGGGATGCAGCCAGGCAGTCGACGACGTCTGTGATGTCGGCCCCGGCCATGTGTCCACACCCTCCGTACTCTCTACTCACCATACTGCTTGTGTTTCGCAAGGCAACCATGTCACCTGTCACACGTTTGTAATAGAGCTGAACAGCCGGAAGGGCTGCATCAGCCCTCCCGCGATCCCGCGCCCCGTGCTAACTTGGCGACGGCGGTTCGTCCGCCAGCAAGCCGCTCCCACCGGCTGACTGAAAGGGGCTTCGCATGCCCAATCCCGTCGTGCACTTCGAGATCGGGGGCGCGGACGGCGCCGCGCTCCAGCAGTTCTACGCCCAGGCCTTCGACTGGGAGGTCAACGCCGAGAACCCGATGCAGTACGGCCTCGTCGAGCCGCAGGACGAGACCGGCATCGGCGGCGGCATCACCGCCGCGGAACAGCCCGGCGTCTTCGTCTACATCGAGGTCGACGACCTGCAGGCCTACCTCGACCGCGTCACGGCGCTCGGTGGCCAGGTCGTGCAGGAGATCACGACGATCCCCGGCATGGTCACGATGGCGCTCTTCGCGGACCCCGCGGGGAACGTCGTCGGCATCGTGCACAACGAGACGCCGCCCGCGTAGCGACGTAGCCCGCGGCGCTCCTCGCTAGAGGGTGATGAGGTCGAGCGAAGCAGACTGCTCCGCGGTGGGCTCCGCTCAGCAGAACCAGTTCTCGGTGAGGCCCGGCGTCGCGGGCAGGACGCGCGTCGGCGCTTCTCGCGCGGGGGCCGGCTGCCCGGTGGCCTCGAGGACCGCTTCGAGCACCAGGCCGAACGTGCTGGCGTGCCCCGTGTGGATGTCCGCGTGCCGCTCCTCGACAAGGGCGGCGATCGCGCGCTGTAGCGGGTCGATGCGCCCGTCCCGCGGGCGCCACTCGTACGTCAGCGCCTCAGTGTCGTAGTCGCCGAGGAGCCCCTGCGCGTGGATCGGCGCGATCAGCGGCGAGCCCGGCGGCAGCAGCAGGCGCAACCCGTACTGCACCGGCGGCACGCGCTCGACGAGCCCGTGCGCCTCGATGAACGCGAGCATGTCGGCGAGGTCCTCGGCGGTGGTCCACGGGGTGAAGGTCATCCACGTGGGCCGCAGCGCGAGCCCGGCCGCGTCGCACGCCTCGATCGCGGGGACGAGGTCGGCGGCGGTGTGGCCCTTGTCGAGCTCGCGCAGCACCTCGTCGCTTGTCGCCTCGAAGGCCGAGGTGACGAAGAGGCAGCCGAGGTCCCGCAGCCGCGGCAAGAGGTCGGCGTGCTCGAGCAGGTGCTCGACCTTGGCGGTGAAGTCCCAGCTGACCGTGGGGTGACGCTCGTGCAGCCCCTCGGCGATCGCGAGCGAGTGGGGGACGGCGTTCAGGAAGTCCGGGTCGCCGAAGGTGATGTGCGCCGCGCCCGCCTCGACCTGCTGGTCGACGTCGGCGAGGACGGTCCCGGGCTGCACGAGGCGCAGCCGGCCGTCGTAGGCAGCGGTCACGGGGCAGTGCAGGCACTGGTGCGCGCAGCCGCGGGTCGCCTCGACGTACCCGGCGACCTCGAGGCCGTCCGCGGTCTGGAGCTGCGCGTAGCGATCGAGGGCCGGCAGGCCCGCCCGGTCGGGGACCGGGTACTGCTGGCGCGCGAACGCGGCGGCGGGGGCGGGCGATCCGTCGAGGGTTGAGCCTGCCGCGACGCGGTCGGCGATCTCGCACAGTTCAGGCTCGTACTCCCCGCCCGCCACTGCGTCGACGACGCCGCTCGCGCGGAGGTCGGCGAGCAGCCCGGCGTACAGGCCGTACAGCACGATCGGCGCCTCGGGTCGCAGCGCGCGCAGCCGTGGCACGAGCTGCAGCGCGAGCCGCGCCGGGGTGTGCATCGGGATCGAGAGCGCGATCAGGTCCGCCGCCCGCACGCGCCCCTCGTCGAGCGGGTCGACGGCAAGGTCGAGCACGTCGACCTCGTGGCCGCGTGCGCGGAGCGCTGCCGCCGGGGCGGCGAGCCCGAGCGGCTGATGCCCCATCTCATACGTCGAGAGCAGGAGGACGTGCGCGCGCGCTGTGCGTGGCGATGCCTCGGGCAGGTCGGGCACTACTTCTTCGAGGGCTGGAAGTAGGGATTCGAGCCGGCTTCGTGGTCGGTCGCGTCGGCGACCTCCTCGATCTCCGGGACGTTCTCCTTGATCGCGACGGCGATGCCCTGCTTGAGGGTCACGTCGGCGAGGCCGCAGCCCTGGCAGCCGCCGCCGAGCTGGATGTAGGCGACCTTGCCCTCCACGCCGAGCAGGTCGACGAAGCCGCCGTGCGCGGCGATGCCGGGGTTGATGCTCGTGTCGAAGAGGTGCTGGATCCGCATCGCGAGCGGGTCATGCCACGAGGGATTCGGGTTGTCGAACTCGAATCCGTTGACGCCCTCGCCCTTGTACTCCCAGTGCACGGCGATGCCGTCGAGGTACTCCGCGTTTGTGCCCTCGACGAAGACCGAGAGGCCGTCGAAGTCCAGCTCGTAGTCCTCCTCGGGCTCGCGGCCCTCGTCGACCATGGTGAGCAGGTGCTCGAAGCCATTTCCGGTGCGCTTGGTGATTTGCAGGCGGATGCCGGAGACGGGCGGGTCGCCCGCGTTGGCGATGAGGCCTTTGAGGCGGTCGATGGCGGGCTCCGTCATGGAGACCTCGGGACCGCGCTCCTCAATGTCGGACTTGTTCGTCATCGTGATCCCCGTAGTGACGCCTAGAGTAGCGGATCGCGGCGGAACGCGCGCCTCTGTCCGGGCCGCGCCTCGACGCAGGCGGGGCTGCGATATACTCGGCGCACCTGGTTCGGGAGCGTCGGGCAGCGGAGGGAGACTCGTTATGGTCACGGATTACGCCGAGATCGTGAAGGATGCCGCGGCACTGGGCGCGCCGCCGAACCTGGCCGACTACGAGTCCCTGCGCGCGAACTGGAACTGGGACGACATCATCGCCGAGCTCGACCTGCCCGGCGGCTCCTACAACCTCGCGCACGAGTGCATCGACCGCCACGCCAACGGCGAGCGTGGCGACAAGATCGCGATGATCTACGAGTCGACCGCCGGCGATGTCACGAACTACTCGTTCAAGGACATGCAGCGCGAGGCCAACAAGTGGGCCAACGCGATCACCGACCTCGGCATCCAGAAGGCCGACCGAGTCTTCTTCTTCACCGACCGCATCCCCGAGCTGTACTTCGCCATCTTCGGCACGCTGAAGCGCGGCGCGATCATCGCCCCGCTGTTCTCGGCGTTCGGCCCCGAGGCCGTCATGGAGCGCATCCGCCGCGCCGAGGGCGTGATGGTGGTCACCACCCCCAACCTGCTCCCGAAGATCGACGCCATCCGCGACGACCTCCCGTCCCTCGAGCACGTCGTCGTTATCGGTCACCGCCAGGGTGTGGAGGCCGGCGAGGGCAACCTCGACTACATGGAGATGACCGAGGGCGCCTCGGAGGAGTTCGAGAACGAGCAGACCGGCCCCGAGGACTGGTCGGTGATGCACTTCACGTCGGGCACCACGGGCCTGCCGAAGGGCGCGGCGCACGTGCACAACGCCGTGATCGGGCACTACGCCACCGGCAAGCACGTCATCGACCTGCACCCCGACGACATCTACTGGTGCACCGCCGACCCCGGCTGGGTGACCGGCACGAGCTATCACATGTTCGCCCCGTGGACGAACGGCGTGACGAACCTCGTCTACGAGGGCGGCTTCGGCGCCGGCCGCTGGTACGACGCCATCCAGCGCCACAACGTCACCGTCTGGTACACCGCACCGACGGCGATCCGCATGCTCATGAAGGCCGGCGTCGACTCGGCCCGCCAGCGCGACCTCTCGTCGCTGCGCTACGTCATGTCGGTCGGCGAGCCGCTCAACCCCGAAGGGGTGCTGTGGGGCCAGGACGCCTTCGACCTCCCGATCCACGACAACTGGTGGCAGACGGAGACCGGCGCGATCATGATCGCCAACTACCCTTCGGTGCCGATCCGCCCGGGCTCGATGGGCCTGCCCTTCCCCGGCATCGAGCCCGCGATCATCGACGACCAGTTCAACGAGATCACCGAGCCCGACCAGGAGGGACAGCTCGCCCTCAAGCCCGGCTGGCCCTCGATGTTCCGCACCTACTGGAACGACCAGGAGCGCTACGACTCGCGCTTCCAGGGCGGCTGGTACCTCACCGGCGACCGCGCGAAGCGGGACGCCGACGGCTACTACTGGTTCGTCGGCCGCGACGACGACGTGATCAACACCGCCGGCCACCTCGTCGGCCCGTTCGAGGTCGAGAGCGTGCTCATCGAGCACGAGGCGGTGGCCGAGGCGGGCGTGATCGGCAAGCCGGACCCGGTCGCGATGGAGATCGTGAAGGCGTTCGTCTCGCTCAAGGAGGGCTACGAGCAGACGCCGCAGCTACGCCGCGAGCTGATGGGCCACGCCCGCCAGCGGCTGGGGCCCGGCGTCGCGCCGCGCGAGATCGACTTCCTCGACTCGCTGCCGAAGACGCGCTCGGGCAAGATCATGCGCCGGCTGCTGAAGGCGCGTGAGCTCGGGTTGCCCGAGGGTGATACGTCGACGCTTGAAGACGACTAACGTGTGGCGTTGCGCCGATCGCGCAGCGCCACGCGACAGAACGAGGTTGGAGACACACCGGGGCCGCCCGCATGGGCGGCCTCGATCCGCGCGCGGCGCACGCCGTGGCTACCCGCATCGAGGAGAGAGCCGATGACTGCTGACACCGCCGAAATCGCGATTCACCGCGGGCTCAAGGAGGTCTACTTCGACCGCAGCCAGACCTGCTTCATCGACGGCCGCGCCGGCAAGCTCCAGTACCGCGGCTACTCGATCGATGAGCTCGCGACCCGCTCGACGTTCGAGGAGACGGCCTACCTGCTCCTCCACGGCGAGCTGCCCTCGCAGGCGCAACTCGACGCCTTCGACGCCGAGCTGAAGTCGGCCCGCACGCTCCCGGGCGAGATCATCGATGTGATCCGGCTGGTCCGGGACGCCCACCCGATGGACGTGCTGCGTACCGCCGTCTCGGCCCTCGCCGCGACCGATCCGGAGACCGCCGACAAGTCGCACGACGCGACGCTGCGCAAGGGCGTGCGGCTCACCTCGCAGGTGCCGACCATCGTGATGGCGCACCACGCCATCCGCGAGGGCCGCGACCCGATCGCGCCAAGCCCGACGCTCTCCCACGCCGCGAACTTCCTCTACATGCTCGACGGCAACGAGCCGAGCGAGGATGCGTCGGCGTTGATGGACAAGGACTTCATCCTCCACGCCGAGCATGGCTCGAACGCGTCGTCGTTCACGGCGCGCGTTGTGACCGGGACGCAGGCGGACCTGCACAGCTCGATCACCGCCGCGATCGCGGCGCTCTCCGGCCCCTCGCACGGCGGGGCGGCGGAGAACGTGATGCAGATGGCGCGCGAGATCGAGGAGCCCGAGCGCGCCGCCGGCTACGTCAAGGAGCTGCGCTCACGCGGCGAGCCGATCATGGGCTTCGGCCACCGCGTCTACCGCGCCGAGGACCCGCGAGCGCGCCACCTGCGCGAGGGCGTGCAGCGGCTCAGCGCCGAGAAGGGCGAGCCGAAGTGGTACGCCATCCTCGAAGCCGTGCAAGAGGCGATGCGCCCGTACGGGCGGCTGGGCGTGAACGTCAACGTCGACTTCTTCGCGGGCGTGATCTACTACCTGCACGGCATCCCGCAGGACC
>CAZMCK010000019.1:0-43965 GCA_964565075.1 uncultured Dehalococcoidaceae bacterium
GCGGCCTTCCGCCCCTCAGCCGTGTCTCACACCTCTGTGGGCAGTACAGCTAGGCGTGCTCGCGTTCGCGGCGCAGCAGGCGCGCGCGCAGGAGGCCGACGGCGCGGCGCCCGTCTTCGTGAGCGCGCGGACCGACACCACGGGTGAGCACATCATCGTCACGTTCAGCGAGGCCGTCACCATCAATCCCGCCGTGGCGCTGGTCAGCGAGCAGCACAATATCCCGCTGCTGGATCTCATTCGGGCGGCCCTGAGCGTGACGATCGACGGCCGCGAAGATCTCCTCTTCGGCGCAGCGCTGTCGGGCACAGAACTCACGATACGCATCAGCGCTCCCCCCATAGCGGCCGGTCAGGCCGTGACCGTCGCTTCGGACACGGTGCTCGCCCGCAGCCTCGGGTCCCTCTTCGTCGATGCCGACGGGAACCTGGTTCCGCGCTTCGCCCCGCAGAGCGTGCAGAACCTCTCCACCGTCCCCGGCGGGACCCGTGTCTCCGAGGGTGTGGTGGTGAACCCCGGCACCCTGCGGATCACCGAGGGGCAGAGCGAGCGGTACACCGTGAGGCTCCCGTCGCGGCCGGCGGGCGACGTCACCGTCGAGCTGCTCGTCTGGCGGCTCGGGGCGTTCCGGGTCGAGCCGCGCCAGATGACGTTCACGACCAGTAACTGGAACGCTCCGCAGCTCGTGACGGTCGTCACCGAGGAAGACGACGACGCCCAGGACATCTGGACCGTGATCCTCCACACGCGGAGCGACGCCGGTCTGGGGAGGCCCGCGGCGATGGTGCGCGTCATGGTGGATGACCAGGACGAGCTGCTGCGTGTCTCCGGGGACAGCACGCCCGAGTACACCGAGAACGCCACGACGACGGTCGCGACGTACGCGGCCCCGTGGGCGTCGGGTGTGGCGTGGTCGCTGTCCGGCGCCGATGAGGAGCACTTCTCCATCAACCGGGCTGGCGACCTCTCGTTCGTCGCGCCTCCCGACTACGAACACCCGGCGGACGCGAACGCGGACAACGTGTACCAGGTGGGCGTGCGTGCATCCGATGGAACCGCGGCGGGCTTCCTCGCCGTGAGCGTCACGATCGCCGACCTGAACGAGCCACCGGACGTCTACGGCCCCGTCGGCGTCCGCGTCGAGGAGGGCTCGGGCACCCTCGTGGGCACCTACACCTACGACGACCCGGAAGCCGGCGCCGCGAGGTGGTCGCTGACGGGGAGCGACGGCCACCTCTTCACCATCACGGATGGCGAGCTGCGCTTCAGGAGGGCGCCCGACTTCGATAACCCGGCAGATGCGAACGGCAACAACCGCTACGAAGTCACGGTCCTCGCCGACGATGGAGGCGACCTCCCGGGGCGACGCCGCGTGACCGTCACCGTGATCGACGAACCACCGTCCACCGCGAACCGGGCGCCCATCTTCCCCACCGCCTCGACCGCCCGATCCGTGGACAGCCGCGCGGCCGGCCGCACCAGGGTTGGCCCGCCGGTCGCCGCGACCGACCCGGACGGCGACCAGCTGACATACCTGCTCTCCGAGCGCACGGCCCACGCGTTCCACATCGACGAGTACACCGGTCAGCTCCGCGTGAGAGCCGGCACCGTGCTCGATCCCGCCGAGCAGTCCGTCTACCGCGGCACGGTGACCGCGACCGACCCCTCCCGCGCGACCGCGAGCATCAACGTGACGATCAGGGTCACTGCGCCATCCCGCGCCCGCGGGACGTCGCGTCCTCCCAGCAGCGTCGACTTCGAGTGGACCGTCGAGCACGACCTCGGCGAGATCGACGCCCACAATGAGTGGCCCACGGGCCTGTGGTCCGACGGCACGACCCTCTGGATCACCGAGGCGGGCCCGGGCTCCGACGCCGGCGTCTATGCCTACGACCTCGCGAGCGGCGAGCGGCAGGACCGGGCGGAGTTCGATCTCGATGAGCGCAACCGCGCGCCGCGCGGCATCTGGTCGGACCGTGAGACGGCGTGGATCTCCGACGCCGACCGGAACCGCCTCTATGCCTACGATCTCGCGAGCGGGGAGCGCGCCGAGCACCACGACATCGTCCTCGACGATGAGAACGGCGACGCGCATGGTCTGTGGTCCGACGGCGAGGTCCTGTGGGTCGTGGAGCGGGCGGACGCGGCGCTGTTCGCCTACGACCTCTCGAGCGGCGACCTGCTGGCCGAGTACCGGCTCAACTTCGCGAACGTCGCCCCGCGCGGGATCTGGTCCGACGGCGTGACGGTCTGGGTCTCCGACGACGGAGCCAAGCGCCTCTTCGCGTACCGCCTGCCCGAGCGGCACAGGGCCGGGACGCACAGGCTCGAGCGCGTCGGGGAGGAGGACTTCGGGGAGCTCAGCCTCTCGCAGGCGAGCAACAACAGCCCGCGCGGCATCTGGTCTGACGGCGGCGTGATGTACGTCGCGGACGCGAGCGACGGCCACGTCTACAGCTACAACATGCCCGACGCCATCGACGCTCGCCTCGTCTCGCTCACGCTCAGCGGCATCGACATCGGCGAGTTCTCACCCACCACGACCGAGTACGCCGGCGTCGCTCCCCTGGGGGTCACCGAGACGACGGTCGATCCGCATACCGCCCAGCCCGGCACGAGCGTGGTCATCACGCCACCCGACACGAATGCTCGCCGCAGCGGGCACCAGGTGGCGGTCACCGACGATACCGGGATCACCGTGACCGTGACCTCGACCGACGGGAGCCGGAAGGGCGTGTACCGCGTGCAGATCGCCCCGGAGCTGGCGCCGGCGTGCCTCCGCAGCGCGGTCGAAGTCGGCGTCAGCCTCCTCATCTACGCAGGAGGAAGCGTCGAGGACCTTGCGGCGTGCGCGGAACTCCGGCACATCAAGGCCCTCTACGTCACACGGGGCGGCGCCTGGGTTCCTTACGTCATCGGTGCGCCCGACTTCGTGAACCGCGAGTTCCTCGAACTCTTCCCGGACGGCGTCCCCGCCAACACCGCCATGCTCGCCACGAGTGACGGCCCGGCCTCACCGGACATCAGCCGCGAGACCAGGTCCTCGGCGCAGGGCAAGCCAGGGTCGGGCCTCGAGGTCCCCGTGGGCCGGTAGGCGCTCGCCGGGTACCGACGGCACGGGTCACGTGCTGCGGCAGGAACTGACCCGCCCCCGCCCGCCTCGATGACCGCTCGAGGGCTCAGCGGCCGCGGCGGCGCTGGCGCTGGCCGTACGAGCGGATCGCCCGCAGGAAGTCGATGCGGCGGAACGCCGGCCAGTACGCATCGCAGAAGTAGTACTCGCTGAACGCGCTCTGCCACAGCATGAACCCCGACAGCCGCAGCTCGCCCGACGTCCGGATCACCAGGTCCGGGTCCGGGATGTCCGGCGCGTACAGGTAGCGGCCCAGCTCGTCGGCGTCGAGGGCGCGCGCGATGGCCTCCGGCGAGTCGCCGCGCTCCGCACGGTCGTCGATGAGCCGCCGTACCGCGTCGACGATCTCGTCGCGGCCGCCGTAGCCGACGGCGACGATCAGGTCGCCCGCGTCGTGCTCCCCCGTCGCGCGTTCGACGCGCTCGATGGCCTCGACGGTCGAGGCGGGGAGCAGGTCGCGGCGGCCCACGGCGCGGATGCGGCGCGGCAGGTCGGCGTGGCGCTGCTGCTCGGCGAGCGCCTCGACGCGCGCCTCGACGATCGCGAAGATGGCGTCGAGCTCCTCGGGCGGGCGCGCGAAGTTGTCCGTCGACAGCACCCAGATCGTGACGACCGGGATGCCGAGCTCGTCGCACCAGCCGATGAGCCGCTCGATGTTGTCCGCGCCGTCGCGGTGGCCCGCCCCCACGCTCGCGAGGCCCGAGGTGCGTGCGAAGCGGCGGTTGCCGTCCGGCAGCACGCCGACGTGGTGCGGGATCGCGCCGCGGCGCACCTCCGCCTCCAGCCGCCCCTCGTAGAAGCGGTAGACGAGTCGCCGCAGCATCTCCACGTCGAGGGCTGACCAGGGCGGCGCGGCGCGGCTACGCGCGTTCCGCGCGCACGATGAAGCGGTCGCGGTATGAGCTCGTGGCGACGTCGAACTCGCCGCCGCAGGTGATGAGCGTGATGCTGTCCACCGGCACGTCGCCGGTGAGCACGGGCAGCCAGTCCGAGTCCGGGCCGTCGGCCGCGATCTGGCGCGTCCACTTCACCATGTACTGCATCGTCTTGCCGCCGACCTCCACCTCGATGACGTCGCCGGGCGAGAGCAGGCGCAGGTCGTAGAAGACGCCCTCCCCGCGGTAGTTCGCCTCCGCCCAGGCGATCGAGTGGTTGTAGTCGACGTGGCCGGAGAAGACGGCGTTGCGGCCGCCGCCGGGCACGCCGCCCAGGCCGTCCCACTCGGAGAAGTCGTACCACACCACGTCGCCGGGGCCCGTGGGGTTCGGCATCGCCTGGTCCACGTAGCGCTGCCCCACCGGGGCGTCCACCCCGAGCACCGGGATGCGCAGCCGCCCGAGCGTCGCGTCCGGCGCCTCGCCGAAGAGCCGATGCAGCTCGCGCAGGTCGAACACCGTCGGCGCGGCGGCGGGCTGCGGCGGGGCCGTCGAGGTGGTCTCGTCGCCGTCGTCCGGCGTGGGCGTCGGGTCCGGGGTGCCCGTCGGCTCGGGTGCGGCCGTGGGGGTCGCCGCCGCCGGGGGTGGCGTCGCCGCCGGTGTCGGCGTCGAGGTGGCCGGGGCGGTCACCCCCGCTGGCTGCGCGTCGGGCGTGGCCGCGACAGGCGTGATGACCACGGCCGGGCCGTCGTCGTCGCCGCCGGTGAAGAGCAGCGCCGCCACGATGAGCACGCCGACGAAGGCGCCGGCGGTGATGCCGACGGCCGCCCAGCGTGAGAGCGGCGAGCGGCCCGATGGGGTCTGCGCGTTCGGGTGATTCGAGGTCATTGCGGGGAGTCCCTCAGTCGATCCACGGCCGCACGCGCGACCGCCCGACTCCACCACTCGTGAGTATGGTTCACGAAACGCGTCGTGCTTGCAACTCCCCGGCCCCGCCCAGAGTATGTATGTAATAACAAATCGTTCCCCACACGGCAATCATTGCCTGCTATACTGTCGCGGACGGCCCACCGATCCACGGGGACACCGATGGCCTTTGACACCGAACGCGCCGCCCGACGCCTCGCCGATGCCGGCATGGAGGAACGCGCCGCCAACGGCGTCGCCGACGTCATGGCGGATGCCACCGACGGCCTGGCGACCGAGGCCAGCGTGAACGCCGGCTTCGCGGCGCTGCGCGAGGACATGGCGAGGCTCGAGGGACGCCTCGACACCCGCATCGCCCAGGTCGACACCCGCATCGCCCAGGTCGACGTCCGCATCGCAGAGCTGGAGACGCGGATGATCAAGTGGCTCATCGCCGCTGTCGTCGCCGGCGCGAGCGCGTCCGCCGCCATCGTCACCATCGTCGCGCGGCTGCTCGGCTGACCCCATGGCGCCTGGCTCGACGCGGGGGTACCCCGCAGGTGGCTCGACGCGGGGATATGCCAGTGCGCGGGGCGCCGAGGAGCTGCGCGAGACCTTCGCGAGGTTCCGGCGCAACATCTACATCATGCTGTGGCTGCAGGCGATCACTATTCTTGCCCCGCGGGGTATCCCCGCGTAGAGACGAAACAGCACGCCGTGATCTTCACCCTCGCCGCCCCCGCCCTCGACTAACCCCCCACCCCTCGCCCCCGCGCCACGAGACACAAGACACGCAAAGGGGAAGGCCCCCCGTGTGGGGGGCCTTCCCGCAATCAGCGTCCGAGGAGCCTGAGGCTCGCTGCGGCGCCGAGAGTTAGCCGTGATACGACGCTAGCTGACGCGGCCTGTCACGGTCCGCGCACCTGCGACGCCGGCCAGGGCCAGCACGCCGAGCGCGAGCACGAGCGCGGCCGAGGTCGAACCGGACTCGGTGACGAAGCCGGCGTTACCGGTGTCGCCCTTGTCGCCCGGGGTCATGGAGTCCATGCCGTCGTCGGGGTCTTCCATCCCGTCGTCGGGGTCTTCCATGCCGTCGTCGGGGTCTTCCATCCCGTCGTCGGGGTCTTCCATCCCGTCGTCGGGGTCTTCCATGCCGTCGTCGGGGTCTTCCATCCCGTCGTCGGGGTCTTCCATCCCGTCGTCGGTGTCGCCCATGCCGTCGTCGTGCTCGTCTTCGTGCACTTCGAGGGCGACCGTCTGGGCGTCGCCGGGCGTGAACGTCACGTGAGGCTCGGCGTGGTCGTCGTTGACGTCGAAGGTGATCTCAGCGCCGTCAACGGCGTTGCCGCCGCAGTCGCCCTCGTCGATCTTGAGCGCCCACTGGCCGTCGTCTCGGACCGTGGTGGAGGCACACAGCTCACCGCCGATGTACGCGCTGATGGTCGCGCCGGCTTCCTGGTCGCCTCCCCAGTAGTTGGAGACCGTCGGGCCCTGCGCGAACGCGGACTGCGCGCTGAATGCGAGCGGTCCGAGCAGCAGTGCGAACAGCGCCGCGGCGAAGCCGAGCCGCGCGGTTCGGGTTCTCATACTCATGCAGTTCTCTCCTTTACGGGGCTTCCGCCCCTGCAGGTGTTCGGGACGGGAATGCGGGCCGGGGGTCCGGCCGGGCCGGAACCGCTGACCCGTGTTCCCTTCCTGTCTGGCCGGGCGTCACTGACGCCCTGCCTCGTTTCGCGCCCGCGGTCTCACCGCGGGGGTGCAACCGGCGGCCGCCTACGACTTGCAGTCCTCGACGATCACCGGCTCGGGGCCGTCGAACCCCCCGCTGTACGCGCCGCGGAACGACGTGTTGACGATGTCGAACCGTGCGTTCGCGACGAACAGCAGGTATTCGTTCCCGCTGGGCTCGTTGGTGAAGATGTTCGCGCCGCCGGGGCACAGGGCCGTGACGGCTGCCTCGAGGTCATCGATCGAGCCGCCGCTGAAGATCGCCAGGCCGCTGCTGCGGCTCAACGTGGGCGGCTCCGGCGGTCCACCCGGGTCGACCGGGTCGGCGGACACGCTGCCCGCGCCGGAGGCGAAGGTCAGCGTGATGCCGTTCAGTCGGTCGGGCGGCGTGTAGCCGGCCATCCACGTCACGTACTGGTCGGCGGTGTTGCCGTTCACCGTGATGGTGATCCGGGCGCCCGCGACGGCTACGCCGCCGCACGGGCCGACCTCGGCAACCACACCGGCCTGGATGGCGATTTTCCACCCTCCGTTGCCCTCTGCGGACACGGTGTGGGTCCCGCACACCACCCCATCGATCAGGGCGGAGACCTCGTCGCCTTCCTGGAGTCCCGAGCCGTAGAGCGTGGCCAGCTGCGGCGTCTGCGCCACAGCTGGACCGGGGCTCACGAGCGCGGGAGCCAGGGCGAGCGCGAACAGCGCGACGAACAGGCCCGGGAAGGCCAGTCGCTTCGCATTGCTCATCGGGTCGCTCCTTCTCATGGGGAACGTGGCGGGGCAGTTGAGCGTTGCCCCCGCGCCCCGGCCGGAGCCGGGACGCGGGGGACGCCTGCATTACCCCTGGTGCGAATCAGCTCTTCTAGCTGCCGCAGTTGCCGACGAGCAGCGGCTCGCCAGCCGGGATGCCGCCATCCGCGAACAGGTCGTAGAACTCCTGGTTCACGAACGACGGGGCCCCGCCGAGGTAGCTGACGTAGCGGCCCAGGTTGGTGGCGTGGGCCTCCGCGTTGGAGCCACAGACCTCCGCGAGCACTGCGCCGAGCTCGTCGACCGTGCCGCCGTTGAAGGTCACCAGCGTGTAGCCGGTGCTCGCAGGCGTGCGGTCAAGAGCCGGAACGTGCGGAGGCTCGGGCTCGGGCTCGGGCTCGACCACGGGCTCACCGATGTTCAGCGTCACGCGGTGGTTGACGTCGCCCGCGGTGATCAGGATCTCCGAGGAGCCGATCGCCGACGGAGCGATGAACGTGAACTTGGACTGGCCGTCGGAGGTCATCTCCGAGCCGCCTTCGCCCTGGTCCTCGATCAGACCACCACCGTCGACCCTGCGGACCTTGACGCTGGTGATGCCGACGAGCACGGCCTCGTCGTCGAACACCGAGACGGTGATCTCGGTGACGCTGCCCGGGTCAACCGTCGCCGGAGCGTCGGTCGAGATGCTCGAAGGCTTCCCGGCGACCTCGATCTCGGCCGAAGCCTTGACTGAGTCGCTGATCTGGAAGTTCAGCGTGTGCACACCGCGGGTCGCGTTCTTGGTCGCGTCCGTGGTGTCCTCAGGCGCCGTCACGTAGACGACACACTGGCCCTTGTCGTTCGTACCCTCGCCCAGGTTGGCTGCCGCGTCGTTGGCCGCACCCTGGGTGTCCGGGCCAAACAGCTCTTCGAAGGTCCCGGTAGCGCTGTCAATGTCAGCGTTATCGTCGCCGCACGCGGGAATCGCGGCGGCCTTGCCCACGGCCGGCTTGTCCTTGCTGTACCCGCGACCAAGCAGGCTTTCCGTCCCGTCTGTGGTCACGGCCGCAGTGTCCTTCTCGGTCACGACCGGCACGGTGTCGTCGCCCTCAGGGCCGACGACTTCCTTGCTCGAGACCGGCGAGACCATCTGGCCCGAAACGGGGTTGCCCGCGCCGTCGGTGACGGTTAGCACGACGTAGACCGACCCGCCGATCTCGACGGAGCCCTGATCTGGCTCGGCCGTCAGGTTCTTGGCCGTGCCGAACAGCGTCACGTCGACCGTCTCGGTGAGGTTACCGAGCCTCGCCGTGATGGTGGCAGTGCCCTCGACACCCTTGCCGTTCAAGGTGGCAGTGATGCCTCCGGGCACGACGGCGGTGGTGCCGTCGTTGTCGTGGTCGTAGCTAGCGGTGGTGACCGAACACGCCTGGGTCTCGGTGCCGGCCGCGCACTCGATGCTGCCGAGCGTCGTGATGAGCGAGACTTCCTGGCCGTTCAGGCCAGCCGGGGTGCCCGCGGCGTTCTGGACCTCGACCAACAGCGTGGATGTCCCGCCGTTCGCCGAGATGGTCTTCGGGCTCGCCGTGATCTTGAGCGAACCAACCAGCGTCGCCTTGGAGACGTTGATGACCTTGGTGACCCTGGCCGTGTTGCCGGTCGTCAGGCCCACTCCCTCGACGCTGACGAGGATGTGTCCCTCGCCAGAGTCGTCATCGATCTTCAGGGAGACGCGAACCGAGCCCACCACGTTCTGCCTGCCGGCAGTGGTATCGTCACTGTCGTCGGTGTCACACGACGCGTCGTCGCCACAACTGATCGCCTGACCGTCGTTGGCGGCAAAGCTCGCGCCGACACCATCGGCCGTACCCGTGATGCTCAGCTGCGCGAGCGCGCCGGCCACCACGATCTGGACCGTGTCGCCCGGCGCCGCGCTCACCGACCCGTCGGCTGCGGGCAGCTGTACCGTGGCGGCCTCGGCCGTCTGTGTGGAGGTGGACGAGACCAGCACGGCAAACGCCACCGCGAATGCGGCGGCGACCACGAGTGCGGATGCGCCCAACTTTCGTACGTAACTCAAATCTGTACCCTCACTTTTTCGAGTTACCTCTGGTTCTGTCTGTGTTTCGCACCGTGGGTGTACCCGATCGCCCTCCTTCTATGGGGCCTCCACTGTGAGGGTGGTCCGACTGCGGGGCTTGTGCCGCCGCTCGAGCTGGACGCCGCAAGCATCCCGCCTGTCTCCCACCGTTCACCGGAGCCGGTCTCCTCTCGCCGGGTGCTGTCGCGGCCGGGGCGCACAAGAGAGCCCCGCGGACAGACCCGCACATGGGGAGTAACGCGCGCCGCCACCTCCGGGTTAATGCTCTTTCCCTCTAACGGGAATCCCCGTGGGTTCCCCTCGGGGATTCCCTCGACGCGGGGATACCCCGCAGGTTCCCTCCAATGTGGGGGTACCGTGCAGGGCAGCAGGACGTGCGCACGTCCCGCCTCGCATGTATTCCGTTGGCCGGTGGCAGCCTCGCGTTCTCGCCACAGGCATTGATAACGCACGTGCGGGCAAGGGTCGAGCCTCGGTCTCGCCCGAGCGGGCCTGCCCGCGTCACTCGTCGCCCACCACCAGGCAGATCAGCTGGTCCTCATCGAGCAGCGCGAAGCCCTCGCACACGTAGCCGTCGCCGTCGTCGTCGTCGTCGTACTCCAGCGGCACGCGGTAGTCCGGGAAACCGCCGCCGTCGGCGTGCGGGCGCGGGACGATGTAGCGCGCGGCCTCGCGGCACGAGCCGTACGCCAGCGCCACCATGGCGCGCTGCGCCCGATCCGCCCATACCTCGAAGTCCGCGTAGAGCCGCAGCAGCGGGACGCCGAACGCCGCCTGGAACGCGGTGTGCACCTCCGCGCCCCCGCGCACGTCCTCGTAGAACGCCAGCCAGTCCTCGAACGTCCCGTACCGCTCGATGGCGAAGAGCGCGGCGGCCCCCATCAGGTCGTCGTGGGCGCGGCCGAGGCGGAAGTCGGCGGCGGGCTCGTGGAAGACGGCCGAGCGGTAGCGGTCGTCGCGCACCGTGGGCGGCTCGCCGTGGCGGTACCAGTGCCAGTAGTACTCGAACGTCGCCACTCCCACCCAGCGCGCGGGGACGTGGTCCACTTCGACGGCGCGGGCGATCCACTCGCGCGCGATCGCGTCGGGGTCCGTGCGGCACTGCGGCGCGAGGAAGATGTGCTCGCCGCGCTGGAACGAGCACGCGTCCGGCAGCTCCTCGAGCGTCTCGCCGAAGGCGTCGCGGTAGCGGACCAGCAGCCCGCCGGGCGTGTAGGCGATGTTGATGGTGATCGGCCCCTGGTGCGTGAGCCCCAGGTCCGTGCGCGCCTTCGTGATCACCCTGCGCATCTCGGTGACCACGGCGCGCTGCTTCGCGCGGTCGTCCCACATGCCGCGCACCGCACAGCACGTCGCGCGCCCCGACGGCGCCTCGCCGGGCGCGACGTGGGGCGCGGCGGGGTCGAGCGGGGTGAGCGGCACGACGCCCGCGGCGGTGGGCGCCTGCACGGTGACGGGCACGGTGAACGCGACGGGCTCGCTGACGAGCAGCGAAGGCAGGCCGGGGTAGGGGGTGAGGGGCACGGCGAAGTCGTGCGTGGTCCACTCCTCGCCGAGCTGGCGGGAGGAGACGAAGGCGGTGTCGTTGGCGAGGCTGACCCAGAACTCGAGCTCGAGGTCGACGGAGGTGTGGACGGTGCGTGAGTCGTTGGCGAACGCGGACAGCGCGCCGCCGGCGGCCATGAGCGCAACAAGCCCCGCAACCACGATTGTTTTCATGAGAGGGCAGGGTACCGGGGCGAGGGGATACGGTCGGTTGGCAAGTGTTGGGCATGGCAAGGGGTGTGGTGGGGGGGGGCGTGCGTTCGGGGGTGCGCGGGGTGGAGTGTGCATGATGGTACCGTTCGAGTTACCATTGCCGTGTGATCGAGATCCGCGAGTACGTCGACGACCGGGGCCGCAGTCCCTTCGGGCGCTGGTTCGACGGCCTCGACGCACGGGCGGCGGCACGGGTGAGGACATCGCTCGCCCGCATGGAGGCGGGGAATCTCTCCAACGTCAGGGGCGTCGGCGCTGGGGTATTGGAGTGCCGCATCAACGTCGGCCCGGGCTACCGGGTCTACTTCGGCAGAGCCGGCGACGCCCTGATCGTGCTGCTCGGGGGCGGGACCAAGGCTCGCCAGCAGAGGGACATCGAGGATGCTCGGCGGCTCTGGCGGGAGTACCGGGGCCGCGCACGGCAGGAGGTGTGAGATGCCGCTGACCCGTGACTTCAGGGAGACGGTGCAGGCCCGCGCCGGGCGCGACCCGGCGTTCCGCGAGGCGTTGCTGCGCGAAGGCGTGGAGTGCCTGCTCGCCGGAGACGTCGACGCGGGCAAGATCGTCCTGCGCGACTACATCAACGCCACCATCGGGTTCGAGGAGCTCGGCGCCCTCACGAACAAGCAGCCGAAGAGCCTGATGCGCATGTTCGGGCCGGCGGGCAACCCCCACGCGCGCAACCTGTTCGAGGTCATCCGCTGCATCCAGCAGCACGAGGGCGTGCAACTGGAGGTCCACGCCGTCCGCTAGCGCCACGCCTCGCCTCGCGGTGTCGTGTCGTGCCTCGCGGCGTCGTCGAGCGGCGGGGCCGGGGTGGCCCGGCGGGGGTGGCACGGCGGGGGTGGCCCGGCGGGGGTGGGGGCACAGCAAGGGCCGGGCAGTTGGCCCGGCCCCCGTTGCGCGTCGGTTCGCTGTGGGAACCACGCGGCAGGCTCGTCACCCGCATAGATTGTGGTGACTGGCCGGCGGGCATGTCAAGTTCGGCCGGGCACAACAGGGCCGGGGATGGACCCCGGCCCCGAGTGCGCGTCGCTGCGGAAGCGGCAAGACCCGTCTGAGACAGCGTGAAGGGCCGGCGAGGGTCTGTCAAGAATATCCCGATTGTTATGATCGGAAGGAGTCTGTTGCTATCAGGAACTATGGCGGGCACCATGCGGCGTGGTGGGGCGGGTAGCTGCGGGAGCAGCGGCACGGCTCGTCACCCGTGCGTCCCAGGAGTTCGACTCTCCCCCGCTCCACCACTTCGCGTCGGCCGAGGGGTGGCTAGTCGACCGCGAGGATGATGGCAGTCGCGATGCAGATGACGATGGTGAGGTAGATGGCGAAGAGGGTAACGGCGAAGGTGAACTGGTTCGCGGCTCGCTGCCCGGGCCTCTCGGATCTCCGCGCGTCGCGGGAAGTCGTGCCGACCGTGCGGGCGCGCTGCGGGGTCACCCGACGACCTGCACGATGGCGGCCGCGATGGCAGCGGCAATGCCCATGCCCGCGAGCAACGTCGCGATAGTCCAGCGCATGAGCCGGTTCTCGAGCTGGTGCATCTGGCCTTGCAGGCGCTCCTCGAAGAGCTCTATGTCGCGACGGAGCAGTTCCACGGCGTGGTGCAGGTCGCGGCGCAGCGAGTCCAGGTCCCCCCTGGTGGCGAAGTCGCTCATGGACGCGTCGGCGGCCGTCATGCGCTGGCCCTCCCCGGGCGTGATGGTGGTCAGGTGAGGAGCAGAGCGATGCCGGCTGCGACGGCGCCGGCGACGGCCGCCCCGACACCGATCCCGGCGATCGCAGTGCCGACCATCCAGCGGACGAGGTACGCCTGCATCTGGTGCATCTCGCCCCGCAGCCGCTCCTCGGAGAGCTGTATGTCGCGACGGAGTAGTTCCTCGGTGTGCTCCAGGTCGCGGCGCAGCAGTTCGAGGTCCCCGCGGGTCGCGTACTCGCTGATGGTCTCGTCGGCGGCCGTCATGCGCTGCTCCTTGCTCGGGGCGAGGCCCCCCTTGTCGCCAGACGCAACTCGTCGACCGCGACGCGCAGTTCCTCGGTGGCCGCGCGGAGCCTGTCCACGTCGTCCTTCGTCGCGAGCCGGTGAGCGAGGTCGTCGGCCGGCCGGACGACAATGGCATCGGCGTGTGAGGCCTCGAGGCCCCCGTCCCGGAGTTGCAGGGATGCCTGAAGGGTGTCGAACGGCGTCATGGAGGTACCGTACGAGATATGACAACACTTGTCCACTCACACATTGGATATTACAAAAGGAGTATGGGGTGGTCAGTCCGGGAGTTCGAGACTCCCCGTTCGACCACTCGCGGGTGGCGCCGGGCCCTCACACGGGTACGCTCGCCGTAGAATGATCGGACGTAGGGGTGTGCCCACGAGGAGGACGCATGACGGATGCAGGGACGCCCACCCGCCGTCGCAGGCCCCGCGAGGAGACCACCCGCCTCGGCCGCGAGATCTACGAGCGCGACATCAAGGCGCAGGTGGAGTCCGGCCACCACGGCGAGTACGTCGCCATCGACGTCGACACGGGGAGCTGGGCCATGTCCGGTGACGCTCTCTCCGCGTCGGACGGCCTGCGGGCGCAGAGCCCCGAGGCGCTCGACGTCTTCCTCCTTCGCGTCGGGCATCGGGCGTTACACCACTTCGGTGGCCGGCCCTGGCGGAGGGCGGAGTGATCGAGGGCGTGGTCAACGCCGCGTACGAGGCCGTCATCACACTGTTGCTGGAAGGCCCGCTGGGAGAGGAGCGTGAGGTCGAGGCCGTGGTCGACACCGGCTTCACCGGATTCCTGACCCTCCCGCCCTCGCTCGTGGCAGAGCTGGGACTGGTCTTCCGGGGCGCAAGCGAGGGGACGCTGGCCGACGGCAGCGAAGTCTCCTTCGACGCCTACGACGCCACGGTGCTCTGGGACGGCGAGCCGCGCGTCGTGCTCATCGACGAGGCGGACACCACTCCCCTCGTGGGCATGCTGCTGCTCGACAGTACAACCTGAACATCGACGTCGAGGACGGCGGCCGCGTCCTCATTCAGGCCAACGCATAGCGAGACCTGCACCCACCTCGGCGCTCCCCGCGCCGCCGCCGCCTCTTCACCTCGCGTTAACCCTGCGCGCCCCGCCGCGTTTATCCGAATGTGATGGGAGAGTGGCGGGTGAGCCGAGTCAGGCATGCCGCAAGCACGCGCGGGGCAGCCCGCGGCACGGTCGCCGGGCGTCCACGCGCCCCCGGGAACCCCGGGCACGTCCGCCACGTATACTTGTGCGAGCGCCCCGCCACCCAGGGCGCCGCGCCTGCGAGGTACCCTCGCGTTCCCGACGAGGCTGCGCTGCGAGATGCCGAACCCGCCATCGAACGGCCTGACACCGGACGAGGAGCGATCGCTGGTCGATCGCGCGCGCTCGGGCGAACAGGACGCCCTCGGAGCGCTCTACGACGCCTACTCCGAGCGGCTCTATCGCTACTGCCTGACGCGCGTGGGCGACGAGACGGACGCCGAGGACCTCGCCGAGGACATCTTCCTGAAGGTGCTGGGCGCCATCGAGCGCTTCGAGTGGCGGCCCGGCGAGGGCGGCCAGCGCATCCCCTTCGGCGCGTGGCTGTTCCGCATCGCCCGCAACGAGGTCGCCTCCTACCAGCGGCGGCAGGCCACGCGGCCGCACTCGGCGGAGCTGCCGGAGTCGCTGCACGACACGCGGCGCGGCCCGGCCGAGCTGGCCGAGACCAAGCTGACCATCGAGGAGGTCTTCCAGGCGGTGCGCGAGCTGCCGGACGCGCAGCGGGAAGTGATCCTGCTGCGGTTCTCCTCGGGCCTGACGGTGGCGGAGACCGCCGCGGCGCTGGGCAAGAAGGTGCCGAACGTGAAGGTGCTGCAGCACAAGGGCGTCCAGCGCCTGCGCGCCATCTTCGCCACGACCGAGACACAACGGGCCGGCGGACGCTGACGCCATGACGAACATGCACGACCCCTTCGACGACCTCACCAACGGCGAGATGCCGGACGAGCTGGTCGACGGCGTCGAGCTCACCGACGCCGATCGCTTCGCGGAGGTCCTCGACCGCATCGAGGCGGGCGGCGGGGTCGACCTGGACCCGCGCGAGGACCCGACGCTGGCGGCGCTGACCACGGTCTCGGCGCAGCTCCGCGACACCGCCCGCGAGTCCACCTCGACGCCGCGCTTCGAGTCCTACCGCGCACGGTCGCGCGACTACCTGCTGCACCGCATCGAGCGTGAGCGCGAGGCGCAGGCCGCCCCGGCGAGCCGGGAGCCGGAGCGCGCGCCGCACCGCGGCCTGGGTGGCATCCCGTTCCTGCGCTGGAACGTCCTCTCACCGATCGCCAGCGCGGCCGCCGCCGCGGTCGCCGTCCTCGCGTTCGTCGCGCTCAACGGCGCCGAGACACCGGCGCCAGTCGCGCCCGAGCAGGCGGCCGTCGTCGATCCGCCCGCCGTCGCGCCCGCCGACGACGAGGCCGACGCACAGGACACCGCCGAACCGGTCGCGCCGCAGCCCGACCCGGCGCGCGCCACGTTCTGGATCCCCTCGGGCCAGCCGGGCGTCGAGGAACTGCTCGACCAGTTCGCCTCGGCGGTCACGGTCCGCACGACCGTCGACGACGCCGACGATGCAGTCGCGGCGCTGGACGAGACGGCCACCGACGAGCCGGCAGGCGACACGCCCGCCGACGAGGCCGCCCCGGCCCCCGTGCGCGCTCCCGCCGCAGTCGCGGTGGCGCCGCAGCCCGCGGCCGTGACGCCTCCGGTCACCGCGCCGGCGCAGCGCCCCACTCCTCGGACCGTTCCAGAGCAGCTCGACTACATCGAGACGCTGCTCGGCGAGCTCACGGTGCAGGTGGAGCGCGACAGGCCGGTGCCCGGCCGGCTGCTGCGCGAGCTCACCGAGTCGATCGCGGCGGTCGCGTACCGCATCGAGGCGAACCCGGACGAGGTGACGCACGCGCAGGTGGTCGCGTACATCCACGCCGCGGCCGACGGTCGCTTCCTCCTCGCCGCCGCGGTGGCGGACGAGTCGGACGAGGCGGCGCTGAACGCCGCGCGCCGCGTCGCGCAGGACGGCGTCGTCGTCGCCGGGTGGTACTTCAAGTACCGCTAGCCTCGCCGCAGCCCTCCGCCCGGAGCCCCGTTCCCCCTCGCGCCCCTCGCGTGGCTGCGCTACGCTGGATCGGCGGACGCGCCGGGCCGCCGAACGGCGGCCGGCGGGGGGACGGACGAGCGACATGAACCTGCTCGAGCGCCTGCGAGGATCACGAGCATCCGCGGGCAACGCGCCCTCCGCCGAGGACTGTGTGTGCGACAACCTCATGCCACGCTGGCGCGGCCCCGAGGGCATGGATGACGACGCCAACGCGATCGGGTTCGTCTGTCACGAGTGCAACAAGGAGTTCCTGCCCTACGAGGTGGTGAACAGACGACTGCGCCGCCGCTAGGCGGGACGCGCGCTCGCCCCACCCGGACGCGCCAGACCCGGGGAAGAGTACCGTGACCCGCACCGCATTTCGCCGCGCCCGCGTCGCGATCGCCGGCATCGCTGTCACCCTCGCCGTCCTCGCCGCCGCGGCCTGCGGCGACGACAACGAGGCCTCCGTCGCGCCCGACGGCACCGTGACACCGGAGCGCGAGCTGACCGGGCTGACCGCCTGGCTCAACTCGGAGCCGTTCACCATCGGCGAGCAGCTCTCGCGCGGGAACGTGGTGCTGATCGACTTCTGGACCTACACCTGCATCAACTGCATCCGCACGCTGCCGTACCTGCGCGAGTGGCACGAGAAGTACGCCGACAGCGGCCTCGTCATCGTCGGCGTGCATGCCCCGGAGTTCGACTTCGAGCACGAAGCCGACAACGTCCTCGCGGCGATGGAACGCCTCGACGTGGGGTGGCCGGTGGCGCAGGACAATGACTTCCGCACGTGGCGCGCGTTCGAGAACCGCTTCTGGCCGGCCAAGTACCTCTTCGGCGTCGACGGCCGCGTCCGCTACTCGCACTTCGGGGAGGGCCAGTACCTGGAGACCGAGGAGGAGATCCGCGCCGCCCTCGTCCAGGCGGGCCACGACCTGGCCGGGATCCCCCTCGGCAGCGCCGCCCCGCTGCGCGACCCCGATGCCGGTGCGCAGACCCGCGAGCTCTACGGCGGCTACGAGCGCAACTACCACCCGCGCGGCCTCTACGCCGCCCAGGACGAGTACTACGCCGGCGCGGACCTCGAGCTCATGTACTTCGACATCGACACAGCCGAGCGGGAGCGCGATCACAACAAGTGGTACGTCCACGGCCTGTGGCGCAACGAGCGCGAGGCCATGGTCCACGCTCGTGAGACGTCGGACTTCGAGGACTACTTCGCCCTTCGCTTCGTCTCGCGGAGCGTGAACGTGGTGCTCAACCCGCCGCCCGGCGACCCCTTCACCGTCGTCGTCGAGCTCGACGGCCGCGCGCTGCGCGCCGAGGAGGCTGGCGCGGACATCGTCTACGACGAGGCAGGCCGCAGCATCATCGTTGTGACCGAGCCGCGCGCGTATGCGATCGTGGAACTGCCCGAGTGGGGCGACCACGAGCTGAAGCTGCGCTCCAACTCCCAGAACTTCGCGATCTTCGCTCTCACCTTCGGCAACTACCTGGAGGGCGCATGACCACCCCCGACCCGCACGCAACCCGGCGCCTCGCCCCGTGGCGCGGCGCGCTCACCGTCCTCACGGTGCTCGTCGCCGTCGTCGTGTTCGCCTGCACGACCGACGAGGAGCCCGAGCCCACCAGCACGCCGGCCCCGGCACGGCCGGTGGCGACTCCGCGCGTGGCCACGCCGACCCCGACCCCGGCGACACCCACGCCGACACCGACCCCCACCGCGGGGCCGCGACAGGACATGACCGCCTCGACGCAGCGGGCGACGCCGACGCCGACACCCAGCCCGACGGCCACGCCGACTCCCACCCCGACCCCCACGGCCACGCCCACTCCCACGCCGACGGCGACAGCCGCTCCGACACCTCCCCCGCGGCCGACGCCGCCTCCCACGCCCGAACCGCCGCGCGTCGTCCCCGAGGTCGAGGTCACCGGGCTCGGCCGCTGGTTCAACTCGGAGCCGTTCACCATCGGCCAGCAGCTCTCGGCCGGGAACGTCGTGCTGATCGACTTCTGGACGTACAGCTGCATCAACTGCGTACGGACGCTGCCCTACCTCCGCGACTGGCATGACAAGTACGCCGAGCACGGCCTCGTGATCCTCGGCGTGCACCGGCCCGAGTTCGATTTCGAGCACAGCGCCACGAACGTCGCGGCCGCCATCGAGCGGCTGGAAGTGACATGGCCGGTGGCGCAGGACAACGACTCGCGCACGTGGCGCGCGTTCAACAACCGCTACTGGCCCGCCAAGTACCTCTTCGACACGACCGGGAAGGTCGTCCACACCCGCTTCGGCGAGGGGCGCTACCTGGAGTTCGAGGAGCAGATCCGCGACGCGCTGACGCGCGCCGGCAGCGATGTCAGTGCGATCCCGCTCGGCGCAGGCGACCAGGCGCGCAACAGGGATGAGCGCGCACAGCAGACGCGCGAGCTCTACGGCGGCTACTGGCGCATCCGCGGCGTCTACGCCGCCCAGGATGCGTACTACGACGGGGTTGACCGCGTGTTCGAGTACACGGACATCGATACCTCCTCGGAGGAGCGCATGCACGACAAGTGGTACGTGCAGGGGCCGTGGCGCAACGAGCGCGAGGCGATCGTCCATGCGCGCGAGACCTCGAACCTCGAGGACTACTTCGCGCTCCTCTTCCGCGCGCGCAGCGTCAACGTGGTGCTGGAGCCGCCGCCGGGAGAGTCGTACGACGTCTACATCACGATCGACGGCAGGCCGCTGACGGCGGCCGAGGCGGGCTCGGACGTGGAGTTCGACTCGGAGGGCAACAGCCTCATCCGCGTGGACGAGCCACGCCACTACGCCATTGTCGAGCTGCCCGAGTTCGGCGAGCACGACCTGCGACTCGCGTCGAACTCCGACAAGTTCGGCGTCTTCGCGCTCACCTTCGGCAGCTACCTGGAGGGGCCATGATCCAGCTACACGGAAGCCTCGACACCGCGCGGCGTGGCGCGCTCGGCGCGCTGCTCGCAGCCGGTGTCGCCCTCGCCCTCGCATGCGGGGGCGGCGACGATGCGACCGAGCCGGACGAGCCGTCGAGCGGAGGCGCGGCGCCCGCAGCCACGCAAGCGGCGGCGCCGGCCGCCGCCACCGCGACCGCGGAAACAACCGCCGATACCGCGAGCAGTGAAGGCGACGGGCTCGCACCTCGCGCGATGGCCGCGGGCGACGCGGGCTTCGACAGCGGCTACCCGCGCTACGTGGACGAGGAGGCCGGGCTCACGGTCGTCGTCGGCACGCCCGACCTCGGCATCGGCTCGCAGCGGGTGGCGTTCGTGGTCAGCGACGACCTCGGGCTGGTCAAGTTCCCGATCATCGGCGTGACCGCGCAGTTCCAGGACGACCCCGAGCCGGGCGAGCCGGCGCGGGCGAGGTACTACGACTTCCCCGAGGGCATCCGCGGCCTCCATGTCACGCAGCTCGACTTCGACCGCGCGGGTCAGTGGATCCTCGAGATCTCGTTCCCGCTCCCGGACGGCTCCACGGGCGGCACGAGCTTCGCGGTGCAGGTGGCGGAGCAGACGCACGCGCCGGATGTCGGCGACGCCGCGCCGGCCAGCGCCAACCGCACGCTCGCCGACGTCGCCTCGGTGTACGAACTCTCCACGGGCGCCGAGCCCGACCCGGAGCTCTACGAGCAGACCATCGCCGAGGCCCTCGAGGACGACCGCCCGCTCGTCGTCGTCTTCGCCAGCCCGGGCTTCTGCACCAACGCGCTGTGCGGGCCGCAGGCGGAGGTGCTCAGCATCCTGCGCGAGCGCTACGCCGGCCAGGCCAACTTCATCCACGTCGACCTCTACGAGAACCCCGAGGAGATCCGCACGCAGGGCCTCGACATCGCGATCGAGACGCCGCTGCTCATGGAGTGGGGCCTGGAGACGGCCGAGTGGACGTTCATCATCGACGCCAACGGCATCGTCACCCACCGCTTCGAGGCGTTCGTCGCGGAGTCCGAGCTGGAGCCGGCGCTGATCGAGGTGATCGAGCGGAGCTGACCCGGCAGCCGGACGTGGCGACGCAGGTCGTCGCGTCAGGGTCAGCGGCGGGTCTGCGTGCCCTCGAACATTGCACGCACGGCGGCGACAGCGCTCGATGCGGCGATGACGGTGACGCGGTCGCCCACGGCAAGCCGCGTCTGGCCCCGCGGGATCAGGGTCGCGCCCTCGTGGCGGACTGCGACGATCACCGCGTCCTCGGTGAGCTGCACGTCGGAGAGCAGCCTGCCGCCCAGGCTGCTCTCGCGTGAGACCCGGAGCTCCAGGTAGCGCACATCGTCACTCTCCCGGACGGGGCGCAGGCGCTGGCGCCGGTCCCGCGACGCGCGGCGATCCACCGCGGCGGCATAGGCGCGCATGATGTCGGCGCGGCGCAGCAGTCCGGCCGGGCGGCGCGGCTCGTCGCGCTCGACCACCGGCAGTGCCCGGAGCCTCTGCGCGGTGAAGATGTTGAGTGCCTCGTGCAGGGTCTGGTCCGGGTACACCGTCCGGATCTCGGTCAGGCAGATCTCGGACGCCGTCGCGGAAGCGCGTCCCTGCGCGATCGCGTCGCTGACCTCGGCGCCGGTGATGAGCCCGTGGATCTCGCCCGCCCCGGTGACGACCAGGGCCACGGGATCGTCGTGGCTCTCGAAGGCGAGCGTGATCTCGTCCAGGGTCGCGTCGGGCCCGAACGCCTCCATCATCGGCGTCATCGCGTCGGAGACGCGCAGCCTGGTCATCACGTCCGAGGGCTCGATCTCCTCGTCGATGACGACGCCCAGGCGTTCGGCCTTGATCGTGTAGATCGTGCCGCGGCTGAGCAGTTGCGATACGACGGTGGAGAGGGTGATGGAGATGAGCAGCGGCACCATCAGGCCGTAGTCGCCGGTCATCTCGACCAGGATCAGCGTGGAGGTGATCGGCGCGCGGGCGACCGCCGCGAACATCGCCGCCATCCCGACGGTGGCGTACGTACCCGAGCCGTCGATGAGCCCCGGGAAGGCCTGCACCATCACGTCCTCGAAGACCCCGCCGACCATCGCGCCGATGAAGAACGACGGGAAGAACACCCCGCCGCTGCCTCCGCTGCCCGCGGTGATGGAGGTGGCCGCCATTTTCAGCACCACCAGTAGCAGCAGTACCTCGACCGCGCCCTGGCCGATCAGCGCCTCGTCGCGCGCCTCCTCGCGGATCCCGAGGATGCTCTCGTCGAGCAGCGCGAGCGTGCCCACCAGCAGGCCGCCGACCGCAGGCAGCAGCCATCCCGGTACGCGCGTGAGCCGCGCGAACGCATCCTCGGTCCGGTAGAAGAGGCGGATGAACGCCACGCCCGCCAGTCCGCAGACCACACCGAGCACCCCGTAGAGCGGAACCTCCTCGACGCGCTCGAGTTGCTGGTGCGTCGGGACCGGGATTGCGAACTCGTTCCCGCGCAGCGCGATCGCAGTCACGGTCGCGACGATCGAGGCAAGCACCACGACGCTGAAGTTGCGGGTAGTGAAGCGGCGCAGGAGCACCTCAAGCGAGAAGAACACGCCGGCGATCGGGGCGTTGAAGATGCCTGCCACGCCGCCGGCTGCGCCCGCTGCAACGAGCAGCCGCGTCGTCTGGTCGTTCAGCCGCAGGATGCGCCCGGCCAGCGAGCCAACCGCCGCACCGACGTAGACGACCGGGCCCTGCCGCCCGACCGCCCCACCCGAGCCGACGGTGATCGCGCCCGCCACGACCTTGGTGAGCGCGCCCGCGGCGGGAATGCGCCCGCTTCCCGTCTCCAGCGCGATCATCACCGCGGGAACCGCGTGGCCGCGCGCTCCCGGCGCGATGAAGACGACGATCGGACCGACAAGCAGCCCGCCGATGGCCGGTATGAGCATCAGCCGCACATCCGGCAGGCGGCCGAGCCAGCCGTCCTTGACGACATCGAAGAAGAAGGCGTCGGTCAACTCGACGAGGCCGGAAAAGCCGACCGCCGCCAGCCCGGAGCCCAGCCCGACGACAGCCGCGAGCACCATCGGCCCGCCGCTCGGCGATCGCTCGATGCGGCGTGTCAGGAGCTGGCGCAGCCGTTGCGCGCTCCGCCGGGCCTCGGGTGTGATTCGCAGCACGCGCCGATACTAAGCCCGGTCGCGCGCGAAGCAGGAGCGAACGGCCGGCCACTCCACTGTAGCCTTCCCCACACGCCGCTCCCCGGGCGCGGCGCGGCGGACGCGAGGGCTCCATGACTACGACGCACGAGGACGTGGCCCGCGATCCGGGCGGCATGTTCGCCTCGTTCCGTGCGCCCGGGTTCCTGCGCGTATGGATTGGCGCAGTGCTCTTCGCACTCGGCATCTGGATCGAGCGGCTCGCGGTCGGCTGGTTCGTGCTCGACGTGACCGGCTCGGTCTTCCTCGCCGCGCTCTCGCTCGGCATCCGCTCGATCCCGAACCTGATCCTCGGCCCGGTCGGCGGCGCGGTATCCGACCGGCTGCCGCGCGGTCGCGTGCTGGCCGTGACCGCCCTTGTGCGCGCCGTCGCGGCCAGCCTGATGGCGGTCGTGGTGGTCATCGACGTGGCGACGGTACCGCTGCTGCTCGCGCTCGTCTTCGTGACGGCGGCGACGCTGGCGTTCCACAACACCTCGCTCCAGCCGCTGCAGGCCGAGTTGGCGGGCCAGGAGCGGCTGGGCAGCGCGATCAGCCTCACCTCGTTCGGTCAGCGCTCCATCGGGGCCGCCGGTGCGCTCGGCGGCGGCGTGCTCCTCGGCTCGCTCGGGCCCGCGCCGACGTTCCTCGTCGCGACGCTGCCGCTGGTCTGCGCGGCGGTGGTCTTCGCCCGCCTTCCGTCGCCGCCGAGGGCGCCCGAGACGCGCCCGCACCTCGCGCGCGACGTGCTGGACGGCCTGCGCCTGCTGGCGCGCACGCCAACGATCCGGCTGCTGCTCGGCATGATGATCGTCATCGAGATCCTCGGCTTCTCGTTCGCCAGCCTGCTGCCCGCCGTCGCCGAGCGGGTGCTCGAGGTGGGACCGGAGCGCCTCGGCGTGCTCACCGCGGGGATGGCGGTGGGCGCGATGTTCGGGACGGCCCTGCTGGTGGTGACGGCCGACCGCCTGCCGCGCGGGCTGATGCTCGTCTCGGTGTTCGTGACGTTCGGGGTGCTGGTGGTGGTGCTCGGGAACTCGGAGGTGTTCTGGCTCTCGGTCGCCGTCACCGCCGGCATCGGCGCGTCGGCGGCGATGGTCGACGCGCTCGAGTGGATCATGCTGCAGGCGAGCGTGCACGCCGAGGTGCGCGGGCGCGCCCTCGGCGGGTGGAACTTCGCGATCGGCTGGGGCTGGCTCGGCCCGCTCGGTCTCGGCGCCCTCGCCGACGCGACGAGTGTGCCGGTGGCGCTGACGCTGAGCGGGACGCTGCTCGTGATCTTCGCCATAGCCGCCCTCGCGGCCTCGGCGACGCTCCGCGCACGGTAGGGAGCCCGTGCGAGCCGATGGCTGATCGCGCAATAATCGGGCGGGCCTGTTGCAGCGAAGAAGGAGCGTAGTGATGGCAGCGGAGTTCGAACGTCGGGGTATCGACTTTTTCCTCGAGGAACTGATCGCCGTCCTCGAGCTCGAGGCCGACACCACACCCGCCATCGTCTTTGAGCCACGGCGCATCTACGCGACGGTAGAAGAGCGACTCAAGGACCGCCGGGTCGTCAGTACCGAGGACAACGCAGCGCGCGAGTACGCCTACTCGCTGGTGACGCGGCTGTACTACCTCGCGAACTGGAATGAGGAAGACAGGGTCGGCGCCCCTGCTTGAGCCGCCACGCAGACACGCCCATCGCCCCGTGGCGTCCTCGACGCTACCGGAGCGGCGAGCGCGGCGTCGGCTCAGCGTGGCTCGACCGGGATGCCCTGAGCGGCGAAGTCGGCGTCGAACGTGAAGACAGGAGCACTCATCTCGCGCGACGCCAGCGCCATCGTCCAGTCAACGAAGCTCAACCCTCGCCCCTGCTCGGCTGCGAAGGCATCCCAGGCTCCGGCGTGCATCTCGTCATCGACCCAGAGCACGCGCAGTTGCGCCCCCCGCCGCCACGCGTCGAAAGCAGTCACGGCCTCGAAACCGAGCCGCCGGTGGAGCAGGGCAACCGTCTCGACGAGCACATACGATGTCGTCCAGAACTCCGACTCCCCGTCGAGCAACATCTCGTAGGCGTCGCGAGCGCGGGTATGAAACAAGTCCGTCGCGGACACGATGGCGTACAGAGCCGAGGTGTCGATCAGTACGCGCTCAGGCGCCGCCATGCGGATCCTGCTCCGCCAGGTAGTCGTCATGCCTCTCGGCCACGTCAGGCTTCGGATCGCTCCCGATGCCGACAATCGACCACAGCTTGCGGCGCTCCTCGAGCTTACTGGGGTCGATGCTGATCGATACGGGCCGACCGTCGCGGTCGACATCGAGATAGACGCCGCGGATGACCGTGACGCGGTCCAGCGCCGGCTCGGCGTCCGCTTCATCGAGAAGTTCGGTCGTCTTCGGTACGTGCGATCCCGGGAACTTCACTACCTCGGCGATCAGGTCGCGGGCGCGCTCCTCGACACGTCGCCGCCGCTCCGGCGAGAGTGCGTCCAGCCGTTCGTCGAGGGTCGCCATGGCCGTCTCCTCGTGCGTACCAACTCTAGCCTACGCCCCCACGCGCGACGGCCACCAGTTCCAGCGCCCGAACATCGCCACCAGCGAGGGCACGATCAGCGTGCGCGTGATGAACGTGTCCATCAAGACGCCCACCGCGACCGCGAAGCCCAGCTGCAGCAGGTCCTGCAGCGGCAGCGTCATCAGCGCGGAGAAGGTCCCGGCCAGGATCAGGCCCGCCGAGGTGATCACCGGGCCGGTGCGCGCGAGCGCATGGCGGGTCGCCTCGGCGAGCGGCGCGTGGCGCGCCTCCTCGCGGATCCGCGACATCAGGTAGATGTTGTAGTCGACGCTCAGCGCGTTGAGAAACACGAAGAGGAAGAACGGGACGCCCTGTCCCACTCCCGACTGCCCCAGCAGCACGACGAACACCACGACCGCGAGGCCGAGCGTCGCGAAGTACGTGAACGCGATCGTCGCCATCAGGTAGATCGGCGCGACCAGCGAGCGCAGCAGCAGCGCCAGCACCACGCCGATGGCGAGCAGGATCAGCGGCAGCACCACGCGTGAGTCGCGGTTGCCCGCGGCCTGCGTGTCGTATGCCTCGGCGGTCTCGCCGCCGATGAGCACGCCGCCGGGGTCGAGCCCGGCGTCGGCCGCGCTCGCGCGCGCGAGTTCGCGCAGCTCGGGCACGGCGTCGAGGGCCTCCGGGGCGTACGGACTGACGCCGAGGATCACGTCGATGCGCGCCTCGTCGCCGTCGGCGGAGACGAAGCCCGCCCGCGCGCCCTCGGCGGCCGGTCCGCCGGGGGACCCGGCTTCGATGCCGAACGGCCGGCTCGGACCCGCCGCCCCGGCCACGAGGGGATGACCGGCCAGTGCGACGGTCATGGCGTCGAGCCTCCCGAGCACGTCCTCGCTCAGCGCCTGCTCGCCGGGCGCGAGCGAGACGAAGACGCGCGTGCGGGCGAGCTCGCCGCCGGGGAAGCCGGCGCGCAGCAGCTCGAAGCTGCGAACCGACTCGGTGTTGTCGGGCAGGCTCTCGAGGCGGTCGTAGGTCGGCTGGTAGGCGAAGAGGCCGGCGATGAGGATGGCGAGCGCGGCGCTCGTCGCGGCGAGGGTGACGCGCGGGCGGCGCAGCACGACCCCGCCGATGCGGCCGTAGATGCTCCGCCGCCAGTCGACCGGCGCCTCGTCCCCGGCCGTGGCGCGCGGTTGCAGCGGCCAGAAGGCGCGGCGTCCGAGGATCGTCAGTACCGCTGGGATCAGCGTGAGCGCGGCGAGCATCATCAGCGCCACCGCCAGCGCGATCACCGGCCCGAGCGTCTGGTACGAGCGCAGGATCGCGAGCCACAGCGCGGCCGAGGCGACGAGGATCGTCGCGCCCGCCGAGGCGACCGCCCCGCCGACGCCGCGCATGGTGCGTCGCATCGCCTCGTGGCGGTCGGCGCTGCGCGTCAGCTCCTCGCGGAAGCGTGCGGAGACGAAGAGCACGTAGTCCGTGCCGGTGCCGAAGAGCACGACGGTCATGATGCCCGTCGCCTGGCCGGAGATGGGCAGCTCGAACTCCCGCGCGACGAACGCCGCGATGCCGCCCGCGAGCTGGAAGACCAGGCCGACGCCGAGCAGCGGGATCGTCGCCATGATCGGCGAGCGGTAGATCGCGATCAGCAGCGCCAGCACGAGCGCGACCGTGACCAGCAGCAGGAACGTGTCGATCTGCCGGAACACGCCCACGATGTCCACCACGAGCCCGCCCGGCCCCCCGACGGCGACCTCGGCGCCCGGGAGGTCGAGCGCCGCGGCGCGGTCGCGAATGGCGTTCACCGTGTCGGAGAACGGCTCCTCGGCGGGCTCACCGGAGAGCTCGACGAAGATGTAAAGGGTGGTGTTGTCTGGCGAGACGAGGCCGGGCACCGCGCCCGGCGCGCGCACGTCGGAGATGTTGTCCGGCGCGTCGGGATCCGTCATCCACGCGACGAGGTCGTCGACGGCGGCGAGGGTCGGCGCGGAGAGCCCGGCGTCCTCGCGGAAGACGATGAGCGTGGGCGTGCCGCGCGACGGGAACTCGTCGCGCCGCAGCTCGTACGCGAGCGTGGACTCGGCGTCGCCGGGAAGGAACAGCGCCTCCTCGTTCTCGCGGACCTCGTCCAGGCGTGGGAGCTGCGAGAGCAGCACGCCCGCGGCGAGGACCCACACGAGCAGGGTGACCCACTTGCCGCGTGGACTGCTGACGAAGTCGGTGACGACCCCGAGCACGGCTAGGCAGCCCCACCAGACGCGAGGGAACGCTTCACGGACGCGGTGGTCACCGTCGTGAGCAAGTGCAGGCTCCCCGGAAGTGCAACCGCTGACAGATCGAGGTTACGGGCCGTCCGGCGCGGGGGGAACAGCGCGGCTTCGCAGCCCCGCACGGCGCGGCGAAGTGGCATAGTGGAGCCCTCGGGGCCGCGGAGCGCGGCCCTCTCCAGTTGCGCGGAGGCGACGATGCAATACGACGGCCCTGCGGCGACCCCCTTCGTGGGCCGCATGATTGGCGCGGCGCGCCTCAACAGCGACGTGTACGAGGAGATCGAGCACGATCGCGGCGCGACGCCGCAAGCGGCCATCGTCGTCCTCGGCACGAGCCTCGCGGCCGGCATCGGAGGCGTCGGGGAGCAGGGGGTGATCGGGCTCGTTGCGTTCACGCTCGCCGGGCTGGTGGGCTGGGCCGTGTACGCCTGGTTCGCCTACTTCATCGGGACGCGCATCTTCGCCACCGAGGAGACCTCGGCGGACTGGGGCGAAGTCGCGCGCACGCTCGGATTCGCAAGCTCGCCGAGGGTCCTGCTGATCCTCGGCCTGGTGCCCGGGATCATCGGGGCGGTCGGCTTCGTCGTGGGCGTGTGGTTCATCCTGACGACCATCACCGCGTTGAAGGCTTCACTCGAGATGGGGACGTGGCGCGCAGTCGGGACGGCGCTGGTCGCCCTGATCGTGCAGGGCATCGTCTTCAGCATCGTCTTCGCGATCATCGGCTGAGCGGCGACCCACATGGACCCTCGCGAACGACTCTCGATCAGCCTCGGCGAGGCGATCTTCTCGCTGCGGGCGATCCGCCGCGTCAAGCCCGACCCCATCCCCGAGGAGGACCTGCGCGACATCCTCAACGCTGCGATCCAGGCCCCCAACGGCGGCAACGCCCAGCCATGGCACTTCCTCGTCGTCCGCGACCCGGAGCTGCGCGCGCGGCTCGGCGAGCTCTACCACGAGGCGTGGTGGGCGAAGCGCGCCGACGAGGGCATCCACGGCCCCGGGGACCTCGACCCCGCGAACCGGGTGTCGGCCTCCGCGATGCGGCTCGCCGACGAGTTCGGCGAAGCGCCGGCCATCGTCCTCGTGTGCGCGACCGCTCAGGGCGCCGGGGCGATGGGCTCCGTCATCCCGTCCGTCGAGAACCTGCTGCTCGCCGCGCGCGGGCTCGGCGTCGGCGGCACGATCACCACGCTCCACGCGACGGTCGACGAGCGTGTGAAGGCGCTGCTCGGCATCCCGGCCGAGGCGCAGATCGTGTACGCGGTACGGCTCGGCTACCCGCGTGGGCGTTTCGGGCCGGTCACCCGCAAGCCGCTCGACGAGGTCACGTCGGGGGACCGCTGGGGGAGCCCCCTGGGGTAGGCGCCGGGGCGTGCTCCGGGCCAGCAGTCTGCCCCGGAGCCGGCGAGCAGCCCGCGGTGGAACCAATCAGGCGCTGCGCGCGTATTCATGTACGGGTGAGGTAAATGGCGGCGTCCGCGTGACACACTCAGCGACGGTGAGTTGATGCTGAAGCGCTTCGTACCAGTCGCGTTGCTGCTCCTCGCCGCCGTCGTCGCCGTCGGCGGTGGGGCCGCGACCGGGCCGCTGGCCCCGGGCGACGGCGTCGCGCTCGCACAGGTGGGTCCGGCCGGGGACGCCGAGGTCGCCACCATCGAGGTGCGCGTCGCCGCGCGACGCCTCGCCGACGGCCGCACCGAGTTCGCGCTGCAGGAGCGCGCGGGCGACGGGTCGTGGGCGGCCCGGCGCCTGCCCACGCGACGATTCTTCCCCGCCGACGCCGAGGTGGGGCGCTGGCTCTCCAGCTCCCCGCTCACCGTCGAGCTACCAGCGGGCGACGCCTCGACGCCGTCGACGCTCGTCGTACGCGTCGCCGCGCAGCTGCTCGCAAGCGGCGGCATGGAGTTCGCGCTGCAGGAGCGCGCGGACGACGCGTCGTGGGGCGAGCGACGGCTGCCGACGCGCCGCTTCTTCCCCGCCGACGCCGCCGTCGGGCGATGGCTCTCCAGCTCCGCGCTCACCCTAACCGCGCGCGTCGAGTTCGCGCCCAGCGGCGACGACGTCCCGCGCCTCGCCACGGCGACGATCGGGTTCCCGGTCGCGCCCGCGTCGACCGACGGCGCGAGCCTCGTCGCCGTCGACCCGCCCATCGAGGGCTCGTTCGTCTGGTCGGACGAGCGGACGCTGCTGTTCCAGCCGGCGTTCCCGGGCTGGCAGCGCGGCCAGCGCTACGAGCTGCGCGTGGACGGCGCGGCCTCCGGCCTCGGGCGCGACTTCACGCATGCCTTCACCGTCGGCGGCGGCCTCGAGGTGGCCTACGTCATCCCCGGCGACGGGGACGCCGAGGTGCCGGTCGAGGCGCAGGTCCTGGTGCAGTTCAGCCGCTCGGTCGCGGCGCTGACCGTGCTGCAGGAGGGCGACGCGCCGCCGGTGCTGGAGTTCGACCCGCCGCTCGCCGGGAAGGGCGAGTGGCTCAACACCTCGCTCTACCGGTTCGTCCCCGACGACCTGCGCCCGGCGACCACGTACAGCGTGCGCATCCCCGCCGGCCTCTCCTCGGCGGCCGACGGCGTGCTCGCGTCTGACTTCGAGTGGAGCTTCGAGACGATCCATCCGGCGGTCGAGAGCTTCGAGCCCGCGAACAACACCGAGTTCGTGGAGCCCGACGGCCCGTTCCTCGTCACCTTCAACCAGCCGATGGACCGCTCCTCGGTCGAGGCACGGCTGGGCCTGCGGCCCATCGACGGACCGGCCATCCCCGCTTCCCACGAGTGGAGCGAGCGCGACACGGTCGTGACGCTCACCCCTCGCGCCCCATTGGCGCTCGGGCGCGAGTACGAAGTCGTCGCGCCCGGCGGCCTGCGAGGCGCGACCGGGGGCGTCACGGCGAAGGAGCGGACCGCCAGCTTCACCGTCGTCTCTTACCCGCGGCTCATGGAGACGAGGCCCTACAACGGGCAGACCAACGCGCGCACATGGGGAATCGGGCTCACCTACAACAACCCGATGGATCCCGAGTCGTTCGTGGGGCGCGTCACGATCAGCGGCGTCGACCCCGACGACATCGGGGTGTGGGCGTACGAGGGCGATGTCAGCGTGTCCGCGCCGCTCGAACACTCGACCAGGTACACGGTGCGCATCGCGGCGGGAGTCCGGGACCGGGGCGGACGGACGCTGCGTGAGTACAGCTTCTCGTTCACCACGCGGCCGCCGCCGCTACCCGCGCAGTACGTGAGCTTCGCCGCGCCGCGCGACTTCACGACCGTCGCGGCCGATGGGCCGCAGGTGCTCCACTATCACTCGGCGCGCTCCGAGGCCGTCGACTTCGTGCTGTACCCGCTGACCGAGGCGGAGGCCGACACCCTGCTCAAGCAAGGCTACATCGAGTGGTGGGAGAGGCCGTTCGAGCCGTCGAGCGATCCGGTACGCGAGTGGACCGAGCCGATCGCCGAGGACCTGCGCGACCAGTCGAGGCTGTACGCCACCACGCTCGGAGGCGGGGAGTTGCTCCCCCGAGGCGACTACCTGCTTCGCGCGTTCAGCGAACGAGTCGAGGGCTCATGGGCGCCCTCCGCAGTGCTGATGCTGAGCGTCGTCGACACCGCCATCGTCACGAAGCTGGCCCACGACGAGATGTACACCTGGGTCGTCGACTACGAGACCGGGGCACCCCAGCCGGGGATCGAGGTGCGGGTCTCCCACGTCGAGTACTCGGAGCTTGGCGACCAGGCCGCCATCACCGACGCGGACGGGCTGGCGCGCACACGAGTCGGGTGGGCCGGCGGTCGTACGTATCCAGAGCAGGTGGTGCGTGTGGCGTCGGAGGGTCGCTACGGCGTCACTTCCACCCGCTGGGATGGGCGCTTGTACGGGGGCCCGTACTACCGCGCGCAGGCGCGCGGATTCGTCTACACCGATCGGCCCATCTATCGCCCGGGTGAGACGGTGTACATCAAGGGCATCGTGCGTGCCGAGGACGACGCGGCGTACTCGCTCCCCGACGTTGACTCCCCGACCTACTGGGTGCGCGTCAGCGACCCCCAGGGCAACGAGTTGCTCCTCAAGGATGGGCTGCAGTTGAGCGAACTCGGGTCTCTCGCGACCGAGATCGTGCTGCCGGCGCTGGCTAGCGTGGGTGAGCACAGCGCCACGGTGGGCAGTTACTCGACGGGAGCCATCGCCGGCGTTCGGTTCACCGTCGCGGAGTTCCGTGTTCCCGAATTCGAGGTCGAGGTCGATACGTCGACCGCAGACTACGTCGCCGGTGACGCGATCGCGACAGAGGCGAGCGCGCAGTTCTACTTCGGCAGCCCCGTGCGTGACACGGACGTCGAGTGGAACGCCTTCGCGCAGCCGACCTCGATCCACGTCGAGGGCTACGAGGACTACTCGTTCAGCGACTACGACTACTACAGGCGAGGCGAGCAACGGGAACCGTGGCGCGGCGACGGCGAGGCGCGCACGGACGCCTCAGGCGTCGCGCGATTCGACGTGCCGGCCGTGCTGGATGATGGTGAGGGCACGCACGAGTTCACCATCAGCGCCACCGTCACGGACGCGAACGCGCAGGCCGTGTCCGGCAGCACCACCGTCACCGTCCACCCGGCCGCGTGGTACGCCGGTATCAAGACCGATTCCTACGTCGCGCAGGCCGAGAAGCCGCTCGCCGTCCACGTCGTGAGCGTCGACTACACGGGACAGGTCGCGCCCGCGCGCCCCGTGACCGTGCGCATCTACGAACGCGAGTGGGAACGGACGAAGCAGCGCAGCGCCAGCGGCGGGTACCGGTACCGCTACGAGATCGTCGACACGGAGATCCAGGCGCGCACGGTGACGACCAACAGCGTCGGCGAGGCATCCTTCGACTTCTCGCCACCTACGTCCGGCACGTACCGGCTGGTGGCCGAGTCGACCGACGAGGCGGGCCGCGTCGCGCGTTCGTCGCGCTTCATCTGGGTGAGCGGCCGCGACTTCGTGCCGTGGCCTGCCCGCGACGACGACAGCATCGAGCTCGTCGCCGATCGCGAGGAGTACGAGGTTGGCGACGTGGCGCGCGTGCTCGTGCCGGCGCCGTTCGAGGGGGCGACCGCGCTGGTCACGATTGAGCGCGGGCGCGTGCTGAGCAGCGAGGTGCGCACCTTCGAGACGAACAGCGAGCTGCTCACCATCCCGATCGAGGACTCGCACATCCCCAACATCTTCGTCGGCGTGGTGCTGTACCGCGCCCCCACCGAGGAGGACCCGTACCCGCGCTACGTCGTCGGCTACGTCGAGTTGCCCGTCTCGACCGCGCCACGCCGGCTCGATGTCCGCGTCGAGCCGGACCGCGAGCGCGCGGCCCCGGGCGAGACCGTGGGGTACGAGGTCACCGTGACGGACGCGGACGGCCGCGGCGTGGTGGCGGACGTCTCGGTCGCCATCGTGGACGAGGGCGTGCTGGCGCTCACGGACGGAGACGCGCGCGACGCGATGGAGGCGTTCTGGTACCGGCGGGAGCTCGGTGTGCGCACGGCCTCGTCCCTCGGCGTCTCCATCGATCGCCACAACGAAGCGTACGAGGCGGCGGCGCAAGGCGAACCCGCCGAGGGCGTCGCCGGCGCAGCGTTCCAGGACGAGGGCGCGGACGGGATGGACGACGCCGGAGGCGGCATCGCGCGCGCCTCGGTCGCCGAGACGGCGACGGCCGGCGCCGGCAAGGCCGCTCCGGATACACCGGTGCGCTCGAACTTCCAGAACACCGCGCTCTGGGTCGGCCAGCTCACGACGGACGACGACGGCGTCGCGACCTTCGAGCTGCCCGTCCCGGACAACACCACCACCTGGCGCGCCTCGGCGCAGGCGGTCACGGCGGACACGCTCGCCGGCTCGGGATCCAGCGAACTGCTGGTCACGCAGCCGCTGATCGTGCGCCCCGCGCTGCCGCGCTTCCTCCGCGTCGGCGACCACGTCGGCCTGCGCGCGCTCGTCACGAACCGCACCTCGGCGGCGCGCGAGGTCACCGTCTACATCGAGGCGACGGGCGTCGAACTTGACGACACCGACGCGCGCACGGTCCGTGTCGAGCCGGGAGACTCGGCCGTCGTCGCATGGCCCGCGCGCGCGACCGCAGCGGGCACGGCGACCGTGCTCTTCTACGGCCTCAGCGCCGACCGCCGGTACGACGACGCGGTCGAGATGAGCCTGCCGGTCCACCTCGCCGTGACGCCGGAGACGACCGCGACCGGCGGGGTCGTCGAGGATGCCCCGGCCATCGAGGCGGTCTACCTGCCGGACTACGTAATTACAGGCGTCGGCTCGCTCGAGCTCTCGCTCCAGGGCTCGCTCGTCGGTGCACTCGACGACGAGCTCAAGCACTTCAAGCCGTACCGCTACGAGTCGACCGTGCGCGTCGCGAGCCGCGTCGTGGCTACCGTCGCGGTGCAACGCGCCACGCCGGACGGGCTGGACGACGCGCAGCAGCGCCAGCTCGAGGCCGACGTGGCGAAGCTGACCAACCTGGCAAGCTATGAGGGTTGGAGCTGGTGCCAGGGCTGCCCGGCGAACCTGTGGGTCACGGGCTGGGTGCTCACCGCACTCGGCGAAGCGCGGGACGCGGGCCACGAGGTGCCCGACCACGTCCTGGAACGAGCCACGTGGGCCATCACGAACCGCGTGCACCGCGAGACGGACGTCGAGCGGCCCGCCGACCCGAACGAGCACGCGTACCTGCTCCACGCGCTCGTCGACGCATCGAATGACGGCCGTGAGGTGAGCGATGTGGCGCGGGGCCAGGCCGCCACCATCCTCGCGATAGCCGAGGACGAGCGGGCGAACCTCACCAACTGGGGCCGCGCCTACGTGCTGCTCGGGCTGCTCGCGAGCGGGCACGCGACTGACCACCCGGCCGTGCGCGCCATGCTCAACGACCTGACCGCGAACACCATCGCGAGCGCCAACGGCAACCACTGGGAGGACGAGCGCGTTGCGGGCTCGATGCACAACGCGAGCGTGCGTATCACCGCGATCGTGCTGCGCGCCCTCGTCGAGGTGGATCCCGGCCACCCGCTCATCGAGGAGACGACGCGCTGGCTCGCCCTCGCCCGCTCCGCCGACCGCTGGAAGTCGAGCGTCGAGCGCGCGCAGGGCATGGCCTCGCTCGGCGCCTACGCGGCGCTCACCGGCGAGACGCGCGGCGCCTACGACTACTCGGTGCTCGTGAACACCGACCGGGTGCTTGCCGGCCACTTCGACGTGCCAGCCCGCGACTACCTCGACGCCGCGTCGGTGGCGCTCGCCGACCTGCCGCTCGGCGAGGTCAGCCGCGTGCAGTTCGAGCGCGAGGCTGGGACGACGGGCCGGATGTACTACGGGCTCAACCTGCGCTACGTGACCCCGGCGGCGGGCATCGAGGCGCTCAACCGCGGCTTCGCGGTCTCGCACCGCTACTCGCTGCTCGCCGACCCCGACACGGCCGTCACCAGCGCCGCGGTCGGCGAGGTGGTGCGCGTGACGGTGACCGTGGTCGCGCCCGCCGACCGGCTGTTCGTGCAGGTCGAGGACTTCCTGCCGGCGGGCCTCGAGCCGATCGACCCGCAGTTGAACATCGTCGCGCCGTGGGTGCGCCAGCAGCTGTGGGAGGAGCAGGCCGAGGCGCTCCGGGGCAGCTCCGGCGGGTACTGCGCACCGTGGTACGGCTGGTGCTTCAGCCCGTGGGACCAGGTCGACCTCCGCGACGACCGCCTCGTGCTCCAGGCGAGCCGCCTGCCGCAGGGCGTGCACGAGTACGTCTACTACGCCCGCGCGACCGCCCCCGGCGACTTCTTCGTCGTCCCCGTGCACGCCGAGGAGACCTACCTGCCAGAGGTCTTCGGCTGCAGCGACAGCAGCCGCTTCACCGTCACCAGCGGCGAGTAGCCCCGGATGCACCTCGACGCCCTCGCGTCGGCGGAGCCGCTCCCACATCGCTCCTGCGCGCTCGGACGCGGGTGGCCTCGCAACGTTCGCGGCTCGGTGGGAACGATCCCGGGCACGGACGCGTATCCATTACCAGGATGGACATCGCGACCGCGCGGCCGACAGCAATGACGGCGCCGCGACCCGATCGAGGCGAGGCGCCCATGACCGACGACGAGGCCGTCCGCCGTTGCCAGGAAGGCGACCGCGACGCGTTCCGCCACCTGGTCGAGGCATACAAGAACCCGATGTACGGCACGGCCGTGCTCATGACGAGCAACCCCGCCCTCGCCGAGGAGCACGTGCAGGACGCGCTGCTCAACGCCTGGCGCGGCATCCGGCGCTTCCAGCGCGGCCGCCCGGTGAAGCCGTGGCTCATGCGCATCCTGGTCAACACGATCATCAGCGCACGGCGGCGACGCTCGCTGACCACCGTCTCGCTCGACGAGTCGCTCCCCATCGGGGCGCCCGACGACGACGCCGAGGCGATCGAGAACCGCGAGCTGCTGCGCCAGGCCCTCGACCAGCTGACACCCGAACACCGCGAAGTGGTGGTGCTGCGCTACTTCGCCGACCTGACCGTCGCAGAGGTGGCCCGCTCGGCGGGCATCCGGGAGGGCACCGCGAAGTCACGACTCCATCGCGCACTCCGCCACATGCGCGAACTGCTGGCCCAGTCCGGCGTCATGGAGGTTGCCGGCAATGATGCGTAACGATTCGCCCGACCCCGACATGGAGCGCCGCCTGCGCGACCACTTCGCAGACGAGGCGGAAGACCTCCGCGCCCCCGACGACCTCTGGGACCGGCTCGAGAGCCGCCTGGGGGAACAGACCCCGCCGCGCTTCGCCCTGCTGCGCGGCGGAATGGCCTGGCTGCAGGGCTGGACAGCCGAGCGCCCGGGGATGGCAGCGGCCGCGGCGGCCGTCCTGGTCCTTGCGATCGGCATCACGACCTGGAGCGTGATGGGTGGTGACGGCGTCGGCGACGACGGGGCCGACTACGATGTCGCCGCCACGAGCGCGACAACGACCAGGACGACGACCACCGCCGCCAGCGTCACCCAGGAGTCGTCGTCGACGACAACCACGGCGAGCGCCTCGGACGCCGTGGGCGACGACGCCGATGATGCGCCGTCGGCTCCGGCGCGGATCCCGCTCGCCACCGCGACTCCCGCGTCGACCCCCCCGGCGGGAGTGGTGGCAGGGCAGGCCAGCGAGGAGGCGGACGAGGCGACCCCCGCCGACACGGCCACGCCGCCGCCCCCGACCGCCACGAGCGTGAAGCAGTTGCCCACCCCCACACTGACGACCAGGCCGCCGCGGGCTGCCCCGACGCCGACGCCGGCGGCCGTGGTCGCTGCCCCGTCGAGCCCGACCTCGCCCGCTTCGAGTGCTCCGGACGCAGCCGACGAGGCCGAGGCCGGCCCCGAGGACGGCATGGACGCAGACGACGGCATGGCTGATGGCGAGGCCGATGACGGCATGGACGACGCCATGGGTGACATGGACGACGGCATGGACGACGCCACGGACAGCGACGGCATGGCCGATGCCGCTCCCCTGGACGAGCCCGACGCCGATGACGCGTCCGAAGAAGCGCCAAGTGCTGAGCCGCCGCCAGCGACGACGTTCGAGGACTACGAGCGCTCGCCATTCGTCGAGACGTCGGTCGACGCGGTCTCGACCTTCAGCCTCGACACGGACCGCGCGTCGTACTTCCTCGCGCTCAACTGGGCGCGCAACGGGTACACGGTGGAACCGCGCTCGGTGCGCGCCGAGGAGTGGGTCAACGCCTTCGACTACGGCTACGAGCAGCCGCACGACGACCGCTCGTTCGCCCTCACGACCGACGTCGTCCGGCATCCACTCGACGACGGCCTGCACCTCGCCCGCATCGCCTTCCAGGCGCCGGCGTTCCGCGATGACACCCCGCTCAACGTCACCCTCGTGCTCGACGCGTCGGGCTCGATGGACACGGGCAACCGGGTCGCGATTGCGCGAGCGGCAGCGGACGCGATCCGCCAGAGCCTGGGCTCCGACGACCGCATCGCCGTCGTGCACTTCTCGACTGGCGTCCTCGACCGCTTCACGGTCGAGCACAGCGCGCCAGACGATCAGGACGTCGCGCGGTCGATCAGCCGCCTCGCAGCGCACGACAGCACGAACGTGCAGGCGGGGCTCAACCTCGGCGTGCAGCTCGCAGACGCCGCCCGCCGCGAACGGCCCGAGGCGTTCAACTACATCATCCTGATGTCCGACGGCGTCGCGAACGTCGACGCGACCGACCCGTTCGCCATCCTCGAGTCCGCCGCCGACACGGACAGCCGCAACCCGCTGCGGCTCATCACCGTTGGCGTCGGGGTCGAGAACTACAACGACGTGCTCCTCGAGCAACTCGCGCAGCACGGCAACGGCTGGTACCGCTACCTCGATGACACCGCGCAGGCCCAGGCGACGTTCAGCCGCGAGAACTGGCTCGTGCTCTCGACGCCGTTCGCCGACCAGGCGCGCGCGCAGGTGACGTGGGACCCGGCGGTGGTGCGGAGCTGGCGCATCGTCGGCTACGAGAACCGCGTGACGCCGGACCACACCTTCGAGCAGGACCGCAAGGAGTTCGCCGAGCTCCCCGCCGGCAGCGCCACCACCGCGTTCTACGAGCTCGAGCTACACGAAGGCGCCAACCTCCCGCAGGTGCTCGGCAGCGTCGAAGTGCGCTGGGTGGAACCCGCCACCGGTGAGTCGCGCTCCCAGACCGCCGAGGTGTCCGGCCCCGCCCACGTGGCGTTCGACTCCGGCGACCCGCCGCTGCGCTTCGGCGCCGTCGTCGGCCTCACGGCCGACCGCTACAGCAGCCTCTCGGCGCAGGTCGAGGGCCAGCCGGTCGACGCGTCCGGCGTGCGCGCCGACCTCGTCGCCCTACAGGACGAGCTCGACGCCCTCGCCGGGCACCTCGGATCGACCGAGGCGTTCCGGGACTTCGACTTCCTGCTGGACGCGCTCGCCGACGCCGCCGAGGCGCTCGCGCCGTCGTCCGGATACAGCCGGTAGCCCGCCCTCCCGGCGGGCGGCGCGGCAGCCTGGAGTTGGGCTGTATGGTGGAAGGGCCGACCTGACTTCTACCCTCGAGGGCTCAACGTGGCGCTGAACATCAAGAACGCGGAGACCTGCAACCTCGCCCGCGAGCTCGCGGAGCTCACCGGCGAGACCATGACCGGCGCGATCACGGTCGCCCTTCGCGAGCGGCTGGAACGCCAGAGGGACATCCAGGCTCGCCTCAAGGCGATACGCGCTATTTCGGAGCGTGTCTCGAGCAACTTGGGGCCGGGCCCTCGTCTACCGAGATCGGCGACTGGCTCTACGACGAGCACGGCCTGCCGAAGTGAGCGCGGTGGCTTCGGTGTATGGTAGAAACACGACCCGCGCTTCTACCCTCCGAGGACTCATCGTGGCGCTGAACATCAAGAACGAAGAGACCTGCGACCTGGCGCGTGAACTCGCGGAGCTCACGGGCGAAACCATGACCGGCGCGATCACCGTCGCACTCCGCGACCGACTGGAGCGCGAGCGCCGTGAACGCAGCGTCGAGGCTCGCAAGCAGGAACTGTTGGCGATAGGGCGGCGAGTTGCCCGCAACCTGCGCCCTGGCCCGTCGGCCGTCGAACATGGCGACTGGCTGTATGACGAGCACGGACTGCCGAAGTGATCGTTGACAGCTCGGCGGTTATCTCAGTGCTCTTCGCCGAGCCTGATGCGGAGCACTACGCGCAAGCAATAAGTGACGCCGAGCGGTGCCGTATGTCCACTGCGAACTTCGTGGAAACCGCCATGGTTGTGGAGGCGCGCGGGGACGACAGCGCGGCAGAAGAACTCGACCGCTTCATCGAGCGAGGTCCGATCGAACTCGTGCCCGTCACCGTCGACCATGCCCGGCGTGCGCGACAGGCATGGCGACGGTTCGGCAGGGGCAACCACCCCGCCCGGCTGAACTTCGGCGACTGCTTCGCCTACGCCCTCGCTGAGGCGACGCGCGAGCCCCTGCTCTACAAGGGCGAGGACTTCGCCCGCACCGACGTCGAGACGGCCTGACCCACGGACGGCCTGACACGAACCGTCCGCCGAGGAACCACGGGAGCAGCCCCATGCCGGACGCCGCACCCCGCCACGTCGTGCTCACCGGCCCCACCTCCGGCATCGGCCTCGCCGCCGCGCGTGGGCTCGCGACAGCGGGCTCGCGGCTCACGCTCGTCGGCCGCAGCGAGGCGCGACTCGCCGCACTCGCGGCCGAACTCGGCAGCGGCGTGGACTGCGTCGTCGCCGACCTCGCGAGCCTCGAGGAGACGCGACGCGCGGCCGCCGAGATCCGGGCGCGCCACGACCACGTCGACGTGCTCGTCAACAACGCCGGCGGCATGTTCCGCCGCCGTGTCGAGACCGCCGAGGGCATCGAGTCGACGCTGGCGCTCAACCACCTCTCGCCGCTCGTGCTGACCTCGGAGCTGCTGCCGCTGCTCCGCGCCGCAGCCGAGCGCGACCGCGCGTTCGGCGCGCGCGTCGTCAACGTCGCGTCGAGCGCGCACCGCGGGGGCGTGGACTGGGACGACATCCAGTGCGAGCGCGACTACTCGCTGATGCGCGCGTACGGCCAGAGCAAGGCGCTGATGGTGATGACCACCATCGAGCTGGCGAGGCGGCTCGAGGGCTCGGGCGTCATCGCCAACAGCATGCACCCCGGGGTCGTGCGCACGGGCATCGTGCAGAAGTCCGGGCACGGCATCGTCGGCACGCTCATCATGCTCGCCGGGTACGTGGTGCTCGACACCCCGAAGCGCGGCGGCTCGCACCTCGTGCGCCTCGCGCTGTCCGACGAGGCCGCGGGCGTCACGGGCGCGTACTGGAACAAGCGACGCGTGGAGGAGCCATCCGAGGAGGCGCGCAACCGCGCGAACCAGGAGCGTGCGTGGGCGCTGTCGGAGCGGCTCGCGGGGATGACCGCGACGGCCTGAGCCCCGGCGCTACGCCGCCTGCTCCCCGGACGCCCGCGCCTGCATCGGCGCGACCGCCGCGATGAACGCGGCGAGGGCCGCGATGCAGCCCGCGTAGACCACGACGCCGTGGAAGTCCCACTGCGTGTTGATCGCGCCGGCGACCACCGGAGAGATCGCCCCGACGATCGCGCCGCCCGTGAACAGCATTGCCACCGCCGAGCCCTCGCTGCCCCCGGCCACCGACTCCATCGCCGCGGCCATCATGATCGAGTTGACCGAGAACAGCACGATCCCGAGCAGCGCGAGGGTGACCGTCAGCCCCACGCCGCCGTCGACCCACAGGAACGCGAAGATCAGCACGGTCATCGTCGTCAGCCCGAACAGGATCACCGGCCGCCGCCCGATGCGGTCCGAGACGAACCCCATCACCGGCCCGGCGAGGATGCCGAGCAGCGTCAGCAGCCCGAGGTGGAACCCCACTGACACGTCGGAGTAGCCGAGGTCCTCGGTGAGGTAGAGCACGAGGAACGTCGCGAACGAGAGGTGCGCCATCCCGCGCAGCGCCGTCACCGCGACCAGCGCCAGCACGGTCGCGTTGCTGAACAGCGGACGCGCCGTCGCCAGGTACTCGCGGAGCTGCAGGCTCATCGCCCCGGCCGTCTCCGCCGACTTGAAGCGCGCGAGGATGATCACGCCCGTCAGGATCGCCGGCCCGACATGCAGCAGCGCCACCGTGCGCCACCCGAAGCCGCCCCACTCCAGCCCGACGAACGAGATCCCGCCGAGCAGCACGCCGACCACGAACGGCGCCGAGGAGTCGCCGATCGACCCGCCGGAGCGGTGCGCGGCGATCGCGAAGGCGCGCCGCTCGGGGTAGCGGACCGCCAGCTCGGTGAACGCGGGCGCGTGCCACATCGAGGTGCCCGCCCCCGCGACCGCGACGGCCACGAGCACGAACCAGTAGTTCGAGGCGAGCCCGACGGCCGCGTAGCCGAAGGCGAGGCACGCCATGGAGCCGGCCAGCATGAACGCTACGCGGCTGCGGAACATGTCGGTGAACATCCCGGCGGGGATGTTCATCGCCCCCATCGCCGCCGCGCGCACGCCGATGATGCCGCCGGCGGCGACATCGCTCAGCAGCAGCGCCTCCTTGATGTGGGGGAGGAGCAGCAGCAGGGTCTGCTGGTAGAAGTGCTTGACGGCGTGCCCGGCGGACAGCCCGACCATGAGCCGCATGCTCTGCGGCGGCCGGGAGTCGGGGGCGGGCGCCTGCGGCGCGCGCTCCTCGACGGCGACGCTCGTGGTGGTGGTTCGTTCGGCGGTGGCCATGCGCGGTAGGGTACTCCGGTCGTCGAGCCGCCGCGCGCGCGGCTCGCCTCGCTGTAGCCTCTCCACGCGCCGGCCGGCGCCCTCCGGCTGCAGCGGGATCCTCCTGAACCCAGGCGCGGGTAAGAACTAACTAACTCTCGCGAGCTATACTTGTTGAGCCGGCATCGAGGAGGCGCCATGGCCATCGACCGCGACGAGCAGTTCGCCAGGATGGCGGGCCGCGGCAAGTACCGTCGGCTGTACGCCCACCTCTGCGGCCTCAAGGCCAGTGAGTGGCGGGCCTCCTTCCGCGAGATTGAAGACGTGCTCGGATTCGAGCTCCCGGACTCAGCGCGCCTCCACCGGCCGTGGTGGGCGAACCAGTCCCCGGGCGGCGGTCACAGCCAGGCACTCGCCTGGGGTGCGGCCGGCTGGGAGACCTGCGAGGTCGACATGGAGGCCGAGATGCTGGTGCTCCGGCGGCAGCAGCGCGGGCTGGCGCCCACGCTCGCGCTCGACGAGCTGTGGCCGGTCCATCGAGCGGGCGTCTGGCCGGAGGGACTGAGCCTCAGCCGGACCGACATCTACGACGAGCGCCTGTAGCACGCAGGATGTTCATCGACACGAACGTCCTCGTGTACGCGCGCGTCATGGAAGCACCGAACCACGACGCCGCCCGGGAGCTCCTCGCCCAGGCGATGGCCGGAGACGAGCCCGCGCAGCTGAGCCGACAGGTGCTGCGCGAGTACCTCGCCGTGATGACGCGCCCCCAGACCTGGCCGGCGCCGCTGACGCGCGACCAGGTCCTCGATGACGTCGAGCGACTCGCCGCGAACTTCCAGGTCCTCGAGGACGGACCACTGGTCACGGAGACGCTCGTCGCCCTGTGCCGGGAGGCGCCGGCTGCGGGCAGGCAGATCCACGACGCGAACATCGTCGCGACGATGCTCGCGCATGGCGTGCGACAGCTCGTCACGTTCAACGTTGCGGACTTCCGGCGCTTCGGGGATCGGATCGATCTGCTGGGCGGGGCGGAGACCTCAGCATAGGTGCCGCTCGCTTCGAACCGCGACTACGTGCGGCGGGCGCTCCTCGACGGCGACGCTCGTGGTGGTGGTGCGTTCGGCGGTGGCCATGCGCGTCAGGGTACTCCCCGCGTCCAGGCGCGAATGCCGACGCTCTCCGCGGCAGCGGGCGACAGATACCGCCAGCTTTGTGGGGCTGTCAGGCCTTCCTCGACGGCTGAGAGCTCGAGCGGCTCATCCAGGCGCCGAGGCGAATCGACGTGGATCGCGACCGCCCGGCGATGTCCACGGTAGTAGGTGCGGAACTCGCGCTCGCGAACGCCGGTGCGCGACTTGTGTTTCCTCCAGATGGCGCTCGGACTCCCTTGCTCGACACCAGCGGTCTTGACCCAGCCCAGCACGCGCCGAACAGGGGCGGTCGCGTAGATGACGATGTGCGAGACATCGTCGGCGACCGCCGACTTCCGGAGCTCCACCGTCTTCGTGCCGTCGAGGAGCGCCTCGGCGTATTCGGGGTGAATCGACATCAGGAGGACGCGGCCAGGCGGACGGGGCCTCGAGGCGCGGCTCGGTGCAAGCGTTGGGCGCTCCTCGGCAGCGGTGCGCTGGGCGGTGGCCATGCGCGTCAGGGTAGCGATGGATGGTCTCGCTCGCCTACGTCCGTGACCGATCGCTAGGCGTGCAGCCCATCACACAGCGCCTCAGGACGATTGACATGACCCGCCGATGGCGACAGCGAACGTATACTGCGCGAGCGATGAAGGCCTTCCGATCAACGGACAAGTGCGCGAACACGGGAGGGGCGACCGTTGCGAGAGTGGACAGCCGGAGCCCTCAAGAGTGCGATTGTCGCGATCGTACGCGGAATCATCGGGGCGAGGCGCCTGTGGCTCCAGCTTCCCTGGTGGGTGCACTTCACGATTGACCGCGCGGGAGTCGGATTCTGCTTGGGTACAGCCGTGGGCGCTAGCTTATTCGAAGCATACAGCTGGGGTGGGACCATAGGAGCAGCGATCACGCCCGCAGCGTATTGGACGCTGCGGTGGCGTCGGCCAGTCGCGTTCGACCGCGCACTCACCGAGGAAGCGCGGCTATTCCCGGAGGGACGCGACCTCGCGGACTTCTGTGTGTTCCTCGCGGCCGTTCTGATCCTTGTTCGTGCGGTACTGCTGTAGGTATGACCGCGCACCAAGGACACGCCACACAAGGAACGAAACCGCGATGATGGCAACGATGGCTTCCAGCACGGCGATCCTCCTATAGCGCTATTTCGTCGAGTCGTCGGCGCACCTACAGGATATATCGGCCTTGTCAAGGGGAAGCGCTTAGGCGACTCCTCATGAAGCCCGCCACGGCGCTTCTCGACGGCGACGCTCGTGATGGTGGTGCGTTCGGCGGGGCCATGCGCGGTAGGGTACCCCCCGCGTCTAGGTGTAGTGCCTACACACCTGCGAGACACCTGATCGCAAAGGGGCCTCC
>CAZMCK010000020.1:0-38695 GCA_964565075.1 uncultured Dehalococcoidaceae bacterium
CGCGGCGCGCGGCGGCGGCCCATGCAGCTCGGCCTCCTGCTCGCCGCGCTCGCCCTCGCCGCGATGGCCGTGGCGCGCCCGCAGTGGGGGCACGAGGAGCGCGAGCTCACGCGCCTCGGCGTCGACGTGGCCGTGGCGCTCGACATCTCGCGCTCGATGACCGCCGACGATGTCCGTCCCTCGCGCGCCGAGGCCGCGGCGGCCGGGCTCGGCGAGATGCTCGCCCACCTGCGCGGCGACCGCGTCGGGCTCGTCACCTTCGCCGGCGAGGCCTTCCAGCGCTCGCCGCTCACGCTCGACCTCGATCCGCTCGCACAGCTCATCGCCCGCTCGCAGAACGAGGCGGCGCTCGTCGCGCAGGGCACGGACCTGGGCGGGGCGCTCACGGCCGCCCTCGACCTCCTCGACGTGGACGACCCGGCCGAGACGCAGGTGATCGTGCTCATCTCCGACGGCGAGGACGTGGCCGAGGACTTCGAGGAGGCGCTGCTGCGCGCCAACGACCTCGGCGTCCGCGTCTACACGGTCGCCGTCGGCACGCCCGAAGGCGGCTGGATGCCCGCCGCGGACGACAGGCCCGCCCCCGACCAGCCGAGTTTCGTCGACGTCGAGGTGCTCACCAGCATCGCCGCCGCCACGGGTGGGAATGTGCGAGACCTCGACGCGATCGCGGGCCTGGCCGTGGAGTTCCAGCGGCTGCGCCGCTCGGCGTTCGACGAGGGCGCGAACCGCGCGCCGATCGACCGCTTCCAGTGGTTCCTCGCCGCCGCGCTCGTGCTGCTGCTGGCGCAGACGTGGATTGCCGAGGGCGCTCGCGGCGCGTCGAGGCTGCCCGCCGGGCGCATCGCGCTCGGCGCTGCTGGCCTGCTCGTCGCGGTCGTGCTCGCCGCCTGCGGGAGCGCCGCGTATGAGGACGTGCAGCGCGGCAACCAGGCCTACGAGGACGAGGCCTTCGAGGATGCGCTCACGGCCTACCAGGAGGCGGCGGGCGAGCCCTCGGAGTCCGGCGAGGCGCCGCCACCAATCGACTACAACATCGGCAACACGCTGCACCGCCTCGAACGCTACGAGGAGGCGACGGTCGCGACGACCGCGGCGCTGAACGCGACGGACGATCCGGTGCTCGCGGCGCGCAGCGCCTACGCGGCCGGCAACCACGCCTTCCGCCGGGGCGACCTCGAGGCGGCGCGGCTGGCGTACATCGCCGTGCTGCTGCGCGAGCCGGGCGACGTCGACGCGAAGCACAACCTCGAGCTCGTGCTGCGGCTGCTCGCGGGCGGCGAGCCGCCCCCGCCCGCGGGCCAGCAGCAGCCCCCGGAGGACGAGCCCGACCCACCCGACGACCAGCCCGAAGGCGAGCCGGACGAGGATCAGGACCCGGGCGACGGCGCGGGCGAGCAGGGCGACCAGGAGCCCGAAGACCAGGAACCCGGCGAAGGTGAGCCGGGCGAGGAAGGCGACGAGGAGTCAGACGAGGGCGGCTCCGAGCCGCCGCCCGATCCGGGTGACCAGCAGAGCGACCGCCAGGCAGGGCAGCCGCCGGAGCCACAGAACCTGGACGAGGCGCGCTCGCGGCTGTCCGAGGCGCTGCTGGAGCTCGGCGACGCCCCGCTGACGCTCGACCAGGCGCTCGACATCCTCGACCTCGTGCGGATCACGAACTCGCTGGAGGCGATGACGCCGCCGGACCGCCAGGCGGGCGGAGCGCTCCCGGACCGCTAGCGTGCCCTGCGCACTACCCGCCCGGGCCGCGCCGGCGCAGCCGGAACGGCCGCAGCAGCGCGACGCGCACCAGCCGGTTGCGCACCTCGCGGTACGCACGGTCGAGGCGGTCGAGCTCGCCGTCGTCCCCGGCGCCCTCGCCGATGACACGGCCGTAGCGCTCGCGCGTGAACGAGCGCGCGAGGCGGTCGACCGGCTCGTCGACCTCGATGGCCCGGCCAAGTGACGCAGCCGACTCGAGCGGCGTGCGGTCCATGCCGGACGAGATACCGGCCCAGATCGAGAGCCGCTGCACCTTCGCCCAGCGCTGCGTGGCCGGTGCGAGCCGCCGGTAGGGGTAGGCCCACGCGAGGCTGGCGAGGAAGTAGAGCGTCGAGAGCCCCGCGACGGCCGCCAGCAGCCACAGCAACGGCACGGTGAAGTCGAACGGCGCGGCCTCCAGGATCTCCTCATCCTGCCGGTCGGGGGCGCCGGGGTCGTCCTCGTCGTCGAAGGCGGTCGCCTCCAGGAGCAGTAGCTCGTCGGTGCCCTCGGCGATGACGAGCGGGTCCTCTTCTTCGAGGCCGAACGCCTGCGGGCCGGGGCGCGAGACCCTCGCGCGCGCCGGGGTGGGATTGAACTCGACCCACCCGAGGCCGGGGAAGTACACCTCCGGCCACGTCCACGAGTCTTCCTCGGTCAGGACGTACGACTCCGTCTCCGGGTCGTAGATGTGCGCGCCCATGTAGAAGCCGACGGCGACACGGGCCGGGTAGCCGAGCGAGCGCATCATCACCGCCATCGCCGACGCGAAGTGGTCGAAGTAGCCCGCTTCCGACTCGAACAGGAAGTAGTCCACCGGGTCGCGGCGCGGCGGCTGGTCGTCGACCTTGAGGTCAAACTCGTAGTTGGTGCGCAGGTAGTTCTCGATCTGGAACGCGGCGACGTAGGGCGACTCGGTGTTGCCGGCGATGTTGAAGGCCAGGTCGCGCACCCGGTCCGGCAGGCTCTCCGGGAGCTGCAGATAGCGATCCGTCACCCACGCGGGGTAGTCCGTGCCCGCACCGACGAGGATCTCCGGGTTGGCCGCCGACACCGTCCCGACCGTCACGTACTGGTCCCCCGCCTTGATGCGCGCCTCTGGCTGCAACGCGGCCAGGTCCGCCGCGGACGCGCCGGTGACGGCTTCCGCCTCGATGTCGGTCGCCAGCGGGTCGCCCGCCGCGAGGAGCCGGCGGTCCGAGAGCGGTTCGATCACCTCGACCTGCGTGACGATGGGTCGGCGCAGCTGTACGCGCGTCTCCGGCGTACCGAAGCTCGCGGCCTCGATCGTCGTGCCCGGCAGGGGCTCGCGGCCGGTCTCGGAGAGCTCCCAGCCCGCCCGCGTGTACTCGTCGAACGCGGTGGTGCGCAGCTGCAGGAACTCGTCCCGGCGCAACTCCTCGTTCGCGGGGAGCGTGACCCGGTACATCGGGTCGTCCTCGAGCTTCACGCGGCCCTGCAGCGGCAGGGCGTTGTCGAAGTGGTGGATGAGGTTGCCGCGCTTCGAGTCGATCCCCAGGAACACCTGCCCGAAACGGTCGACGCGGTCCGTGACCGGCTGCGTGACGCGCTCCCATCCCGCCGAGACGCGGTCGAGCTCGCCACCGGTCGGCACGAGCCACGAAGCGAGGATGAGCAGCAGGGCCACCCACGCCCCGGCGTGGAGCACCTCGAGCGAGAGGAGCTGCGGCAGCGCCGCTCGCTGGCCCTCCCAGCGCGAGATGGTGCGGAGCAGCTGGAGCCGCGTGAAGAGCAGGATCGCGGCGAACAGGAAGAGGATGAACGCGACCGAGGGCTGACCGGGCAGGTACGAGATGTTGGTGAGGATCCCCACCCCAGCCGGCACCAGCGCCAGCCACGGGTTGCGCCAGCGGAACACGGCCCAGCCCGAGATGTACGGGACGATCCACGTCACGAAGACCATGAGCAGCACGAACGGCAGCGGATCCGAGGAGACGCCGCCGAAGATCAGCGCCGTGCCCCAGTCCTTGAGGCGCGCCCACAGCTCCGACCAGCGGGCATCGATGCCCCCCGTGGTGAACGGGTCGGCCAGCTCCATGGTGTGCATGACCATCGCGACGGATACGGCGGCGCCGAAGGCGAGCCCGGCCGGGAACAGCCACCACGCGGACCAGCGCACCCGCGACAGGGCGCCTTGCCGAGCCGAGCCGTGCAGGCGCGCGAGCCCGGCGCCCGCGAGGAGCCCTACCCACGCCGCCACCGTCAGGTCCGGCATCTCGTCGACCCAGTTCGCGTTCGCGATGGAGAGCGCAAAGGCGGTCTGGCTCGCCGCGAGCAACACGAAGGTGAGGATGTCCTCCCAGTAGGCGAGCGCGAACCTCCGGTCGCCCTCGGCGACGAGCTCGGCGAAGCCGCGGCGGCGGCGACCCTCGTCGGCGGGGATGCCGGCGGCGGTCACAGCGGCGACGCCGGCCCGGCGGGAGCGCCGGTCTCGGGGTTCGGCGTGCTGGCGGAGGCGCTGAGCACGTGCACCAGGTCATCGCCGTGCTTCACGGTGTAGGTGTAGACGCCGCCCGCGGTCAGCGTGCCGTAGACGTCGAGGGAGCTGCGCTCGCTGCCGAACGTCTCCCCCTCGAGCAGCACGGCCGCCACCTTCACGCCGCGCGACGCCAGCGACATCAGCGCCAGCGCCCACGCGTCGTTGGGCGACGGCGTGACCGCGACGACGGTGGTGTGGCGGCCGAAGTTGCGCTGCTCCTCGAGCAGCAGGTGGTCGAGCGGCACCTCGCCGACCGAGCGCGCGAGCGCGAGGGTCTCGAGGATGCGCGTGTAGTGGTTCGCGCCGCGCTCGGGCTCGTCGACGCGCAGGTCGTCGCCATAGGCGATGAGTCCGACCGAGCGGTTGGCGGCGATGAAGTAGCGGGCGATCGAGGCTGCGACCATGACGGCCGTCTCCTCGGTGCCGTCGTCACCCTCGCCGGTGTGCACCTCGTCCTGGAGGTCGAGCAGGACCCAGACGTCCGAGGCGGGGTCGAGCTCGAAGAGCTTGACCATGAGGTTGCCGGTGCGCGCGGTCGCCGGCCAGTGCACGCGGCTGAACGAGTCGCCGGGCTCGTAGGCGCGGATGCCCGCCACGTTCGGCGTGACGTTGTGCGTGCGACGCCGGAAGCGGCCGTCGCCGGGCAGGCTCGCCGGCGGCAGGTACAGCCCCGGCAACTCGGGCGCGTTCGGGTAGACCAGCACCTCGACGGGCTCGCCGAAGGTGCGCGACATGCGGAAAAAGCCGAACGGGTCGGCCGAGGTGATCGTGATGGGGCCGAGCGTGTAGAGCCCCCGGCGCAGCGTCGGCGTCTCGTACCGCCAGACGTCAACGCCGCGCGAGCCGAGCGTGACGACGCGGTTGGTGATGTGGCCGGGCAGGTCCGAGGCGTCCTCGACCTCCAGCCAGATCTTGGGCAGGCGCGCGCTCGACGTAATGAGCACGCGGCCCTCGAGGTCGCTGCCCCGCGTGACGCGCCGGTCGCGGCGCAGGATGTCGACCTCGATGTTGCGGATCATCGAGCGGTTCCAGAGGTAGAGGATCGGCACGCCGATGAAGATCACGTAGGAGAGGCGGAAGAGCAGCCAGAAGCCCGTCGCCAGGCCGATGGCGATGCAGATCAGCGCGACGCCGAGGGCGATCGTGATGTTGGGACGTCGGCGGGGCGCGGCCGCGAGCCACGCGAGCCAGCGCATGGCCGGCTCAGGCGCCGCCGCGGGCGCGCGCCCCCGGCACGGGGACGCGCTCGATGCACTCGTCGATGATCGCCGAGGTCTCGACGTTCCGGACGCGGGCGGCCGCGCTGACGATTACGCGGTGCCCGAGCGCCGGGAACGCGAGGAGCTTGATGTCGTCGGGCTGGACGAAGTCGCGGCCCTCCAGCATCGCGAACGCCTGCGCGCAGCGCATCAGCGCCAGCGAGCCGCGCGGCGAGGCGCCCAGGTAGACCGCCTCGTGGTCCCGCGTCGCGTTCACCAGCGTGACGATGTACTGCTTGATGAGCGGGTCGATGTAGATCTCGCGCACCGCCTTCTGCAGCTCGACGACCTCGCCGGCCGTGGTGACCTGCTCCAGCGAGTCGATGGGGTGCGACGCCTGCTGGGCGTCCATCACCATCACCTCGTCGGTCGGGCTGGGGTAGCCGAGCCGCACGCGCATGAGGAAGCGGTCGAGCTGGGCCTCGGGCAGCGGGAACGTGCCCTCGTACTCGATGGGGTTCTGCGTCGCCATCACCATGAACGGCTCGGGCAGCCCGCGCGTGACGCCGTCGACGGTGACCTGGCGCTCCTCCATCGCTTCGAGGAGCGACGACTGCGTCTTGGGCGTGGCGCGGTTGATCTCGTCGGTGAGCACGATCTGCGCCATGACCGGGCCCGCGCGGAACTCGAACTCGCGGCTGGCGGGGTTGAAGACGGACACGCCCGTGACGTCCGAGGGCAGCAGGTCCGGGGTGAACTGGATGCGCTGGAAGTCGCACCCGGTGGAGCGGGCCAGCGCCCGCGCCAGCATGGTCTTGCCGACGCCGGGCACGTCCTCGATGAGGAGGTGCCCGCGGCAGAGCAGCGTGACGAGCGCGAGCCGTGCTTCCTGGGTCTTGCCGATGATGACGCGCTCGACGTTGTCGAGCAGGCGTTCAGAGATGATGCGGGGGTCTTCCAACGCGTACTCCTGTAACGCAGTACGTGGGGCGGGCTGCAAGAGGCAAGTATAAGCAACTCAATACGTTTGCGCTGAGCGTGCCGGGCCGGGCGCATCACGCACGCGCGACGACCGCACCCCACTCTCCGTCGACCCTGCGCTCCACGTCGTGCAGGCCGGCGGCGCGCGCGGCCTGCTCGACGTCCGGCGCCGCCTCGGCGAGGAACCCGCTGGCCACGAGGACACCACCGGGGCGCAGCGCGGCTGTCGCCCCCGGCAGCAACTCCGTCACCACCACCAGCGCGATGTTCATCGCCACGCAGTCGTAGCGCCCTCGCGACGCGCCGTGCCACGGCCAGGCCGCACCGAGCGAGCCCTCGCCCACGTCGACGCGATCCGCGAGGCCGTTGCGCGTCGCGTTCTCGCGCGTTGCGGCGACGGCGACCGGGTCCGTGTCGAGCGCGTCGACCCTCGACGCGCCGAGCCGGGCGGCCGCGAGTGCGAGGATGCCCGAGCCGGTCCCCACGTCGAGCACCGCGGCCCCGGGCCGCACGAACCGGTCCAGCGCCGCGAGGCACAGCCGCGTCGTCTCGTGCTGGCCGGTGCCGAACGCGCGCCCGGGGTCGAGCGTGATCACGAGGTCATCGGGACGTGCGTCCGTGGCCGGCTCCCACGAGGGCTGCACCAGCAGCCGCCCCACGCGGAACGGGTGGTAGAAGCGCTTCCATTCCTCGGCCCAGTCGGCCTCCCCCACCTCTGTGTAGCGCAGGCGCGGGAGGGGGACGCCGAGCGGGAGCGTGGCGAGGCGACGCCGGATCGCGCGCCGCTCCGCCGCAGTGAGCGGTGCGGGGAAGAACGCACGCACCATGGCGTCCTCGTCGGTCAGTTCGAGGCCGAAGCGCTCCGGCTCGATGTTGCGGAACGGCGTGTCCATCGCCGCGCCGCCTGGCGCGATGGCCGCGAGCACGTCGGCGACCATCTCCGCGTCGGCCACGGGGAGGTGCAGAGACAGGGCGACCCAGGCGTCACCTGTCGAGGGACCGTCGGGTGTGATGGGCGCGTCGCCGGGCGGGGGCGGCGGCATGGGTGGCTAGCTGAACGCCTCCCGCACGCGCTCGAAGAAGCCTCGTTCGTGCTCCGGCATCGAGGGCGTGCCGAGCGACTCGGCGAGCTGTTCGAGCAGCTCGCGCTGCTCCTCGGTGAGGCTGGTGGGCGTCACCACGTGGGTATGCACCAGCAGGTCGCCGCGGCCGCTGCTGCGCAGGTGCGGCACCCCGTAGCCGCGCACGGTGAAGACGTGTCCCGGCTGGGTGCCGGCGGGCACTTCGATCTCCACGGGCTCCCCGTCGATGGTCGGCACCTCGATGTTCGCGCCGAGGGCGGCCTGCGCCGGGTTCAGCGGAAGCTCGTAGACCAGGTGGCTGCGCTGGCGGCTGAAGCGCTCGTGCGGCTCCACCTCGATGTCGAGGTAGACGTTGCCGGCGGGGCCGCGCCGCTGGCCGGCGTCGCCCTCGCCGCTGAGGCGGATCTGGTGCTCCTCGTCGACGCCGGCGGGGACGTTCACCACGCGCGAGACGTGCTCGCGGCGCAGCCCTCGCCCGCGGCACTCGGCACAGGGCTCGGAGACGACCTCGCCGTCGCCCTCGCAGCGCGCGCACAGCGCGGCGTTCACGAAGCGGCCGAAGAGCGACTCCTGGACGCGGCGCACCTCGCCCTGGCCGTTGCACTCCGGACAGGTCACGGACTTCGTGCCGGGCGCTCCGCCGGTGCCGCGGCACTCCTCGCAGTGCGCGACACGGTCGAACTCGATCTCCTGCTCGCCGCCGAACACGGCCTCCTCAAGCGAGATGCGCAGGGTCGCGCGGCGGTCGGCGCCGCGCTGCGGGCCGGGGCGGCGCGTGGCGGTACCGTTGAAGAAGGCGTCGAAGATGTCGCCGAACCCACCGAAGCCCTCGAAGCCCGAGAAGCCGTGCTGCCCGCCGCCGTTGAGGCCGTTGACGCCGAAGCGGTCGTAAGTGCGGCGCTTCTCATCGTCGGAGAGGACATCGTAGGCGGCGGAGATCTCCTTGAAGCGGTCCTCGGCGCCGTCGGACTTGTTGCGGTCGGGGTGGTACTCCATCGCGAGCTTGCGGAAGGCGCGCTTGATGTCTTCCTGCGAGGCATCGCGGGAGACCCCGAGCGTGGCGTAGAGATCGGCGTTGGCGTTCATTGATCCCTCAGTCTAAGGCCTGTCGCCCTGAACGCGCAGCGCCGGCGCTCGCGACATCCTCCGCAGGCTCCCACCTCAAAAGTCTACGCTCCATTTTATCCGAATTGTAGCGTAGACTTTCGCCCTGCTCACACGGAACCGTACCGGCTTCACGCCGGGTCCCGAACGTAGCGCGTCTTGAGGTAGTCGTTCACCCACACGCGCGAACTGCGCCAGTGCCCATCCGCACCTCGCGTTGCCTGGAGGCGTCCCCGGTTCGCGGCATTGCGCAGCGCCCCGGCCGTGATGCGCCGGTCCTCGAGAGCGCCGAGCGGCACCAGCCGCGCGGGGCCGGCCACGGATGGAATCACGAACTTGTAGAGATTGCCGAGGATCGCCCGCGCGATCAGCTCGCCGAGCGCGCCCGCGTCCCCCTGGTCGGCGCGCCTCAGGGCGTCGAGGTACCGGGCGCGCTGGTTCTTGTAGATGATCGCGGGCGGATAGCCGAGCCGGACGAGCAGCAGGTTCAGCACGAGGCGCCCCGTGCGCCCGTTGCCGTCGAGGAACGGATGGATCTGCTCGAACCGGCAATGTACATGGGCGACGGCCTCCGGGAAGTCCGGGGACGCCGGCTCGAGACCATTGGCGTCGGCGATCCAGTCCGTGATCTCGGCCGAAACGTCGGTCCAGGGCGGCGGAGTCATCCCCGCCGGGAATGGGTGGATGTCGTGCTTGCGGAAGGAGCCGGGGCCCTCGTCCGCTCCGGCGTCGGGGTGCGGTGCGACGTCCCAGACAGGCTCCATCGCCAGGCGGTGCACGTAGCGCACCTCGGTCATCGAGATGCGCTCATCCCCGGACCACTCGCCGGGATCGATCGCCCGGCCGTAGACCCAGTCCGCAGCGTTGGCGTAGCCGCGCACCTCCATGTACTCGCGGAGCTCCTTGTCGCCCACGGCGCGCCCCTCGCCGAGCAGGGCCTCGACCTGCTTGAGGACGAGCGTATTGCCCTCGATGGCCGTGGAGTGGTGCGCCTCCTCCAGCCAGATCCCGCGCCAGATGCCGTCCGCCTCGAGGCGGCGCGGGAGGCCGCCGAGGTTGTTCCAGAGCTCCCCGATCTGCGTGTCGAGCCGCGCGTAGACCTCGCGACGACTCGGCCGCCCGGGGCGGCGGGGCGGAGGTTCAGCGGGAGCCGGCCGATCAGGGGCACGGAACACCACAAGCGCCGCCCTCCGTCTCCCGAGGTGAAAGTCTACGCTACGATTTGCCTCAAATGCACCGTAGACTTTCGGAGGCAGCACGTTCGGGGCGCCCAAAGTCTACGCTTCATTTGGCCCGAACCGTAGCGTAGACTCCCGCGATCCTCAGCCGCCCACGAGATAAGTCTACGCTCCGTTTAGGGTAAATCGCAGCGTAGACTTTCGCGACGGCGCGCCTACACCTCGCGGAACTCGCCCTCCACCGTGCTCGCCGCCTCACCCTCGTCGTCGCCGTCGGCGCCGGCCGCGGCGTCGCCGTTCGGGCCCGGCGCCGCGCCGGCCTCGGGCGCGCCGTACGCCGCCTGGCCGATCTCCTGCAGCGCCAGCGAGAGCGCCTCGCTCGTCGACTGGATGCGCTCCGCGTCGTCGGCTTCGAGGGCGGACCGCACGTCGGCGATGGCGGACTCGACGCGCGACTTGATGTCTGCGGAGACGTTCTCTGCCTGCTCGTTGAGCGTGCGCTCGGCGGAGTAGGCGAGGGTGTCGGCCATGTTGCGCAGCTCGACGGCCTCGCGCCGCGCCTGGTCCTCCGCCGCGTGCTCCTCGGCCTCACGGGTGAGCCGCTCGACCTCGTCGTCGGTGAGGCCGGAGGCGGGCTGGATCGTGACGTGCTGCTCCTTGCCGGTGGCCTGGTCGCGCGCGGCGACCGTGACGATGCCGTTCACGTCGATGCTGAACTCGACCTCGATCTGCGGCACGCCGCGCGGCGCCGGCAGGATGCCGTCGAGGATGAACCGCGCGAGCGACTTGTTGTCGCCCGCCATCTGGCGCTCGCCCTGCAGGACGTGGATCTCCACCGAGGGCTGGTTGTCGGCCGCGGTCGAGAAGGTCTGCTGGCGGTCGGTCGGGATGATCGTGTTGCGCTCGATGAGCGCGGTCATCACGCCGCCCAGCGTCTCGATGCCGAGCGTGAGCGGGGTGACGTCGAAGAGCGCGACGTCCTGCACGTCGCCCTTGAGGATGCCGGCCTGGATGGCCGCGCCGATGGCGACGACCTCGTCCGGGTTCACGCCCTTGTGCGGCTCCTTGCCGAAGAACTCCTGCACCTGCTGCTGCACCAGCGGCATGCGCGTCATGCCGCCCACCAGCACCGCCTCGTTGACCGCGCCCGGCCGGAGCGAGGCGTCGTCGAGCGCGGACTTCACCGGGCCGAGCGAGCGCTGCACGAGGTCGCCCACGAGCTGCTCGAAGCGCGCGCGCGTGAGCGTGATCTGCATGTGCTTGGGGCCGCTCTGGTCGGCGGTGATGAACGGCAGGTTGATGTCGGTCTGCTGCGCGCTGGACAGCTCGATCTTCGCGCGCTCCGCCGCCTCCTTGAGGCGCTGGAGGGCCATGCGGTCCTCGGAGAGGTCGATGCCCTGCTCGCGGCGGAACTCGGCGACCAGGTCGTCGATGAGCAGGTTGTCGAAGTCGTCGCCGCCGAGGAACGTGTCGCCGTTCGTCGCCTGGACGTGGAAGGTCCCGTCGCCGAGGTCGAGGATCGAGATGTCGAAGGTGCCGCCGCCCAGGTCGTAGACGGCGATGACCTCGTCCTCCTCCTTCTCCAGGCCGTAGGCGAGGGAGGCGGCAGTCGGCTCGTTGATGATGCGCAGCACCTCGAGGCCGGCGATGCGGCCCGCGTCGCGCGTGGCCTGGCGCTGTGAGTCGTTGAAGTACGCCGGCACCGTGATGACGGCCTCGCTGACGTCTTCGCCGAGGTAGGCTTCGGCGTCGGCCTTCAGCTTCTGGAGGATCATCGCCGAGATCTCGGGCGGCGAGTAGTCGCGGTCGCCCATCTTCACCAGCGCGTCGCCGTTGGGGGCCTTCGTGATCTCGAACGGGGCGATGTCGCGCAGGTGCGCGACCTCTGCGTCCTCGAACTTGCGGCCCATGAGGCGCTTCACCGAGAAGATGGTGTCGCTGGGGTTCGTGACGGCCTGGCGCTTCGCGACGGTGCCGACGAGGCGCTCACCCTGCGCGGTGACGGCGACCATCGACGGCGTCGTGCGGCCACCCTCCGCGTTGGGGATGATCTCCGGCTCGCCGGCCTCCATCACGGCCATGGCGCTGTTCGTGGTTCCGAGGTCGATGCCGATGACTCTTGCCATGATGTCTCTCCTTCGTCGTCGGTAGCTCGTTCGGTGCGCCGCCGGGCGATGGCCCGCGGGCGGCGCGGCTATGCGTCCTGTGTTGGTTCCGTATCCGTGGAGCCGTCGCCCACCACCACCTGCGCGGGGCGGACCACGTAGTCCTGCATCGTGTAGCCGGAGCGGACCGCCGCGACAACGCGGCCGCCGGGCCCCGGCGCGTACGAGATCGCCTCGTGGACGCGCGGGTCGAACTCCGCGTCGTCCGTCGGGATCGCCTCGACCCCCGCCGTGGCGAGGGTCTCCGCGAACTTCTGGCGCACCAGCCGGATGCCCTCGACCCACTGGTGTCCCTCAAGGTCCGCGTCGACGTTGCCGAGCGCGAGGTCGAGGTCGTCCAGCACGGGCAGGTAGCGGCGCACCGTGTCGGCGAGCGTCGTGCGGGCGCGCTCGGCCCAGTGCTGCTCCGAGCGGCGGCGGTAGTTGAGCAGGTCGGCCTGCGCGCGGGTGTGCGCGTCCCGCAGCCCGGCGACCTCCCCCTCGAGGCGCGCGATGCGCTCCTCGTCGGTGAGCGGCTCGGTCTCCGCCTCGGCTGGGTCGGGTGCGTCGTCGGCGGCGCTCACGGCGTCGTCGACGGCTGCAAGGGGCTGTTCGGCGTCGTCGGGGAGCAGTGTCGTGACCTTTCGATGTGCGGCGGCAGGGCGCGAGCGCCTAGCTCTCGACCTCCTGGAGGAGGTCCGAGATGAGCGAGGAGAAGTAGCGGACGCGCGGAATCGTGCGCCCGTAGCGCATGCGCGTCGGCCCCAGGACGGCGACGGTGCCGGTGGCGCCCTCGGGACCGTCGAAGGCCGAGACCACCAGCGTCCACTCCTGCAGCCACTCGTCGGGGTTCTCGTCGCCGATGACGATGCGCGCCCCGGCATCGGGTGCGTCGGTAGCGCGGAGCGCGCCGCGGAGGTGGTACGCCTCCAGGTGCTGCACCGCGTCCAGGATGCGCTCCGTGGAGTCGAACTCCGGCTGCTCGAGCGCGGGACGGACGCCGGCGATGTACAGCTCGGTGTCGTCGTCGTGCTCGTCGACCAACCCCGCGATGTCGAGCACGAGGGTGCGGTCGTGCTCGTCCTCGATCTCGGGCAGGAGCTCTCGCAGCCCCGCGGCGCCCGCGTCGGCGCAGCGGGCGTTGAGGCGCTCGGCGCGGGCGTTGAGGCGGTCCTGCGTCTCCGGCTCGGGCACGCCGACGATGCGCTGGCGCACGCTGCCGTCGTCGAGGACGGCGACAAGCAGCGCGGCGCCCGGCCGCAGGTGGACGAGCTGCGCGTGTCGCAGCGTCGGCAGCCGGCGCTGCGGGCGCGTCACCACCGCGACGTTACCGACGGCGGCCGAGAGGATCGAGGCGGCGAGCCGCAGCCAGTCGTCGTAGCCGGGCGCCGCCTGGTGGAACTGGTGCTCGATCATGCGCTGCTCGGCCAGCGTCACGGGTTCCTCGGCCATCAGCCGCTCGACGTAGAAGCGGTAGCCGACGTTCGAGGGGACGCGGCCGGCGGAGGTGTAGGGGTGCGTGATGTAGCCCTCGTCCTCCAGGCGCGCGAGCTCGTTGCGAATGGTCGCGGTCGAGAACTCGAGGTGGTGGCGGTCGACGAGCGCGCGCGAGCTCACGGGCACGGCCGTGTCGATGTACTCATCGACGACGAGGTTCAGGATGCCGGCCCGGCGATCGCTCAGCACGCGCCCCTCCCGGCGGTTCGTGTTCACGGGGTGTGGATTAGCACTCTCGCCGGGAGAGTGCTAACTGGTACGATTGTAGCGACCGGCAGGCAGCCCGGTCAACGCGCCGAGACCCTCGGACGAGGGCTTCCGAGCGGCTGCGAAGGCGGTGCCAGGGGCGTGGAAGAGACCACGGCGACAGGGGACGCGGAGGCGCCCGGCCGCGCCGCCGCGCGTGACGACGACGCGTTCTCCGCGCTCTACGAAGCGCACGCGGACCGCGTGCACCGCTACCTGCTGGCGCGCACGCCGAGCGCCGCCGACGCCGAGGAGCTGACCTCGCGCACCTTCGTCAACGCCTTCACGAACCTCGGCAGCTTCCGCGGGCGTGGCTCGTTCGAGTCGTGGCTGATGACGATCGCCCACAACCTGCTCGCCAACTGGTACCGCGACCGCGGACGCCGCCCGCCCACCGCGCCGCTCGACGAGGCGATGAGCATCGCCTCGGACGTACCGGGGCCGGACTCCGAGCTGGAGATGCAGGAGCTCGCCACCCGCATCCGCGAGGCGACGGCGGAGCTCGCGCCCGACCGGCGCCAGCTGATCGCGCTCAAGTACGTCGATGGCCTGACCAACGCGGAAATCGGCCGCCGGATGGGCCGGAGCGAGGGCGCCATCAAGGCGCTGCACCACCGCACGCTGCGGCAACTCGAGAAGGTACTGGGCTCGGCGCCGCCGTAGCCGGCGGGCGGTGGCAGGCGACGCCTCCCCTCGCTACGATCGACGCGGGACACTCCCCGCTCCCCTCAAGGACGGTACGGCGTGGACATCAGCTGGCTCGGGCATGCCTGCGTGCGCGTCCGCACGCGTCACGCGGCCGTGGTCATGGACCCGGCCGACCGTTCGGCGGGCTTCGACATGGGCCGCCCCACGGCCGACATCGTGACGGTCAGCCGCCACCACCCGCACCACGACCACAGCGGCGGCGTGCGCGGCCAGCCGGTCGTGATCGACGGGCCCGGCGAGTACGAGATCAGCGGCGTCCAGGTCTTCGGCATCGCCAACCCGCTACCACTGGCGGACGATGAGTCGGCGACCCTGGATCCCGCGGCGAGGCGCAACACCGCCTTCCTGGTGGAGGCCGAGGGGTTGCACCTCGCCCACCTGGGGAGCGGCTGCCAGCCCCCGGCGGCCGACGCAGAGCTGCTGAGCAACGTCGACATCCTCGTCGTCGCCATCAGCGGCGAGGAGCACGCCGAGCCCGCGGTCGCGGCGCGCACGGTGCGCGACCTCGAGCCGAAGATCGTCATCCCCGTGGGTTATGCGGGGCAGAACGGCCGCGAGAAGCAGAGCCCGCTGGGCGCGTTCCTCGAGGCCACCGGGCTGAGCGTCGAGGACCCGCAGGCGCGGCTGAGCATCCAGCGGCGCGGGCTGGGCGAGCAGCAGCGCGTCGTGCTGCTGGAGGCGAGCCGGCAGTAGCGCCGCGCCCGGGCCGGCCTACGGCAGGAAGTTCAGCGGGTTCTGCGGGGTGCCGTTGCGCCGGATCTCGAAGTGCAGGTGGGGCCCCGTCGAGGCGCCCGTCGAGCCGCTGTAGCCGATCAGGTCGCCCTGCTCCACCCACTCGCCCAGCGTCACCGCGAAGCGGCTGAAGTGGCCGTAGCGCGTGGTGAAGCTCTGGTCGTGCCTGATGATGACGTGGTAGCCGTACGAGCAGCACGGGTGGCCGCCGACGAACGTCACCTGGCCGGCCGCCGACGCGGCGATGGGCGTGCCGACCGGCATCCCGATGTCGATGCCGAGTGGGTGGGCGGGCCCGAACCATGACGTGATACGCCCGGGCCCGGGCCAGATGAACCCGAAGGTCGACGCGGTCACGGTGGGCGTCGGCGTGGCCACCGCGCCCGGCGGCGGAGTTGGTGGCGGGGTCGGCGGCGGCGGGGGCGGCGGGGGTGGCTGGACAACGACACGACCGCCGGGCACGAGGATCGTCGAGCCCTCGCGCACCGTGTTCGCGTTGGGCAGATCGTTCGCCGCGAACGCAACGATGTCGTCGACGTCCGCGTCGTACAGCTCGGCGATCTCGATCAGTGTCTCGTGCAGGCGCACGTCGTGAATGATGCCCTCGACACTTGGAACCTGGAGCGTCTGGCCCGGCCTCAGCAGGTCGGCGTCCGGCACGATGTCAATGTTGTTCCAGAGGATGAACTGCGTGCCGATGCCGAAGCGCAGCGCGATCCCGGTGAGGGTGTCGCCCTCCTGGATCTCGTAGCGATAGAAGATCGGGAGTTGCTGCTCGACGCGCTCCGTCTCGCCATCGTCCGGCTCCTCGTCCAGGGGCTGCGCGCGCGCCTGCTCCGGCGGCTCCGGCGTCGAGGTCGGCGTGATCGGCGTCGAGGTGGGTGGGGGAATGGCCGGGACCTTGGTGGGCTCGGCGACGCCGGCCAGGCCGGGGAACGACATCACCTCGGCGCGCAGCACGGGCTCCCGCGGCGCCGAGCGCACGGTGCGCGGGAAGAACCCCGCGACGATCACCACCGCCAGGATGGCGAGCACGACGCCGCCCTGCACCAGCGCATCGCTGGGCAGCGCGCGGCGAGCACTCTCGAGACGCCGGGCGCGCAGCAGCGCGCGTTGACGCCGGCCGTTCGGCGGTGGGGTCACCAGGCCGCTGATAGGCGATCACTCCCCGGCAGGCCGTCGCTTCGGATGCGCGGCGGCGCGGCGCGCCTTCCCCGCGGCACTCAGAAAGTCTAGCAACCAGGCGGAGTTCGTCGATCCCCTCGCGGGGCCGGGCCAGGTATCCGGATCGTTATTGAGGTGAGACGACGGCCGTGCGGAGCGGCTAGATGACCTCGGACTTGAGGGTCATCAGGAACTCCGCGTTCGTCTCGGTCTTCGCGACGCGCTCGATGACGCGCTCGGTCGCGTCGGTGCCCTGGTCGCCGACCATCGCGGCCATGCGACGCAGCAGCCACACCTGGCGCAGCTCCTCCTCGGTGAAGAGCAGGTCCTCGCGCCGCGTGGAGGAGGCGAAGATGTCGATTGCCGGGTAGATGCGCTTCTCCGCCAGGCGGCGGTCGAGGCGGATCTCCATGTTCCCGGTGCCCTTGAACTCCTCGAAGATCACGTCGTCCATGCGCGAGCCGGTCTCGATCAGGCACGTCGCGATGATGGTCAGCGACCCGCCATCCTCGATGTTGCGCGCCGAGCCGAAGAAGCGCTTCGGCGGGTAGAGCGCGATCGGGTCGATCCCACCGGAGAGCGTCCGGCCACTGGTCGGCACCGCGAGGTTATAGGCGCGCGCCAGGCGCGTGATCGAGTCGAGCAGGATCACCACGTCGCGGCCGGTCTCGACCAGCCTGCGCGCACGCTCGATCGCGATCTCGGCCACGCGCGTGTGGTCCTCGACCGGCTCGTCGAACGTCGAGGCGATCACATCGCCGCGGACGGAGCGGCGCATGTCGGTGACCTCCTCGGGCCGCTCGCCAACGAGCAGCACCATGAGGTCCACCTCGGGGTTGTTCTGCGTGATGCCGTGGGCGATCGACTTGAGCAGCATGGTCTTGCCGGCCTTCGGCGGCGAGACGATGAGGCCGCGCTGGCCGCGCCCGACCGGCGCGAAGAGGTCGACCAGGCGCTGGCTGAGCTCGATGCTCTCGGTCTCCAGCGTGAGCATGTTGTCCGGGAAGATCGGGGTCAGTTCCTCGAAGTTGGGGCGGCGCTTCGCGGTCTCGGGGTCGACGCCGTTGATCGCCTCGACGCGCAGCAGGCCGTAGTACTTCTCGGAGTCCTTGGGCTGGCGCACCTGCCCGGTCACGTAGTCGCCGTTGCGGAGCGCGAAGCGGCGAATCTGCGACTGCGAGACGTAGACGTCGTTGGGGCCCGGGACCAGCCGGTCGCCGCGCAGGAACCCGAAGCCGTCATCGACCACGGAGAGGACCCCGCCGGAGAAGATCGTGCCCTGGCGCTCGGCCTGATCACGGAGGATGCGGAAGAGCAGGTCCTGGCGCGGGAGACCCTCGGGGTTCTCGATACCGTGCTCCGTGGCAAGGGCGACCAGGGCCTCAAAGGGCTGAGCCTCAAGCTGCGCGATGTCGAGGCTGGGCGGCGCGGGACCCTCCACGCGAGGGGCGCGCGAGCGGCCGTTGCCGCCGTCGCGTCGTTCAGCGCGCCGTTGTTCGTCTGCTACTCGTGCAGGGCCGTCTCTGCGGCCCCGTGCGGGCGTACGTGCCATGAGCCTACTTGTGTGGTCGCATCGTCGTGCGAACTGGAAGGGGATGAGATGTGGACAAGGTCTGTCCGGGCCGCAGTGTAACGCACAGCCCGGTACGTGAACACCCCCCGATGTGCGCCATAAGCCAGATCACCGAACCTTGGTGACCCAGAGTCACAATCGGATCACTGAAGCTCGCGCCGCGGGTTGATGGTCAGCACGCGCATCGGCGGGTCAGTCGAGGAGAGACTCCGCGCGAGCCCAAGGGATGAACTCAGCAGCGATCGAGAAGGGATAGCGCGCTTCGGTATCGAGCAGCATTCCGACAAGCCGCGTCGCCTCGGGTTCACCCAGGTGGCCTTCGTTCATGCCCTTGGGTAACGAGCCACAACGACCCATGGAAGGCCACCCGGCGCTGATGCGCGACGTTGCGCGCCGCCTGATCGTCGATGATGGCGATGGTGCCGTGCGTCTCGGCCCACGCGAGCGTGGGCGCTTCTCCGACATCGCCTTCACGCGAGACGCCGAGGAAGCGTGCGTACTCGGCGAATACCGCGAGATCGGCGAGGCTGTCCACGCGGACGTGCTCCAGCCAGTCGGCGTCGATCACGCCCTGTAGCGGAGGGTAGTCAGGGACTCCTGCCGCAAGTTCGTCCAGGACCGCCACCGTGACGGTGCGGCGCACCCCTCCGCAGATCATGTGCAGGGCGGCGAGCTGACCCGCGCGCGCGAAATGGCTGAGCGGGCCAGCATCGAAGACGTACGTCTCATCGCTCACGGGCTACGCAGCTCGCCGGCGAGCGCGTCGAGGGGAACCTCGTGGCGGTCGGGCAGGTCGGCCTCGCCCAGCGTGCCGTGGAGCAGTTCAAGGGTCCGTCCCAGGCCGAGGCGATGGCTGCGGTAACCGCTGACGGCGGCTCGCGCCACGGCGCGCGGGATATAGGGGGCCTCGAGCTCCTCCACGATCTCCTCGCCGAGCTCCGCGTACTCGCCTCCGAGCGGCGTGGCCTCTCGCATCACCTCGCCTTGATAGCGGTCGACGATGCCGAGGTTGATGAGCTGGGCGCAGAGGGCCGTCCAACTGATGCGGTAGCGGGCTCCAATGATGAGCGCCGCGGTGCGTGGCTCGTCGCCGCCGCCGAGGTCACGCCACCCCTGCTCGAGCGTGGGTCGGGGCAGGAGCAGATGGACAGCGAACGCGTCGATGAGGCGCTCGGCCTCGGAGCGGCCGGTAACGTCGATGTCGACCGCGTACGCGTCCTGGAACACGTGGTGGCCGATCTCGTGGGCAAGCGTGTACAGACGGCGGGCGGACGGCTGCCCGCCGTTGATCAACGCCACCCCGACCTGTTCGTCGAGCGCCACGTAGCCCCCGTCGACGTCGTGCTGCGGCAGGGCGAGTGAGTACGGAAAGACGCCCAGGCGCTCGGCCGCGTCGGCGAGGTCGATGGGGCGGTGAGGATCGGCGTCGAGGTGGGCACAGACGGCGGCTGCGGCCACCTCCGCGCCAGCGACATCGCGCGGCATGGCCAACTCGGGCCGCTCGCCGTGCGGTCGGAGGAGGCGCATCTCGATCAGTTGCGAGACATCGCGCGCGAGCACGTCGACACGCACGTCGACGATGGTTGGCGCGCCGAGGTCGCCGGTGCGGCGGCTGGCGAACGCCGGCGGCGAGTCCGCGACGAACCAGTCGATCGGCAATCCCGTCTCGCGTGCAAGCTTCGCGAGTTCGAGCGCGCTGAGGTGACGAGCGCCGCTCTCGACCTTGGCGAGCACGGACCGCCCCAGTTCTACCCGGGTTGCGAGGTCGGCCTGCGTCAGTCCCAGGGTGCGGCGCGCAAGGGCGACGCGCGCACCAACGGCCTGCCAGTCCGGAAGCGGGTCGATCGGCATGTAGTGAACCTCGTTGGCTTCGAGCGGGGGCAGTTCATGTGCGAATACAGCACGCGCCCGGCCCGAGGGCCTCTTCATACGCTCCTCATGCACTTGTCGAGTCAATAGTGGCGTACGCTCTGATCACGGGCGGTCGAAATGCTCAGTTTCGCTATCCCAATAGAGGGGTGCCCGCTCAGTGACAGACGTAATGTCAGGCGACATCCGCGACGAGGTGTGTGATCCACACCATTAGCCGCAGGCTGGGCCTCCTCGCCATCGTGCTGGCGGCGGGCATTGCCGTGCTGGCGCTGGTGCTCCTCGGGCGTCCCGGCGTGGGTCCGGAGCCGGCCTCGGCACAGCTCCCCGAGCTGGAGGTCACGATCACCCCCGACGGCTGTGGCGAGGTCGCCGTCGCGGCGGTGGGCGCGGCCGACGCCGCCTTCGTCTACACGTTCGCGAACCCGAGCGCGTGGGCGCACGCCACCGACGAGCACGTCGAGCTGCGCGCGCGGGCCCGGGCCGGATGCACGTTCACCCGCTGGACCGTCGAGTGGAGCGGGGTGACCGTCCACAACACGACCGCGAACCCGACGCGCGCGCAGATGCTCGAGGGCATGACGGCGACCGCGCACTTCAGCGGAGCGCCCACGCCTTGCACGCAGACGACCCTGGGCGTGGCCCCGCCACCAACACCGGGCTGGCGGGCGACTGTGCCGCGCTGCTGGGGGCGAAGTCGACGCTGGCGGGCACGGCGACGCTCAACTGGAGTGCGAGCACCGCCATGACGGAGTGGGACGGGGTCACGCTCGGCGGGACGCCGCAGCGCGTGACCGGCCTCTCGCTGATGCTGCGCCGGCTCACGGGCAAGGTCTCCCCGGAGCTGCGCGGACTGACGGCGCTGCGGACCCTCAACCTCTCGTGGAACAAGCTGCTCGGCGCCGTCCCGGCGGAGCTGGGGAGCCTGCCCGAGCTGCGCACCCTCAACCTCTCGCGCAACCTCCTGGCGGGGAACATCCCGGAGGCGCTGGGCGGCCTCACGACGCTGGAGCACCTCACGCTCAGCCAGAACTTCCTCGACGGGTCGATCCCCGCCGGGCTGGGCGGACTCTCGAACCTCGAGGGCCTCTACCTCTACCAGAACCGGCTGACGGGGAGTATCCCGACGGAGCTTGAGGATCTGTCCAGCCTGACGGCGCTGTTCTTGAGCGAGAACCAGCTCACCGGATGCGTCCCGCGCGTGCTGCGGCAGGTGACGCGCAACGACCTCGCCACGCTCGACCTCGAGAGCTGCGCGCTGCCGTCGACCGCGCTTAGCTACGAGAGCTACGACACCACGGGCGCGGTGACGACGGCTGGCAGCTACTCCTTCCGCACCGAGGGCGAGGACGGCGCAATGACCGCCGTCACCACCTACGAGGCGCTGCGGGACGGCACCGCGACCGAGTTGCTCATCCACAAGTCCGATGCTGGCGGAACGTCGCAGGCTGGTGTCTTCGACATAGTCGAGGCGGGTGACCTCTTCGAGTGGAAGCAGGCCGACGACTGCTTCGTCCGCTACACGGTCACGGAAGTAAAGGCCGACCCGGCAGGGACGGTGCCGAAGAAGGCGCTCGGCGTCGAGTGGATGACCTACGCGTTCACCGGCTGCAGCGGCGCGATAGCCACCGCCTCTGGCTCGTCTGCGGACTCCGCCACGACCACCGCTAGCGTCATCTGGGGCACCCTGCCCGATCTCGGGGGCACCGGCCTGACCGCGCCTGTGGTGCACGGCATCTTCCAGCTCGTGCCGCAGGGCTGGGTTGGCGCGACCGAGCCGAACGTGTCCTCCTCCCCCCCGAACGCCTTGTTGACGGGCGAGGTTGTCACCACAGACATCAGCGAGGCGCGCCGTCTGGTCGCATGGCGTGACCCCGACGTGCCCGACGGCTGGGTCTTCGGCAGTGCACGCGCCGGTGGCTACGGCGATCCGACCGTGGGCTATTGCGCTAGGTATCTGACCGATGAACGCCAGTACGGCCCGGGGAAGCAGCGCTTCCAGGCGTTCGAGATATGCGGCAGATTCCCGCCCAGCAGGTTCCGCGCCGAAGACGCGTACTGGAAGGCCAGCACTGACGAGACGCGGGCCAGCATCCGTGAGACGCGGGTCATTGCTGGCCGCCCGGCGTATGTCATCCGCGTCGTGGAGGGGCCGACTGACGAGAGATATGCGACGCATGTCGAGGTCTACGACCCGGAGACAGACTTCTACTACGAGGTCATAGGCGACATCCTGAGCGAGCCACTTGACACGTGGATCGCCATCGTCGCGAGCCTGTTCGAAGACGAGTAGCGATGCTCGGCAGGTTCGTCGCCGTTCTCCCGCTGGCAATCGTCGCCCTGACGACGGCACTCGCGTTGGGCCTGGACCGCCCGGCCCCCTCCACGGCGCAGATCATCGAACCGTGGCCGCCCTACGAGATCGACGTCCTGGCCGGAGTCTTGCCGCCGCCCGACATCGCCGCGCTGGCCAGCACCGAGGAGGTCTACGACGAACTCGACCCGGTCCTGCTCAACGTCGAGATCGACGATGCACTGAAGGATAGTCATGCGGTACGCAATTTGAGACGGGTTCGGTGATCCATTTGCGACTCTATATCTGGATCCCCGGTGATCGGGACTTATGACTCACATCACCCCCCGTTGTCACGAGCACCCATCACGTCCCCAGACATCCGATCCCTGCGCAGGCCATCCGGCCGCCGTCCATCGCTCACGAGCGGGCCCAGACCCGGCCCTCGCTGTCGGGAAGCGCGATCACCGCGATCCCCTCGTCCGTGCAGGTGTCGAGGAGCGGCCCGTCGGCGGTCGCGAGCGATGCGTCGTGGCGTCGGGCGGTCTCGGCGGCTACGCAGTCCGCGAGGCTGAGCGAGCGGGTGCGGCGCTGGTAGTAGCGCGCCCGTAGCAAGCCCGCACTCGTAGCAAGAGTCGCGTCGAGCGCGGGCGGGTCGGCCAACCCCAGCCGATCGAGACTGAGCACGGCATCCCGCTCGCTGATGCCAGTCCGGCGCACGAGGCGGTCGAGCACCTCGGCCACGCCCAGCAGCGTGAGCGCCGCATCCTCGTCACGCTCGATCATGGCCTGCACCTGCTCGGCGGCGGGTTCATCCCGCAGCAGCGCCAGTGCCGCGTGTGCGTCGAGGATGATCACCCCCCGCGCTCGCGCTGGCGTTCGCGTTCGGCCTCCTCCTCGCGATCTTCCCGCCGCATCTCATCGGTGCTCGGGCCGAGCCCGGCGTACTTACCCCGAAGCGTCTCGGCGGGGTCAACGAGGGCGGGTCCCACAACGACGTAGTCTTCGAAGTCGATCACGATCATCTCGTCGGCCAGCAGCGTCTCGTCGGCACGCCAACGGTCGCGTACCGCTGCCGGGATCGAGACCTGCCCGTTCGATGAGAGCTTCATCCTGTAGCTGAGCTTCATAAGCCTATTCCGTTCGTTGTATGAATCGCGCGATCCATTGTATGGCATCGGGCGACCATCGACCGCGGGCGGGAGGGCGGCCCGGGAGTGCATGGCGCGGAACGGCGGGTGCTACCGGGGAGGGAAAGCGTTCCTAGACCGGCGTGTACTTCGCGGCGTCCCGGAGGAAGCGCTCGATTCCGGCGTCGGTGAGCGGGTGCTGGATGAGCTGGAACAGCACCCTGGGCGGCACCGTCGCGATGTGCGAGCCGGCCAGCGCGGCCTCGGTCACGTGGCGCGTGTGCCGCACCGAGGCGGCGAGGACCTGGCTCGGCAAGTGGTACGTCTCCATGATCCGCACGGACTCGCGGACCACCTCCATGCCGTCCTGCCCGGCGTCGTCGATGCGCCCGATGAACGGCGAGATGAGGGTCGCCCCGGCGCGCGCCGCGAGCAGCGCCTGGTTCGCCGAGAAGACCAGCGTGCAGTTCGTGCTGATGCCCTCCGCCGACAGCCGGCTGATGGCCGCCAGGCCCGCCTCCGACATCGCCACCTTCACGACGACGTTCTCGTGCCACGAGGCGATGCGACGGCCTTCCTCGACCAGCTCGTCGGCCGTCTCCGAGATGGTCTCGGCGGAGATGGGGCCGTCGACGACCTCGCAGATCTCGAGCACGCGGTCGCGGTACTCGACGCCCTCGGCGGCGACGAGCGAGGGGTTGGTGGTGACACCGTCGACGACGCCCATGGCGGCGCCGCGGCGGATGTCGTCGATGTTCGCGGTGTCCAGGAAGATGCGCATTCAGGCGGGCTCCTCGGTGTGCTACGCGCAGTCTCGCATGCCCGGCGCTGGGGGTCGCGAGGACCCTCCGGGCGCCGTCAGAACGGCTTGGCGATCGCGAGCCAGGTCATCACGGGCACGCTGATCACCATCAGCGTCCCGAAGACCACTGGCACGCGGTCGTTGAGGGCGTCCTGCAGCTCCTCGCTCATCTCGCCGCGCTTGCGCGCCTGCAGCGCCAGCAGACGGACGCGGCGCAGTCCGACGCCCATCAGCGGCAAGAAGATGAAGACATCGATGATGAACAGCACCTCCAGGGCGAGCAGCCACCCGGTGGTGATCAGGTTCGTGTTGTCGGAGGCCGCCCACGCGAACCCGGTGAGCCCCGTCGCGAGCAGCCCGGAGAGCAGCCAGCGCGTCTCGGCCTGCGCCGCCTCGGTCAGCATGACCGCGCGCGTCTCGAGGTCCTCGGCGCTCCACGCGCGCCAGATCGGCACCATCACGGCGCCGAGGCCGGCCATCAGCCAGAACAGCGCGAGCACGTGCAGCAGGCGGAACAGGTCCATCGGCTACCGCTTCGTCCCTCGCGCGTGGTTGGTGGTGGCAGCCCGGCGCCTCAGGCCGAGGCCGCCCCGAGCGCCTCGGCACGCCGCTCGTGCTCGGCCACGGCCGCGCCGACGAAGTCGCGGAACAGCGGCTGCGGCCGGTGCGGACGCGAGGTGAACTCGGGGTGGAACTGCGCGCCCACCATCCACGGGTGGTCGGTCAGCTCCATGATCTCGACGAGCTCGCCGTCCATCGTCCAGCCGGAGGGCACGAGCCCGTGCTCCCTGAAGGCAGGCAGGTAGACGTTGTTGACCTCGTAGCGGTGGCGGTGGCGCTCACGCACCGTCGCGTCACCGTAGGCCTTGGCGGCCTTCGTCCCCGGCACCAGCCGGCAGTCGTAGCCGCCGAGCCGCATGGTGCCGCCGTAGTCGAGCACGCCGCGCTGCTCGGAGAGCAGCGAGATCACCGGGAACGGCGTCGAGGTGTCCACCTCGGTGGTGTTCGCCTCGGGCATGCCGGCGACGTTGCGGGCGAACTCGCAGACCATCATCTGCAGGCCCAGGCAGACGCCGAGGAACGGGATGCGGCGCTCGCGCGCGTAGCGGACCGCCTCGATCTTGCCTTCGAGCCCTCGGTCGCCGAAGCCGGGGCAGAGCACGATGCCGTCGACCTCCCCGATGACCTCCTCGGGCGGCCGGTCCTCGAGGTGCTCCGAGTGGACCCAGTCCAGCTCGAGGCGCGCGCCGTGGAAGACCGAGGAGTGGATCAACGCCTCCTTGATCGACAGGTACGCGTCGTGCAGCTCGACGTACTTGCCGACCACGGCGATGCGCACCTCGCGCCGCGGATTGTTGAGCCGCTCCACGAAGTCGCGCCACTCGGCGAGCTCCGCCTTGTTGCCGTCGAGCCCGGCCTTGTGCGCGACAATCTCCGGCAGCCCGCGCACCTCGAGGAGCAGCGGGACCTCGTAGATCGAGTCGGCCGTCTCGAGCGGGATGACGGCCTCGCGCTCGACGTTGCAGAACAGGCCGATCTTCTCGCGCAGCGCCTCGGCGACTGGGTAGTCGGAGCGCGTCACGATCACGTCGGGCTGGATGCCGAAGGAGCGCAGCTCGCGGACGGAGTGCTGCGTCGGCTTGGTCTTCAGCTCCTGCGTCGAGCCGATGTACGGCAGCAGCGTCACGTGGATGGCGACGGTATCGCCGGGCCCGAGCGTGTGGCGCATCTGGCTGATGGCCTCGAGGAACGGCTGCCCCTCGATGTCACCCACGGTGCCGCCGACCTCGACAAGCACCACGTCGGCGTCGAGCGCCGTGCCGGCCTCGACGATGCGCTTGCGGATCTCGCCGGTCACGTGGGGGATGGGCTGGATGGTGCCGCCGAGGAAGTCGCCGCGGCGCTCCTTGCGGATCACCTCCTCGTAGATCTGGCCGGAGGAGGTGGAGTTGGCCTGCGTGAAGTTCTCGTCGAGGAAGCGCTCGTAGTGGCCGAGGTCGAGGTCGGTCTCGGCGCCGTCGTCGGTGACGAAGACCTCGCCGTGCTGGTAGGGCGACATGGTGCCGGGGTCGACGTTGATGTAGGGGTCGAGCTTGAGGACGGAGACGCGGAGTCCGCGGGCCTTGAGGTCACGCCCGAGCGATGCGGTGACGATGCCCTTGCCAACGGAGCTGACGACACCACCGGTCACGAAGATGTACTTCGTCATCGCTCCTCGGTCTTTCGGGGAGGATTCGGTTCATATTCGGCGCGTGCCGGGAGACTGTCAACGACAGGAAGTCGCACCCGGCAGCATTTCACTAGCCGACCGGCGATAATCGATGAGTAGCCGCAGCACGCCGCGAATCGGACAGGACCAATGACCAGAGAGGCACTCAGCAGCAGTGAGGCACTGTCGGCACTCCGCGCTCACAAGTCCGAGTTGGTGAGTCGATTCGGGGTGGTCGACCTTGCGCTGTTCGGATCCGTCGTCCGCGACGAGGCATCACCTGATAGCGACATCGACATCCTCGTACACTTCGACGGCCCCGCCGACTCCGAGCGCTACTTCGGCGTGCAGTTCTTCATCGAGGACTTGTTGGGCCACCCGGTCGACCTCGTCACGGACAAGGCTCTGCGTCCAGAGTTACGTCCCTACGTCGAGGCCGAGGCTATCCGTGTCTAGAGGCGAGTCCGCCGAACGCCCGTGGATCCCCTACGTTCACGACATGCTCGCGGCGTGCGAGCGAATCCTGCGATACACCGGCGGGCTTGATCAGCAGGCATTCGTAGCGGACGACCGCACGTATGACGCAACCCTGCGGAACCTCGGCATCCTCGGCGAGGCGGCGCGGCGCATCCCCGAATCCGTGCACGAATCGCACGACGATATCCCGTGGCGCGCGATCATTGGAACGCGGAACCGCGTCGTCCACACCTACCTGGGAATCGACGACGACGTGATCTGGTAGATCGTCTGCGACGACATCCCGAAGCTCGTGCCCGCCCTGGAAGCGCTCCTCGACCCGCCAGATTGATACCCGCTCAGACCCCGACACACTCCCGGACGCACGCCTCCTTTGCTTACGGATACTCCGTCTCGCATCTTGCTGGCGACACCCCTCCCCCGTACGCTGATTCGACCCGCGGCCGACGCGCCACGAGGCGAGGGGAGCACCTGCACATGCCGTCCGCCGACGCCATCCGCCCCGAGATCAGCACGCTCGACAACGGGCTGCGTGTCGTCACCACCTCCATCCCCACGGCACAGTCGGCGAGCACCGCGTTCTTCGTCGGCGTCGGCTCGCGCGGCGAGGACCGCCGCACCAACGGCGTCTCGCACTACCTGGAGCACATGCTCTTCAAGGGCACCGAGCGCCGCCCGACCGCACCCGAGATTAGCCAGGCGATCGAGGGCGCCGGGGGCGCGCTCAACGCCTACACCACCCGTGAGCTCACCTGCTACTGGAACAACCTCCCCTTCGAGCGCGCCGAGACCGGCATCGAGGTCGTCGCGGACATGCTCCAGCACTCGCTCCTCGCCGCCGAGGAGATCGACCGCGAGCGCACCGTCGTGCAGCAGGAAATCCGGCGCGGGCACGACACGCCCGCGGCGCGCACGGGCGAGCTGATGATCCAGGCCGTCTACGGCGACCAGCCGATCGGCTGGCCCGTGACCGGCTCCCTCGAAACCGTCGCCGCGCTGCAGCGCGACGACTTCACCACGCACGTCGAGCGCTACTACACGTCCAGCAACTCCGTGCTGTCCGTGGCCGGCAACGTCGAGCACGAGTGGGTGGTCGAGACCGCCGCCCGGCACTTCGCGGACCTGCGCAGTGGCGAGCCCTTCGAGCAGTCGGCCGCCGAGCACGGCCTGCCCGAGGAGCGCGTGATCGTCGAGGAGCGCGAGATCGAGCAGACGAACCTCGCGCTGTCCGTGCAGGCGCTGGGGCGCCGCGACCCGCAGCGTTACGCGCTGGAGCTGCTGCACACCGTGCTCGGGCGCGGCATGTCGTCGCGACTGTTCAAGGAGGTCCGGGAGCGCCGCGGGCTGGCCTACTCGGTCGGTTCGAGGATCGCGCGCCACCGCGACATCGGGACGTTCTCGGTCAGTGCGGGCGTGACGGGCGACCACCAGGAGGAGGCGCTCGAAGTGATCGTGCGCGAGCTGAAGCGGGCCGCCGACGAGCCCGTCTCCGACGACGAGCTGCGCCGTGCGCTCGACTTCACCACCGGTACGTTCCGGCTCAGCCTGGAGACGCCGATGTCACTGGGGCAGCGCTTCGGCGACCAGCTGCTCCAGGACGGCGAGCTGGAGCTGCCGACCGACACCGTCGCGCGCCTGGAGGCCGTCACGGCCGACCAGGTCCAAGAGGTCGCGCAGCGCATCTTCGCCGAGCGCGCCTACGCGCTGGCCGTTGTCGGGCCGTCGGCGCCTGCCGAGCGGCTTGAGTCGCTGCTGGCGGCCTGAGCAAGCACGCCGCGCCATGACCGCGCCTCGCACGAACCTGACCCTGCTCCCGCCTTTCGCGGTCGCAGCGACGCGTGCCGACGCCGTCACCGCGAGCGTCGCGAACGTCGCCACGGCGTCCGCCACGGGCGCGGAGGTGCACGTACGCGTGCCGAACCCGCGCGAGGACCGCCTCCGCGAGGACCTTGAGGCGGTCGCCGGCACCGGGGCCGTGGCGGTGCTGCTGGCCGCAACCCTGGTCCCGCAGGACCTGCGCGACGCCGATGTCGAGCTGCGCAGGCAGGAGCTACACAACGACCTGGTGCCCGGGCAGATCGGGCTGATCCCGGAGATCGGCAGCGCCGCCGCGTTTGCGCGCCTGCCGCAGCTGCTCGCGGCCGTCGATCGGCTGGTCAGCGTCGGCGTGGACCTCGAAGCCGTCGCGCGCGACCTCGGTTCGCCCAACCCGGCAGCCGCGGCGGTGCAGTCGCCGCTACTCGCGCAGGTCGCCGTGACGGCGAGCGCGGCGGGCGTCCCGTGGACGGTCGGCGCGATGGGCTTCACGGCCGGTGAGCGCGCCGCCCTCGCTTCGCGCGCGCGGGCCTTCGGCGCGGCCGGCGTCTACGTCACGAGCGAGGCCGAGGTCGCGGGCATGAACGCGCTCTTCGCGCGTCCCTAGCCGGGTAGCCGCCCCAGCCTCGTCAGCAGCCAGCGGATGTCGCGCACGATGCGGGCGTGGCCCTGCTCCAGGGTGCGGCGCGCCCGCACGATGGAGGCGGCGTCGGCGGGGGTCACCAGCCCGGTCTCGGCCGCTGCGGCGACCTCGTGCTCGTCCTCCCAGCGTGGCACGCCGTCCTCGACCCAGCAGTCGAGCAGCAGGTCGAGGAACCGCACCTCGCCGTCCGTGATCTCGATCTCGCGCGCGACGTCGAAGCGGGTCGCCACCTCGCGGCCGGCGTCGGGTGAGCCCTCGGCGCGCACCATGTGGTAGCAGACGTACGTGCGGTCGGCCCAGTAGCAGCCGTAGGAGTCGACCGGCCCCCACCGCGACTCGGGCATGCGGTAGAGCACGAACAGCGCGCCGCGCGCGCGGTAGACCAGCTCGGTCTCGAAGCGCTCCTCGCGGCCGTCGAGGTGGCGCTTTACCTCGACGACCGTGGTCGCAGCGTCTGCCTCGGTCACTCGACGATCACGAGCCAGGCGATCACGAGCGCGTCCTGGCCGTCCGCCGAGGGGTCGACGGCGACCGCCACCTCCGCGTCGCCGACGGCCTCGGCGATCGGCCGCAGGTCGGCTGCGGTCGGGGTCAGCCCGCGGCCCCAGTAGCGGGAGCCGGGCGCGGCGTTCAGCCGCACCACCCCGTCGCCGGTCGCGATCTCGATCCAGTGCTGCGTGCCGTCGACGATCGTGCCGGTCACGACGCGCTCGCCCACCCAGCGCACCACGCGGCCGTCGGCGTCGCCGTGCGCGGTATGCAGGCCGCCGTGCCCGTCGCGGATCACGACCCGGAAGCCGGGCACAAGGGCCTGCGTGCATGCCGCGCCCGGCACCTCTACGCCCAGGCACCCGTCCGACCACACGACCGCCTCGGCCTCCTCGATGGAGAAGTGCGTGACATCCCAGCCGAGCCATCCCGAGAGGAGCTGGATTCCGTTGCCGACAAGGGCTTCCAGCTTCTCCGGTGAGGGCGCGCCGTCCGCCGAAGGCGCCGACGTGGGTGACGGCCTCGCGGCGGGTGGCGTTGCATCGGGTGTCGGGGAGGCCGCGACCGGTGTCGAACCGAGCGGGCTGCTCGGCGGCGGCTCGTCGTCCGAGGTGCAGCCGGCGGTGGCGATGGCGAGCGCGGCGGCGGTCGCGGCGATCCCCGCCAGCACCCGTCGAGGGGTCTGGCCGTCACGGCGCATCACGCGGATACTCACGCGCGCGAATGAGCGCGCGACCTGCGGTATCATGTCTCGGGCTCCCACGCTCCAAGCGTACGACATGAGCGCCCACGGGCGCGCGATTCGAGGTGACCGGGACATGCCCGCGACGGTGATCATCGGCGGACAGTGGGGAGACGAGGGCAAGGGCCGCGTCGTCGACTTCCTGTCGCGCAGCTGCTCCGTGATTGCCCGCTACTCCGCCGGCAGCAACGCCGGTCACACCATCGTGAACGACCTCGGCCGCTTCGGCCTGCACCTCGTGCCGGCCGGCATTTTCAACCCGGGCACGATGTGCATCGTCGGCAACGGTGTCGTCATCAACCCGCGCTCCCTGCTCGACGAGCTGGCGATGCTCAACGAGCGAGGCGTCGACACCTCGCGCGTGCGCGTCAGCGACCGCGCACACATCGTGATGCCGTGGCACCTCGCCATCGACGAGCTCGACGAGAAGCTGCGCGGCGAGCACGCCATCGGCACCACCGGCACGGGCACGGGCCCCGCGTTCACCGACAAGACGGGCCGCCTCGGCGTCCGCATGATCGACCTCGTGCAGCCCGAGTCCCTCGACCAGCTACTCAGCTTCGTCCTGCCTTACAAGAACCGCATCATCACCGAGCTGTACGGCGGCGAGCCGCTGGACGGCGACCAGATCCGCGAGGAGTACCAGGAGTACGGCCAGCAGCTCCGGCCCTACGTCGCCGACACCTCGCGGCTCGTGCAGGACGCCCACGACCGCGGCGAGCAGATCCTGCTCGAGGGTGCGCAGGGCACACTCCTCGACCTCGACAACGGCACCTACCCGTACGTGACCTCCTCCGTCCCGTCGTCGATGGCGGCCGGGGCGTGTCTCGGCGTCGGCCTCGGCCCGACGGCGGTGGACCGCGTGGTGGGTGTCTACAAGGCGTACCAGACGCGCGTCGGCGACGGCCCGTTCCCGACCGAGCTCTTCGGCGAGGAGGCGGCCGCGCTCCGTGACCACGGCATCGCGCAGGGCACGGGCGAGTACGGCACCACCACCGGGCGGCCTCGCCGCTGCGGCTGGTTCGACGGCGTCCTCGCGCGCCAGACGGCGAAGCTCAACGGGGTCAACTCGATCGCCCTCACACGCCTCGACGTGCTCGCGCAGTTCGACGCCGTCCACGTCTGCGTGGCCTACGAGCTCAACGGCAAGCGCATCGACTCGCTGCCCGCCTCGCTGCACGAGGCGAACGCGGTGAAGCCGGTCTACGAGGAGCTGCCGGGCTGGCGCACCGAGGTTTCAGACGTGCGCCACTTCCCCGACCTGCCGCCGGAGGCGCGGGCCTTCGTGCGGCGCATCGAGGACCTCGTCGACGCGCCCGTCGACATGATCTCGGTCGGTCCGGCGCGCGAGCAGGCGATCGTGACACGCGACATCTTCGGCGGGCCGCTGTAGGCGGCACGCCCCAGAGACGGGGAACAGGGACGAACGATGGAGCACCTCCTGCCCGGCCTGCACGTGCTGTTCGCCGCGATGCTCGTCGGCGGCGAGATCCTGCTGTTCTTCGCCGTCGTGCCGTCGACGTGGCTCATCGACGACGAGGGGCTACGCCGCCAGGTCACGATCGTCGTCGCGCGACGCTTCAGCGCGATCGTCGGCGTCTCGCTCGTCGGGCTGCTGGTGACGGGCCTCGCGATGTTCTACACGGACATCTTCGTGCCGCCGGGCATCCGCGAGGACATCATGAGCTTCCACTTCGGGCGCGTGTTCGTCGCGAAGATGACGCTGTTCCTGGTGCTCATCGCGATGATCGGCATCCACGGCGCGGTCTTCGGTCGGCGCATCGCGCGCATCTCGGACGCGGTGGAGGCGGGTGAGATGGAGCCGGGCGAGCTGGAGCAGGCACGGCGCAACTCGTTCCTGTTCTCGGCGTTCATGGTGCTGGTCGCGGTGCTGCTGATCTTCCTCGGGGCGAGCCTCGGCAACCACGCCTACTCCCACGACCCGCTCTAACGTGCGCGCCGCAACCCCGGCGGGCACATCCGCGGTGACGGGTGCGCGTGTCCGCACGCTCCCGGACCTGCTGCGGCCCGGCCTCGACCTCGTCTTCGTCGGCATCAACCCCGGTGAGCGCTCGGCGCAGCTCGGTCACTACTACGGCCACCGCGGCAACGCCTTCTGGCGCGTGCTGTCGGACTCTGGCCTCGCGGGGGGCGATGTCGGGCACGGCGACGACCGCGCGCTCCTCGACCGCTGCGGCATCGGCTTCACCGACGTGGTGAAGCGCGTCGTGACCGACTCGACGCGCGTCACCGACGCCGAGCTTCGCGCCGCTCGGCCGGCGTTCGAGCGGCGCGTCGCCTTCGCCACGCCGCGCGCGGTGTGCTTCACCACGACCCGCGCGTTCGACGTACTGTTCCCGCGCGTGCGAGCCCCCGGGACGTGGGGCCGCCAGCCCGTCCGCATCGCGGACGCCGAGGTCTGGGTGATGCCCTCCACGTCCGGGCGCGCTGCTGGCTACCGCGAGGAGGGCCGCCGCGTGCTCGCCGAGATCGCGTGCGCCCTCGGACGGGGCGAGCCGAGATGACCATGGGGGACGGCGAGAGCCGCTATGTTCCGGACGACGACTGCCCGCTGTTCAGCGAGCGGCTCGAGGATCAGATCCTCGCAATCACAGGCGGCTCCGCGCCGAACGCAGGCCGCTTCTGCGGCAACTGCTACACCCCGATCGGCGAGCGGACTTCGACGTGCCCGCACTGCGGCACGACGACCTCGGAGCGCAACCCGGTGGGCCGCATCCCGCAACCCATCGTCGAGATGCTGCAGGCGCAGCGCAAGACGGAGAGCCGCATCGTCAATGGCTTCGCGTACCTGGGGCTGACGCTCGCCGTGTTGGGCGGCCTCGCGCTCGTCCTCGGCGTCCCGTACCTGCGCGAGCACCTCATCTGGGCGACGATCGTCTACGCCGCCGTCCTCATCGTCGGCGGCCGCGTGCTCGCAGGCGTCCTCGGCGGCTACTACGGCGACCGCATCGCCTACGAGCGGGCGAGGGGGCGGCTGCGCGAGGAGTGGGCGGAGTGGGTGGCTCAGCGGGACGAACGGTAGACGCCGCTCCGCCGTTCACAATCCTCGGTACGTGCGCTCGTCGCGCCTCGCGATCCGAAGCACCATGAGCCGGCGCTCGCCATCGTGAATCTCGTAGATGACCCGGAACCGACCGGCCCTGATGCGCCAGACTGCGGCGAACCCTGCGAGTTTCGCGCTGCCTCGCGGGTGCGGGTCGTTCGACAACTCACGCAACGCATCCCGGACGCGTAGCGCGTCCTCTGGTGCGAGCCTTCGCGCCTGACGCTGTGCAGCCGGCGCCAGCTCAACTCGATAGCGGCCAGGCAATCAGTCCCGATCCCCCAACAGCCCGTCGAAGAACGCTTCGAACTCTACCCCGCCCTGCTCGTCGGCCTCGTCGCGGGACCGCGCGATCGCGGAGTGGTCGGCGTCGTCCAAGGCGGCATCAGCCAGCCACGACTCGATAGCTTCGTTCAACAGCTCCCCGACCGACCGGCCGTCGCGATCAGCCGCCGCCTCCAGTGCGCCGTACAGCCTGTCTTCCACGGTCATCGTCTTCATGCCGTGTGCTCCAACGTCGCGATCTCGAGTCGCGCCGGACGCGCGACTACACCGCCACCGTCACGTCGATCTGGTGCTTCGCCATCTCCTCGCGGATCGCGGCCTGCGAGGCCTCCGAGGGCGGGACCAGCGGCAGCCGCAGCGTGCCTGCTCGCACGCCGACCTCGTTCAGCGCGAACTTCACCGGGATCGGGTTCGACTCGATGAACAGCGCGTCGACGAACGGGACGAGGCGCTCGTGGATCTCGCGCGCCTCGCCCACGCGGCCCTCGGCCGCCCCGTACACCATCTCGCGGATCTGGCGGGCGACGAGGTGTCCCGCGACGGAGATCACGCCGTAGCCGCCCATCTCCACCATCTGCTCGGTGTCGTTGTCGTTGCCCGACCACATCAGGAAGCCCTCGGGCGCGCCGGCCAGGATCGCCTCGATCTGCTCGAAGTCTCCGCTCGCCTCCTTGATGCCGATGATGTTCGGCACCTCGGCCAGGCGCAGCGTGGTCTCGGCCGTCATGTTGAGCGAGGTGCGCGACGGCACGTTGTAGAGGATGCACGGCAGCGGGGTCGCCTCGGCCAGCGTCGTGAAGTGCTGGTATAGCCCCTCCTGCGGCGGCTTGTTGTAGTACGGCACGGTCAGCATCACCGCGTCCATGCCGGCGTCGACGCAGGCGCGCACCAGCGGCAGCGACTCGTTCGTCGCGTTCGTCGACGCGCCACCGACAAGCGGCACGTCCGGGCCGACCGCCGCGCGGACGGTGCGCCACACCTCGACCTGCTCCTCGGCGGAGAGGGACGGCGCCTCGCCGGTTGTACCGGTGACGACGAGCCCGTCGTTGCCGGAGGCGATGAGGGCGCGGGCGAGCTCGCCCACTGCGTCGTAGTCGACGGCGCCGTCGTCGTCGAAGGGTGTGACCATGGCTGTGAGCACGCGGCCGATCTCGTTGGTCATTGGAGCGCCTCCCCCGTCGCGGCGCGCCGGGAACGTCCAGGCGGCGCGCTGTGTGCCCTACAGTTTGCCTCGCCGGATCAACTCCTCGGCGATCTGGATGGCGTTGGTGGCCGCGCCCTTGCGCAGATTGTCGGTCACGCACCAGAACGCGGCGCCGTGCTCGACCGACGTATCGGCGCGCAGCCGCCCGACGAACGTGCGGTCGTCGCCCGCCGTGTTGAGCGGCGTCGGGTAGACCGCGGCGGCCGGGTCGTCCATCAACTCGATGCCGTCGTGGGCCTCGAGGGCTGCGCGCAGCTCGCCGATCGGCGCCTGGTCGGAGAACTCGACGTGCACGGCCTCGGCGTGGCCGATCATGGTCGGGATGCGCGCGCAGGTCGACGAGAACGGCAGGTCGGGGAGGTGGAGGATCTTGCGCGTCTCGTTGCGCATCTTCAGCTCCTCGCGCGTGTAGCCGTCCTCCTCGAAGGCGTCGACGTGCGGGAGCACGTTCATGGCGATCTGGTGGGGGAACTGCTCCGGAGCCGGGAGCTCCTCGCCGCGCCCGTGGGCGGCGAGCTGCGCGTCGAGCTCGGCGGCGGCCGCCGCGCCCGCGCCGGTCACCGCCTGGTAGGTGGCGGCGGTGACGCGCTTGAGCGGCGCGACGGTGCGCATCGCGTGCAGCACGAGCGCGAGCGGGGTGGTGGTGCAGTTGGGGATCGAGATGATGCCCTCGTGCCACTCGACGTCCTCGCCGTTGACCTCGGGCACGACGAGCGGGACGTTCGACTCCATGCGGAACGCGGAGCCATCGTCGATGAGGATGCCGCCGGCGTCGGCGATCCTCGGGCCCCACATCCGTGAGGCAGCCGCGGTGGCCGAGCAGAAGACCAGGTCGGCGCCCTTGATAGCGTCCTCGGTGGTCTCGCGGACGGTGATGGTCTGGTCGCGGTAGCGCAGCTCGCGGCCGGCGGAGCGCGCGGTGGCGAGGAGGCGGAGGTTGCCGACTGGGAGGTCGCGCTCTGCGGCGACGTCGAGGAAGACGGCGCCGACGGCCCCCGTCGCGCCGATGACGGCGATGTCGAGTCCGTTGGTGTTGCTCATGGTGATCAATCGTAAGGCCACGGGTGCTCTGCGTCGCGCGCGTCGACTCAGCACTTGCATCCTGGTGGCCCGGATCGCTCACATGTCCTATAACCCACCCAGAGTGGCTCTACTCCCCGTGGAGGCGATTCAACGTGGCTACACACCGACGCAGGCTGAAGGGCAAGCTGGCAGAAGGAATGTTCCCGAACGAACGAGTCGTCACCGTCCGTGATTACTCTGGCCAGGAGCGTACGCTGATCGCGCCCACAACGAGCGTCCGTGGCAGCACGATCCTGGTGAAGCTCGTCGACAAGTCGGGTGATATCGCGCTCGTGCGGCTCCCGGGCGACCTTCTGGATTCCGGGCGCATGCTCTCAGTGCGGGAGTCAGAGCTTGAGCCCGCTTAGGAGCGATCGCCGGTGATCCTCAGTAACGCCGCGATCTTCGAGGCTCTCGATGACGGGCGCCTCGCGATCACTCCTGAACCCGCCCCCCGGTTCGACGCCCCCGGCGGACAAGAATCACCGTACAGCACATGCTCCGTCGACCTTACGCTGAGCCCACTCCTGCACGTCCCCGACGCTGGGGTGCCACTCAGGGCCGACTTCAGCACGGGTCAGGGAATCAGTAGAGCGATTGCCGCGCTGACTACCGCACACGAGATCGATCCCAGTCAGGGATGGCGGCTCGATCCCGGGAAGTTCGTTCTCGGACAGACTGCCGAACGAGTGCACCTGCGACTGCCGGACGACCTCGATGATCGCACGGGTGACAGACCAATCCTGGCAGCACGTGTCGAGGGTCGGAGTTCACTGGCCCGGTTCGGCATCATCGTGCACTTCACTGCGCCGACCATCCACGCTGGCTTTGAAGGACACATCACGCTTGAGATGATGTGCCACTCCGAGACCTCGTTCACGCTCTATCCGGGTATGGCGGTCTGCCAACTCATCCTCGAGCCGTTAGTCGGTGTGCCTATCGAGCGGGAGAGCCAATTCCAGCATCAGGACAGCCCCACCGGTGAGCGCTCGCGTTGAGCTACTCGCCCGCGTCCTGTCCCAGCGTCACCATGCGCCGGTTCAACTCGAACCGCATCTGCCGCGCCGGGTCGCCCGACGGGTCGATGCGTACGCCCGCCCACCCGACGTCGAGCGAGGCGTCGATGTGGCGCGCGCTGTCGTCGAAGTAGAGGATGCGGCGGCCCATGAGGCCGGTGGCCTCCATCACCGCCTCGAAGATCGCGCGTTCCGGCTTGATGACGCCGAGCTCATAGCTCGGGAAGTGGCGGCCGATGCGGCGTACCGAGGCGTAGCGCTCCGCTTCCGCCTCGTCGACGAGTTGCGTGTGCCAGAGCCACGCGTCGGTGTTGGTGAGGATCGCCGTCTCGACGCCCGCCGCGTGGACGGCGTCGATGACCTCGCCGACTCCGTCGTACTCGCCGAGGAGCCCGGCCATGTGGATCGCCGCCACATCGTTCGGCGTGTAGACGCCGAGGGAGACCCCGGCCACGAGGTGGCAGTACTCCTCGGCGCCTATCTCGCCGCGCTGGCGACGCTCGCTCAGCTCGCGGCGATGGTCCTCGAACCTCGGGTCGTCGGGTGGGTCCCCCGCTACGCCGGCGCGTGCGTGATTGGCCGGCCACGAGAGCTCGACGCGCACGAGCACGCCGCTGAGGTCGAAGACGACGAGCTCGTAGGGCTTCGGCAGTCTCACTCGACGAGGCTCACTCCGCGAGCCCGATGAGCGCGTCGAGGCCGTAGACCAGTCCCTCGTGCCCCATCACCTCGCGCACCGCGAGCAGCACGCCCGGCATGAACGAGTCGCGACCGGTCGAGTCGTGGCGCAGCGTGAGCGTCTGGCCGAGGCCGCCGAAGACCACCTCCTGGTGCGCGACCAGACCCGGCAGTCGCACTGAGTGCAGCCCCACCCCGCCGAACTGCGCGCCGCGCGCGCCCTCGACGTGCTCGATCTGGGAGTCGGGGTGGGCGAGGTCTTCGCCGCGCGCCTCGCGGATGAGCTGCGCCGTGGCGACCGCCGTGCCCGACGGCGAGTCGACCTTGCCGTCGTGGTGCAGCTCGATCACCTCGGCGGCGTCAAAGTGCGGCGCGGCCACCTTCGCGAGGTGCATCAGCACCACCGCGCCGAGCGCGAAGTTGGGCGCGATCACGCCGCCGATCCCGGCCTCGGCCAGCCCGCTGCGGGCACGCTCGACCACGTCGTCCGGGATGCTCGACGTGCCGATCACGGGGCGCACGCCACTGGCGATCGCGGCGTCGAGGAGCGTCGAGGTGAACGAGGCGTTGGTGAAGTCCACGACGACGTCGGGGTTGACCGCCGCGAAGAGCGCGGCGGGGTCGGAGCCGGCCGGGTAGGTCGCGCCGCTCGCGGCCGTGATCTCGCCGCCTTCGACGCCGAGTGGCTCGATGATGCCGACGGGCTCGAGGTCGTCCTGGGCCTCGATGGTGCCGAGCACCTGGCCGCCCATGTTGCCGCTGCCACTGACGACGACCCTGATCACGGTGCACCCCCTCGATGCCTGTTACTGGACAGCAAGACGCCCCACCTGGGGAGGCAGGGCGTCAGTGTACCGGCTCGCGGCCGGGCTACGCGGGGTCGAGGGCTACCAGCGGCGGCCGCCGCCACCACCCTCGCCGCGGCCTCCGCCGCCTCCGCCGCCTTCGCGACGCCTGCCGCCGCCACCACCCTCGCCACGGCCTCCGCCGCCACGAGGACCACGGCCCCGGCCACCACCATCACGGTCGCCGCCGCCACGCGGGCCACGACCACCGCCGCCGCCCC
>CAZMCK010000021.1:0-35724 GCA_964565075.1 uncultured Dehalococcoidaceae bacterium
CGAGCTTCGCGAACGCCTGCACGACCTGGTAGAGCAGGTTGCGCTCGTTCATGCGGGTGATGTGCTGGTCGAACCCGAAGGCGTCGATGACCTCGCGGACGTTGGGCGAGAAGTCCCGGATGTAGCGGCTGAGGTTCTGCGCTATCTGGTTCGGGTCGTCGAGCAGCCGCTCGAAGTCCAGCCTCGACGTGTTGTAGAACGGCCGTCCCGAGGCCCGCTCAAGCAGCTCCTCCCGCACGTTCGCGCTGTCGCCGGTGTACCCCTTGTCGGCAGCGAGCACGGCATCCTTCGTCTCGGCGAGCACGCAGTCGAAGCGCCGCAGCACGGTGAGGGGCAGGATGACCTTGCGGTACTCGTTGCGCTTGTAGGGACCTCGGAGCAGGTTGCAGATGCTCCAGATGAAGTTCGCCAGCTCGCCGTGCGTCCGCGTGTTCATCCGTCCCTCATCCCAGGCGCGCGCTCACGCTGCCGCCACGTTGCCGGGGGGCCTCGTGCCCCAGGCGCCAGGCGTCTTGATTGTCGATGGTGAGCTAGATTACTCGCACTATCCTGTGCCGCGCGTGCCCTGGGTTGGCCGCGCGGTGGCGACGTGACGGTTCGGACCTGCCCGGGCGACTGTGAAGTGGCTTGCTATGACCCCCCCCCTACTCGCATGGCTCGACTACTCGCAGGCCGACCAGCGACGGGCGCGTGAGATCGTGGCGATGTTCTCGCAGCGCGAGAGCCGCGACGAGCTCGGGCTCGGCGGGATTCGGGACGCGCTCAGCGACACCCTGTTCCCGGGCACCTCCGTCGTGCTCACGCGTGCCCGGTACTTCCTGTTCGTGCCGTGGCTGTTCCGTGAGGGGGCGCGACGCGGGCACGCGGGCCGCCGGCTCGCGTCGTGGGTCGAAGGCAGGGAACGCGAGCTCATCGAAGCGCTGCGCCGGGGCGGCGATCACGAAGGCCTGATCGGCCGCGTCGTCGGATCAGGCGTGCAGTTGCTGCCCTCGACCATCTACTGGAACAGCCTGCGGCGCTTCGGCATCCTGCAGCACGACGGGACGATCTCCCAGGTCGCAGGTCTGCGCCAGATAGCTCGCCCTGCGGAGGACGCGACCGAGTTCCTCGAACGGTCCGACGCAGTGTGGAACGCCTCGATTCCGCCGGCTCCGGACGGCTTCTTCGACCTCGAGCAGTGCGACTTCGCGTTGACCCACGACGAGGCCGACTGGCTCGCCGAGCGGATTGCGCACGCCGCACCAGGCACCCTGCTCCAGTTCCTCGTTGACGGGAGAAGCCGCCCCTCGGCCGGCTCGCGATACGCGTGGGGCGACGACGCGGCCCGGGCGGCGACGGGACCCATCGCCGAGGCGCTCGACGAGGCCCGGCGCTTCGCGCTCGCGATGCATGGGGCCTCGCTGCTCTACAACCTGCTGCTGGCCGAGCGTGCGGAAGCACTCGGTCTCGACGAGCGCGCCGGCCTCCGCGACGACTTCACGGAGCGGCTCGACGAGTGGTGCGGCGAGGCCGAGGCGAGCGACCTCGGCGGCTGGAGCCTGGACGGGTTGTGGGCCCTGGCTGCGGAGCAGGGCAGGCCGGTCTCCGTGCGCACGCAGTCGTTCGTGAGCGACTGGCTCGACCTGATCCGCCGAGGGTGGACCGGCCCCGCACTTGCCGACAGTCGCGAGGCTCGCGATCTCGTGAGCCAGCGCGAGCTGTACCAGAAGGGCGGCCAGGCGCGGCTCCGCAACGACCGGCTCATGCGGCAGTGGGGCGGGGCATCCGGCACGGAGCGCCTGAACTTCCGCTGGCCGTTCATCAGGCGCCTCCTCGAAGACATCGCCGACGGCCGGGAGCGTAGCGATGCTGGCGCCTGACAGCCGTGCGCTCCTCCTCGACGCGTTGCGGCCTCCTCCAGGGCACTCGCTCGACCACGCCGTTGCGACGACGTACACCCTCGACCTCGAGTCGGCGCTCATGGTCCCGCTCGCGTTCGCGGGCTTCCGGTTCGAGGAGCAGCCCGACCCCGTCGAGGTCATGCAGGCGCTGCGCGAGATGAGCGCGCGCTTCGACGTCTTCTGCCAGGCGGGCGCCATCAGCGACCGGCGGTGGCCATCGGACCTGCTCGCCCTGCTCGAGGACGTCGTCCACGACGTGCGGCGACCCCGCCCGGGCCACATCTTCCATCCGAAGGTCTGGGTGCTCCGATTCGTCGATCAGTCGGGGGGCTCCTCCTACCGGCTCCTCGTCCTCTCCCGCAACCTCACCGCGGACCGGAGCTGGGACACGATCCTCTGGCTCGACGGGCGTCCGGGTGAAGACCCGCGCGAGGTCAATGCGCCGCTCTCGCACTTCGTCGAGTCGCTGCCCGATCTGGCCGTGACGCCGCTACCGGCCGAGCGCAGTGCTGCCCTGTCGTCGCTTGCCGGCGAGCTGCGGCTGGTCGAGTGGGACGTGCCACAGGGCGCCCGCGAGGCCCGGTTCCACTCCATCGGGCTTCAGGGGTCGCGCCCATTCGAGGTCGAGGAGCACTTCGGCGGCGAGCGCGCGCTGGTGGTCTCGCCGTTCGTGCGCGAGGGCGCGCTGCGGCGCCTGTTCGGGTCGGGGAGCAGCGCGAAGTCCGTGCTCGTGTCGCGCGGCGAGGAGCTCCATGCCATCTCGCAGGAGGTTCTCGAAGGCCTGGACGTGTACGAGCTCGACCCGGCGGCGGGCCTCGCGGGGGACGACGAGGGAGCGGAGGAGACTGACCAGTCCTACCTCACACGCCTCCACGCGAAGCTCTTCGTAGTCGAACGGGGCCGGCGCGCACATCTCTTCGTCGGCTCGGCGAACGCAACAGACGCCGGGCTCGGCCAGAACGTCGAGTTCCTGTGCGAGCTCGTCGGCGCGGTCGGGGCCTTCGGGATCGACGCCCTCGTCGGCGACGACGCCCCCGTGCGCAGCATGTTGACGCCGTACGTCGCATCGGAGGTCGACGGCACCGACCCCAACGGCCCGGATGGGCGAGCCCTCGAGAGCCTGCTGGTCGACATCGCCGCCGGGAGCGGCTTCCGCACCACCGTCACCGAAGAACCCGCAGGATGGGCCGCGCGCGTGACGGCCGACGCCGCGTTGCCGCGCTTCCCGGAGGGCGCCGAGGTCCTGATTGGCCCGCACAACCGCCCGGTTGAGACCCGCCCACTGCGGTCCGGCAAGCGCGTCGACGTCGAGTTCGAGCCTCGCGGGCTCGCGGACGTCACGCCGTTTCTCCGCCTCGCGGTGCGGGCGAAGGTCGACGGCGAGTTGGTGGAGCGCTCGACCGTCATCTGCTCCCGGCTCGATGGTGCGCCGAGCGACCGGTTCGACGAGATCCTGGCCCGGCAGATCGACACGCCCGAGAAGTTCCTGCGGCTGCTCGCCCTCCTCATCGGCTTCGCATCGAGGACGGACTCCGATGCAGCCGTGACCGGCGGTCGGGCGGGAGCATGGGCGGCCGGCGCCGGGCAGGGCGTCCTCGAGCTGCTCGCGCGCGCCCTCTCGGAGAACCCCGAGTCCATCGACCACCTCGAGGCGATCGTGGAGCGCCTGCGCCGGTCTCCAGGCGGGAGGGCCGTCCTGCCGGCGGGGTGGGACGACGTGTGGCTGCCGGCTCTGGAGGCGCGGCGCACGATGGCCGCGGTGAGCTCGTGACTGGTGCGACACGGCCCAGCCGATCGGTCACGCTGAGCGACTTCCAGCGAGCTACGGCGGACCATGCGTTCCGGCGCCTGTTCCTCGACCAGGACTCCTCGTGCCGCTTCCTGGTCGCCGACGAGACCGGGCTGGGCAAGACGCACGTCGCGAAGGAGGTCATCGCCCGGACGCTCGACCACCTCCAGGACGTCGAGCACGTCGGGCGCATCGACATCGTCTACGTCTGCTCGAACGCCGACATCGCCGCCCAGAACATTCGCAAGCTCAACGTCGCGGGATCCGGGAGCCCGAGCTTCGCAACCCGCCTCAGCCTGCTCATCCTGCAGCCGGACGTGCTGAAGCCCGCGGTCGACGCGGACCGCAAGCCCGCCACCTTCGTCGCATTCACCCCCGCGACGTCGTTCCAGTTCGGGTGGCAGATGGGGACCGCGCCCGAGCGTGCCGTGCTCTACCTGCTCCTGCGCGACCACCTGGGACTCCGCAGGGCGCGGCGGACGGCGGCAGAGCGCATCTTCCAGGGAGGCGTCGGGAGCCGTCGGAGATTCGTGGATGCGTACGTCGCGGCCATCCGGCGCACGAGCTTCGAGACCAGCATCCGCGACGCTTTCCTGCAGGCGTTCGACCGGAGCGAGGAGCGGGCATCGCTCGCCTCCCTGGTCGACGAGGTCACCGGCCGGCGGGCACTGAGCCGCGACCAGCACGAGCGGGCCCGGACGATCGTCGGGAACCTGCGGCGGATGCTCGCCCGGGCCGCCGTGCGGGCGCTCGAGCCGGACCTCGTGATCCTCGACGAGTTCCAACGCTTCCGCGATCTGCTCGACGTGCGCACGGGCGGCGAGGCGGCCGAGCTGGCGCACGACCTCTTCACCCAGGCCGATGCGCACGTGCTGCTGCTCTCAGCCACGCCGTACAAGCCGTTCACCTACGCCGAGGAGTCGGCGGGAGGAGCGGACCACTACGCGGACTTCCTGAACACGCTCGAGTTCCTCGCCGCGTCCGAGGAGCCCGTGGACTCCGTCCGGCAGGATCTCGATGCGCTGCGCCAGGCGGCGCTCGCGGGCGAGCCGGCGGCCGCTATCCGGGACCGCGTGCAGGCGAACCTGCGGAGATGGATCGCCCGCACGGAGCGGCCCACGGATACCGGACGTACGGTCACCGTGCGCGGGACCAGCGACCATCCCGTCCAGGCGGAGGACTTCACGGGCTTCGTCGCGCTGCGGCGCGTTGCCGACGAGGTCAGGGGGCCGCTGAGCGTCGAGTACTGGAAATCGTCGCCGTACTTCCTGAACTTCCTCAACGGGTACCGCGTCGGCGAGCACGTCAGGGAACACATGAAAGCTCCCGAGGACCGGGCGCGGCTCGTCCCGCTGTTCGAGGGCGCGCAGCGGATCGCGAAGTCCGACGTGTCGCAGTTCCAGCCGGTCGAATGGGCGAACGCCCGCATGCGCGCACTGGCCGCCGAGATGCTCGACCCGGGGTGGTGGCGGCTGCTCTGGATGCCGCCGTCACTGCCCTATCACCGGCTCGGCGGCCCGTACGAGTCCGTCGACCCGACCGCCATCACCAAGCAGCTCATCTTCTCGAGCTGGGTGGCCGCCCCGTCCGCCATCGCCTCGCTGCTGAGCTATGAGGTCCAGCGCCGCATCTTCACCGGGGCCGGCCAGTCCGAGAACACGCCCGCCGCCCGCGCGGCCATTGCCAGCCGCCTCGACTACCGGATGGCCGATGAGCGGCCTGCCTCGATGTCCGCGCTCGCGCTGTTCTGGCCGCAGCCGGCGCTCGCCGACCAGACCGATCCCCTCGACGCCGCCCGCGACCACGACGAGCCGCCGGACGTGGAGCGCCTCATCGAGTGGGCGCGCGAGCACGCCGAGCGGGTCGTCGGTCCCGCGGGAGAGAGCAGCGGTCCCACAAGCGCGGCCTGGCACTGGTTCGCACCCCTGGGAGCGGATCGCGGCGGCGCCCTCGCATCGGAGCTCCTCGCGGCGCCACGACGCACCCTCGCCGAGGCACTCGCGAGACCTGTTGGCGAGCAGACCTCCGGCGACGTTCCGCGAGCACTGGACGCGCACGTGGAGCAGGCGCTCCGGGCGCTGGGCGACTGGACACCCGAGTCGGAGCGCCCGACGGATCTGGTCACAACGAGCGCGCTGCTGGGGCTCGGCGCTCCGGGGAATATCGCGTGGCGCGCGCTCCGCCGCCTGCGGCAGCCCGACGACCGGGTCACGGAGCTGGGACGCTGGCAGGCCGCGGCGATCCTCGCGTCCGGCCTGCGGAGCCTGTTCTCCCGACCGGACACGGTGCTGCTCATCGACAGCCTGTATGAGCGCTCGCGCGGGCCCGGCCGAGCCGACGAGGACGCGTACTGGCGCAGGGTCGCCCGCTACTGCATCGATGGAGGACTCCAGGCCGTCCTCGACGAGTACGTCCATCACCTCGCCGGTGAGTCGGGAGTCGACGCCACGACTGACGAGGGGCTGATCGCGCTCGCCACCACCGCGCGGCGCGCCATCGCCCTCCGGGAGTCGGTCTACCGTGCCACGGACATCGACGACTTCGACGGCGACGGGATCGCGTTCCCGAGCCGCTACGCCCTGCGGTTCGGCAGCGCTCGTCACGTCCAGGACGAGTCGCGGCTCCCGGAGGTGCGGGCAGCCTTCAACTCGCCGTTCTGGCCCTTCGTGCTCGCGACGACGTCGGTGGGGCAGGAGGGCATCGACTTCCACTGGTGGTGCCACTCGATCGTCCACTGGAACCTCCCCGCCAACCCCGTCGACTTCGAGCAGCGCGAGGGGCGCGTCGATCGCTACAAGGGCCACGCCATCCGCAAGAACGTCGCCGCCGCCCACAGGCCGGCCGCACTCGCGCCCGAAGTCGCAGACCCATGGGACGCGGTCTTCGAGGCCGCTGCCGCGGAAGATCACCACGGCCTCGGCGACCTGACGCCGTACTGGATCTACGCCGGCGACGCCCACCTCCAGCGCCGCATCATGACGCTGCCCCTGAGCCGGGACGAGGAGCGGTGGGCACGTCTCCAGGACTCGCTCGCGCTCTACCGGCTGGCGTTCGGCCAGCCGAGGCAGGAGGACATGCTGGCCGCACTGGAGCGACGCGGTATCGCTGCGGACCCGGCTCGGATCGCCGAGCTCAGGATCGACCTGCGGCCACCTTCACGCGGTCTCGATCTTCCGCGCGTCGCTCACCCGGTGTTTCCGCACATCTGACAGCCCGTTTTCCGACTTCCCTCCGACGGAACTTTCGGCGTTTTTGCGTGGAACGGGGGCTTCCACCCGAATTCTTCGCCCGCACGTCCTGTAGGGGCGTTTTCCCTTGACCTGCCTGCGTTTTCGGGGACTTCCCTCTCTCGGAACTCACGTCTTTTTCCTGTACACGCCCATGACACCCGTCGACCCCGCCCGAAGCCGCCGTCGCCCGGGCGGGCCACGTCACGAAGCGGTAGCCGTGCCTCCTGCACCCATGTTCCCCGTTGCCCCATTTCCCGGGGTTTCTGGAACATCGCGCTGCCCCTCGCGGTGCGCCCGATGCCCCATTTCCCGGGGTTTCTGGAACATGGCGGTGGAACGTGCCCCGGACACTGACTCTCTGCCCATCACGTCCCGTAGGGGCCGTTTCCCCTTGGAATCACTGGGGGTTCCGGCACTGCCCCACTCGCTGACCAACCTCATTTCTCCTTACACGGCCAGCACATCGCAACGCGCGTCGCGCGGCCCACGTCGCATAAGGGGGGCCACGAGTGCCCTCCCCTATGCGGCATTCCGCCGGGGGTGCCCGCCCCGACACACTCGATCACCATCGCCAGCACCGCTGCGGGAGGCGACGGGCGAGCGCAGGGCCGAACACTTCATCGATGAAGTCCCGTTCGTGGGATTACGTCCGGCGCTCCAGCCCCTCACGCTTGCCTGTGGATCGGGGCGCACGAGGTTGGACGAGATGGAATCGGCGAAGCGGCGCGAGCGCACGAGGCGCGGCCACCGGGGTGGCCGGGAGCCGCGCGTGTTCACCCTCTCGACCGACTGGCGGACCGGGCCGCGTACGCGCGCCTGGGACGAACTGTGGCGCTGGCTGCTCGCACCCGACGAACTCGATCCGTCCGGCTCGGCGGGAACGCGCGCGAGCAGTGATTCCGAGCGGCAGCGGGGCCGCTAACCAGCACCCTGGCGTCCCTCGCCCGCCGGCTTCGACTACGCCCATTCGCTTGCCCGACCCGGTAGGCTGAAATGAACGATGCCGACGACGCACATCCCCGACCCGACGGAGACTGACATGCGAGCAATCATCTACTCTCGCGTCTCGACCGACGCCCAGGAACGCGACGGCACCTCGCTCGATACGCAGGAGCGTGCCTGCGACGAGGTGGCCGCAGACCGCGGCTGGAGCGTGGTGCGCCGCATCCGCGACGCGGCGAGCGGCGCCGCGCTCGAGCGCGACGGGCTGGACGAGCTGCGGGCAGCGTTGCGACGGGGTGAGGCTGACGTCGTCGTCGCCTACGCGGTCGACCGCCTTTCTCGCAGCCAGAACCACATCGGGATCCTGTTCGACGAGTTCGAGGGTGCGGAGGTCAAGCTAGAGTTCGTCACCGAGCGCTTCGAGGACACCGCGGTCGGGCGCTTCATCCTCGCTGCGCGCGCCTTCATCGCCGAGGTGGAGCGGGAGAAGATCGCCGAGCGCACGATGCGCGGCAAGGAGGAGCGGGCGCGCAGCGGGCGCATCCCGCAGGCCACCGGGGCGGGCTGCTATGGCTACACCTACAACCCGGCCAGCGGGCGCCGCGAGGTCGAGCCCTTCCAAGCGGCGGTCGTGCACCGAATCTTCGAGCGCTACGCCGACAGCCGCAGCTTCTCGGCCGTGTCCAACGAACTCAACGACGCCGGCATCCCCGCCTTCTCCGGGGGGCGCTGGTACCCGATCACGGTGCGGCGCGTGCTCCTCAACGAGGCGTACATCGGACGCACGGTCTACCGCCGCACCAGGCGAGTGCCCGTGCGCGCGCCGGGCGCGCGACGTCGCACGAGAGTGGTGGAACGGCCCGAGAACGAGCGCATCGAGATTCCCGGAGCGACGCCGGCGATCATCGACGACGAGGTCTGGGCGCGCGTGCAGGCGATCCTGAACGACCCCGAGCGCACGAGCCGCCGCCCGGTGGCGAAGCGGCGCTACGCGCTCCGTGGCCGTCTGCGTTGCGGCATCTGCCAGAGCGCGATGGTAGGGCAGACGCTCTCCCCGAAGGGCAAGAGCTATGCCTACTACCGCTGCCGGCACGCGTACACGAAGAGCACCTCGCGCGCCTGCACGGCCCGCTACATCCCGGCCGAGGCGCTCGAGCAGGAGATCCGGGACGCGCTACGCAAGGTGCTGACCGCGCCCGAGGTGGTCCTGCGCGAGCTGAGGCGGCCCGACGACTCCCCCGACTCCCGCGAGGCGATCCAGCGCCTGGAGTCGGAGCTGGCGACGCTGAAGACGCGCGAGGAGCGGCTCGTCAGCCTCTTCGGCTACGGCGAGGTCGACAGCACCGTGGTACGCGCCCAACTCCGCGAGGTCCAGGCACGGCGCCAGGTCCTCGGCGCTGAGCTGGAGACGCTCGCCCGTCCGGTCTCGGCGATTGCTGCTCGCGTCGACGAGGCCGACCTCCGGCAGGTGTGCGCGACCATCGCCGCGCGGCTCGACGCCGCCGGACCGGAGCAGTATGAGCGCGTGATGGAGGCCGTTCAGCTGAGCGTGGAGGCAACCCGGGACGAGGTCACGATCGAGGGCATGCTCCCGACCGAACCTCCAGAATCCGCCGAATCTCCAGAATGCCCGCCAGAATGCACAGATTCTGACGCCGGTTTATCACCATTGAACAAACATCGGCATGACGACGTGGACGTAGGCTTCGTCGCCGACGGGGCGCAGGACGCCGGGGCTTGAGGGCGAGCTGGTCTCGATTGCGACGCGGTCCGTGTCGAGGGCGCCCAGGACCTCGATGAGGTAGCGGCTGTTGAACGCGATGCGCGCCTCCTCGCCGTCCACCAGCGCGTCGATCTCACCCTCGTTATTACCCACCTCCTCGGCGCGGGCCGTCACCGTCAGCCGGCCCGTCGACCCCTCGCCCGGGCTCGCTATCAGGCGCACGATGCCGGATCCGTCACGCGCGAAGATGGAGGCGATGCGGGTCTCGCGCATGAACTCGCCGACGCTGACCTCGGTGCTGGTCGCGTGGCCGCTGGGAATGAGCTGCTCGTAGTTCGGGAACGTCCCCTGGATGAGCTGCGCGATGAGCGTGGCGTGGCCGAGGTCGAACAGCACCTGCGTTCCCGCCGGGTTGAAGGTCACCGAGACGTGCTCGCTGACCTCGGGGAGGAGCCGCGCGAGCTCGTTGAGGGCGCGCGCCGGCACGATCGCCTCGCGGTCCGCGCCGTCCTCGCCCACCTCGATGGTGTTCACGGCGAGGCGGAACCCGTCGGCCGCGGCGAGCCGCAGCGAGCCGTCGCGCAGCGCGAAGTGCACACCGGTGAGCACGGGCCGGGAGTCATCCGTGGCGGCGGCGAACGCCACCTGGTTGATGGAGCGGCGGAACGCGTCGGCGTCGAGCTGGATGGTGTCGCCGTCCTCGACGGGCGGGATGGGCGGGAACTCGTCGGCCGCCTGCCCGCCGATCGACGCCTCGTTGCGGGCGCAGGAGAGGCTCACCTGGCGGGAGCGCTCGGCGAGCGCCATCTCGATGGGCTGCGGAGGCAGCGTGGCGACGAAGTCCGAGAGCAACCGCGAGGGCAGCGTGATGGTGCCGGGCTCGGTGATGCCCGAGGCGATCCGGTAGGTGATGGCGATGGTCTCGGCGTCGGTGGCCGAGAGCGTGAGCTGGTCGTCGTCGGCCTCGAGCAGGATGTTGTTCGTGATGGGGAGGGTCGAGCGGGTGGGCACGGCGCGCGCGACGGCGCTGAGGCCTCTGTTCAGGTCCTCTTGCTGGACGGTCAGCTGCACGGTGGCCCCCGAAGCAGGAAATCGCTCAAGCGCTGCGCTGTTGAGCCCCCAAGCTCGCCGCGAGTATACGAGCCAGCTTGTCCCGCGGGCAATATTCGGACGACACCCGGAAGCTCGAAGGCGCCGACGGAGGCGGTGTCCCACCATCGCCCCTCGCCCCCGGTTCGCGGCTACACGTCGCCGACGGAGGGGTTGCGGGCGCCGGCGAACATCGGGCCGTAACCGGGGGAGGTGGTGCTATCGCGCCGCGCACCCACGGTGGCACGGTGCGCCATCGATTCCGGGGGCGTGGGGCTACCTCGCCTGGTCGGGGCCGGGAGCCGGTGGCGCGTCGAGCTCGTCGTCGAGCAGCCCGTTCCGGACGGCCCAGACCACGATCTCCTGCTTCGTCCTCACGCCCAGCTTCCGCTCGATGCGGTAGATGGTGTTGCGCACGGTGACCGGGCTGTTGCCCACGATCCCGGCGATCCCGGCGTAGGAGTTACCCCGGGCGAAGTGCGTCAGGATCTCGCGCTCGCGGTCTGTCAGCGGTCCACCGGAGGCTCGCCCCCTCGCCGTCCCGTCCTGGGCAGCGCCGAGCGCGCGGCGGACGACGTCCACGGAGACCATCGAACGACCCTCGACCGCGTCACGCAGTGCGGTCAGGAGGTCATCGCGCGTGGAGAACTTCTGCAGGTAGCCGGAGGCGCCCGCCGCCAGCGCGCTGACCATGGCGTCGTCCGCCGTCGACGCAGTCAGGACGAGAATCCGGGTCTGGGGCGCCACCTCGAGGACTTCCCGGCTCGCCTCGACGCCGTCCTTGTTGGGCATGATCAGGTCCATGACGACGACATCGGGCTGGACCGCCCGGGCAACGTCGACGGCCTGCACGCCATCCACGGCCTGGCCGACGACCTCGAACCCGCCCGCGCGCTCCAGCATCTCCTGCAGGCCCTCGCGGACGATGGCGTGATCGTCGACGAGCATGACCCGGATCGGCGCTGCGCCTTCAGCCACGTCGTTCGCCTCGGTGGCCGGGTTGGCAGGGGACGCTGCAGGCGACATAGGTGTCCTCTCCAGGTTCGTTTCGTACGGAACAGGGCTGAGCGCGCCTGGCCAGCGGGGGCCTTCGAGCGGTCTGCCTGTACCGCTCGATTGTACACTTCGGCCTCCCGTCGACTTCGAGACGCGAGACCCGCGGCCCGCGAGGCAGCGGCCGGACCGCGGCTAGGTCCGGTACCCCTCGACGGTGCAGGTCACGGTCGTGCCCTCGCCCGCACCGGCGGACTCCACCGCGAGCTGTCCGCCGATGAGCGCGGCGTCGCGCCTCATGTTGCGGAAGCCGTGACCCCGCGACTCGTAGTCGCCGGGCAACCCCGCACCGTCGTCGCTGACGGTGAGCCGGACGGCCTCGTCGCTGAACCGCAGCCCGACGGAGACCCCGGTCGCCGCCGAGTGGCGGAACGCGTTGGTCAACGCGTTGTGGGCGATCGAGAACAGCCGCGCCCGCACTTCGACCGGCAAGGGCGGCTCATCGCCCTCGATCTCCAGTGCCGTCGGCATCGACGTGATCGTGTTGAACGTCTCGATGTGCGTTCGCAGGACACGGCCGAGCGGGTCGCCTTCGAAGATCTGCACGACGTCGATGGGCCGCCTGAGCTCCCACATCGCCGACTTCGTGACCGTCTCCGTCCCTCGCAGCGTCGCGGTCAGGTCGGCGTTCGCGGTCCCGGCGAGGCTCATCGCCTGCTCGATGCCCAGCCCAATCGAGTACGCGGCCTGCGCGGCGGTGTCGTGGATCGTCTGCGAGAGCTCAAGGCGGTCGTTGAGCAAGGCCCGTTCCCGCTCGAGCGCGCCGCGGCGGCCGCTGCGCTCGTAGCGGGCGACGGCGTTGACGGCGACGACGACGGGCAACAGGAAGACGACGCGTACGTACAGCTCCTTGTCCTCGGCCAGGTCGGTCTGGATGCCGTCGCCGGTGAACATGGCCGTCAGCACGTAGGCCACGATCGTCAGCGAGGTGACGACCACGATGAAGCGCAGCGACGTGAAGATCACGGCGAGCACGACGAGCACGGGGAAGTAGGCGACGTAGTAGTAGGAGTCGAGCCCGCCGCGGATGGCGATCATCACGGTCACGGCAGCAAGGTCCAGGATGCCCATGGCGAGCAGCCACTGCCAGCGCAGCCGCCGCCGGGTCCAGACCGCGTAGTGGAAGGCACCGTTGACCGCGCACTCGACCCCGACCCCGGACAGGGCCACGGCGATCTGCATCACCGAGTAGTCGGGACGCCACAGCAGCATCGCGAACGACGCAGCGAGCACGAACCACCGCACCCAGGCCGAGACACTCGCCAGGATCCACAACTCATCCATGCTGAACCGGACGGACGAGTTCAGGTGGTCGGCAATGTCCGAGCCGGGAAGCCTCACTGCGATATCGCCCGAGTCCCAGGCCCGATCAGCGCAGCGGCGGTCGATGTATGCACCGGGTCAGTCCAGGTTGTTCGCACATCGGTGTGGTTCGGCTGGATTGGACAGGTAGCAGCCTCGGCCTGACTGTACCATGCGGCAGTTCAATGCATCTGATGCACATTGGGTGAGTGTCCTCGACCACCGCACTCGTTGGGGTGATGCGAAGCTACCTGTTGTGGCGGACACCACCGTTGGCGCCGCCCAGGGGCGCTCGCTCGCGCCTCGCAACCAGCGAGGTGAGCGCGGGCACACTGTCCGCAGCCCCGCTGACCGTGCGGGGCGAGGGGCCGTACGCGACCGGGCAGCGCCGTCGGCGGGGGCCTCGGCCGTCACTGCCTGCTTCGCTCCCCGCCGCCTTACGGGCGGCGCTGCGGCCCCGGAACCACCACCCGCACGCGCCCGGCCTGGCAGCTTCGGAGCGCGAGGGCCGATACTCGTGCAGCGGGAGCAACATCGCCGCCGCACCACCGCGTTGGGCGGCGAGGGCCATGACGGGTCGGGTCATCCAGTGACGAGCACGGCCGACCGGCCCAGGGATCCCGCCGTCCGCAGGGCAGGCGCGCTCCTGCTGCTCACGGCGGCCGCCAGCGTCGTGATGGTGCTCGCACGCGTCGCGGCCGACGCCGACCGTCCGGACCTACTCGAATCCATCCGCGCGATCGCCGCCAACAAGGCCACGTACAGCCTGAGCGGCGCGGCGCGTCTCATCTCCGGGCTCACGTTGATCGCCGCGGCGTGGTTCCTGTGGAACACCTGGATCGTCCGAGAGCGATTCGGCGCCCCCGTCGTCCCCCTCCTGCTCGCCGCCTCGGGCGCGTTCACAGCCGTATCCGGCGTGTGCGCGATTGCACTCGCGGCAGCGGCGCCTGCCGCATCGGAAGCTGCTGCCCTGAGCGTCGTGGCGTCCTCGACCGAGACTATCGACGGCATCCGCTGGGTCACCGGCAAGCTGGGGTTCGCGGCCGCGGGCCTGGCGCTGCTCGCCGCGGCGGAGCGGCAGTGGAGGGCCGGCGGCGCGATACGGCGCATCGCACCGGTCTCGGTGGCGGCCGGGGTCGCCATGCAGTTCATCTGGGTGGACGCCGCGACGATGGTGCACCGCATGAGCGGTGTCGCCTTCGTGCTGTGGCTGGTCGCCATTGCGTTGATGCTGCTGACGGGCCGCGTCGAGCGACACTTCGCGGCGATGCAGGAGTCATCCCGGGAGACTGACCGCTGACGCGCATGCGCCGCCTGCGCCATGTACTCGTTTATTGATACGTCGTCTCACCTACGCCTACACTGGTTCGCAGCACCACGCGCCCGCGGAAGCGATGCGCGGCGGATGGCCTCGCCGGGCGAGTGCTGACGCCCTGAAGCGGCTCACTGGAAGGGGTCGGCATCGGCGGCGGCGACACGCGCGAGCTCACGGACCAGCAGCTCTTCGAGCGCGTCACGGTCGTCTTCCAGGACGTCTATCTCTTCCGCGCCACCATTCGCGAGAACATCGCGTCCGGACGCCCGGACGCCGACGACCCGGAGATCGAGGCGGCGGCGCGGGCGGCCCCCCGGTGCTTGGCCGAGGCCGCGTTTGGTCCTGGGCTGGGGCGTGAACTACACGTCGCTACGATCGACCTCTCGCTGCCACGGCTCTGCGCGCTCGTCGCCGTTACACCAGGCACGCACAGCGGCCCGGGTTCGGCCATCCGGTTACGCCGCGGGCAGGCGATCGTCGAGGCCGAGCTCGGCGAGGGTGGTGTGGAACCACTCGATGACTCCGGGGTGGTACGGGATGCCAAGCTCGCGGCGGGCGGCCTCCTCCTCGTGCTCGGGCAGTCCGGCGTAGTAGACGCGCTCCTCGCCGGGCGCCGTCTTCGCGTCGCGCAGGCGCCTCAGGTAGGCGTCCATGTCGTCCTTGAACTGCTCGACGTCCGTGAAGGCGTCGATGCGGTAGGCGAGCAGGTGGTGCGCCTGGCGGGCGCGGCGGTCCGGGCCTCCGGCGCCACCTGAGAGCAGGCTTGTCAGCACCTCGACCATCACGGCGAGGCCGTACCCCTTGTGCGAGCCGATCTCGCGCGTGCCGCCGAGCGGGAGCATCAGGTAGGGCTCCGGGATGGGCTGTTCGTCCATGATCGGCGCGCCGTCCTCGCCGGCGATCCAGCCCGGCATGGTGTCGCGGCCGAGGCGCTGCACCAGCCGCACCTTGTTGCCGGCGACCGAGCTCATCGAGCCGTCGAAGATGAACGGCGGCTCCTCGCGCGCCGGTACGGCGACGGCGATCGGGTTGAGGCCGACGAGCGCCTCGGCTCCGAAGGTGGGCGTCACGCTGACGCCGCCCGCGGTCATCGAGACGCCGATCATGTCCTCGTCGAGGGCCATCGCGGCGGTGTAGGCGGCGGCCCCGTAGTGCCCGCCGTTGTAGACGGCGACCGAGCCGATGCCGTACTGGCGCGCCCGCTCGATCGCGATGCGCATCGCCTCCGGGCCGATCACGCCGCCGTGCGCGCCGTCCGAGTCGATCGTGCAGGCGGCCGGGCTGTCGTGCGTGACGCGCCACCGCGGCTGGAGGTTGATGCCGCCGTCGCGGATGGCGTCCACGTAGTAGCGCAGCATGTTCGAGACGCCGTGCGAGTCGATGCCGCGGACGTCCGCGTACAGCAGCACGTCCGCCGACTGCTCGGCGTCGCCGCGTGGCATGCCGAGCGCGACGAAGAGCTCCTCGACGGTCCCGCGCATCACCGCGGGGTCGACGCGCACCTCGATCTCCGGGGGGACGTGGAAGCGTTCGAGCATGGGAACCGCCTGACTGGCCCGCGAGGCGTTGCTGTCGGGCCCGCGCGCCGGGTACGGGGCGATGGTACGACTGCGGCCGCGACCCGCCGCGTGCGCAGGGCCGCTGCCGCTACGCCGCGCGGTGTGGGTAGAGTAGAGCAGCGGACTGCGGGGGCGGGGGAACGAATGGCGATGCGCGGCAGGCGGCGGCCCGGGGCGCAGTGGCCGACGGTGGCGGTGCTCGCCATCCTGCTCGTAGCGACCGTGCTGGACTGGCCGTTCGTGTGGGGGGCGCTCTTCCTCTACTGGGCGCTCGACGGCATGCGCAGCGGCGAGGCCTACATCATCCAGCGCATCCCGCGGAGCGAGGCGCCCGCCCTGTTCTGGGCGATCAGCATCTTCTGGCTCGTGCTCACCGCCCTCACGATCTACATCGACGCCAGCGAGCGCTGGTTCCCCGACTACGCCCTCGCCTAGACGAGATGGAGCGCGACATGAGCACCTCGCGGACGATGCCCGTGCTGCCCGTCGAGGCGTACACCTCGCAGGAGTGGTTCGACCGTGAGCAGGAGATCATCTTCTCTCGCACCTGGGCCGTCGCAGGTTTCGCGGAGGACGTGAGCGAGCCCGGGCAGTACGTCTCGGTGCAGGCGGGTCTCAACAACATCTTCGTCGTGATGGGACGCGACCGGCGGTTGCGGGCCTTCCACAACATCTGCCGCCACCGCGGAACACAACTGCTGCGCGCCGTCGGTCAGACCCAGCGCGCCATCGTCTGTCCCTACCACGACTGGACCTACGACCTGGAAGGCTGCCTCGTCTCCGTGCCGGACCGTGAGCGCCAGTTCCCGGACAGCGACCTGGACGGCATCAGCCTCAAGCAGGCCTCGGTGGACCTCTGGCGCGGGCTGCTCTGGGTACATCCCGACGAGGACGCGGGCTCGATCATGGAGTGGGTGGGCGACGTGGAGCCGCACCTGGGACCGCATGAGGTCGAGCGGCTGGTGGAGTACCCCGACGCGCGCACCGAGCACGTGATCGCCGCGAACTGGAAGATCGTCGTTGAGAACTACATCGACGGCTATCACCTCGCCCACCTGCACTCGGGCACCCTCGCCATGTACGACCACTCGCGTATCGAGGCGGGCTTCGTGGGCCCGCACTATGCCTTCCGTGAGCCGCTCGCGCCGGAATACGCGGAGAACGTCGCGAAGAACGCGCCGTACCCGCTGGTGATCCCGGCGGAGCAGGCCGCCGCGTGGGTGCCGATGCTCTTTCCCGGCATCGGGTTCGGGGAGTCCGAGAGTGCGTGGTCGCTGTTCCACGTCACCCCGCTCGCGCCCGACCGCACCCGCGTCGTGACACGCACGCGGATGGCCGACGCCTCCGGCTGGGCGTTCCTCAGCCAGGAGTGGCGTTCCGCCGGATTCTGGTGGAACCGCATCGGTGGCAAGTTCGAGGGCGGCGAGGACGACCCGTTGGCCTCCGGCGACTTCATGGCGGAGGACATCTACGCCTGCGAGCAGCAGCAGAAGTCGCTGACCAGCCCCTACTTCGAGCATGGTCCGTCCTCGCTGGGCGAGGCCGGGGTGCGCGGCCACCAGGAGCTGGTGCGCGCGTGGGTCGAGGCCGGCTCCGGCGCGTGAACGAGGGCTTCGAGCGGCTGCGCGTGCTCGAGACTCGGCCCGAGACGGCCGAGGCGACGAGCGTCACCTTCGACGTGCCCGCGGCTCTGGGTGAGCTGTTCGCCTGGCAGGCCGGCCAGCACCTGACGGTGCGCTTCGTGCTGGACGGCGCGGAGGTGCGACGTTCGTACTCGATCTCCGACACGCCGGAGGGCGGGCAGCCGCTACGCATCACGGTCAAGCGGACGCGCCACGGGCTCGTCTCCAACCACATCGTGGGACGGCTGCGCGCCGGCGACGAGGTGGACGTGATGCCGCCCTTCGGCGGGTTCCGCCTGGCGCCGGAGCCGCGGGCGCGCCGGACCTGCTACTTCTTCGGCGCGGGCTCGGGGATCACGCCGCTCTACGCAATGATCGGCTCGCTGCTGGCGTCCGAGCCGCACTCCGTCGCGCGGCTGGCCTACGGGAACACCAACGCCGACTCCATCATCTTCGGCGACGAGCTGGCACGACTCGAGCGCGAGTCGGCGGGGCGGCTGGCCGTGCGGCACGTGCTGTCGTCGCCGTCGTGGCTTTCGTCGTTCCGCTACTGGCGGCGAGGGCGCATCGACGCGGAGTGCGTGACGGCGTTCATCGACGCGCATCCACCGTACGCGCAGGACGCGCACTACTACGTGTGCGGCCCGGGCGGGATGAACTCGGCCGTCCGCTCGGCCCTGCTGGGGCTGGACGTGCCACCCGACCGCATCCACGTCGAGCACTATGGAGCGCCGGCGCCGCCCGACGACTCGGTCGCGGGCGTGGCTGCCGAAGCCTCGGTGCGCCTCCGCGGGGAGACGCTCACGGCCTCCGTGTCCGCCGGGCAGACGGTGCTGGAGGCGGTGCGAGCGGCCGGAGCGCGACCGCCCTACTCGTGCGAGTCGGGCGTCTGTGGAGCATGCCGCGCGCGCCTGCGCGAGGGTGACGTCCACCTGCGGGCGAGCATGGCGCTCCACGAGGGGGAACTGGCCGCGGGCGTCATCCTCACCTGCCAGGCCCTCCCCACCAGCCCGCGCCTCGTACTGGAGTACGACTGACGCGCATGAGGCTCGCCTGCTCCGACGTTCGCGCCATGGGCTGAGTAACCAGGTGGCCACTGCCCAGGCCGCTCGCGTCCACCTGTCGGCGTAGCGTCCCGCGCCCTCGCGAGTCCAGCGCTCGCTACGCCTCCGGGACCAGCTCGCGCTCACCGCGCAGGACGCCGATGCCGATGACGAACAGCGCGATCGCAGCGACGAACAGGACGAGGTTGCTCACGATCACGAAGGCCTCCGGAGCGGCCTCGGCCTGCTGCCCGACGAACGCGTTGAGGAGTCCCGCCACGCCCGCAAGGAAGAACACCCAGCAGGCCGCCGCGTAGACGTTCATCGAGCCGAAGCGCCTGGCGAGCGCGAGCCCGAGGACGACGCCGCTCACCGACGACACCACGACGAAGCCGTAGTGGAGACCCCCGCTCGCGGCCTGCAGCATGACGAGGTAGTCGTTGATCTGCGCCGCAGTCGCAGGGACGCCGTCAACCTCGATGGAGTCCTGGTGCTGGTGGATCGCGACCAGCATGTGACGCATCCCCATCGTCAGGATGTAGATGCCGTAGTGGAACAGGTTGAGCAGCACACCGAAACGCAGCAGGGCGTCGTCATCGTCGGTGAGGCGCCAGAACGAGAGGATGCCGTACGAGATCGCGAGGCACGAGAGGATGACTGCGAAGAGCACGATGTGCGAGAGCTTGTCGTTCTCAACCATCGCATCGATCGTGGACTGGAAGTCCATCGCTCCAGTCGCGTCGATCAGCCAGCCTCCCGGGTACAGGAGAAGGGCAACCATCAAGACTGCGAGTCCACCGACGATGGCCCACCCGGCCGCCCTGTTGTCGGAGAGCATCGTTCCGGTCATCTTTGTGTGCTCCCTTCCGTGCAACTCTATCCGCCTCGCCTGACAGTAATCGCCCGCAAACGCCGCTTCAACTGTCCGGGCCCCGCGCGCTGACCCTGGTGCATGCCCCGGACCGAGGGCCACGAGGCCGTCGAGCACCATCTCGCCGGGGTCCGGCGTGCCCGGGAGGCAGACCGCACCCCTCCGGCCTCCCGCACACCGCGTCGGTGGGACAATGCGCGGGGGAACCGCGGGACCCCGGTGGGCCCGGCGTTCTCCCCGGAGCACGCCGTGCCAGTGACCAGCGCATCCCGCCGACTCGCGCAGCGCGCTGCAGCGCGGCCCGACCTGGCCGGAGGGGCGGCGCTCTTCGCCCTGCTCGTCGTCGTCTACAGCACCTCGATCGACATCCGGGCGACCCGAAGCGCCTCGATCACGGCCGATGAGCCGTTCTACCTGATCACCACCCAGAGCCTGCTCCAGGACGGCAACCTCGACCTCCGCAACCAGTACCGCACGCGGTCGTACGAGGTGTTCTTCGATCACCGCGAGGGTCTGTGGTCGCAGTCGGTACCGCTCGCGGACGGGCAGGTGCTGAGCCCGCACAACGTGGGTACGTCGGTGCTGCTGCCGGGATTCGCCATCGACGGGCTCGTCGGGGCGCAGGTGCAGCTCGTACTGATCGCGGCCGGGTCGTACTCGAGGTCGGCATCGAGGTAGACGGCGGCGCGGGCGTCGAGCCCGCGTGCCGCCTCGAGGCCGGTCCGCAGCTCGGCGCCGAGGCCGCGGTTCTGCGGGTGCCGCACGACGAGGTCTGCCCCGGCGCGCTCGGCCACCTCGGCGCTGCCGTCCGCGTGTCGGGGCGGCGTTCGGCAGTGGAGTATCCGATCCACGCGCCGGCGTCGTGCGCCGACATGGTCGATATGTCGTGTGAAGCGACTCCGTGACGCACGAGGTACTGCATCACGAAGTTAGCTTGCACTAATATACGTGTGCAGGTTCTACTGGTGGTCGGGAGCAGTATCAACGCTTCCTCACGCATGGCAATGACGAACGCCGAGGAGTAGCAGTGCCTTTACCCAGATTCGGTGCGGAGCTACGGCGCGTAGCGAGTCCGCACACATCGATGCGTATGCGGCTTGCACTGCTCGTGGCGGGCGTGGCCGCGGCCCTCGCGTTCCTTGCCGCGAGTTGCGGCGACGACGGTGACCAGCGGCTCACGATCTACTCGGGCCGCAGCCCGGAGCTGATCGGGCCGCTCCTCGAACGGTTCGCCGAGGACACCGGGATCGAGGTTGGCGTCCGCTACGGCAGCACCGCCCAACTCGCCGCCCTGCTGATCGAGGAGGGCGACCAGAGCCCGGCCGACATCTTCATCTCCCAGGACGCGGGCGCGCTCGGCGCCGTGCAGGCCGCCGGGCTCTTCAGCACCATCGACGACGACATCCTCGAACGCGTCGCGGCGACCTACCGTTCCCGCGAGGGGCTATGGATCGGGCTCTCCGGCCGCGCACGCGTGGTCGTCTACAACACCGACGTGCTCTCGCCCGACGACCTGCCCGACTCCGTCCTCGAGTTCACCGACCCGCAGTGGCGCGGCCGGGTGGCGTGGGCGCCGACCAACGGCTCGTTCCAGGCATGGGTCACCGCCCTCCGCGTCGGCGAGGGCGAGGACGGGGCGCGCGCCTGGCTGGAGGGCATGCTCGCCAACGACCCGCCCGAGTTCCCGAATAACACGTCGATCGTTGCGGCCGTGGGTCGCGGGGAGGTCGATGCGGGCCTGGTCAACCACTACTACCTGACCCGCTTCCTCGCCGAGCAGGGCGAGGACTTCCCCGCCCGTAACTACCACACCGGCCCCGGCGACATCGGGACACTCGTGAACGTCGCCGGCGCGGGAGTGCTGCGCACCTCCGACCAGCCGGACGCCGCCCGACGCTTCCTCGAGTTCATGCTGAGCGAGGCAGCCCAGCGCTACTACGCCGAGACGAACGCCGAGTACCCGCTCGTCGCGGGCGTCGAGGGCGCCCCGGGGCTGCGGTCGATCGCCGACCTCCAGCCGCCCGCCATCGACCTCAGCGACCTGTGGGACCTCGAGGGCACGCTCCGCCTGCTGCGCGAGACCGGCGTGCTCCCGTAGCCGCCCGGCGCGGCAGCTCACGAGATCACGTCGAGCCCGGCCCGAGAGGGAGCGTCGTCGCAGCCGCGACCCTCAGGGCGACCAGACGAGCAGGATCAGCGGGACGGCGACGACGGTGATGATCGCCTCGAGGGGGAGGCCGAGGCGCCAGTAGTCGCCGAAGCGGTATCCGCCGGGGCCCATCACCAGCAGGTTCGACTGGTGCCCGATCGGCGTCAGGAACGCGGCGGAGGCGCCCACGGCGACGGCCATGAGGAACGGGTCCGGCGAGGCGGACAGCCCGCCGGCGACGCCGAGGGCGATCGGCGCCATCAGCACGGCCGCGGCTGTGTTGTTGACGATGTCCGAGAGGAACATCGAGATCACCAGCACCGCCGCGACGCTCGTCCACAGCGGGAGGTCGCCGCTCACGGCGACGAGCACCGAGGCCGCATCCGCCGCCAGGCCGGTCTCTTCGAGCGCGCCGCCTACTGGGATCATCGCGCCCAGCAGCACGATCACGCGCCAGTCGATCGACTCGTAGACCTCGCGCGGCGAGACGAGCCCGACCAGCCCCATCACCGCCGCGGCGCCGGCCATCGCGACCTGGATCGGGAGCAACCGGAGCGCTGCCGCCGTCATCAGCGCGCCCCCGAAGATCGTGACCGCGAGGAGCGCGCGCCGCTCTCGCCGCCCGACGCTCAGCTCGCGCTCCGCGAGTGGGAGGCAGTTCAGCGCCTCCAGCGTGCCGGGTAGCTCGTGACGGTTCGACTGGAAGAGCAGCACGTCGCCGACCTGGAGCACGGTGTCGCGCATGCGGACGCGGGACTGGCGGCCGCTGCGTGAGACGGCAAGCACGTTGACGTGGTGCCGTCGCCGCAGGTCGGCCTGCACCACCGTCCGCCCCGGCAACGACGAGCCGGGCGCGATCACCGCCTCGGCGAGGACCACGTCGCCGTCGCCGAGCCGGTCGGCCGCGCCGTCCCGTCCCCCGGCGGCCTCCAGGCCGGCCTCCGCGACGAGCGCATCGAGCGCCTCGCTGCTCGCCTCGACGACCAGCTCGTCGCCCGCGTGCAGCAGCTCGAAGCCCGACGGCAGCCCGATCCTGCGGTCGCCGCGCTCGACGGCGACGACGACGAAGTCGGCGTTGGACTCCGCGCCGAGCTCGGCGATGCTCCGGCCGTCCGTCGGCGAGCCCACGGGGACCCGGAGCTCGAAGAGGTAGTCGCTGATCTCGAACAGCTCTTCGCTCGCAGCCTCCTCGCGCCTCGGGATCAGCCGCCACCCGACGAGCGAGACGAACGCCAGTCCCGCGACGGCGATGCCGATGCCGACCGGTGCGAAGTCGAACATCGCGAACGCCTCGCCCGACGCGTCGGCGCGGAAGGTGGCGATCACGATGTTGGGGGGCGTGCCCACCAGCGTGACGAGGCCGCCCAGCAGCGAGGCGAACGCGAGCGGCATCAGCACCGCCGAGGGCCGGTTCCCCGCCTGGCGGGCCAGCCGGATCGCCGTCGGCATCAGGACGGCAAGCGCGCCGACGTTGTTGATGAACGCGGAGAGCGTGGCCGCGAGCCCGGAGGTCGCGGCGATCTGCCGCGTCGGCGAGGCGCCGGCGACCGTGAGCCATCGGGCGAGCAGGTCGACGGCCCCGGAGTTCTGCAGTCCCCGGCTGACCACGAGCACGGCGGCCACCGTCACCACCGCGGGGTGGCCGAAGTCGGCGAAGGCCTCGTCGCCCGGGACGACGCCGCCCAGCACGAGCGCCAGCAGCGCGAGGAGCGCTACCGCGTCGTACCGCCATCGCCCCCAGACGAAGAGGGCGAACGTGAGGGCGAGCACGAGGAGGACAAGGACCTGATCGGTTTCCACGGCCCGCACAGGATAGGTGACTGCACGGCGAGGGCATCCCCCTCGCCGATGGGCTTGCCGGGGCTCAGTCCATCACGAGCACGCTGCGCGCCACGTCGCCGCGATCGAGCGCCGCGTATGCCTCGTTGATCTCCGGGAGCGGGTAGGTACGGCTCACCAGCGAATCGACGTCGAGGCGGCCGCCCATGTAGAGGTCGACCATCTTCGGGAGGTCGATCCACGGGCGGGCGGAGCCGTACCACGAACCGCGCAGCACCTTCTCGGTGCGCGGCAGCGAGAGCGCGGGAATGGACATCATGTCGTCCTCGGACGCCATCCCGACGACCACCGTCGTCCCGCCGGGCCGCGTCGACTCGTAGCAGTCGACGATCGTCTGCGAGAAGCCGATGGCCTCGAACGCGTAGTCCACGCCGCCGGCGGTGAGCTCGAGGACGCGGGCCGCGGTGTCACCGTCGCTGGCGTCGAGGACGTCCGTTGCGCCGAACTGGCGGGCGTAATCGAGCTTGTTGGCCTTCACGTCGACGGCGATGATGCGCTCCGCGCCCGCGAGGACGGCGCCCTGGATGCAGTTCAGGCCGACCCCGCCGCAGCCGACGACCAGCACCGAGCTCCCAGCCTCGACGCGCGCTGTGTTGATGACTGCGCCCACGCCGGTCATCACGGCACAGCCGATCAGCGCCGCCTTGTCGAGGGGTACGTCGGACCGGACGGGGACCGCGCCCGACTCGGGCACGACGGCGTACTCGGCGAAGGCCGCGACTCGCGCGAAGTGGTGGAGATCCCGCCCGCCGCCGGTGTGCAGCCTCGTCGTGCCGTCGAAGAGCAGCCAGCGATCGCTGTCCGCTCCGTTGCAGAGCACTGGCTCGCCGCGCGCGCAGTGGTCACACCAGCCGCAGTTAGGGCGGAAGTTCAGGATCACGTGGTCACCTGGCCGCACCCGCTCGACGCCCTCGCCGACGCGCTCGACGACACCGGCGGCCTCGTGGCCCAGCACCATGGGCAAGGGTGGCGTCCACTCGCCCTTCATCACGTGGTAGTCGGAGTGACAGACGCCGGCCGCGGCGATGCGCACGAGCACCTCCCCGGCCTTCGGGTCGTCGAGCCGCACGGGTTCGACGACCAGCGGCGTGTTCGCCTCGTAGAGCACCGCCGCATTGATCTCCATCGCGATCCCCCCGCGCTGCATCGTCGCTCCGATAGCGATGATAGGACGCGGCCCGACCCGCTGCGCGGCCCGTGCTCACCAGCGAGGCGCGACGACGCCCCGGCGGGCCGTCAGGCCGCGCCGGCGGCCGGGTCCAGCCGCGCGAGGAGCGCGGCGAGCATCTCCGTGCGCGGGGTCGGGACGCCGAGGGCGCGCGCACGGCGCGCGGGCTCGGCGAAGATCGCGTCCACCTCGATCGCGCGGCCCTCGAGGTAGTCGATGAGGGTGCTGGGGCGGTACGGGCCCATCACGTCGGTGAGCTCGAACATGCGCGCGATGACCGCCTCGCCGTCGATGCGCTCCGGGCTGTCGGCGGCCGCGAGGTCGGCGTTGCCGGCTGCCACGACCTCCTCCATGAGCGCACGCGCCTCGGCGCGCAGGCCGGGGTCGGTCACGATCACCTCGGTGTGTACGCCGCCGGCGGCGACGGTGAGGCCGTTGAACGGGACGTTCCAGCAGAGCTTCTCCCAGCGCGCGCGCAGCAGCGGGGCGGCGGCGGTCATCTCGGCGGTCGCGTCCTGCCAGAGCGCCACGGCGCGGTCGAGCTCGGCGGGGTCGTCGCCGAGGTGCGCGATGCCGACCTGGCCGTACTCGATGTGGTGGATCACGCCGGGTTCGCCCCGGTTGATGCAGGTGAAGGCGAGCCCGCCGAAGACGCGCTCCGTGCCGAGCGAGGCGGCGAGGCGCTCCTCGATGCCGAGCCCGTTCATGATGGCGAGCACGCGCGTCTCAGGCCCGAGGCACGGGCGGATGAGCGTGGCTGCGGCGTCGAGCGCGGTGGTCTTGAGACCGCACAGCACCCAGTCGACGGGGCCGATGTCCGCGGCGTCGCGCGCGATGGCGGGGCGTTCGAGGACGAAGTCGCCGTGGTGCGACTCGATGCGCAGTCCCCGCGCGGCCACGGCGTCGTAGTCGCGGCGGAGCAGAAAGCGCACGTCGTGGCCGGCCTGCGCGAGGCGCGCGCCGTAGTAGGAGCCGACTGCCCCGGCGCCGATGACGGCTACGGTAGCCACGGGCGGCGATCCTAGCACGCAGCGCGGGCGCTGCGCTGCGCGGATGCGTTCAGCGACCCGGCCGGTTCGCCGCGCCGGGGGTGGGCTCGTCGACGGTCTCGAAGTCACCCGTGCCGTCGGGCTGGCGGGCGTAGCTCGTGCCCTCGTCGGCGTCGCCCTCGGCCCAGTCGACCTCGGCGACCAGCGTGCCTCCGGCCGTCCAGATGCCCAGCTCCTCGTCCCGGCCGAGCGCGAAGCCGGGCCACCCGTCCTTGTCGAGCTGCACCTGCAGGTAGCCGCCTGCCGGGACCACCAGGCCGGTGGGGAACGGGACGCGCCTGCCGGCGTCCAAGAGGTCGTCGGCTATCACGAAGCCGTCGAGGGACAGCGGTGCGTCGGACGCGTTGTAGAGCTCGAACCAGTCGAGGGGGTCGCCCTGCGCGGCAACCTCGTTGATGACGAGGCCCACGTCCGCGCGGCCCGCGCCGGAGCTCGCGTCGTCTGCACCTGCACCCGCGCCAGCCGGAGGCGCGCCTCCGAAGACGCCCGAGAAGCTCCCGGAGATGGCCGCGCGCTCGCCGGCGCCCGCCTCCGAGAGCGTCAGCACGCCCTCGCTGAACGCGACGAAGCTGTCGAGGGCGGTGGCGCCCGCCGGGATGGACCAGACGCCTCCCGCTATCCGGTCCTCGCCGATGACCAGCCTCGCGCCGCCGGTGAGCGCGGCGATGGGCAGCACGATGGTGAAGCCCTCGACGGACCCGTCGTCCTGCAGGCCGATGACGGCGAGGGAGGCCGCGTCCGGGATGCGGAACCCCTCGGTCTCCTCCTTGCTGGCGTGGCCGCCGACCACGCCGAGGCCATCCGCGGGGAGCGTGGTCCCGTCCACCGCCAGCGAGGTGACCCTGCCCTCGGCGAAGGGATTCGGGTTCTTGTTGCTCCCCCACGTGGTCTCGAAGCGCACCTCCACGGCCCCGCGCTCCGCCTCGGCGGCCTCGTCTGGGGCGGGCCACTCCGGCGGCTCCGGGGTGAGGTCGTCGAGGATCTCCGCTCGCCGCTTCTGGATGAACTGCCGGACGCGCTCCGCGTCGGCGGCAGCGGCCGGCCGGGCCTCGGGCGGCGCGTGCTCCCGGACGATGGCGGCGAGCTCGTCGACACTCGCGAGCAGCTCGTCCTCGTCCCATGCGGTGTCGAGGAGTTCCCGGAGCCGCGCGACGTAGCGCGCCCGCCACGCGTCGTCGTGGTAGAGGCGGTTGGGGATGGCGGTGAGGGCCAGCACCGACGGCGGCGGGCTGCTGATGCCGTCGAAGGGGTTCGGGTCGTCCTTCAGGTGGAACGCGTCGTCCACGCCCCAGGGCATGAAGACGAAGCGCCCGCCGGGCTCGGCGTAGAAGCGGTAGTTGTTGCGGTTGCCCGTGTAGCCGTCCCAGTGGCCGATGAGCACCTCGACGGCCCAGAACGTGAGGAAGCGATCGAGGTCCACCGCCTCCCCCAGCGCCGCCAGCCCGGCGTCCGAGGGCTCCTGTAGCGCAGCGACGGCGGCGTCGACGTCCGACCAGTCGTCCTCGTCCTCGTTGGTCTTCTTCTCGAAGGTGCCCCGGTACTCGGGGGTGAAGTCGCTGACCGTGCCCTCGTAGAGGTTGCCCTCGGTGCTCGCGAAGTGGCGGGTAAGGAAGGGCGCCCTGATCTCCTCGACGTGGATGTAGAGGCCGAGGTTCCGGCCGTTGACGGAGACCGTGGCGTAGCTGCAGCGCGGGGCGGGGATCCCTGCGTCCGTGAAGACCTGGTACGCCAGGCAGGTGTCGACCATCGAGGGGTCCTGGAGGCCGTTGTTCAGGGTCATGCGCTGCATCACGCCGCCCAGCGCCTGGCCGTCCACGTACTTGTCGAAGCGGAGCTTGAGCGACGGCCCGGTCTCGCTCTGGGAGCCGATGAACCCCTTCTTGCGGACGCCGACCCCGGAATGGGTCTCGCCATCCACGGTGACCGTGGCCGGAAACCACGTGTAGATGTCGGCGAACGGCCGGGAGAGCTGGTACTGCTCGATCTCCGCCAGCAGGTCCTCGAAGGTGCGGGTCTGGTGGCGCAGCGTCTCCCAGTCCTCGGGCGCGATCTCGATGGCGATGTTCAGCACGCGCCCGAGGTCGAAGTAGGTCGCGGTCGGGTCCGCGGGAGTGGGCGGCGGAGTCGGCGTGCGCTCCGACGGCGCGGGCGTGGCAGGCGTCGACTCCGCCGCGGGCGGCGGCGGCTCCGGATCGTCCGAGGTGCACGCCGCTACCCACACCGCCAGCACGACGGCAGCAGCGGCGACCCCCGCGCGGCGCGCCCGGCTGCAACGCGCCCCGACGACGCGGCCCCTCAGCACGCGTCCCGCATCCACCCGGCCCTCGCGGGAGCCGGCACGCGCCGAGCCGCTAGACGGGCTCGGCGCGGAAGAGCGGGATGACGCGCTCGGTGCGCTGCTGGTAGTCCTCGTAGTCCGGGTACGCCTCGACGGCGAGACGCCAGAGCCGCGCACGCTCCTCGGGATCCTCCACCAGCCGGGCGCGCATCGAGGTGACCTCGGCGCGGTCGCGCAGCTCGATGTCCGGGTCGGCCATCAGGTTGTAGACCCACACCGGGTTCTGCGGCGCGCCGCCGAGCGATCCGACGAGCACGTAGGCGTCCCCGTCGGCCACGCGCATGAGCGGCGTCTTGCGAGTGGCGCCCGTCTTGCGCCCGCGGTGGGTCACGATCACGACCGGCATCCCGCGCAGCTCCGCGCCCTCGGCGCCGTCGGTGCGCTCGTACAACTCGACCTGGTCCCGCACCCACTCGGCCGGGCTCGGCACGTACTCGCTCACGCTGGCCCCCTGCTCCCTCGCACGACGCGACTCTTGCCGATCCAGTCTCACCTCGCCCGCGCCGGGCTGTCGAGCGAGTCACGCACGGCGCGCCGTCGGCGTACAGTGGCGCAACCACACGACACGACACACCGCGCGGACTGGAGTTGCACATGGCATTCGCGCACCCGGAGTTCCTCGTCTCGACCGAGTGGCTCGCCGAGCACCTTGCGGACGACGACGTACGCGTCTTCGACGCGAGCGTCTTCCTGCGTCCCCGCGACGGCGGCGGCTTCCAGGTCGAGTCGGGGCGAGGCGAGTACGAGTCCGGCCACATCCCCGGCTCGGGCTTCCTGGACCTGCAGGGCGACTTCTCCGACAACGACCACGACCTGCGCTTCATGATGCCCTCGGCCGATGCGTTCGCCGAGGCGGCCGGGCGGCACGGCATCGCGGAGACCTCGAAGCTGGTCCTCTACGACCGCGCGGGCTCGGCGTGGGCGGCGCGGCTGTGGTGGATGTTCCGCTCGATGGGCTGCGAGGGCGCCGCGGTGCTCGACGGCGGCTGGCGGCGGTGGACCGACGAGGGCCGCCCCGTCTCGACCGACGCGGCGACGTACGCAGCCACGACGTTCACGCCCACGCCCGACCCGGCCCGGTTCGCCGACCTCGACGAGGTGCGCGCGTTCATCGACTCGGCGGGTGCGGGGAGCAGTTGCCTCATCAACGCGCTGAGCCGGGAGCAGCACTCGGGCGCCGACGGCGGCGGGGCCTACGGGCGCCCGGGCCACATCCCCGGCGCGACGAACGTGCCGTCGATGGAGCTCACCGACCCCGAGACCGGCCTGTTCCGCCCGGCCGAGGAGCTCGCAACGCTCTTCGAGCAGGCGGGGGCGGACAGGGACCAGCGCGTGGTGACGTACTGCGGCGGCGGCATCGCCGCGTCCAACGACGCCTTCGTGCTCGCGATGCTGGGCTACGGGAACGTCGCGGTCTACGACGCCTCCATGTCCGAGTACGCCGCCGACCCGTCGCTGCCGCTCGAGGTCGGCTGAAGCCGGGCGGGCGCGTCGGGGTAGAACTGGGCGCAGTACGCCCGGAAGGTCGTGATCTCGCCATCGGAGCGGTTGAGGCGCGGGCGCGAGAGGTGGCTCTTGCGGCTCCAGATGATGACGTCCTGCATGACGTCCTGCACCTGCTGGGCCGCCAGGAACTTGCCCATGAGCGGCGCCCGCCACCTGCGCGGGAGGAAGCCCAGGCCGACAACCTTGCGCTTCGGCTTGCGTATCTCCCGCACCTGCGAGGCGAGCGACATGTCGATGAAGGTGCCGTCCACGGGCGTCGCCAGCACCCACAGCCGCAGGTCCATGCCGATGGTGTGCTCATGTACGTCGACGAACGAGTAGCCGAGTCCATGGATCTGGGCGTTGGCTGAGAACCGCATCGTGAGGGTGCCGACCTTCACGATGTCGCGCACGCTGGTGAAGTCCCAGCGGCTCTCGAGACGCGCGCCGTCCACCACCACCGGTGCGACGCGGTCGACGCCGTCGTAGCCGTGGACGTAGCGCAGGTGGGCGATGTCCACGGAGTTCTCGGTGGTCTCCTGCGGGTGCCCCTCGAAGCGGAGCGTACGGATCGAGACGCCGGTCCAGCCGTCCTGGTCGGGCTCGCCCTCGGGCAGGCTCCACTGCGGCTCGCGGTCCTCGATGCCCCACCACGCGAAGATCATCCCGAGCATCTCGCGGGCCGGGAAGACGCGCAGCCGCGCGGCCCGCGGCGGGGCAGCGTACGGGGTGTCGACGCACTGGCCGGTGGTGTCGAACTCGAAGCCGTGGAAGGGGCAGACCAGCCGGCCGTCGCAGACGCGCCCGCCGGCGTCGGGGCCGAGGTCGGAGCCGAGGTGCGGGCACACGGCCTCGGCGACGCAGGGGCGACCATCCTCGTCGCACCAGACCACGACGTTCACGCCCATCCATGTCTTCTGGATGACCCTGGCGCGGGACTTCAGCACGTCCTGGCGGCTCGCGACGAAGAACCAGCCCTCGGGGAACGGGGACAGCGGGGTGACCGTCAGGTCATCGTGTCGGATTGGCATGATGGACGCTCCCGCACACCGACTCTGGAGGTGCCTGCGCCGTTCTCAGCCCCCGGCGATCCGGCCACCCGCGCGGGTCATCACCGGTCATGCCGGGTCGCCACGGGGCACCGGGGCCCCGGTTGGTCGTGACATATAATCTCACGGTCGGGCTGATCGATGGTGCGTGACACGGATGGACCCTCCGGGCCCCGGACGCGCCGACGCAGCAACGGCCGGGCCGCGCTCCGCGATGCCTCGACGCTGGATTGGGCGTCGGATCTCCGGAGGGCGGAGATTGCGCACGGGTGAAGAGGGCAGATGAGCCGGTTCAGATCGTGGCTCCTCGGGCTCGCCGTCGTGGCGTTCGGACTGACGCTCTCGGCCGCATGCGGCTCGGACTCCACGCCCGACGTGGAGCCGACACCCGCGCCGAGTGTTGCATCGACGCCCGCCGCGGCCACGGCTACGCCCACTCCCACGCCCCCGCCGGAGCTGACGGTGGAGGAGTTGCTGTTGAGCGCCCGCGACAGGCTCCTCGACCTCTCGACGGCGCAGATCACCATGGTCGACGAGTTCGAGTCGGGGGCGAAGTTCTTCGGGACCACCTTCAAGAGCCTCGAGGCAGACCTGGAAGCGCCCGACAGCTTCCGGATGGTGGTGGACGTGGTTGCTCCGGGCCTGGGGTTTGTCGAGATCGTGATGCTGGCCGTCGGTGACGAGGCCTACATGAAGTTCTCCGCCGACGCGCCGTGGACCCCGCTGCCCGCGGACCAGGTGCCGTTCAACTTTGCCGGTATCGGCGTCACGCTGGGTGAGATCATCCTCGCCATGGAGGACGCCTCCGAGGCGGGCCGCGAGTCGCTCGGGGGCACCGAGACGATCCAGATCGACGGAGCCGTCACGTCCGACGACCTCGCGAACCTGATCCGTGACACCGACCCGGGCCATCCGATCACCCTCTCCGTCTGGATCGACGAAGACCACACGCTCCACAAGATGCTCATCGCCGGCCGCATCTTCGACGAGGACGGGGCGGAGACGAGGCGCCTGGTGACGATCGCCCTCGACGTCTCGGTTGAGATCGAGTTACCGGAGATAGCCTCCGAGCCATGAACGCCGCCAGGGCAGGGCTGACATCCCTGGGTTCGTCCCGGACGGTCGTCATGTGGATTCTCTGCCTGGGCGTCTTCTCGACTGCCCTGGACCAGACGGTCGTCGTCGCGGCGCTTCCGAGCGTCATGATCGACCTCGAGATCCCGCTGACGGACCTAGACAAGGCGTCGTGGATCGTGACGGGGTACCTGATCAGCTACACCGTGGCGATGCCGCTGGCCGGCCGCCTCTCCGACGTCTACGGCCGCGTCCGGATGTTCCAGGCGGCGCTGCTGCTCTTCGCCATCGGCTCCGCGCTGGTGGCCGTCGCGCCCAACTTCGAGTGGATCGTCGTCGCGCGCGTGATGCAGGCGGCGGGAGGCGGCGCGACGGTCCCCATCGGGCTGGCCATGGCCGTGGGGACGGTGTCTCCCGCGCAGCGGGGTGTTGCGCTGGGGCTCGTGGCTGCATCGGCCGAGGCCGGCTCGGTGCTGGGTCCGCTCTACGGGGGAGCGATCATTGAGCTGGTCGGGTGGCGGTGGATCTTCTGGCTGGACGTCCCGCAGAGCCTCATCCTGATTGCGCTGCTCGGCATCCTCCCGAACCGCGCCAACGCCGAGGCGAAGATGGACTACCTCGGCGCGCTCGCGCTGGGCGGTGCGCTGACCGTGATCACGATCGCGCTGTCGCAGCGGAGCATCTTCTCGCAGGAGTCGTTCGTCCCGTACCTGCTGCTCGTCCTCGGGAGCCTCCTCGTCGCCGTGCTGATCTACGTGGAGCGACGGGCGGTGCAGCCGCTGCTCGCGTCGTTCCTCTACAGCTCGAAGGCGTTCCTGTCGTCCAACATCGCGCAGTTCCTGGTGGGGGTGGCGCTGATCATCTCGCTCGTCGCCGTGCCCCTGATGTCGGGCACCGTCATGGAGAAGGGCGCATGGGAGAGCGCGCTGCGCCTGATCCGCCTGACCGCGGTCATACCGGTGGGCGCCGTGATGGGTGGGTACCTCCTCCGCGTGACGGGCGTGCGGACGGTGTGTGTCGCCGGGCTGGTGCTGATCGGGACCGGCCTGCTCGTGATGAGTACGTGGGAGACCGAGGTTCACGAGCCCCGGCTGACCCTGCCCCTGGTCGCGGCGGGGCTCGGGTTCGGGCTCGTGATCCCGCCCATCGGCGTGAGCGCGCTGAGCGCCGCGCCGAGTCACTACTGGGGCGCGGCGGCCTCGCTGGTCACCGCGTCGCGCATGGTGGGGATGGCGCTGGGGCTCGCCGCGCTCTCCGCGTGGGGCATCGAGCGCTTCTACAGCCTCACCGCCCACGTGACGGTCGGGACCACGTACGAGGAGACCGAGGCGCCCTTGATCGAAGCGGGAGTGACCGTCTTCCAGAACATCTTCACGATCGCCGGCGTGCTCGCGCTGCTCGCCATCCTGCCGGCGTTGCTGATGGAGGTGGAGGAGGTCGAGGAGTCGGAGGGGCGCTCGGAACCGGGGTACTCCATCCTCTGACGGCGGCCCGGGAGAGTGCGGACGGATACTCAGGAGGCGGCGTGATACTCAGTTGCGGCGCTCAATACGCGTAGCCTAGACTCATTATGACAGTTGGGGGCACGGCTTATGACTCTCGCCACGGACGATGTTCGGACCCAGACACTGACATTGCCCGAGGAGCTCATCCTGATGCTCCTCAACGAGGAAAGCGGCTATTTCAGGCAGGTACCCGGCTGGCACCTGAACTGCGCGATCGTCGGATCCGTGCTGGCGGAGCTGTCGCTGATCGGCCGCATCGACACCGATATGCAGTCGCTGATCGTCCTGGACAGGTCGGAGACGGACGACCCCGTCCTCGACCCGGTGCTGCAAGAGATCGCCGCCGAGCCGACGCGGCACAATGCCCAGTACTGGATCGAGCGGCTCGCGTCCCAGGCCGAATCGATCATCGACCTGTCGCTCGAGCGTCTCGTCGACCTGAGCATCCTCGAGTACCACGAGGGTGACTTCTGGTCGCTGGCGAACACCCTGTGGCAGACCGATATGTTCAGCGGCTCGGGTGAGGGCACCGCCGCCGAGTTCGTCAAGACACGCATCAGCCGGGCGATCTTCAGCGACGAGATTCCCGACCCGCGTGACGTCATCATCATCTGCTTGATCAATACCTGCGACGTCTTCCGCTTCATCTTCCAGCTCGACGACGAGACCGAGGAGCGCATCGAACTCATCTGCAGGATGGATTTGATCGGCCGCTCGATCGCCGAGGCGGTCTCGCACAACATCGCCGGTCCGCTGCTGCGGCGGTCCGGGCTCACCAAGTCCATCCCGACCGTGCCCTTGCGGAAGATCGTGCTCCACCGCAACCTCCGCGACGGGAACCTCCCGGCGCTCTTCGCCGACCTCGCCCGGCAGTACGGTCCCATATACAAGATCAGCCCGCCCTTCCGGCCGCCGATGTACATCCTGGCCGGGCCGGAGACCAACCACTGGGCGCATCGCCAGGGCCGGATGTACCTGCGGGCCAAGGACTACCTGCAGGACTTCGAGAAGGTCTACGGCGCGTCCGGGATCCTGCCCGCGCTGGACGGCGCGGACCATTTCCGGTTCCGCAAGGCGCTGGCCCCGGCCTACTCGCGCGCAAGGCTGGAGGGGCAGCTCGATGAACTCTACGAGTACACACGGTCGCACATGACGGAGTGGAACGTCGGCGACTCGTACACGGCGACGAGGATGTGCCGCCGCCTGATCAATGCGGAGATCTCGCCGCTCACCATCAGCGTCGACTCTCAGGACCTCATCGACGACCTCGTCGCGTACAAGACGCGCGCGCTCACGACGCACGTGCTGAAGGTCATGCCGAAGTTCATGCTCCACACCCCGGGCATGCGACGACGCAGGAAGGGCATCGGGAAGCTCCTCGACCGCGTCCAGGGCGTCCACACCCCCGCGCAGCGCGAGGGGGAGCCCCGCGACCTCGCCGACGACCTGCTCAGCCTGCACGAGAGCGACCCGCAGTTCCTGCCGGAGTCGAACCTCCGCTTCGCGCTCTCCGCGCCGCTGATCGCCAGCGTGTACCTGGGCGACGCGCTCAGCTTCGCCGTCTACGCCATGGCCTCGCAGCCCGACCTCTACGAGCGCATCCGCGCCGAGGCCGACGCCCTCTTCGATGGCGGCGACCCGGGCCGCGATGACTTCACGCACGAGTCCATCGACGTGACGCGGCGCTTCATCATGGAGAGCATGCGCGTCTACCCCATCGTCCCGATGTCCGTCCGCAAGGTCATGAACGGGGCCGTCGTGGAGGACTACGAGTTGCCGGAGGGCGCGGAGCTCTTCATCGCGCAGTCGGCCGCCCACTACATGGATGACGTCTTCCCCGAGTCGACGAAGTTCGACATCGACCGCTATCTCCCCGGTCGCGACGAGCACCTGCACCCGGGCTACGCCCCGTTCGGCCTCGGCACGCACACCTGCCTCGGCAACCGCTGGATGGAGCTCCAGCTGGCGGTGAACCTGCTGCTGATCGCGCACCACTTCACGCTCGAGGTCTCGCCGAAGAACTACAAGATGAAGATCGACCCGTTCCCGTCGCTCTCACCCAGGAAGCTGAAGTTCCGCGTCACCGAGCAGCGACGCGACCTCCCGGCGTAGCGACGCACGACCCGTCCGGCCGGCGCAAGGTGGCCTGAGCAAGCGGGCTACGCCTGGGCCTGTTCCTCCTCGCGGCGCCGGTACACGCCCTCGATCGCGAGGTCCAACTCGTCGGCCATGCGTTGCCCCATCGAGCGCAGCCGCATGTTCTGGTACGCGCCCCAGACCGTCATCGCCGGGGGCACGAGCACCGTGGACATGATCAGCGAGTAGACGATCGTGATCGCGGCCGTGATGCCGAACTCCTGCGACGCGGCGATCGGCGAGGCCACCAGCACGCCAAGCCCCAGCGCCGTGGTGAGCGCCGAGCCCAGCAGCGCCGAGCCCGTGGTCGCGAGCGTCCGCGACGCGGCAACCTCGGGATTGCGCACGCGCGTGAACTCCTCGCGGTAGCGGTGGATCACGTGGATCGTGTAGTCGACGCCGATCCCGATCGAGAGCGCCGTGATGATCGAGGTGACCAGCGTGTAGGGGATGCCCAGTAGCGCCATCGTGCCCAGCACCCAGATGAGCACGAGCACGATCGGCCCCACCGCGA
>CAZMCK010000022.1:0-32497 GCA_964565075.1 uncultured Dehalococcoidaceae bacterium
CGGAGGCCCCTTTGCGATCAGGTGTCTCGCAGGTGTGTAGGCACTACACCTAGCGCGACGAGCGCGCCGACCGCGACGCTGTAGCGCGGCACTGCTGGCCCTCAGCTGGCCGCGCCGCGCCGCGCGGCGGCCGGTTCGTATACGAGGGTGACGAAGCGGCGCGAGCACACCGATAGGCGGTGCACGCCTGATGGAGCCCCGGCACAGCGGCCGTGAAGGCGTCCTCGCTCCCCACGGGAGCGACGTGGCCACACGTTCATTCCTGAGGCGGATGCGGGGCAGCGGCGGCCCGGATCAGTGTGTCCCGGGGTCATGATGATGGTGCCCCACCTTCCGGCGCCACTCTACAACGCAGACACGGTGTGACCGAACCTCAAGCTCCTGCCTTGCCTGTCGCAGCAGGAGCGAAGGCTCCCCTGGCGCTCGCCGAGCCCTCGCACGGCGGCCGCCGGCGCCCCGACCCGGGCGCGGCTGTTCGCGAGGTCCGCCACGGCGATCCGCGTGCACATCGGTGCGGGTGGTGGGACGATGGTTCACGAGCCATACAGGGACGACGAGGGCGACGCCCGCCGCTCCTCCCACCATCCGTTCGCGGCGCTCGCTTCGTACCAACTACGGAGGTGGGCCGATGACTACCCGGACCAGGATCGCCTGCACCACGACCCTCGCAGCGCTGCTGCTCGCGCTCCTCGCCGCGGCGTGCACCGGCGAGCCGCCCCCGGCCGGAGAGCTCGAGGTGGCCTCGGGGCGCAGCCCCAACGCCTCGGTGAGCGGCACGGTGACGTACCGCGAGCGGCTCGCACTGACCGAGGGCGCCTCGCTTGTCGTGGAGCTGCGGGACGTCTCGTACCAGGATGCCGCGGCGCCGCTCATCGCCCGCCAGACCATCGACAACCCGGGCCAGGTGCCGATCCGCTTCGAGGTCGGCTACCACCGCGACGACATCGACGACCGCAACGTCTACGGCATCAGCGCGCGCATCATCGAGTCCGACGGCCGTCTCGCCTTCACCAACGACACGGCGTACGACGTGATCACGCGCGGCAACCCGAGCCGCGTCGACATGCTGCTCGTGCTCGTCGAGCCGCCGCCGGGCCTCGTCGACCCCGACACGGACTGGCGGCAGTGGGTGGAGACGCCGGCGCGGATCGTGCTCGCCTCCCTCGTCGCGCACGAGCCCGACCACCCGCTGCGCATCGCGTACTACCAGTCGACGGTGGAGAACTGCGCCCGCCCGGGCAACGAGGGCTGGGAGATCGTGGGCTCGCAGATCAGGGCGTGGGTCACGCTGATGCAGCCGCCGCCCACGCCGTGGGGCATCGACTGCGAGGCCGAGGTCATAGAACTCGACACCTACGTGATCCTCGGTCCGTCGGTGGTGAGCGAGCTGATGTACGAGGTGGTCGTGAACGACGCGCTCGCCGCGACGTTCACCCTCCCCGAACCGTCGTTGGGCCACAGCGTGATCGCCGAGTCACCAGTCGAGCGCGCCGAGGTGGTGCAGCCCGATGGCGCCTCGGGTGGGTACGAGCTGCGGATCGTGTCGGGTCTGCCGAAGGGCAGCGCCTGCTCGCAGTTCAACGGCTACGAGATCGTGCGGCGCGACCCGTACCGCATCGACATCATCCTGACGCACCACGAGAACGTGGAACCGGATGTCGTCTGCACCGCGGACTTCCCGATCGTCGAGACCACCGTGCCGCTGGGCGCCGGCTTCGAGCCGGGCGAGGAGTACACCGTGACGGTGAACTCCGAGCTCGCCGTGACGTTCGTGGCCGCCGAGTAGGTCGCCGACCCCGCCCGACGCATCGACGTAACGCACTGGCGCTATGCTGCGCCGCGACGCCCCGCACGCACCTCGTGCGGCGGCGCGCACGCAATGGCTGCGCCGCGCTTCCTCGCCCGTGGGGCTGAGGCCCGGCGTGGAGTTGGGGGGAACCAATGCCCGTCCCGGACAACGTGGAGGCCACCGTCCGCGCGCTCATCGACGCCGCCGGGCTGCCCGTCAGCGACGAGGAGTTCGAGTCGCTCGTCGCCGGCTACCCGGCGCTTCGGGAGCTGACCGACCGGCTCTACATCGAGGAAGTCCGCTACGAGGAGCCGGCGCTGATCTTCACGCCGCTCCCGCCGGTGCGGGAGTAGCGCGATGCCGTCACCACGAACCATCGAATCGGCCGCTGCCGCGCTGCGCGCCGGCGATGTCACGAGCGTCGAGCTGACCGGGGAGGCGCTGGAGCGGATCGGCGCGCTGGACGCGCGCCTCGGCGCGTTCATCGCCGTCAACGAGGCGGGAGCGATGCAGCAGGCCGAGCAGGCCGACGCCGACCTCGCCGCCGGCGTGGACCGCGGCCCGCTGCAGGGCATCCCCTTCGGCATCAAGGACATCCTCGCCACGCACGACCAGCCCACCACGGCGAACTCGCTCATCCTCGACCCCGCGTGGGGCGAGGGCTATGACGCGGTGGTCACCGAGCGCGTGCGCGCCTCGGGCGCCGTGATCATGGGCAAGCTCGTGCTCTCCGAATTCGCCCTCGGCACCCCCGACGAGGAGAAGCCGTTCCCCATCCCGAGGAACCCGTGGCGTCTCGACCGCACGCCCGGCGGCTCCTCGTCAGGCACGGGGATCGCCGTCTCGACCGGCATGGTGCTCGGTGGCCTCGGGACGGACACCGGGGGCTCCGTGCGTTTCCCCGCGGCGTACTGCGGGCACACCGGGCTGAAGGTCACGTACGGGCGTGTGCCCAAGTGGGGCTGCGTCCCGCTCGGCTACACGCTCGACTCGATCGGCCCGATGGCGCGCTCGGCCCACGACTGCGGCGCGGTCCTCAACGTCATCGCCGGCCACGACCCGCGCGACCCCACGGCCTCCGCCGAGCCCACCGAGGACTACCTCGATGGCGTCGACGCGGGCGTCGCGGGCCTGCGTATCGGCGTACCGCGCGCGTACTTCTTCGACCACGAGGACCTCGACCCCGAGGTGGGGGCGGCGACCGAGGCGGTCATCGAGGCGCTTGCGGGGCTCGGCGCGGAGGTCGTCGAAGTGGAGCTGCCGCACTCGGACATCGCGAAGGATGCCAACACCCTGACGATGCTGAGCGAGGCCTTCGCCTACCACCGCATGGACATGGCGAGCGAGCGGTGGACCGAGTACGGCAAGGGCGCGCGGATCATGATCGGCCGCGCCGCGCTCTACTCGGCCGCCGACTACATCCAGGCGCAGCGCTTCCGCAGCTGGTACGCGAAGCAGGCCGCGCGGGTGATGGGGGACGTCGACGCGCTCGTCGTGCCGATGACGCCCGAGCCCGCTCCCGAGTACCCTCCGCCGGACATGAACCGGCGCCTGACGATGCCCAGCTACGCCGGGCCGTTCAACCTCCTCGGGTACCCCGCGATCGCGCTCCCCGCGGGGTTCTCGTCGGCCCTCGGACTCCCGCTGTCGGCGCAGATCGTCGGCGCCCCGTTCGCCGAGGCGCTGCTGGTGCGGATGGGACACGCCTACCAGCAGGCGACCGACTGGCACCTCCAGGTCCCACCGGACGACGCGCCGGGTGGGGAGGAGGCGTAGGGGCTATCGGCAGGCTGAGCTCAGTTCGCGCGGCGGCGCTGGGAGGTTGCGCTGCGGGCCGGCCCCCACGCAGGGATGCCTGCCTCACCGGTTCTGCGCGGTAGCAAGCGCTCTACGAGCGCTGCGATGCGAGATCCGCCTGGTCAGGCGCGTCGGTGGGTGGTTGGGATGGCGGAGAGGGTGGGATTCGAACCCACGAGAGGGGGATACCCTCTACCCGCTTTCCAGGCGAGCCCGTTCAGCCGCTCCGGCACCTCTCCGTGTGACGCTTGCCGCGCCGTTGGCTGCTCCGGCGCACCCTCGCGGCGCGCCCTCGGTCGGTCGGGATTCAAGGCTGGCGGAGAGGGTGGGATTCGAACCCACGAGGCTTTCGCCTACCGCTTTTCGAGAGCGGCACCTTAAACCACTCGGACACCTCTCCACATCCAGTATAGGCAGGGATTTCGATGCCGAGCTACGCGTCCTCGGGGTCTTCGCGCGCCATGCGCTCGCGGTACTCGGACTCGAGCTCCTCGCGCGCCTCCTCGGCGGCGCGGCGCGACTCGATGATGCCCTCGCGCACCTTCTCGCGCGCCGAGCGGAGGTCGTCCGCGACGCTGGCGGCCAGCGGGCCGAACGGGGCGGGCAGGTCCAGCAACTCGCGGCTCTCGCGCTTCATCAGCGTGCGCACGCCCGCATACGCGGCCGCCGCAACCATGCCCATGAACGCCCAGCCCGCCAGGTCGGTGCGCCGCGACGCGCGCTCCGCGCGCTGCCGGGCCGCGATGCGCATCGCCGCCGCCTCGATGGCGTCGTCGAGGTCGACTGCGGCGCCGATGACCTCGGCCACCTGGTAGGAGGCCCGGCCCTGCGACCTTGGGCGGCGACGGCGGCGGAAGCTGGGCATGGCCTACTCCCTGGGCGGCTGGCGGCGCGCGCTCGCCGCCAGCATGCTGCCGAAGCCGCGCCGGAACCCTCGAGCGACCGAGACGGCGCGGATCACCGGCGAGACCGCGTTGTCGCTGACGAACTCGACGCTCGTGCGGGCCGTCCTCACCATCCCGCGGACGTCGCCGACCATCTCGCGCGCATCGTCGGCCATCTCGCGCGCGTTGCCGGTCAGGGGCCGGACCGTCTCGCTGAAGACGTCACTGCCCGCGTCGGACGCGGCCTTCAGGCCGAAGAGGACGGCGAGCAGCACGATGATCCCGACGAAGAAGAAGAGCACGCCCATCGCGCCGTAGACGATGATCACGGCGTCGCGGATCTGACCCATCGTGATGTCGAAGTAGAGAATGCCGTACACGCCGCCGGCGGAGGCGAGGACGAACAGGACCAGCAAGAGGACGACGTATCGCACCGTGCTGCCGTCCTTGCCGGTTATCGCTGTAGCCAGGACGCGGTGGGGAACGCCCGCGCCCCGTCATCGTAGCCGCGCGGGTATTGGCGGACAACGAATCGCGAGGGGCGCTGCGCCAGAACCTTCCACGCACCAGTCAAGAACCGCTCCACCGCCCCCTCGCGTACCCTGACACGCACGGACCGACCCGGGAGCGCGACATGGACCGTCAGCGAACCGTCGAGCTGGGCACGCGCACGATGACGGCCGCCGAGTTCAAGGCGAAGTGCCTCGCCCTCATGGACGAGGTCAACGCGAGCGGCGACATCATCGTGATCACCAAGCGCGGCCGCCCCGTCGCGAAGCTCGAGCCGTACCGCGTGATGCCCGAAGAGTGGCTGGGCCGCGACCGCGAGGTCATCGAGATCCACGGCGACCTCATCGAACCCGTCGAGGTCGACTGGGAGGCCGGGGCCGCGCCTGACCAGGTGCTCGACTCGTGATGCTGGTCGACACCCACGTGCTGCTGTGGAGCCGCGCGGACGACGCGCTGCTCGGGCCCGGCGCCCGCGAGGCCATCGACGACGCCTGGCGGCAAGGCGAACTCGCCGCGTCCGCGGTCACGTTCTTCGAGGCGGCGATGCTGCACGAGCGAGGCCGGTTCACGCTCGCAGGCGACCTCGACAAGTGGCGTCGCACGCTGCTCGACGAGGGACTCACTGAGATTCCCGCCACAGGGGCGATCGCCACGCGGGCGACGGGACTCGCCGACCCGCCCGGCGACTGGGTCGACCGGATCATCGTCGCGACCGCGCTCGACGGCCACGTGCTCGTGACGGCCGACCCCCGGCTGCTCGACTGGCCCGGAGACATCGAGACGCTCGACGCGCGGCAGTGACCGCGCCGCGGGCTCAGAGCGCCGCGCGCGCCCCTCGCTCGATCACGCCGCCGCCCACGACCTCGTCGCCGTCGCCCGGCGTCGGACGGTAGAGCACTACCGCCTGCCCCGGCGCGGCCGCGCGCACGGGCTGGTCCAGCGCGAGCCGGAAGCCCTCCTCGGAACGGTCGAGCAGCCGTGCGGGCACCGACTCTGCGTGGTAGCGCACGCGCGCCAGCAGGCGGTCGCCCGGCGCGGGCGGCTCGCCCACCCAGCTCGGGGCCGAGGCCTCGAGGCTCGTCGTGAGCAGGTCGTCGGCGCTGCCGACGGTGACCACGCCCGCGGCGGCGTCGATCGAGGTGACGTAGCGCCGCTCCGCCGTGGCGATGCCGAGCCCCCGGCGCTGCCCGACCGTGAAGCCGGCGACGCCGTCGTGGCGGCCAAGCTCCTCGCCGTCCGTGTCGACGATGGCGCCCGCCTCGGACGTCACGCCGCGCGCGCGAAGCAGCTCACGGTAGTCGCCGCCGGGGACGAAGCAGATGTCCGCGCTGTCGGGCTTGTCGGCCACGCCGAGCCCGAGCTCGGCGGCCACGCGGCGCGTCTCCGCCTTCGGCAGGTCGCCGAGGGGGAAGCGCAATCGCGCGAGCTGGTCCTGCCCCAGCGTGTAGAGCACGTACGACTGGTCCTTCGCCTCGTCGGCCGCGGCGTGCAGCGTTCGGTAGCCGTCGTGTTCGCGGATGCGCGCGTAGTGGCCAGTCGCGAGCTGCTCGATGCCCATCGCGTTGGCGCGGTCGAGGAGCGTGCTGAACTTGATCCGGTCGTTGCAGGAGAGGCACGGGTTGGGCGTGCGTCCCGCTGCGTAGGCGCTCGCGAACACGTCGATCACATCGCGCTCGAACTCGCGCTCCATGTTGAGCACGTAGTGCGGGATGCCAATGCGGTGCGCGGCCGCCCGCGCGTCCGCAACGTCCTCGACGCCGCAGCACGCGCGCCGCGAGCGCAGCGCCGTGTCGTCGGCCTCGGTGTAGAGCCGCAGCGTCACGCCGACGACGTCGTGGCCCGCGCGGTGCAGCAGGGCTGCCGCGACGGCGGAGTCGACGCCGCCGGACATGGCCACGAGAATGCGCGACTGGCTCATGGGCTCATTGTAGGTGCGCCCGTCCGAACGGCCAGCCTCCGGCTTGAAGAGCGGATCGAACGCCCGCGAGGTACCGAGGCCGCTGCGAAGCGCCGACCGTCATATCGTTGGCAGCGGCTCCACCCGGTCTTCGAGCCAGGCGACCAGCTCCGCGAACCTGAACGTGTTGGTCTCGAACAGGTGCATGAAGAACTCGTGGGCTTCTCTGTCGTCGCAGTCGATGAAGTGGCCATTGCCGCGCAGGAAGACATCGGTGACGAATAAGGCCACGCACCTGTTTCCGTCCACGAAGGGGTGGTTCACGGCAAGGCCCTCCATGAGCGCGGCGGCCTCCTCGATCAGGCTCGCGTAGTACCCGAGCTGCGGCCGCATCACGGCAGCCGCCAGGGCGCCTTCATCGCGGATCCCCGTAGTGCCGCCGAATTCGTCGATCAGGACGACGTGCATGGCCACGACTTCCTCGATCGTCGGGAAGTCGTGGGTCACTTCGCCAGGAGTTCACCAAGGAGACGATGCCGCTCGACGCTCGCGCGGAACCGGTCCATCACCTCCGGGCGGACCGTCGCGCGGGCCTTCTCCTCCAGGTACCCACGCATCGCGTCTTCGAGCACCGCCTGGAAGTGACGCCCTTCTTCCCGGGCAGCCTCGCGCAGCGCGGCGAGTAGCTCGGGCGATGCCTGGCTGGAGAACTTCTCGCGCTTCTGAGCCATGAGGCACGCCCCCGTCGCTGGCTGCTCGCTCCTATTGTCGCCCCCGGCGATCCGGTGTCAAGAAACATCTTGACGCGGTAGTACCCTCTGCGATGGCGATCGGATGGGGAAACCCCCGCACCCCGCGCTCTACGATGGCTCCATGGAGCGCAACCGTGGCGGTCGCCCGCGCCATCCCGACGTGCTGACGCCGGCCGAGTGGCGGGTGCTGGAGGCGTTGCGCGAGGGCGGCACGAACGCCGAGATCGCCGCCCGGCTCGGCGTCAGCGCGAACACGGTCCGGTACCACGTCTCGAACATGCTCGCGAAGCTGGAGCTGCGCGACCGCCGCGCCCTGGCAGCCTGGCGGCCCGAGGGACGTCGACGCCGCCTCGGTGCGCTGCTCGCGCTTCCAGCCGCGCTGTGGTCGGTGGGGCGGCCGCTGGCGTGGGTTGGGGTAGGTGCAGCGGCGCTGGCCGGGGTGGCTGTCGTGGTGGTGGCGCTCGTGGCCCTCGAGGTCATCGTGGAGGGCGACCCCGACCCGCCCGCCGCCGTCGCGCCCCCGTCCGCGACGCCGACGTCCACGCCGACCGTCTCGCCGACGGCAACCCCCGCCCCCACCCCGACCGCTGCGCTGATGGCGACACCGACGCCCACGGCGGCACCGGACCCGACTGAGACTCCCGCACCGAGCCCTATGCCGACCCCGACCGCGACGCCTGCGGCGACGCCCACCGCTATACCTGCTGCGACGGCCAGCCAACCCGCTTCCCCGCAGTCACGGGTGCCCGCGCACCCCCGCGTACCCCCAAGCCCGAACTTCGCCACGCCGCCGGGTTCCTACACCGCCATCGCCGTCGGAGCCGAGTACCTCGACGGTTCTACGGAGCACGCCTGCGCACTCACCGAGTCGGGCCAGCCGGTCTGTTGGGCCATCGACGATGGGTCAGTGTGGGAGGCGCCCAGGGGCTCGTACTCCTCGATCACAGCGTTGGACGGGAACGTCTGCGCCACCACGACCGCTGGGGTGATCGAGTGCTGGGCGGGCGACGGCGGCGTGCTCGCCGATCACACGCCCGATCCTGCAGGGGACGTGCCACCCGGGCGGTATACGGCGCTCAGCGGGGAGCACGGCTACTATTGCGCGCTCACCGAAGCGGGCGAGCCGGTCTGCTGGGGTCCCGAGGCCGGCCCGCTGCCCTTGCCGGAACTGCCGCCGGGAACCTACACCACGATCAGTCTCGGGTACTCGATCCTCGAGGAGGCGCATCTGACGGCCTGCGCCATCAGTGTTGCAGGCAATCTCCTGTGTTGGCGCGCGATCGACTCCGATGGCGTTGCCGACGCGCAGTCCATTGAGCACATTCCAGGGCGCTACGCGACCGCGCACGTGCACGGGCTAGAAGTCTGCACGGTGACTGCTGAGGGCATGGCGAGTTGTGGAGATTGGGCAGGCGATGAATCCACTCGGTACAGATCGCTCTCGCGCGGTGCGGAGCTCGTCTGTGCGATAGCGGACACCGGGACGATCCAGTGCCTCGAACATGACATTCGGGGTTTCGTCGGAGAGTGGGGCACCACAGCGTTGATGAGCGCGCCGGAGCCCAGCGCCGGTCGCACGTATGTGGCGGTGAGCGTCGGATACATGCGCGCCTGCGCGCTCACCGACGTGGGTGAAGCCGTCTGCTGGGGTAGCGTCGACAACAAGCTGGCGAGCCCCGATCCCGCCCCCGGCCGCTATGTCGCTGTGACAGACGGATATGGCCACACATGTGCCCTCACGGATGATGGTCTGGCTGTCTGCTGGGGGTGGAATAACTTCGGTCAGGCGGACGTCCCGGCTGGTCGTTACGCCGCAATCAGCGCCGGCTTCGCCAGTACGTGCGCTCTCACCAGAGCGGGCGAACCGGTGTGCTGGGGTGCTCTCGCCTCTCGTCGCGGTGCCTCGCTGGCGTCACATACCTTCCCCGAAGGCGGGTATCGGGCGATCAGCACCGGATATGAAGCTGCGTGTGCGCTCACGGACCAGGGTAGCCCGGTCTGCGTTGGCGATTGGGGGCTTGCGGGGGCTGAGACGCCGCGCGGGGCCTTTACGGAAATCACCGTAGGCTGGACCGGTCATGCCTGCGCGCTCAGCGAAGACGGGGATGTCGCCTGTTGGGGAGACTGGGGCCGCTACAGTGAGCTCGATGTCCTTACCGGCCCCTGGGCAGCCGCTGACGCAGGCGATCTTCAAACATGCGCCATCGCCGCCGACGGAGATCTTGTCTGCTGGGATGCCCGCTCCGTCCAAGCTACAAGCGTGCGTGCGGACGGCCATGCGGCGATCGAGACCGATGGGCACGTCGCATGCGTGCTGACGGACGCCGGCCGGATGCTCTGCGGGGATGCACACGACCTCGTTCTTCGCCCGGTCAGCGAGGATCTCCATATATCGCGAATCAGTGTCGGACCGAACCGGAGGTGCGCGGTGACGGATGCGGGTGCGGTGGTCTGCTGGGGCGACACGGAGTATATGAGTCGACCGGTCCTGGCCCGGCATGGGTACCAGCCGCGGTACCCGTGACCTAACGCCGGATGTCTCGGAGGCACGAACCGCCCATCCACCCTCACCCCACCCTCGTATAGCATCACCCCTCGTGGCGCGCGCTCGTGGCGCGCCCGACGCCCGAGCCGACGAAGGAGGGGACATGCCCGGTCCACTGCACGGTGTTCGCGTACTCGAGTTCACGCTGGTCGTCGCCGGCCCCATGTCGGGAGTGCTGCTCTCAGACCTCGGCGCCGACGTGATCAAGGTCGAGCCGCCGGGGGGCGAGTCGACGCGGCAGAACCGCGCCGTCATCCCCAACGAGGGCAAGCTCTTCCAGGCCTTCAACCGCGGCAAGCGCGATATCGTCGTCGACCTCCAGCAGCCCGAGGGCCGCGAGGTCATCTACCGGCTCATGCCCACCATCGACGTCGTCGTGGCCAACTACCGCTACGGCGTGCCGAAGAAGATCGGCATCGACTACGACACCCTGAAGCAGTACCGGCCCGACCTCATCTACGTCGAGAGCACCGGCTTCGGCACGCGCGGCGAGCTGGCCACGCGGGGCTGCTCGGACGTGGTCGCGCAGGCCTACTCCGGCATCATGGCGGGCGACGGCAAGGTCGCCGACGACGGCGCGCCCATCGCGGCCACGTTCGGGGCGCCCGCCGACTACGCCACGGCGATGGCGTCGGCGATGGGGGTCTGCGGGGCGCTGTTCCACCGCGCGATGACGGGCGAGGGGCAGCGCATCAACACCTCGCTGCTCCGCACCGGCGTCTGGCTACAGAGCCACAACGTCAACCGCGAGCCGGTCACCGACGCGCTCTTCGACGACGTGACGCGCGCCGAGCTGAACGCGACGCGCGAGGCGGGCGGCAGCTACCCCGAGCTCATGGAGGTGCGCAACGAGCGGCGCGTCACCGGCGGCCTCTACTACGGCGGCTACGCGGCGAAGGACGGCGGGATCATCCTCGGCGCGCTCACGAAGCTGAACCGCGACGGCTTCCGCCGCGTGCTCGGCCTCGAGGACGAGCCGAGCGACACGCCCGGCTACAACATGCTCGACCCCGAGAGCCAGCGGCTGGCGGTCCACTTCGGCGAAGTGATGCGCGCGAAGATGCGCGAGCGCACCGTCGACGAGTGGATCGAGATCTTCGACGACGCGGGGCTGCCGGCGGCGCCGGTCAACTTCCCCGAGGAGATCCGGCTCGACCCGCAGGTGGAGGCCGAGGGCATCTTCGTCGACCTCGAGCACGACATGACGGGGCCGCAGTCCGTGGTCGGCCCGGTGCTGGAGATGTCGGCGACGCCGACCTCGGCGACCGGCGCCGCGCCGCCGCTCGCACGCGACACGCGCGGGGTCATGCTCGAAGCCGGCTACAGCGAGGCGGAGGTCGAGGCGCTGATCGCGCAGGGCGCGGTCGTGCAGGCCGGGTAGCGCCTCGGCAGCTCTCGGCGCCCCGCGCGAGCGCGCAGGCGCGAGGCGGCCGGGTGCTCGTAGATGCCACTCCCTAGGGGTTGGAGTCAGTCGGGATGCCCGGATACACGTCATGGCTAGTGACGAGCTTCTTCAATGCGACGCCGATCCTGAGTTCCTCCTCGGAGCCAGCCTCTGGGTATCCCTCCACCTGTGCGTGGGACGGGTCGTCGCCCTCGGGCCTATGGACGAACGATATAGCGTGGCCCGTCGTGCCGGCGACCGCTTCGATGGCCACGCCTACGTTCATGACTACGAACCGGCCACTCGGCCTAATGGTGATCTTCTTCGCTACGACAGGCCGCAGCTGCTCGATCGCTGCCCGCAGATCCGGCGCGTCCAGGTGCTCCAGCCAATTCCCCGAAGGGTCGCGGGTGTCGCCTTCAGCACGCGTAAACGCTGTAGCGCGTGGGATCTTATCGTCATCTAGCTTGTTATTGCTGCAATAGCGAGCGACGTGGTCGCTCTTGGGCAGCAGCTCCCCATCCATTAGGTCACGCTGTCATGAGGGGGAGAGGCTCCAGCAGCGCGAGAACATCCTGTCTGGGAAGTGTTCCGCTCACGTCGACGCTGCCGACAGCGACACATCGTATCTGGTCTTCCGGTAGGAACACCATTACTACAAGGGTGCCGTCTGGCAAGGACCACTCGGCGTCCACGTATCCGTTAGGGTCGAGACCGATGGATGGGTGGGGAAGCGCTGGGTTATCGACGAGGAACGCTACGAGGTTCCGTACCGACGCCGGTGACACATTGGGTTCGTCCGGATCCTCGGCGGCGAGCGTGAAGATATCCCTAAGCCTCGCGGCGACTTCCGAGGGTAGCTGACCCGACTCCCCTCCCTGTTGGCTCACGGCTCGCGAGCACGAGGGACTTGCTAGATACTCGACGGGGTTGGCGCCCCACCCTTTTTCCAGCGAGCCAAGCCAGATCTGGATCGGCTCGCCCTTGCGCATATCGCGCGAGACGATGCCACGGCGCAGAATCTGCGCTACATCGGGGTCCAGTGGTACGCCAGTCAGCAGGTAGCCCCTACGTACCATAGCGGCGTCAAGAACTCCGCTAAGGGCAGAGTACATCTCGCTCAGGCTAAGGCGCGTCGATGACACACGAGTGAGGCTGTCTGCAAGATCATCGCTGTCGAACAGCAAGTAGCTCAGGTTGAGGCCATCCACACCGCCGATCTCATCGGCACCATACAACTCGCTCAAACCAAGGTGCATAGGTGGCACACGAGTGAGGCTGTCTACAAGATCATCGTCGCCGAACGGCAAGTAGTTCTGGTAGGGGCTGTCCATGCCGCTCAACTCATCTTTGGCGTACACGACCGTGCCTCGATGCCGCGCCTGGCGTCCCATCCCCATGCCGAGGCTGCCCACGCCACTGAACTCATCGGCACCATACATCTCGCTGGTCGGTATACCGGATGTCATTCTAGAGTTCCTCGGCGAAGCGGGTCGCTCGCTCCCACACCTCGCGAAGGGAGCCCAATATCTCCGCGCTCTCCGGGAGTCGCTCCTCGTTATGGTGCGAGTTGAAACTGTAGAAGATCTTGGTGGTTGTGGCGCTGTTGAGACGTGGCTCGGCTCGAGCCGTCCATTGAGATACACCCGATCGGAACGAGATTTGCGCCGAGCCTCCCACCGGGTCCCATCCGGGCATGAGATCGGGTCTGAACAGTTGGCTCGCCAAGTATTTTGCGGCTGGATCGCCAGAATCTTGGTCGCAGACCAGTTCGATGTTGTACCCGAAGGAGCTTGGGACGGTGCCGCCCAGTTGAGTGCACCCGATCGCGAGACCAGCGACCTCAGCCAGGCGCACCAGATCTTGCTCAACATCGAAAAGGAATTCTCGCTCGATGACAGTTCGGCTCGCCGACAACTCGAACGCGATGCGGTCGCGTCGCAGTGCGAGCCGCCGCAGCGGGCGCTGACTGCCGTCAGGATCGATCACGAGACCTGCACCATCAGGGAATAATTCGGAGTCGACAGCTAGCTGGAACGCGTCCTGTGCTGCGGGCGTGTTCAGTAGCTCCACCCCCACAAGAACTAGGTTCGCCTTCAGGATCTCGTCGACTTGAACGGCCAATGATCACCTCGACCGCTGGGTTCGGCGGTACATTATTCGTGCGCTGTCAATAGGCCGGCCTTACCACCCCCGCGGCAGGCGCTCCCTCAGACGTAGGATACATCGCGAGCAACGCAACGCAACCACGCTACGCCGGGCGTCTACCTAGCATTCAGCGCACAGAGGCTGCTCGCGCAACTCGACCGGAACACATGACAGGGTCGGTGATGCAGAGCGCAGGTGCGTGAGTCCGGTGCCTTAGAACCGTGCGCGGTCGCGCCGCAGAGCCCGCCTCCGGCGGCTGGGGCCATGTGTGGCCTCTGTGCCAGGCACGCAGCATCCACCCCCTCACCCCGCTCGTATAGCATCCGCCCGCACGGCGGGAACCGGCCGGCTCCCGCCGAACGACCGAGGAGGGGACCATGCCCGGCCCACTGGACGGCATTCGCGTACTGGAATTCTCGCTGGTGGTCGCAGGACCCATGTCCGGGGTGCTGCTCTCCGACCTCGGCGCCGACGTGATCAAGGTCGAGCCGCCCGGCGGCGAGTCGCTCAGGCAGGCGCGCGCCATCGTCCCTGACGAGAGCAAGGCCTTCCAGACCTTCAACCGCGGCAAGCGCGGCATCGTCGTCGACCTGCAGCAGCCCGAGGGGCGCGAGGTGATCCACCGGCTCGTGCCGACCGTCGACGTGGTGGTGGTGAACTACCGCTACGGCGTGGCAGAGCGAGTCGGCATCGACTACGAGACGCTGCGGCAGCTCCGCGAGGACCTCATCTACGTCGAGAGCACCGGGTTCGGGACGCGCGGCGAGCTGGCGAGCCAGGGCTGCTCGGACGTGGTCGCGCAGGCCTACTCGGGCATCATGGCGGGCGACGGCAAGGTGGCCGACGACGGCGCGCCCGTCGCCGCGACGTTCGGCGCGCCGGCGGACTACGGCACCGCCATGGCGACGGCGATGGGCGTCTCGTCGGCGCTCTTCCACCGCGAGCGCACGGGCGAGGGGCAGAAGGTCAACACCTCGCTGCTCCGCACCGGTGTGTGGCTGCAGAGCCACAATGTGAACTACGACCCGATCACCGACGTCCACTTCGACGACGTGACGCGCGCGGAGATGCAGGCGACGCGTGAGGCAGGCGGGAGCTACCCGGAGCTCATCAAGGTGCGCCAGGAGCGCATCCTGACCGGCGGCCTCTTCTACGGCGGCTACGCGGCGAAGGACGGCGGTGTCGTCCTCGGCGCGCTCACGCGCATCAACCGCGACGGGTTCCGCGAGGTGCTGGGCTTGCAGGAGGAGGACAGCGACGACCCCGACTACGACGTCCTGGACCCGGCGAACCAGCGCAAGATGGAGTACTGGGCGGGCGTGATGCGCCAGAAGATGCGCGAGCACACCGTGGCGGAGTGGATCCGGATCTTCGACGAGGCCGGGCTGCCGGCGTCGCCGGTGAACTTCCCGGAGGAGATCCGCATGGACCCGCAGGTGCGGGCCGAGGGCATCTTCGCCGACCTCGAGCACGACAAGACGGGTCCACAGTCGTTCGTGGGGCCGGTGCTGGAGATGTCGAAGACGCCGACCGCCGCGCGGATGGCCGCGCCGCCGCTCGCGCGCGACACGCGCGCGGTGCTGGGCGAGGGCGGCTACTCGCCCGCCGAGATCGAGGACCTCGTGGCCCGCAGCGTGGTCGACGCGCGGGACTGACGCGCGACGGAGCATGCGACTTCCGGCCACGCGCGGCGTTACGATGATGCTGCACGGAAGGGATCGCGGGCATGCCGGACCGGCGACCTGCCGACGAAACGGCCCGCCTCGGGGGCGACCTCTACGAGCGGGACATCCGACTGCGGCTGGCGGCCTCGGACCACGGGAAGTACGTCGCGATCGACGTCGATAGCGGGTGCTGGGCGATTGCCGAGAGCGTCCTCGAAGCCGCCGACGAACTGAAGGCGGAACAGCCGGAGGCGGTGGACGTCTGGTTGCTCCGTGTCGGATACCGGGCGATCGCGAGCATCGGCGGCGGATCCATGCGGAGCGCAGGGCGATTGAGGGCCGCTTCAACGCCGCTTACGAGCCTGTCGTCCCGCTGACCGTTCGGAGCCGAGCCGGGAACGCACTCGATGTGAGTGGCGTCGTCGATACGGCCTTCAATCGCTTTCTGACTCTCCCACCGTCACTCGTCGCGGAGCTGGACCTGCCGTTGGTCGGCGTGAGTCAGGTCGTGCTCGCAAACGGCAGCGAGGAGATGCTCGACATGCACAGCGCGACCGTGCTGTGGGATGGCGTCCCACGAGATGTCGACGTCCTTGTGGCGGACACCACGCCCCTCGTGGGCATGTCCCTGCTCGATGGCTACGTGCTGCACGTGCAGGTCCGCGAGGGTGGCCGCGTCGTCATCGAGCCCGACGAGTAGCAGGTCGCGCGCGCGTCAGGCGGCTGCCCGACCAGACAGGCGATCCACGCGCCCCAACTGAGACAGGACTGTGGTTAGTAGGCGTCGCGGGCGGCGTGGGCGCACTCGCCGTCCTGCTCGTCCGTCGCGCCGCTGCATCCGATGCCAGCGATGAGCTCGCCGTCCTCGTGCAGCGTCGTGACGCTGCCCATCGCGAGCATCGCGCGGCCGTGCATGCTGCCGAGCGCCGCGATGATGGACGGGTCCATGTCGGCCAGCTCGGGGCCGTCGCGGCCGAGCATTGCGCCGGTGAGCGCCTTCGCCTGTGAGACCTCGATGGAGAGCCAGCGCGCGCCCTCCATGCGGCCGAAGGCGAAGAGCCGCCCCTCCGGGTCGATGATGGCCGTGCACACGGCCACGCCCAGCTCGCGCGCCTGCTCGTGGCTCGCCGCGATCATGCGTTGCGCCGCCTCGCTCGTGAGTGGCATCGCGTTTGTCCTTCCCTGCCGCCGCGCGGGCGTCGTGCCCACGCCGGTCTCGGCGCGGAGTCTACGACATGCGAGGATCGTGGCAGGATAGAGTGCAACCGAAGGGGCATCGGCCGGACTTGGAGCCCGATGGTCGGACAGTCACTGAGCCGTACTGAGACGCTGGCCGTGCTCAAGGAGCACAAGCCGGTATTGGCCGAGCGCTTCGGGGTCGTCGAACTCGCACTCTTCGGCTCCACGGTTCGCGACGAGGCGGGCCCGGAAAGCGACGTGGACATCCTCGTGAGCCTGGACAGCCGGCCGGGTTGGACGCGGTTCTTCGACGTGCAGCGCTACCTGGAGGACGTACTCGGCCGTCCCGTCGACCTCGTGGTCAAGCGGGCGGTGCGGACTGAACTGCGTCCCTATATCGAGGCAGAGGCGGTCCTTGTCTGAGCGGCGTTGGGACATCTATGTACGCGACATGATCGAGTGCTGCGGGAAGATCACGGATTACACGGCTGGCCTGGAACGTGAGACGTTCTTCGGCACCAGCGTGGTCTACGAAGCCGTTCTCTGGAATCTGTCGATTCTCGGAGAAGCAGCGACGAACATCCCCGATCCCGTCAAAGGCGATCACCCTGAGATCCCCTGGCACGCCATCACGGGAACGCGCAACCGCATCATCCACGGCTACCCCGCGATCGACGACGCGACGATCTGGGAGATCATCCAGGAGGGCATACCGGAACTGAAGCCCCTCCTGCACGCGCTGCTTGACGAGACTACGGGCGACGGCACGGCGGCCACGCCCTGAGTGGGCCGAGCCGCCGCACGCACCTCGCGACGGCTATACTCGCAGCACCACGGAGGAGGACCGCCTGCAGGGTATCGAGCTTGCGAACGATGTGGTCGACGCGCTGGCGGATCGCCAGGCGGCCGACGTGGTGCTCCTCGACGTGCAGGAATACGCCGGCTTCGCCGACTACTTCGTGATCGCCACCTCAGGCAGCGACCGCCAGATGCGCGCGCTCGTCGACGCCGTCGACACCGCCGCCGACGGGCACGAGACGCACCCGCGCTGGGAAGGCCGCCACGAGGACGGCTGGATGCTCGCCGACCTCGGCGACGTCATCGTGCACCTGCTCACGATGGAGGAGCGCGCCCGCTACGACCTCGAGGGGCTGTGGCAGCGCGCCCAGGAAGTCGTCCACATCCAGTAGGTGTGCGGCGGGCTCGCCCGTGGTCAGACGGCGCCACCCTCCGCGACGGCACCGAATGCGTCGAGCATCAGCGTCAGGCACTTCACGCTGCCGCCTGCCTTGATGAACTCGTCCGTCGCGCTCTCGACGGCCTCGTAGCCCCGCTCGCGGAGCGCACCCACGGTCGCCGGGCAGCCCGTGTTCATCACCACCTGCCGGTCAACCACGAGCGCGTTGCAGGCGAAGCGCAGCGACTCCTCGGGCGCGACGGCGATCAGGTCGCCGAAGTGGCGTGCGAGCTCCTCGCGGCCCTCGGCCGTGAAGGCCTCCGGCACGTACATCGCGAGCCCCCCGCCGAGCGGCGCGAAGCAGGTGTCGAGGTGGTAGAAGCGCTCGTCGGCGAGCTCCAGCCGCACGAGGTCGGAGCCGAGCGCCTCCTCGAGGTGGTCGAGCGCACGGAACTCGGTGCGGTAGCGGTAGCCGGCGAAGACGCGGTCGCCGGCGGGCAGCACGTCGCCCTCGCCCTCCCAGTAGTGGGGGAGGTGGATGGTCTCGACGGTGTAGCCCTGGTCTCGGAACCAGCGGATGAAGTGGTCTTCCTCGGGCCGGCGCTCGGCGTAGCGGAAGTTCGAGGGGATGAAGCGGTCGCCGACCACGACGCCCGCGTTGGCGGTGAACGTCATGTCCGGCGTCCCGGGCGCCTGCTCGATGAGCTCGACCTCGACGCCGAGGCCCTCGATGCGGTCGCGCAGGCGCCGCCACTGCTCCAGTGCGCGTGCGCCGTCGACACGGTTGGAGCGGCGCATCCAGGGGTTGATCTCGTAGTCGATCCGGTAGTGGACCGGCTCGCACATGAGCACGCGACGCGTCATGGGGGATCCGCCGTGGGGGCGGAGACGCGATCAACCCCTCGAGAGCGTGAGCTCCCGAGGGGCCTCACGACTGGAGTGTCGGCCTACCCGCGCGAGGGCAGTGCGACGACGGCGTGGCCGGGGCAGGTGGCGACGCCGTCCTGGTTGATCACGTTGGTGTCGAGGCGGACGAGGTGGTCCCCGTTCTCCTCGGTCTTCTCGGTGATCGTCCCGACGCACGTGAGCACGTCGTTCTTCTGGTTGATGGCGCGGAACTGGACGCCCAGCTCGCGGACATCGACCTCGTCGCCGACCCACTCGCGGAGCATGTTGAGCAGGTACGCCCAGCGCAGGTTGCCCATGCCGAACGCGCCCGGCTCGTTGGCCGCGGCGCGGCCCGCCTCGTCGTCCATGTGGATGTAGACGAACTCGTCGTTGACGGCCGCGTAGCGGTTCCAGTGCATCAGGTCGGTCTGGCGGGTGAACGACGGGATGTCGTCGCCGACGTTCACATCCTCGAAGTAGACGTTCTCAGCCATGGTTGCCTCCTAGTAGCGGATCCCGACGGAGGTTCGGGACTTCACCAGCTCGCCGTTCTGATTCTCCCAGCGAACCTCAGTGTACGTGAAGATCGTCAGGCCCAGGCTGCCCACGCGCTCGTTCCAGTCGACGAGCGCCGAGGACGTGCTGATCACGTCGCCCGGGCGCATCGGCACGCCGTAGCGGTCCGTCTGGCCGCCGTTCATGCCGCGCTCGCCCACGCCGGGGTCCTTGGGGAGCTCGCGGGCCGGAGGGCGCGGGACGGGCCACGCGAACGGGTTGAAGTCCTGCGGCGCGATGATGCCGCCGTACTTCGTGGTCTTCGCGTACTCCTCGTCCCAGTAGATGCGGGGCGGGTCGTCCGGCCAGTAGACCGCGATGCCCCACTTGATGATGTCGTTCAGCGAGATCGGACGCGAGTAGACCTTCTCGCTCCACACGTCGCGGCTGTCGAGCATCTCCTGCGTGACCAGGGTGGTCAGTTCTTCAGCCATACGCCTCCCTCCGGTGTGTTCGCGTGCTGGTTGCCCGTCGCGGGTGCGCCGGGCGGTGTGCGTCTCCTAGTAGCGGACGCCGACGGAGATGCGGGACTTCACGAGCTCGCCGTTCTGGTTCTCCCAGCGGTTCTCCGTGTAGCTGAAGATCGTCAGCCCCAGCCGCCCCACGCGCTCGTTCCAGTCGACGAGCGCCGAGGACTGGCTGATCACGTCGCCCGGCCGCATCGGTACGCCGAAGGTGTCGGTCTGGCCGCCGTTCATGACGCGCTCGCCGACGCCGGCGTCCTTGGGGAGCTCCCGTGCGGGCGGGCGCGGGACGGGCCACGCGAACGGGTTGAAGTCCTGCGGCGCGATGATGCCGCCGTACTTCGTGGTCTTCGCGTACTCCTCGTCCCAGTAGATGCGAGGCGGGTCGTCGGGCCAGTAGACCGCGATCGCCCACTTGATGATGTCGTTCAGCTCGACCGGCCTCGAGTAGACCTTCTCGCTCCAGACATCCCTGTTGTCGAGCATCTCCTGCGTCACGAGCGTCGTGGGCTGTTCGTCCGCCATCGGCATCCTCCACCGTCGTGTCCGTCGCCTGTCGCGCGGATGTTAGCAGCACGGGCCCCTCGCGGGCAGCCGGGCGGTGCGGGGCCACGACAGGGCGGCGCGTATACTCACGCCGAGCTCGCCCGCCGCGGGCCGGACGGGAGAGCCGCATGCCACTCATCCACGCCGTCGCGCACCCGGAAGGCGACGTCCCCGCCGAGGGACTGCCGACGCTCGTGGCGCTCCACGGCTACGGCGCGCACGGTCAGGACCTGCTCGGCCTGTGGCCGTTCCTGGCGTCGGGGCGCATGCTCATGCTCTGCCCGCAGGCGCCAATCCAGGTGCAGCCGGGCTACTTCGGCTTCAGCTGGTACGACTTCGCCGGTCCGGGCGGCCAGAGCGACCCGGCCGCCATCGAGGGGGCGATCGGCCTCATCAACGAGTTCCTCGACTACGCGCTCGAGGCGTACCCGGTGCGTCGCGACCGCGTCGCGCTGCTCGGCTTCAGCCAGGGCGGCGGCATGGCGTACCGGCTCGGCTTCGCCGAGCCTGAGCGCTGGGTCGGCCTCGCCGCGCTGAGCACGGGCTTTCCCGCCGACCTCGCCGACGAGCCGCCCTCGGACGCCGTGGGACAGCTGCCGATCCTCATCCAGCACGGCGCGCAGGACGCCACCGCCACCGTCGATGGTGGGCGCGGCGCGCGCGACACGTTGCAGGGCCTCGGCCTCTCCCCCGACTACCGTGAGTACCCGATGGGGCACGAGGTCAGCGCCGCCAGCGCCAGCGACCTCTCCGAGTGGCTCGGGCGCGTGCTCCTGGACGAACAGGCATAGCGGATCGCAGTCACCCGGCCGCGGGCGGCTCGGGCGGGCGCCAGTTCAGCGCTTGCTCGAGGTTCGAGAGGTAGTCGGCGAACGCGCGGCGTCCAGCCGGTGTTGCCTGGACCCACGTGCGCGGCTTCGCCCCGATGAACTCCCTGGTCGTATCGAGGTAGCCGTTCGCCTGCAGCTTGCGGAGGTGGGTCGTCAGGTTGCCGCCGGTCAGTCCCAGCGTCCGCTGGATGAACGGGTAGGCGAGCCGGTCCGTCTCCGGCACCGCGACGAGCATCGTCATGATGCGCAGCCGGGTCGGCTGGTGGATCGTCTCGTCGAGGACGATCGACGCCCCCGACGCGTCGGCGTCCGTCAAAGCACACGGCTCCGCCGGATCCACGCGGCCGCCACGACGACCAGCACCAGGGTCGCCAGCGCCGACACGGCCAGCGCGCCGTCGCCCGCGAGGCGGTCCGGGACGTAGAACGCTCCCGCGATGCCCACGCCGAAGGCGGCGATCAGCGGCCTGTGCATGATCCCGAAGAGGACGTGACCCAGCGCCACGATGCCGATCGCGACGCGCGGGATCGCCTCGGCGTGCTCTTCCACCCACAGCCCGGCGGCTGCGGGGATGAGGAAGGCGGCTCCGGCGACGGCGAGCCAGAACGCGAACACGCGGAGACCGGCGCCACGTGCCGCCTCGCCCGCCGCGAGCTCATGGCCCGCGCGCTGTCCAATGACGGCGCTTCCGGCCATGCCGGCCACCACGAGGACGCCCCACAGCGGCGCGCTCAGCCACGGCCGGCCGTCGGCGAAGTCCGACCACACCGTGCCGGCCGCGTACTCGGCGAGGTAGCCGACCGAGACGATCACGCCCCACAGGAGCAGGATCGACGCCGTGCCGGCGACATACATCGAGTTGCGAGCGTGCTCCATCGTGGCGTGGATCGCGCTCCAACTCTCCTCGGGTGTCAGTGTTCTTCGGTCGGCGTCGGATGCCATGGCGTACCCCTGCCGCTAGGTTTGCGACGCAAACTAGTTTACAGCGGCGAGGAAGTCAACTCCTCGCTCGGGCCGTGCACGGGTGCGGCAGGGGATGTCCGTTGGGGCCTCTCTCATTCCCTACGTAATAGCCGGATCGTTAGTTGATAACGAATCTATGAGCGCCTAAACTCACGGCAACAGGTTGAGGGACCGAGCGAAACGAACCGGCAATGACGACGCAGTCCGGGACGATCGGCGAGCGGGAAGCGCGCATCGAGGGTGTGCTCCAACACCTCGCGACGAAGGCTGACGTGGAGGCCTTGCGTTGCGGGCCGCGATCCGAGATGCGGCGCCTGCGGACGGAGATGCGGCGGCTGGAGCTGACCTTCGCCCTGGTTCAGCTCGCCAGCATGGGGATCATCCTCGCTGCCTTGCGACTCTGGATGTAGATGGGGCTGAGCGGGGAGTGACGTCGATGACGACGCAAGCGGAGACGATCGGCGAACGTGTCGCCCGCATCGAGGGCGCCATGGAGCACCTCGCGACCAAAGCCGACCTGCAGCGCCTCGCAGCGGAACTGCGGAAGGACATGCAGCGCCTGGCGGTCGCGCTGGTCTCGCTCCAGTTGGCGGGCGTCGGCATCATGCTCGCTGCCATCCGCCTCTGGATGTAGCAGTCGCCACTGCGGGTCGACCGCGACCCGTCGCCCCGGGAAGCCACCTCTCACCCCTCGACGCGTGCGCTAGCATGGCCGCATCGAATGACCGCCGAGGAGTATGGCCATGGCCACCGCAGTAGCTACCGAACACGTCACCTTCGAGGACCACGGTGAGATCACCGTCCTCAAGCTCAACCGCCCCGAACGCCTCAACGCCTTCACCGGCGACATGGCCGACAGCATCGGCCGCTTCGCGCAATCGCTGAACGAGGGCCACTACGACACGAAGTGCGTGATCATCACCGGCGCGGGACGCGCGTTCAGCGCCGGCGCCGACGTCCGTGAGGGCCTGTCTCGGCGCATCCCCGGCAACGAGACCGAGAAGATGCCGTGGCGGCCGAGTCACCCGGAGCGCTACGCCATCCGCGCCATCCGCGACTGTGACATCCCGTTCATCAGCGCGATCAACGGTCACTGCGTCGGCATGGGCTGGGGCCTCGCACTGGGCACGGACCTGCGCATCGCCGCCGACAACGCCCAGTTCCAGGTCTCGCAGCTCAAGCGCGGCATCATGGCCGACTTCGGCCTCGGCCACCTGCTGACGCAGCAGGCCGGCCACCAGGCAGCGCTCGACCTGATGCTGACCGGCCGGATGATCGACGCGCAGCGCGCCTACGAGATCGGCCTGCTGCTCAAGATCGTGCCGCTCGAGGACCTCATGGACACCGCGTTCGAGCTGGCCGGCGAGATCATCAGCGGCCCCTCGCTCAGCATCGCCGCGAGCAAGCGCGTGGTGTACATGAACGACAACGACGACCTGCAGCGCGTGACGGACTACACGGGGCTGGCGCTCGGCCACCTCATGCTGTCCGACGACTTCCGCGAGGGCGTCAACTCGTTCCTCGAGAAGCGCCCGGCGCAGTACCGCGGGCGGTAGGCCCGGTAACCGGGGCCGCCCACCGCGGGCGGCAGCCACGCTCGGCAGCCGAGCGGGCGAGGCTCAAACCTCGTTGCGCAGGTACGCCGTCGCGAGGGCGTCGGCGTACTCGTTCCAGAGCGCGCCGTTGTGCGCGGCGATCCACTCGATGCGCACGTGCGGGCGCTCCTGCGCAAGCGCGTAGGCGCGCTGCACCAGGTCCAGGTTCTTGACCGGCCCGGTGCGGCGCTTCCAGCCGCGGCGCGCCCAGCCCGCGGCCCACTCGTTGATGGTCTGCACCACGAGCCGGCTGTCCGAGTAGACGGTCTCCGCCTCGCCCGGCTCGATCATCTCGAGGCCCGCGATCATGGCCTCGAACTCCATGCGGTTGTTGGTCGTGTCCGGGTCCTCGCCGTGCCGCTCGGCCACGACGCGCCCGTCGCGCACGCGCACGACGCCCCAGCCGCCGGGCCCGGGGTTGCCGCTGCACGACCCGTCCGTAAACACGCCGCTCGCCGGCCCCGAGCGGTAGCGCTCCAGCACGTCGGCAGTGGTCATCAGGCCGTTGTCAGGCATGGTGGCGCTCCCGAAGCCGAGCGTAGCGCGCGTCGCGGCTACTCGCAGAACGGCACGGTCGATGGCAACGGCAACAGCAGTCGGGCTACTTCAGGCTGACGCCGTTGTAGAGCATCACCGGGTCGCCCTCGAACACGTCGCTCTCGAGGTTGGCGACGGCGACGACCGGGCGGTTCGCGACGATGATCGCGCTGCCAACCCACCCATCGGGCAGGCGCCGTTCATCCCACTGCCGCACCGTCCGCTGTCCGTCGATCCGGATCACGCGCGAGAGCAGGCCTGTCGGGAACTCCTTCGAGAAGTAGACGACATGCATCGAGCCTTCCGAGCCATCGAACGTGGCGACGCGGAACCACGAGTTCCAGCCCTTGAAGTCCCCCCACGGCCCGAAGTTCTTGTTGAGCACGGGCAGCATCACCTCGCGCGCGGCCTCCTCGGCGGTGAACCCCCGGTAGTCGGCCAGCGCCCCGTCGTCCGCGAGCCTCTGCGCGACGATGGAGATGGGGTGGGCGGCCCGGGCGCGGACCGACCCGAAGAAGACGCCGGGCAGGGTGACGTCGTCGGGCAGGCACCCCCCGGCGCCGTCCAGACGCTGATCACAGGTGAGCACCGAGGACACCAGCACGCTGTGCTCGATCTCGACCTCGTTCCCGCTGTCGTCCCGGCCCGTGAACAGCAGCTCCACCTCGTTCTCCGTCTGCACGCTGCTGAAGATGCGGAAGCGCGTCGTCCACGTCGTGCGGCCCTCGCTGGCGTTGCGGTCCACCAGCGGCAGCACGATCTCGTGGCTCAGCTCCTGGCCGTCGAAGGCCCGGTACGTGGCGAGGCCGGGACCGTGGCGCTCGCGCGTATCGACCATCAGCGACGGCAGCTGCGCGTCGGCCGGCACGCCCGCCGAGGTGCGCCGCGCAATGATCATCGCCGAGCCGTCGAACCCCATCGGTACCGGCAGGTCGTGCTCGTCGCGCAGCAGCGCGCCACGCGGGGCGACCAGCCACCCACCCGCCGAGCACCCCGCGGTCCTGCCCGGCGGGTCGACGATGGGCTGCTTCGAACCCTCGTCGAAGTAGACGATCTGGAAGCACGCGGCGTGGTCCTCGCTCAGGTTCGCGACGGAGAGGCGCGAGACGTACTCGTCGGTGTTCTGCACGATCGGGGCGTACTGCGCGGCGGTGCCGACGGTCAGGCGCAGCGAATCGCCGCCGATCTGGAACAGGCCGGCCTTGAACACGTCGCGCGCGAGCAGCGCGACGAAGGGCTGGTCGACCGTGACCACGGCGGAGCCGCGGTACCCGGCCTCGAGCGGCCGGTAGCCCTGCTGGAAGAACGACCACCCGAAGCCCGGCGGCAGCGCCTCGCATGCGTCCTCGCGAGGGCAGTAGTCGCGGGCGACCGCGCCGCCATCCTTGTCGAAGAACTCGATGTCGATCGTGGCGGGCTCGCTGCCCACGTTCTGGATGCGGAGCCAGGAGTTCTCCTCGCCCAGGCTCACCCGCTGCGCCTCACCGGGCGTCGCCCCTGCGACGGCGGCGAGCGCCACGACGACGGCGAGCGCGGCAAGGCCTGCGCCGCGTCGCGGCGCGAGCGGGCTCAGCAGCGTGCGGAACCGGGAGAAGGCGATCGGGGGCATCCGCGCCGTGCGGCCTTTCCCCCCTGCCACTCGATGGTGATCATACCCGCGTAGCCTCGACGGTGTCTCCGCGCGGGTGCTACGATCCATCTTCGAGCGCGGTTCCGCGTTCCTACCGGGGTGTAGCTCAGCTTGGCAGAGCGCGTCGTTCGGGACGACGAGGTCCGCAGTTCAAATCTGCGCACCCCGACCATCTTCGTTACCGACGTCACCGGCGAGCGCCTCGCGTCCTGCGCGCCGCCGGTTGTCCCGCCGAGGATCCGCAATGAGTTCGAGTGATCGCCCGCGCATCCTGGTGACCCGCGCCGAAGAGGTGATGGGCGAGCGCTTCGAGGACTACACCGACCGTCTCGCCGAGACGGGCGCCGACCCCGTCCCGTACGACCAGGGGACGTGGGAGGGCGACCGCACGCTGCCGGCGTACGACGGCGTCGTCGTGACCGCGGGCATCGACATCGACCCGACCCGCTACGGCGAGGAGCAGAGCGAGTACGTGCGCGAGATCGCACCGGACCGCGACGACTTCGAGTCGGCCGTGCTCACCGACGCGTTCGAGCGCGACGTGCCGGTGCTCGCGATCTGCCGCGGACACCAGCTCTTCAACGTCTTCGCCGGCGGCTCCCTGCTGCAGCACATCCACGAGCGCGAGCCGCACCGCGCGCGCCGCGGCGAGGGCGACGCGATCGACTCGGGCTGGCACGACGTCACGGCCGAACCGGGCAGCCTGCTCCACTCCGTCTTCGGAGACCGCACGCTGCGGGTCAACTCGCGCCACCACCAGGCCGTGACCACCGACCGCGTCGCGGACGGCCTGAACGTCGTGGCCGCTACCGACGACGGCATCGTCGAGGCCCTCGAACGGCCCGACCGGCGGTGGGCGGTGTCGGTGCAGTGGCACCCGGAGCGCGACGAGGTCGCAGACGACCAGCGCCCGCTGTTCGAGGCGTTCGTCGAGGCGTGCCGCGAGGCGTCCGCTGACTGACGCCGGAACGTTCGCCTACTTCGGCTACGGCTCGAACCTGCTCGGCTCCCGCCTGCGCGGGAACTGTCCCTCGGCGGTCCTCGTCGGGGTCGCCCGCCTGCGCGGCTACCGGCTCGCCTTCACGCGCCGCAGTGTGCGGTGGGACGGCGGGGTGGCGGACATCGTCGAGGCCCCGGAGGCCGAGGTCTGGGGCGCCGTCTGGCGCGTCCCGCTGGCCGAGCGCGATGCGCTCGACCGCCAGGAGGGCCTCCACCTGGACCCGCCGCACTACCGTCGCATCGAGGTCACCGTGACGACCCCGGACGGCGCACCCCTCGACTGCCTCGCCTACCAGGTCGCGACGCGCGAGGCAGCCCACATCGCGCCCTCGGCGGCGTACCTCGGGACGATGCTGCGAGGGGCGGAGGAGGTGGGGCTGCCGGTGGAGTATGTCGCGGCGATGGAGGCCGTGGCGCGGGGGCGATAGCGGTAGACTCCGGCGAACGCATGATCGATCGCCTCAACGGTGGCCGCCCGGAGGGCCATAGCGAGGCCGCCATGACGTTTCAATGCGCGGAAGCGACCCCGGACACGCGAGCAGCCCCTTACGCGATTCGACGCGGTGCGGCGATGGTACCCTGAGCGTCATGAGCCACCGCACTCCGGCCGACGCCATGCGCCTCGCGCACGACATCTACGCCCGCGAGATACGCGATGAGGCGGAACGGGCGCATCACGGCGAGTTTGTCGCGATCGACGTCGATAGCTGCCGGTGGAGGTTTGCCGACAGCGAATTGGCAGCAGCTCGCGCCCTGCGCGCCGAGGTCCCCGAAGCGGTCGACGTGTGCGTACTGCGCGTCGGATATCGGGCTGCCGTCTCTATCGGGGGCGGCAACCTGCAGGCCGCCTCGTGATCGAGGGAGTGGTCAACTCCGCGCGCGAGGTCGTGGTCCCGATCCACATTGGCCGAGCGGAGACCGGAGCCCGCACCATCGAGGCCGTGATCGACACGGGGTACGGCGGATTCCTGACCTTGCCTGAGCAGGTCGTCGACGAGCTGGCCCTCGCCCTCAGCGACTTCGTCGAGGTCGTGGTCGCGGATGGCCGGGTCGTGCTCGTTGCGGCGCACGAGGCGGTCGTGCTGTGGGACGACCAACCGCGTGAGGTACTGGTCCACGTGCTCCCGGGCGCACCGCTCGTCGGTACCGCCATGCTGGATGAGCACCACGTTTCATTCGACATGAGGCCCGGCGGCAACGTGAGCATCCACCGTCTGAGCTAAGTCGGGGCAGGGCGGAGCGTTACCGTCGGCGGCACTCGCCTTGATCAACTCGCGCAAGAGCGGGCGACCAGGCAGCGATCGAGCCCGTCTGAAGCGTCCGCGTAGGCGTTCCCGCTGGTAGAATAAGGAAACTCCCCGGAGCCACCCGCACGCTCCCCGAATCCCCGAGGCAGCCCCACTGGTCCAGGACACCTCCGACCGCATCCAGACCACCCGCATCGAAGACGAGATGCGGGACTCGTACCTCGACTACGCGATGTCGGTCATCGTCTCGCGCGCCCTCCCGGACGTGCGCGACGGCCTCAAGCCCGTGCAGCGGCGCATGCTCTTCGGGATGTCCGAGCTCGGGGTCGGCCCGGCCTCGGCCTTCAAGAAGACGGCGCGCATCGTCGGCGAGGTGATGGGCAAGTTCCACCCGCACGGCGACGCCCCCATCTACGACACGCTCGTCCGCCTCGCGCAGCCGTTCACGCTGCGCTACCCGCTCGTCACCGGGCAGGGCAACTTCGGCTCGATCGACGGCGACCCGCCCGCGCAGATGCGCTACACCGAGGCGCGCCTCGCGCCCATCGCGACCGAGATGCTCGCCGACCTCGACCGCAACACGGTCGACTTCCAGCCGAACTTCGACGACTCCGTGAACGAGCCGGTCGTGTTGCCGTCGCGGCTGCCGAACCTGCTCCTCAACGGCTCGACGGGCATCGCCGTCGGGATGGCGACCAGCGTGCCGCCGCACAACCTCAACGAGATCTGCGACGCGCTCATCCTGCTCATCGACGAGCCCGACGCCACGGTCGAGGACCTCATGCAGCACGTGCGCGGGCCGGACTTCCCCACGCGCGGCCGCATCTTCGGCCAGGAGGCCATCCGCGAGGCCTACGCCACGGGGCGCGGCAAGATCACGATGCGCGGCGTCATGCACCACGAGGAGACCGCCAGCGGCCGCCTCCAGATCATCATCGACGAGCTGCCGTACCAGGTGAACAAGTCCACGCTCATCACGCGCATTGCCGACCTGGTCCGCGCAAGGCGCATCGAGGGCATCTCCGACCTCCGCGACGAGTCCGACCGCGACGGCATGCGCGTGGTCATCGAGCTGAGCCGCACGGGCTCGGCCGCGACGGTCGAGAACCAGCTGTTCCGCCTCACCGCGCTGCAGTCGACCTTCGCCGTGAACATGCTCGCCCTCGACGGAGGGCGCCCGCGCACGGTGAACCTCAAGGAGGCCCTCCAGGCCTTCATCGAGCACCGCCGCGAGGTCATCACCCGCCGCTCCGAGTTCGACCTCGAGAAGGCTCAAGACCGCGCGCACGTCCTCGATGGCCTGCTCAAGGCGATCGACCGGCTCGACGAAGTGATCGCGGTGATCCGCAACTCCGCGTCGGCCGACGCGGCGAAGACCGCGCTGATGGGTGGCGAGTTCGACTGGTCGACGGTGCCGGCCTTCGCGGACGCCGCCGATGCCATCGAGCCCTTCGACCTCTCGGAGCGGCAGGCGCAGGCCGTGCTGGACATGCAGCTGCGCCGTCTCGCCGCGCTCGAGCAGCAGCGCATCGTCGACGAGCACGCGGAGCTGATGGAGCAGATCGCGTACCTCGAAGACCTGCTCGCCAACCCGGGGAAGATCGACGCGCTGATCCAGGATGACTGCCGCGAGCTCAAGGCCGACTACGGCGACGAGCGCCGCACGCACGTCTTCGCGCCGCCCGTCGACGAGATCTCCGACGAGGACCTCGTCCCGCACCAGCAGGTCGTCGTCACCATCTCCGACCGCGGCTACATGAAGCGCGTCCCGCTGGAGACGTACCGCCTGCAGGGCCGCGGCGGACGCGGCGTCACCGGCGCTCCCACGCGCGAGGAGGACGCCGTCAACCACCTCGTCGTGTGCGACACGCACGACTCGCTGCTGCTCTTCACACAGCGCGGCCGCGTCTACTCGCTCAAGGGCTACGAGGTGCCGGAGGGCAAGCGCCAGGCGCGCGGCATCCCGGTGGTGAACCTGGTGGAGCTGGAGGACGGGGACCACGTCACCGCCATGGTGGTGGTCCACGACTTCAGCCGGGACTCGATGGTCGTCGCCACCTCGCTGGGCGACGTGAAGCGCACCCCGCTCGACCAGTTCGAGTCGGTCCGGCGCGCGGGGCTCATCGCCATGAACCTCAAGGACGGCGACCAGCTGGTCGCGGCGCGCGCGGCGGGGGACGACGACACGGCGATCCTCGTCAGCAGCAGCGGACGCGCCATCCGCTTCCGCGTCGACGCCCTGCGTGTGGCCTCGCGTGTCTCCGGCGGCGTGCGCGGCATGCGGCTGCCCGACGGCGAGCAGGTCATCGGGCTGGTCATCGACTGTGACGGCGAGGACCTGCTGGTGGTGTCGCAGCTCGGCATCGGCAAGCGCACCGCGATCGAGGAGTACCCGACCAAGGGCCGCGGTGGGCAGGGCGTCATGACGTTCCGCGTGACCGACCGCAGCGGGCCGCTCGCCGTGGCGCGTGCGATCCACGCCCACCAGGAGGTGATCCTCATCTCCCGCGAGGGCATCGTGATGCGCACCAGCGCCGAAGCGATCAGCCGCCAGGGCCGCGGCACGCAGGGCGTGGCCGTCATGAATATCGAGGAGGGCGACGCCCTCGCCGCCATCGCCCAGATCGACCTCGACGAGCCGGGCCCGACGAGTCCGCCGGAGGCGGACCCGGGCGACGAGCCCGAGGCTCCGCCACAGCCGGCCGACGAGTCCGCACCGACGGCTGAGCAGGCAGGCGAAGCGGAGCCCGAGCCCTCGGCCGAGGAGGATCTGCCGCCGCGGCTGGCCGGCGAGATCGGCGACATCGAAGCGGACGAGATGCAGGACGCGATACGAGCAGCCGTGCCCGCGGACGAGTGGACGGCGCACGAGGATGCCCTCGACGCCATGGCGCGCCAGCTCCGCTTCCGGCAGCTCTGGCAGGGCATCCGGGCGACGCTGGAGCGCGCCCTCCACCAGGCCATCCTCGACGGCTCCGTCGAGGAGAATGCGGACCGGGAGTTGCGTCGCGTCGACTCCTGAACCCGCTATTCGGCACATGGCTGCGGCCCCCGTTGAGCGTCCGATTCGCGCGTCCCGGGCCGCATTTGCCCTCTCGTGGGGCAATTCGATGAAATATGGCTCGATTGGGGAGTTTCATCCAATATCATTTGGGTATACGATACCTTCGTCGACGGTGGAATCTGCGACCATCCTCATCCAAGGCGAGAGGGCGACGCGTGTTCCGTGGTCGGGATCAGCGTGGGTGTCCGTCTGCATCGTGATGGCTACACTCAACGCCGAGGTTCGGGACGAGAGCGCTTCGAGGGGGACCTCATGCAAGATGGTGACCGCCAGGGATTGATCGATCGGCTCGTCGATGCGGCCGAGTATTTGAACCGCCGGACGCTCAGCGACCGGCTGGAGGCGTGGGCCCAGCTGGGCATGACCACGCCCCAGGTCAAGACGCTGGTGTTCCTGGATGACCGGGGACCGGCGCGGATGGGCATGATTGCGAGCCACCTCGGCACGTCGCTCTCGGCGACCACGTCGGTGGTGGACCGCCTCGTCCAGAAGGACATGCTCGAGCGTGCATCCGATCCGACCGACCGCCGGGTGGTGATCTGCGAGTTGACCTCGACGGGTCGGGACGCGGTCGACCGGTTCTGGCGCCTCGGCGAGGATCGGCTGGTGCCGGTGACCGAACTGCTCAGCGCCGACGACCTGCAGGCGGCCGTGCGCGGCCTGGAGTTGATGCGCGGCGCCGCGGAAACCGTGTACCAGCAGATGGTCGAGGAACAGGCCGACAGCTAGGCCCTGACCCTCGCCCTTGCTCGGGACACCCCGGCCTCGACGGGTCGGCGGCGCGCGTGCGCTGGCGCGCCCGCTCGGGGTGCGCCACGAGCACCGTGGACTGCCGTCATGGACATCGAACACCTCGGTGAGTTTGGACTGATCGAGCGGATCGTCGCGCGTCTCGGCGATGCGGCCGCTCTCGAGATCGTCGTGCCTCCCGGCGATGATGCCGCCGCGTGGACCGTCGACGCCGGCCTCGCGGTCGCAACCGTCGACACGCTCGCCGAGGGCACCCACTGGCGGCGCGACACCATGTCTCTTGCCGACGTCGGCTGGCGCGCGGTCACGACCTCGCTCTCGGACCTCGCGGCGATGGGCGCCGAGCCCGGGTACGTGCTGATCGCGGTCGACCTCGGGCCCGACATCGAGATCGAGGATGTCGACGCGTTCGCCGACGGGGTGGCGGAAGCGTGCCGCCGCTACGGCGTCCGCGTCGCGGGCGGGAACGTCGCCGCGGCGCGCGCGACCAGCGTGAGCACCACCGCCTTCGGGAGCGCCACGATCGACGATGAGCACACGCCCGCGCTGTTGCGACGCGACGCCGCATGCGCGGGCGACCTCGTCGCGGTCTCCGGCTCGCCCGGTGCGTCAGCCGCGGGACTCACGCTCATCGAGTCAGGGCGCGCCGGCGCGCAGGGCGCTGCGCCGCTGGTGCACGCGCACCGCCGGCCGCCGGCGCGGC
>CAZMCK010000023.1:0-32173 GCA_964565075.1 uncultured Dehalococcoidaceae bacterium
GCGCCGGCGAGCCCTCGCAGCTCCGAGGCGCGGACATCGGCGCCCGCGGCGTGGGCGGCGCGCTCGCCCGGCGAGCGGTCCAGGCTGCCCGGGAGCGTCGCGAGCAACACCGCCACAGCGGCGGCGACGAGCACGAGCGCGAACGCTCCGCCGACACGGCGTCGCGCCACCGTACGGGACGCCTCGAGCCACACGACGCCCGGGCTGACCGCCACCGCGCGTGCGGCGACGCGTGCGAGGTAGGGCAGCAGCCACCACCCGCAGACAGCGACCGGCAGCAGCAGCGCCGCGGGCGCGAGGAGCAGCGCGTGGTCGGGCGTCCCCGAGCCGCGGTCGAGGCCAAAGAGGTGGTCGCTGCGGGTCAGCGCCCAGAATCCGGCTCCACCCGCAGCCAGGAGCAGCGCGACCGCTGCGGCCACGAGCCCGGGCCGCCCGGCACGCTCGGCCCGCGGTGCCGCTGCGCCGCGCCGTGTCACGAGGACAGCGGGAATCGAGGCGAGAGCGAACGCAGCTACGGCGCCGAGGGCACCGTAGGCGAGCACGTCGGTGGTCAACTCGAACCGGAGCCACGCGCCGCCGCCGAACGTGCCGATCGCGTCGAGCCGGCCGAGCGCGGCGACACCGGCAGCCGCAAGGGGCGGGCCGAGCACGAGTGCGACGAGGGCGGCGGGCAGTACCGTCAGCGCCTCGGTCGCCGCTCGCTGCGCGGGGCTCGCGCCGCGTAGCGCGAGGGATGCGTGACGCTCGCGACGCCCCGCGGCGAGGTGAGCCGAGAGCCACACCACGAACGCGCCGGCGGCGGCGGCGACCTGCCCGAGCATCAGCGCGATCGCCGGGCGGTCCAGGCCTCCTGCCTCGCCGGCCTGTGTGAGCGCGCGCGGCAGCTCGCTCCGGACGTGCGCGCCGGGCAGCGTGGCGGGGTCCGCGCCGAGGGCGCGCACGCGCTCCACGAGCGGGGCTGCGTCGCTCGCGCGCACCTCGGAGGCGCGGATCGCGTAGCTGGCCTCGAACGACGCGTCGACCCCGCCGAGCAGTTCCGCGGCTGCGCCGAAGAACGTCGCCTCCGGCACGATCAGCGCGAACGTCGCCCCCTCGGCGCGCTCGATGAGCCCGGGATCGCCCGACCAGTACGGGTCACGCGGGTCCAGCGGCCCTGCGACGCCGGCCACCTCGACGAGCGTCGGGAGTTCGGCCGGCGAGCCGATCCGGTGCAGCGCGAGCCGCGATCCCGCCCTCACGCCGAGTGTCTCGGCGGTATCTGCTCCGACGAGCACGGGGATCGGGTCGTTGCCGCCTCGTGGCTGGGCCTGCGGGTAGGCGCCGTCCGCGAGCAATATGTGGTCCTCGATCCCGGAGCGGAAGCGCAGCGCGACGGTCCCGACGAGCGAGGAGACGAGGCGTCCGTCCACCACGTCGACCTCGTGCAGCGCGAGGGGGTCGGTGGTGCCCATGCGCACCTGCGAGCCTCCGGCGCCCGCGAGCGCCGCGCCGACGGCGGCGTCGCTCTCGGCCTGCGCGTTGCTGTACGAGGTGCGGTCGAGCGGGATGCCGTCGCGGGTGACGTGCACCTGCAGGTCGTCGAGCTCGACGCTGTCCAGCGCCTCGCGCAGCGCCAGGTCGCGCAGCACGCCGTCGAAGGCCGGGATGGCCGCGACCACGGCCGCGACGAGGGTCGCGCCCACGGCCAGCGCGAGCGTGCCGCGCCGCTGGCGGCGCACGGCGCCTATCGCGAGCCGCGCGAGGAGGCGGAACTGACTCATGCGTCGATCGTATACCGGACGCGCACGCGCGCCGTCAGGGGGACGGCCAGCGGGCGGGGGCTACTCGATGCCGCGGCGCTGGAGGTAGCGCGGGTTCCCGACACGCACGGCGTCGAGGGTTGTGGTGCGCACGTGCGCGAGCGCCTCGGCGCGGCGCGGTTCCTCATCGAACGCTCCGGCGCGGATGTCGGCGGCGAGCCGCGCGGTCAGCGCTTCCAGACGCGCACGCCACTCGCCGTCCGTGGGCGACTCGCCGTACAGCGCCTCGAGGCGCGCGAGCGCCGCCCGTGCGGGGCCCTCGCCGGCCTCGAGCTCGCGCGACGCGATGCCGATCGCGTTGTTGGCCATCAGCAACTCGTAGCGGCGGTCGCCCGGCACGTGGGGGCCGACCTCCTGCATCAGCGTCTCGCCCGCGATGCGGAGCAGCTCCACGCCGTCCAGGCCGTCGAGTGCGCCCCGTTGCTCAGCCACCGAACTCGCCCCGTTCCGCCTCGTCGATCATCGTCAGCACCTCGATCTCGACCTCGTCGGGGATGCGGCCGGTGAGGGCGAGCTCAAGCGACGGCTGCCGGCCACTCGTGTGGCGCTCGCCCTGGTGGATGGCGATGATCGCCCATCGGACGTGCGCCATGACCTCCCAGTAGTGGACGAGCGCGGGGTCGAGGTCGCCGATGCCGCCGGCCTCGCGGTAGCCGCGCTCGAAGTCCTCGCGCGGCCCGAGGCCGCCGACGGGCTGGTCGAAGCGGTTCGCGCGCCAGCAGCGCGCGGTGAGCCACCCCACGTCTTCGAGCGGATCGCCCCAGCGCGCGAACTCCCAGTCGAGCACGCCGCGCAGACCGTCGTCGTCGGCCATGAAGTTCCCGTTGCGGTAGTCGCCGTGCACGAGCACAAGCTGTTCAGTGGCGGGCGCATTGCGCTCCAGCCAGCGCAGCCCCCACTCCAGCGCGGGCCGGGGCCGCGGATGCGCGTCGAGCGCGGCGCGGAACTCGGCGACGTACGAGAGGGCAGGGCCGGGCTCGGGCTTCGGCAGGAACGCGAGCGACGGCGTGTCGAGCGGTACCGTCTGCAGCCTCGCCAGCTCCTCGCCGAGCCGCGCGAGCAGCACGGGGCGTGAGCCGCCGAGGTCCTCGTTGCGGACGAGCAGGTGCGCCGCGGCCACGCCGGGCGCGAAGCGGCTGACCGCGAACGGCCTGCCGAGCACCGAGGCGTCCTCGCAGCACCACAGCGGCTCCGGCACCGTCGTGCCGGCGTCGGCGGCGGCTCGCGCCACCGCGAACTCCTGCACGAGGTCGAGGCTCTCGGCCAGCGTCGCGTCGCCGGCCGCGCGCACGACCAGCGCGTGCTCACCCTCGGACGGACCGCCGTCGAAGGCGGCATCGAGGCGCCAGTGAAGGTGGATCGCGCCCCCGCCGAGCGGCTCGACACCGCTGACCGCGACGTTCGTCGCGCCGGACTCGGCGCCGAGCCAGGCGGCGAGCGCGGCCTGCGCATCGGCGTCCTGCAGGTCGAGCGGCGTCACGTCGGCCATGGAGCTACCCCGCAGCCGCCGACGCGACACGCGCGAGCTGGGGCTGGACGACCTCGAACAGCGGCAGGCGATGGTCGATCGAGACCTGGGCGGACTTGAGCCGTGACTCCGAGGGCTGGCGGGCGCACATCGAGAGTGGCGCGACGGTGTTCCACAGCTCGGTCGCCACCATGAGCGGGGGGATCAGCTCGGCCTCGTGCGCGTCGAGGCGGGGGCTGGCGTGCGCGGCGTAGCCCGCAAGCCAGCTGCGCACGCGCTGGTTGTCGGAGCCGCAGTCGAGGACGAGGCTGCGGGCGATGTCAGCCACCCGCGCGTCCTCGTGCGCCATGTCGAAGTCGAGCATCGCGGTCACCGTGTCCTCGACGAAGAGCACGTTCGCGCCGAAGCACTCGTAGTAGATGACGCTGTCCGGCTGGTCGCGGTAGCCGTGCTCGTCGAGGTCCGCCACGTTGCGCTGGCGCGTCTCCGCGAGCACCGCCGCGCGCTCCGGATCCTCGTCGGCGTACCAGGCGAGGAAGTCCTCGAACGACCGGAACCCCTCGGGCGCCACCGCAGCGTCGAGGTCCGTGACGCGCCCGAACGTGGGGCGCTGCCCGGGTGACTCCCACTCGACGAGGTCCTCGTGGAGCAGCGCGAGCAGCGAGCCCTTGCGCTGCAACACCAGCTCGCTACGTTCTGGGGGCGCGCCGCGCATGAACGGGAAGAGTGCCCAGCGGCCCTCGTCCGTCTCGACCACGGTCTCGCCGTCGTCGGTCGCGATCGGCGCCGGGACGGGCCACTTGCGGTCGGCCAGGAAGCGCAGGAGATCGTGCTCGTAAGGCAGCGACTCGGTTGCGCGGCGGGGGTGGTAGCGGCGCAGCACGCGCGGGCCCTCCTCGGTCTCCGCGCGCCAGTGCTCGTTGGCCGCGCCGCCGGTGAGGCGCTCGGTGGCGGCGCCCTCGATCCCCCACGCGGCGAGCGCCGGCTGGATGGCTGTAGCGCCGGTGGAGCCGTTCTCCGCGCCCGGGTTGTGCGAGGTGCTCACGTGGGTCCCGTCCGTGGTGCGGGCTCTATGGTAGAGCACGCCCGATGCCACGTCGCACACCGTTTCGGGGCCGATACGGAGCAGGTGGGATTACAGATCGATCTGGATCGAATAGAGTGTGCGCGCGTACACCGGATGGCGCGCCAGAACGCGTCACGTGAGTGAGCACGATCAGTGGAGGGACAGGCCCATGGTAGCGACGGACCGACCGCATAACGTCGTCGGCACGCGCCCGGTGCGACCGGACGGTGTGGACAAGGTGACGGGCCGCGCCACGTATGGGGGCGACGTGCGCTTCACGGGCATGCTCTACGGCCGAATCCTGCGCAGCCCGCACGCGCACGCCATCATCAAGAACATCGACGCCTCGAAGGCGCTCGCACTCGACGGCGTCAAGGCCGTCGTCACCAACGCGGACTTCCCGCGCCAGCCCGACGAGGAGGTCGCGCTCGGCGAGCTCACGGCGAACCTGAGCGAGGTGCTCGACCAGGTGGTCGCGGGCACGAAGGCGCTGTACCGCGGACACGCCATCGCCGCCGTCGCGGCGACGGACCCGCACATCGCCGAGGACGCCCTCGACCTCATCGACGTGGAGTACGAGGTGCTCGAGCCTGTGCTGGACCCGCAGGAGGCGATGCGCCCCGGCGCCCCGCAGCTGCACCCGGGCATGGTGACGCAGGAGGTCGGCGGCCTCTTCGACGGCGACACCGGCGAGGCCGGGACCGAGGAGACGAACGCCGCGAAGCACGTCAAGTTCACCAAGGGTGACCTGGACGCCGGCTTCGCCGAGGCGGACATCATCATCGAGCGCGAGTTCGACACGGGGATGTACCACCAGGGCTACATCGAGACCCACAACGGCACGGCGATGTGGAAGAAGGACGACCGCATCCAGGTCTGGTCCAGCACGCAGGGCCAGTTCGAGGTGCGTGACCAGACCGCGCTGCTGTGCGGGCTGGCCCCCTCGCGCGTGACCGTCGAGCCCGTCGAGATCGGCGGCGGCTTCGGCGGCAAGACGCACGTCGTCATGGAGCCGCTGGCGGCGATCCTGTCGAAGAAGACCGGCCGCCCGGTGAAGATGATCATGACGCGCCAGGAGGTCTTCGAGGGCACCGGCCCCACCTCCGGCACCCACAACCGGGTGAAGATCGGCGCCAAGCGCGACGGCACCATCACCGCGATGGACGCCGAGCTGATCTTCGAGGCGGGCGCGTACCCCGGCTCGCCGTTCACGGCCGGCGCGATGTGCGCCTTCGCCCCCTACGACGTCGACAACATCGAGGTCGAGGGCTGGGACGTGGTGGTCAACAAGCCGAAGGTCGGCGCGTACCGCGCTCCGGGCGCCCCGGCGGCCGAGTACGCCGTGGAGTCGGTGATCGACGAGATCGCTGAGCGGCTGGAGCTCGACCCGCTGGAGTTCCGGCTCCAGAACGCGGCGCAGGAAGGCACCGTCCGTGCAGACGGCGCGGCGTTTGGCGTGATCGGCAACGTGGACACGCTGCAGGCGGTCCAGCAGAGCGAGCACTACCGCTCCGAGCTGTCCGGTGAGAACCGCGGCCGCGGAGTGGCATCGGGCTTCTGGTTCAACGTCGGCTTCACCTCGGCGGCACACGCCAACGTAATGTCCGACGGCACCGTGGGGCTCGTCGTCGGCTCGGCCGACATCGGCGGCACGCGCGCGGCGCTCGCTATGCAGTTCGCCGAGACCCTCGGCATCCCGTACGAGTCGGTGAACCCGCAGGTCGTGAGCACCGACGCGATCGGCTACACGATGGTGACCGGCGGCAGCCGTACCGCCTTCGCCGGCGGCTGGGCCGCCCATGAGGCTGCGCTCGACATTCGCCGCCAGCTTGAGGAGCGAGCAGCGGCGATCTGGGAGTGCGACCAGGACGCCGTCAGCTACGAGGACGGCGCGCTGCACGGCCCGGACGACCAGTCGTTCACGTTCAAGGAGATCTGCGAGCAGCTGCCGCACACCGGCGGGCTGATCCAGGGCAAGGCCGATGTCTCACCCGAGACCTCCGGCCCGGCTTTCGCCTGCCACGTGGTGGACGTCGAGGTGGATCCGGAGACGGGCAAGGTGGACATCCTCCGCTACACGGCCGCCCAGGACGTGGGCACGGCCGTGCACCCCTCGTACGTCGAGAGCCAGATCCAGGGCGGCGTCGCCCAGGGCATCGGCATGGCGCTGCACGAGGAGTACGTGTTCGACGACGGCGGCAACATGGAGAACCCCACGTTGCTCGACTACCGCATGCCGACCACGTTCGACCTCCCGATGCTCGACGTGCTGCTCGTCGAGGTCCCGAACCCCGGCCACCCGTACGGCGTGCGTGGCGTCGGCGAGATCCCGATCGTGCCGCCGCTCGCGGCGGTCGCGAACGCGATCCACGACGCGATGGGCGTCCGCGTGACGCGGCTGCCGGCGACGCCGGACCGCATGCTCGAGCTGCTCGAGGAGTAGGCAGCCCGTCAGCAGCCCTGGCAGGGGTACACGCGATGGCCGGGGGCACCGCCCCCGGCCGTCTGCTTGCGTGCGGCAGTTACCGGCCGCACTCTCATCCCGATCGTTATATCACGTATAATATTTCGGTAGATGTGGTATGCTGGCTCCGGAGCGTTGAGGGAGCCGCGCATGGTGAGCAGGACGCAACCCGGACTCGGGACGCGGCAGCAGGCCTGACCCGGCGATGCCGATCATCGGGCCATCCCGCGTCGGGCGCGCGATGCTCCTGCTCGCGGTCTTCCTGGGCATCAGTGCGTTCGCCGTGCTGTACGACCAGAACGGGTGGACGTTCCTCGAGGGCATCGGACTTGGTGGAGTGCCCTCCGGTCTCGTGCGGATGGGCGGATCGCTTGCACCGCTGGTGTTTGTGTCGGTTACGCTAATGATCCTCGTGATCGAGGGGGGAACGATGGTTGCAGACGCATTTCGACGGCAACTCCGGGAGCGCGCACGGGAGCGTGGCCGCGAGGAGGGCCTCGCCGAGGAACGGGCGAGGTGGCAAGAGTGGCTTGCACGGAAGCGGGCAGCGGAACTCGAGAACCGTCCGTTCGACGAGCCTCCACCCGGCGAGGCGTAGGGCGCAGGCTCGCCCATGGTTGCAGACGCATTTCGACGGCAACTCCGGGAGCGCGCACGGGAGCGTGGCCGCGAGGAGGGCCGCGCCGTGGGCCTCGCTGAGGAACGGGCGAGGTGGCGGGACTGGCTTGCGCGGAAGCAGGCAGCGGAACTCGAGAACCGGCCCTTCGACGAGCCTCCACCTGGCGAGGCGTAGGGCCACACCCACAGCGCGCTGGAGACGGCCTGGGCATCACCCCGGCCGCTTGCGCGACCGTCGGCCGGCCTTCGGTCAGTCCGTGGCGGTCTCGAAGTAGCGCTGGACGGCCGAGGGGGTCTGCGTCTCGAGGGTATCGAAGACCGACTGGGGGAGCGCCTCCATCGCCTCGGCCGCGTTCTCGACGCCCGCGCACGTACGGCTCAGCGTCTCGAACACGCTCGCCTGGTCGGACACGAACATCGAGTCGACGATGATGCCGTGGCCCGGCACGTAGCGGTCCACCATCGCGGCCCCCAGCTTGCGCAAGGTCGGTCCCCAGTCGTTCGGGAACCCCTCGCCCGTGATCGGCGGGCCCGACTGCTCGATGAGGTCACCGGCGAACGCGATGTCGGCGCCCTCGACCCCGATGGCGATGTCGTTGTCGGTGTGGGCGCGCCCGAGGTAGGCGAGCTTGAGGTCCCTGTTGCCGAGATGCAGGTCGACGAAGTTCTGGAACGTGAGCGTCGGGGGCGTGACAGGCACCGCGCGCACCTGCTCGCGGATCATCGGCATGTGCGACGCCATCGTGTCGCGGTGCGAGGCGCCCTCGTCGCCCACGAGCTTCAGCCGGCAGCGGTCGTGGCCGATGGTGATCGCGGGGAGGAACCACCAGTTCCCGAAGCTGTGGTCGCCGTGGTAGTGGGTGTTGATGACGTAACGGACAGGTTTGTCCGTCACGCTCGCCACCGCGTTGAGCAGTGCGCGGGCGTCGGACTCGGTGGTGCCCGTATCGATCACGGCCACGGCATCGTCACCCACGACGATGCCGGTGTTGACCATGATGAAGCCGGTGATCGTGTAGACGTAGACGCCGTCGGCGACCTCGGAGAGTCCGGCTACCGGCTTCGTCTCGCCCGTCGTCACGACGCGGCTGCGATCTCACCCAGCTCGCGCTCGCCCCGCTCGATGGCTGCGAGCAGCGCGCGCACGAGCTCACGCCCGGACTCGGCGGTGAGCTCCACGGCCACGCGCGCGCCCGGCCCCGCCGAGGCGTCGACGAAGTCGATGCTCAGCGCGTGGTCCTCGGGAAGGTTGAAGGGGTGGTCGAACATCACGTTCACGCGGTCGACCTTGAACCAGCCCTTCGGCCCCTTGCCGCTGCCGGCAATGTCGGCCTGCTCGACGATCATGGTGCACATCGTTGGACCTCGATTCGTTCGATGGTGGATGGACCTGGGCGGCTCCTAGGTGAGGTGCTTCCCGTAGAACTCGAAGATGTGCTGGTAGGCGTCCATCGTCGCCTCGGGGCGGTACATCGCCGTGTGGTGGTAGAAGAAGCCGTGGCCCGCGCCCTCGTAGCGGTGGAACTCGTAGTCCTTGCCGTGCTGCTTCAGCACCTCCTCGTGCTCGTCGACCTGCGCCGCCGTGGGGCTCACGTCGTCGTTGCCGAAGATCCCGAGGAGCGGGATCGAGAGGTTCTCGGTCAGGTCGATGGGCGCGACGGGCATCTTCTCGTTGATCTCGTCCTCGGCCATGATCACGCGCCCGCCCCAGCAGTCGACGGCGGCGTGGAACTGGTCCGAGCTGCACGCCACGAGGTACGTGTGGCGTCCGCCTGAGCAGGTTCCGATGAGCCCGGCCTTGCCGTTGAAGTAGGGCAGCCCGTCCAGGTACGCCTTCGCTCCCTCGACGTCGGCGATCACCTGCGAGTCGGCGACGCCGCCCGCGGCGCGGACGGCCGCCGCGACGTCCTCGGGCGTGCCGTGGCCGTCTCGCTCGTAGAGGTTGGGGCAGATGGCGATGTAGCCGTGGTGCGCGAAACGCCGCGCCATCTCGCGGTTGAACTCATCCCAGCCCGGGATGTGGTGGATCATCACCACGCCCGGGTACGGGCCCGGGCCAAGCGGCCGCGCGAGGTAGGTGTGCAGCGGGTCGCCGTTGTCGCCGGCGATCGTCACCGTCTCCGCGATCATGCCCTCGTACTGGTCGGTCGTGTATTCGTGCATCCGATGCCTCCCTGTGTGTTACTCCGCGTGCCTGCCTGTGCCTGTTTCGCCGCGGGCCTACTCGCCCGCGATTCGTACCACCATCTTGCCGATGTTCGATCCGTCGAACAGCCCGAGGAACGCCTCCGGCGCCCGCTCCAGCCCCTCGATGACCGTCTGCCTGCTGCGTACCTCGCCCTCCGCCAGCCAGCGCCGCATGTCTGCGAGGAACGCCGCGCGGCGGTCGGCGTGGTCGGAGACGATGAAGCCCTGGACTCGCAGCCGCTTGCGCACGATGTGGCTGAGGTTGTTCGGGCCGGGCTGCGGGTCGGCTTCGTTGTAGCCCGCGATCGAGCCGCACGCCACGACGCGCCCGTGATCGTTCAGGTGGTTGAGCGCGGCCTGCAGGTGGTCGTGGCCGACGTTGTCGAAGTACACGTCCACGCCGTCGGGTGCGTGCTCGGCGAGCGCGGCCTCGAGGTCCTCGGCGCGGTAGTCGATCGCCGCGTCGAAGCCGAGGTCGTCGACGAGCCACGCGGTCTTCTCCGGCGAACCGGCGCTGCCGATCACCCGGCAGCCGCGCAGCTTCGCGATCTGCCCGACGGCGCTGCCCACGGCCCCCGCCGCGGCCGAGACGAACACCGTCTCGCCCTCGCGCGGCTCGCCGAGGTCGAGCAGCCCGACGTACGCGGTGTGGCCGGGCATCCCGAGCACGCCGAGATAGTCGGCGGTGTTCTCGACGTCGGGGTCGAGCGCCATGAATGCCTCGGCGGGTCCGAGCGCGAGGTCGCGCCACCCGAGGTTGCTGGAGACGAGGTCGCCCGCGCTGAGCGCGGGGTCGCCGGAGGCGACGACGCGGCCGACTGCGCCGCCCTGCATGACCGCGCCGACGGCCCACGGGTCGGCGTACGACGGCTCGTCGCGCATGCGGCCGCGCATGTAGGGGTCGACGCTCATCCACTCGTTGCGGACCAGCACCTCGCCGTCCGCGGGGTCGGGTACGTCCACCTCGACGAGCTCGAAGTCGGAGGCAGCGGGCAGCCCCTCGGGGCGGGTCCGCAGCCGGATCTCGCGGCTTCGATGGCTCATGGGGGCTCCTCGCGATCGCCGGGCCGCCGCGATGATAGCGGAGTGCGGGCCGGAGGGTGCGGCGGGCTTCGGCGGTTTGCAGCGTGGCGGTGGGCTACGATGCCGATTCGGGTCGGTTCTCCTCACACGATGCACCCAGGAGGACGTCCGAGGAGGCGCGTATCGCCGGCTGGCTGCTCCGTCCGGGCTCCGGTGGGCCGTTCTACGGCTGGGTGATCGTCGCCGTCGGGTTCCTGATCGCGTTCAGCTCCGGGCCCGGCCAGTCCTACACCTTCTCCGTCTTCCTCGACTCGATTATCGAGGACACCGGGCTGTCGAGGACCACGATCTCGGCGCTCTACGCCGTCGGCACCGGTGTGAGCGCGCTGATGGTCGCGTACGTGAGCCGGCTGTCGGACCGCTTCGGGCCGCGGCTTGTCGTGATCTTCGTGGCGGGTGCACTCGGCGTCGCGTGCTTCGGGATGGCGTTCGCACAGGGGTTCATCGCGTTCTTCATCGCCTTCGCCGCGCTGCGCGCGCTCGGGCAGGGCTCGACGCCGATCAACGCCACGCTCATGGTCGCCCAGTGGTTCGTCGTCCACCGCGGCCGGGCGATGGCCGTCATGGGATTCGGCTTCGCCGCCTCGCTCGCCTTCATGCCGCCGTTCGCGCGCGCGCTCATCGACACGCTCGGGTGGCGCGAGGCGTACATGGCGCTCGGCGTGCTGGTGTGGCTGCTCGTGATCCCCGCCTCCGCGATCTTCGCGCGCAACACGCCGGAGGAGGTCGGGCTCCATCCCGACGGCTCCGACCGCCCGGCGCTCGAACCCGTCACCATCGGCGAGGGCCAACGCGACGACCGGCGCGTGCTGACATCGCTCTCGTTCTGGCTACTTGCGATGCCGCTGACCACGTCGCCGTTCGTGGTGACCGCGATGGTGTTCCACCAGACCGGCATCTTCGAGGCGCAGGGATTGAGCGCGACGGTCGCCGCGGGCGTGTTCGTGCCGTTCGCCGTATCCACGGCGATCACGTCGGCGCTGGCCGGGCTGGCGATCGACCGCGTGGGGCCGCGGCCGCTGTTCGTGCTGGCGATGCTGATCCTGGTTGTCGGCCTCGGCGTCTCGAGGCTGATCGACAGTGCGTTCATGGCGACGCTCTACGCGGGCGTGCTCGGCGCGAGCAGCGGCGTGCAGCGCATCGTGCAGAACACCATCTGGGCGCACTACTACGGCCGCCGCGGCCTCGGGCGCGTCCAGGGCACGGCGACGTCGATCATGATCATGATGTCGGCGATCGGCCCGCTCCCCCTCGCGGCGCTCGAGGGCGCCACGGGCTCCTACACGCCGGGGGTCCTCGCCATGGCGTCGATGCCCCTCCTCTCCATCGTCGGCGTCTCGCTCGCGCGCATCGCGCCTCCCACAGTCGCGGTGCGGGAGGAGACGCGCACCGCCTGAGCGGGCGGCGCCAACGCACTGGCACCTCGGGTGAGCCCGGCCGCAGGGTCGCCGGCCTTGAACGACCGAGGGCCCCTCGTGCGAGGGGCCCTCGGGTTGTGAGCATGGAGCCGTGGGCTACTCGGGCTCGGAAGCCCAGATCATGAAGTCGCCCATCTGCGGCATCGGGCCGCCGGAGACACCGTACTCGGGCTGCCCGCCCTTGAGGTGCACCTGGCGGTCACCGGCGCGGCCCTGGATCTGCAGGATGCTGTCGGTGTGCATCCAGATCCGCGTGCGGCCGGCGCCCACGTTGCCACCGCTGGGCGAGATCGGGGTCGGACCCTCGATGCTGATGTCGCCCTGGTAGAAGTCCAGCGCCTCGCCGCGCTTGATGCCGGCGAAGCCGAGGCCCTCCAGGTGGTAGTTGTGGAACGTCGCGAAGCCGTCGTACATGTTCTCGAAGTCCAGGTCGGCGGCGGTGATGCCGGAGCCCTCGTAGAGCTTGCGGGCCGTGGCGTCGGTCGCCCGCTCCGCCAGCTCCAGCGTCGGGCGCACGCGGAACGGCGGGCGCGTCGTCGCGTGGTTGAGGATGTAGACCGGCTTCTGCGCCATGTCCGCGGCCTTCTCGGCCGTCGCGAAGACGTAGGCAACCGCGACGTGGATCGGCATGTCGTGGTCGAACAGGTTCAGCGGCTCGACGATCCAGCGGGCGTTCAGGTAGTCCTCGACCGTCACCTCGTCGGGGCGGTGCTGGGCGAAGAAGCCCTCCGGGAACATGAGCCCGTTGCGCTTCGAGTTCACGATGAACGCGGCCATCTTGTCGTGGCTCTGGTTGTACTTGTGCATGTACTCGGTGAACTGGAAGCCGTCGTTCGTGCCGGCGCTGGTGCCCCACGGGTTCGTCCACACGCCAGGGCCCTCCACGGTGTTCTGCGCGTTGCGCCCGCCCTGGTAGTAGCGGCCGGGGAAGTTGTGCCACGCCTTGACGACGATGCACACCGACGTCAGCCCGCGGCCGATCGCCTCGGCGGCGACGCAGATCGAGTTCGACATGCAGACCGGGCCGTTCATCTTGAACGTCAGGTTCGTCAGCTCCGGCATGTTGTTGAGGATCCAGTCGCCGCTCAGCGAGGCGACCCCGTCCATGGGGTTCTCGCCCGGCTGGAACTGGGAGAGGACGTCCTCGGGCAGCGGGTCGCCCTCGGGCCACCAGGCGCCGGTGGTGGTCGACGGGTCGAGCACGAGGCCATCGACCTGGTCCGGGGTGATGCCGGCGTCCTCGATGGCGTTGCGGATCGCCATCAGCGCCCACGCGCCGATGCTGGTCTCGGCCTGGCCGTCCCAGCGGCGGGCGGTGGGGGAGTGGCCGATGCCGACCGCAGCGACCTTGCCGCGGTGCTCCCAGATGCCGGTCCCCTCTTCGGTCCGGTAGAAGTCAGCGGGTGCGTTCTCGGTTGGCATGGGATCTCCCTCCCTGGTGCACCGGTTCGGTTGCGTCCTCTCGCGCGAGCCGCGCGCAGGCCGCAGGTGCTGCCGCGATTCTAGCGGGTATAACGCGCGTTGTGGGTGCATCAGCCCCGCTCCGCGCCTGTACCATCCGCACGAGGGAGGAACCGGATGCCCGAGATCGCTCCCGGCGTGGACGCCATCACGCTGCGTCCCGACGACGACAACTCGCCGCACACCTACTGGGTGCGCGGGGCCGACGGCGGCGTCCTCATCGACGCCGGGCATGGCGAGGACGATGTCTCGCAGCGGGTGATCGAGGAGATCGAGATGCTGCGCGGCGACGGCCCGGTGCCCCACACCATGCTCATCACCGACCGATTCGACGAGCACTGCGGCGGCTTCCCGGCGCTCCGAGCCGCCTTCCCCGGCATGACCGTCCACGCGGGAGCGGGTGACGCCGACGCGATCGAGGAGACCGCCGGAGCCGCGCTGGACGGACGCCTCGGCGGCGGGGAGACCTTCGTCGCGGCGGGCGATCCCTCTCGCACCGTGCGCGGTATCGCCACCACCGGGCACACGGGCGGGAGCATGTGCTACTCGTTGGAGCCCGACGGTGTGCTGTTCAGCGGCGACTGCGTGCTCAGCCAGGGGTCGACGGCGGTACACCTCGACCTCGGCGGGGACATGGGCGCCTATGTCGCCGCGCTGCGCACGCTCGCCGGGCTCGACGCACGCCTGCTGCTCTCGTTCCACGGCCCACCCGTGACCGACCCCGCCGCGAAGCTGGCCGAACTCATCGCACACCGCGACGCCCGCGACGAGTCGATCCTCGAGTGCCTGCGCGAGGGCGTCACCGACCTCGACGCGATGCGTGAGCGGCTCTACGGCGAGGCCGGGCTGGACGAGTGGCGCTGGGGCGCCGCCCGCGAGCAGATCCGCGGCCACCTCATCAAGCTGGCGGCCGAGGGTCGCGTCGTACCAGGCGACGCGGGCGAGACGTACCGCCTCGCGTGAGCACGGGCCGTGGCGCATCGGCCCCGTGCGGGGTCCCGACGCGCCACAACGCGCTCCGGCTAGACGCCGACCGGCGAGCCGGCGATGCGGTCTATCGTGTCCTGCGCCTCCTCCATCAGGTCGAAGATGACCTGGCGGGCGGGCTTGATGGACTTGATGTGACCGACGCCCTGTCCGGCCGCGGGTCCGCTCCAGTCCTCGAGGTGGTGGTCGTCGATCGACTGCTTGATCTTCGCCACCAGCATCGGCTGGAGCGGCATCGGCAGCGGGTCCGGCGCCTCGGGCGCGTCCCACGCCTCGGTCCACTTGGACCGCACCTGCCGCACGGGCTTGCCCGAGGTCGCGCGCGACTGCACGGCGTCCTCGATCACGGCATCCACCAGCTTCTGCTTGGCGTACATCTCGGTCTCGGACTCGTTGGTCGCCTGCCAGATGGTGCCGCACCAGATGCCGTCGGCGCCCAGGGCGATCGCGGCCGCGATGTGGCGGCCGGTGGTCACGCCGCCGGCGGCGAGCACGAGGCTCTCCGGGCGGATCTGGTCGCGCGCCGTCGTCACCTCGGGCACCAGCGAGAACGTGCCGATGCGGCCACTGTGGCCGCCGGAGTCGCCGCCCTGGGCGATGATCGTGTCGACGCCCGCCTCGAGCTCGCGCACCGCCTGGCGGCGCAGCCCGACCAGGCCCCACGCCTTCGTCCCGGCGTCGTGCAGGCGGTCCATGATGAACGCCGGGCTGCCGAGGCCGGATGCGAAGATCGGGATCTGGTGCTCGATGATCACCTCGAGCTGCTTCTGGGCGCGCTCGAAGAGGCTTGGGTCGATGGTGCCCGAGGGCTCGTTCCGGGGCTCGGGGATGTCGTTGTCGCGCATCAGCCCGTCGACGAAGTCGCGGTGCCCCTGGGGGATCATCTCCTCGAGGTCCTCGAGGTTCCCCTGCACGAACGACGCCGGAATGATCAGGTCGATGCCGAAGGGCTTGTCGCCGACGCGCTCCTTGATCCAGCGGATGTCGCTGTCGAGCTCATCGGGCGTGGAGCTGCTGGAGCCCAGCACGCCGATGGCGCCCGCGTTGCTTGCGGCGGCGATCACGTCCTTGGTGTGGGCGAAGGCGACGATCGGGAACTCGGCCCCGTACTCCTCGCACAGCCGCGTATGCAGCGGATCTCCTGCCATGGCTCACCTCCCGTGAGGGCTCCGGGGCGGGCGAGCCTGCCGGGCGCGCCGCGCACCGGGCACTGCGCGCCCGCATGCCGTCGACGGGGCGCGCTCTATAACAAAGCAATATACACAGCCGGGCGACCCCGCCGCGCTGCTGGGCTCTACTCACATGGTGGTAGGCGGCGTTCCACGTTGCTCACAGGCCCTGGCCCACCCCGTATCTCGAATGTTGTAGCCTTGCTGAGGATTGTCGCCAAGCGTCGGCGAAGGGTGATAGGTATGCCCAGCAACTGGGTGACCATGTACGACGTGCAACTGCGGTATCGCAACGCGGCCTTTGCGCACGTGGCGCGCACGCTAGGCGACCAGTACGGTCCCGCTTGGTTCGAAGACCAGATCGTACCCCTCTTCACCGATCGTGAGTGGCAGGAGCTTGAGAAGAATGTTCCAGAACGCTATGCCAAGGCTGGGCTTGATATTCCTTTGCCCGAGCGGTTTGAGTGGCTAGGGGTGGCCCATCTTACGAACATAGTTCAGAAACACGGTCGCTATCTGATCGATGGAGCGCGATCGCTCCAGCCGCAGCCGAGAGAGCGGAAGATCGACTCGGTCGTCACAATCTGCCGGCAAGTCCGCGCAGCGCGAGACCCGGTTGCTCATCCTCCTATCGACGAGCTATCGCTCAGGGATCTGGCCTTCTATACAGTCCTGGCGCAGCGGGTGCTTGAGGAACTCGGACTTCACGAGAGCGCCGCCGAACTCGACGACGTCCTGATCGAGAATGAGAAGCCACGCAGCATCCAGATACCTGCCGAGATCCCGCCTCCCTCACTCATCGTGAATGATTTCATCGGCAGAAGCGACGAGCGCCAGGTACTCGACGAATGGTTCGGATCGGACGACGAACCCGTTCGCGTGATTGCAGGCGGTGGAGGTACCGGCAAATCCGCACTCGCATACCAGGCTGCTCTTGATCAAACGAGCCTCTCCATCACTAGGCTTAACTTCATCATATGGATGACCGCAAAGCAACGAAGACTGTCAGGAGGGAAGATCGTTCCCATCGACGCAGACTTTTATGATGATAGTGACGTTCTCAACATACTTTGGGCTTTCTTCGGCGGCGAGGGCGATCCTGACATGACAACGCTAATGGAACTTATGACAGACACCCCTGGTCTGATCGTAGCAGACGATATTGATTCGCTCTCTGGTGAGGGTGGGGAACGTGCGAAGGCACTTCTCACTCGGACCATTCCTTATCGTACCCAGACTAAGGTGCTAGCTACATCTCGCAGGCAACTCTTCGGACTAGAGAATGTGACGATGACACTCAGTGGCTTCTCCGAGTCCGAGACGGGTGCTTTCGTTCGCGCACGCTATCAAGATCAAGATGTTCCCATTGAGTTTACCTCTGCCCAGGTGTCCGCTGTTAGGGGCGTGACTGACGGCATCCCGCTGTACATCGAAGACTTGCTTAGGTTCATCCAAACCCTCGATTTTGATAGGGCGCTTCGACAGTGGACTGATTCTGGAGGCCAAGAGCCCCGCGCGTACGCCCTTCGACGCGAGTTCGAAGAGATGGCCGATGACGCGAAGCGAATTCTCCTCGCTGCTGCTCGTATGGCTCGACCTGTGAGTGCATATGATATGGCCACGCTCTTGAGTATTGGCGACGAGAGAGTTCTCTCCGCCATTGAGGAATTGCGGAATCTGTTCTTCATGTCACGACCATCCTACGTCGAGGGGGTGCCACGCTTCACGGTTGGTGCAACGACGGCGCTGTTGGTTGACGACGTCATGCAGGGCACTTACGAGTACGAACAGATATGTCGCGCAGTCGAATACTATGAGAAGCAGGCTACCGTCTCAGGTTACGAGCGTGGTCGTGTCGGCGAGGTTCACCGTACGGTTCGGCTGCTCATAGAACGGGGAGAATTCGAGGAGGCAGAGAGAGTTCTCGATCAAGCCCTCGCCGAACTGCCTTCGAACCCCGACCTAATTGGATCGCGCGGATACCTGTTCAAGCACTGGTCACCTCCCAGACTCGTAGATGCCGACACTGCATTCTCACTTGCGGCCGATCTCCATTCGAGGAATCCTTTTGTCTACTGGGAGTGGGCGGACTTGCACATGGCCCAGAAGGACTACGGCTCAGCATCCAGCGCGGCTGAGCGAGGACTCCAAGAGTGTGGGGCACACCCGCAGCTCCTTCGGATCGCCGGCGCGGCCCGTCGGGATCTCGGCCATCGCCTTGCCCGGAATTTGGCCCAGGGACGGTCCGTTGAGGAGTACCGACTCGCCCGCGCGCACTTTAGGAAGATGCTTGAATCGAACGACAAGGCTGACCCTCGCTATCACGTCAGCTTCCGAGACTTCTACTTCCTCAACATCATGCTGCTCGATCGTATGGCACAGGTAGACGCGAGCGAGGACTATCGTTCAGGAATCCGAGAGTTGGCTCTGGAATGGCGAAGGGTTGAGCCAACAAGCGATGAGCCCGATCGGTGGCTCGCGTAGCGAGGCGGCAACAAAGACAGCCGCTCCCCAGCCCGCGCTCCATCCCACACTCTGCGCTACCATCCCCCCGTCCCGACGACCGGCTAGGAGCAGCGCGTGGCGAGCATGGGCAGGCGGGTGCTGGGCAGTACGGGGATCGAGGTGGCCGAGCTCGGGCTCGGGGCCATGGACACGCCCACCTCGAAGGAGGGCCCCGCCACCTTCAAGGCCGCGCTCGACCTCGGTATCGACTTCGTCGACACGGCGCGCGAGTACTCAGGCTCCGAGTTCCTGATCGGCGAGGAGGTCCGGGGGCGTGGCCGCAAGGACTTCGTCGTCGCCTCCAAGACCTTCAGCCACAACATCGACGGCAGCCAGCGCGACGTTGACCGCTCCATGGCCATGCTCGGTGTCGACAAGATCGACGTGTACCAGTTGCACGACATCTCGACGCCCGAGGCCTGGGACGAGGTGATGGGGGAGAACGGCGCGCTCGAGGGGCTCCAGATCGCGCAGTACCGCGGGCTCATCGGCCACATTGGGATCTCGACCCACAGCCTCGACGTGGCCCGGCTCGCCATCGAGAGCGGGGCATTCGAGACGATCATGCTGGAGTACTCGGCGTTCTACACCGAGACCGCGCCGCTCATCGACCTGGCTGCGGAGCGCAACATCGCGGTGATCGTCATGCGGCCCCTCGGCGGCTCGGGGCGCACGAGCGCGATGCGCACGCGCATCGCCGACGGCTACGACGGGCTGGTGACCGCGCCCAACCTGCTCCGCTACGTGCTCTCGAACCCCGCGGTCTCGGTCGCCATCCCCGGCGCGCGCTTCCCCTCGCGCATCGAGGAGAACGTCGCCGCCGCGCGCGCGTTCGAGCCGATGGACGACGCTGAGCGGCGGGCGCTCGAGGATGAGGCGGCGCGCTACTACTACTAGCAACGGTGCCGGTGGTGATGTGGGTATGCGCGCGCCGGTAGCGAGCCGACGCCGGGCCGGAGCATGATGGCTGTACGGCAGTCGGCAGGCGTAGCCGACTCCAGAGGGCGCGCCATGCGTATCCCGCAGCCTGGCTCGCTCATCCTCGCTGGAGTGCTCACCGTGGCACTGGGTGTGGTGGCCGGGTGCACTGGCGGCGGCGAGTCGCCCGCTCCCGCGGAGACGGCGACCGCTTCGGCGGCGACGCCCACGGCGCAGCCGACAACCTCGACAGCCACTCCCGCCCCAGCGCTTCCCGTGCCAACGACCTCAACGACACCCGCGCCTACCGTGACACCCATGCCGACTGCCGCGCCGCCGACGCCCACAGCTACCGCCGCGGCGGCGCCCGCGCCGACCGTCACGCCCACGCCGACCGCGTCGACCCCGCTGACGCTGCACTACGACTCGTACGACCTCACGGGCGCGGTCGAGCGCGCTGGGAGCTACGCGTTCCTCGGCAGTGAGGGCGGCTCAGGCGTCGTCACCACCTATGAGGGCCTGCGCGACGGGACTGCGACGCTGCTGCGTATCCACGGCACCGATGCCGACGGGATCTCGCAGGTGGAGACGCTCGGCCAGGTCGTGGCGGGACAGATCATCGAGTGGCGCCAGGCCGACGACTGCTTCGTGCGGTACACGGTCGGCGGCGTCACGGCGGGCGCATCGAGCTGGGACCTCGCGGTCGAGTGGATGACGTACGCCTTCACGGGGTGCAGCGGGGCCGTCGACGCCGACGCGCAGGTCAGCATCAGGTTCGGCGCGCTGCCAGACCTCGGTGGGGCCTCGCTCACCGCGCCCGTGGTGCACGGCGTCTACCAGATCGTCCCGGTTGGCTGGACGGGTGCGACGAAGCCGAGCGTTCGGAGCGAACGATCGACATCGTATCCACTCGACGCCAGCACGACGGACGTCGCGGTGGCGCGCACCATGCGCTACTGGCGCGATCCGGCCGTGCCGGCAGGGTGGGCGTTCCTCGGCGCAGAGACGGGTGGTGGCGAGATCCAGGCGATGGATGGTTACTGCGCCGCGTGGGTGACGGAAACGGGAGACCCGGGCTTCGACGTGTGCGGGGAGAAGGGCACACGCTATTGGTTCAGTGCGGGTGAGGCCTCGTGGCACGACGGCGCGAGCAGGTTCGAGACCCGGGTTGTCGCCGGTAGGCCCGCGTCGGTGATCTACGGCGTCGGCGATCCGTACTTTCCGCTGTCGCTCCGAGTCTACGATCCAGCCACGGATGTCGAGTACACGATTCGCGGGAAGCACCGGAGTGTCCGCGGATGGCAGGTCGACGCCGTGATCGCGATCGCCGAGGGCATGTTTGGGGAGCAGCCTGCCTCTCCCTCGGCGGCACCCGCGTCAGGGCAGCAGTGCGAGGCTGGCTCGGCCACGCTCTGCTACGACTCGTACGACCTCACGGGCGCGGTCGAGCGCGCCGGGAGCTATGCGTTCCTCGGTGGCGAGGGCGGCTCAGGCGTCGTCGCGACCTATGAGGGCCTGCGCGACGGGACTGCGACGCTGTTGCGTATCCACGGCACCGATGCCGACGGCATCTCGCAGGCGGAGACGCTCGGCCATGTCGTGGCGGGACAGATCATCGAGTGGCATCAGGCTGACGACTGCTTCGTGCGGTACACGGTCGGCGGCGTCACGGCGGGCGCATCGAGCTGGGACCTCGTGGTCGGGTGGATGACGTACGCCTTCACGGGGTGCAGTGGCCCCGTCGATGCCAACGCGCCTGTCACCTTCACGGTAGGGCCGCTGCCCGACCTCGGTGGGCCCTCGCTCACCACGCCCGCGGTGCACGGCGTCTACCAGATCGCGCCCAGGGGCTGGGCGGGCGCGATCGAGCCGGAGGAGGTGCATGAGCCTCCTCGCTCGACATACGCCTATGAGATAGAGACCTCGGACATCACCCTGGCACGCGAGTTGATTGACTGGCGTGAGCCGAATCTGCCCCGTGACTGGATCTTCGGCCATACGTACAGCGGCGGGTACGGGGGCGCTCATTATGGCTACTGCGCGGTGTATCTGACCGAGGAACGCCTGTACCGCGCGTCGAGGGCGCGCTGAGCCGCGTTTGAGCTGTGTGGGGAGTTCCCCAACGTCAGGCTGTATGTGGAGGACGCGTCCTGGACGAACAGGTCACTCGAACCTGGCAAGACTCCTGTCACCATCTCCGAGACGCGGGTCATCGCAGGCCGGCCCGCCTTCGTTACGTATAGCCCGCCTGGCCCGAACTATAATCCGGGAGCCATGCCCTCGCTGTGGATTCATGATCCGGAAACGGATGTCCATTACGTGATCCGCGGGCGTGATGGTGCGTTGCTCGGTGGTCCTCCAGACCTGCTGATCACGATCGCCGCGAGCCTGTTCCACAGCGAGTAGGTGCGCAACAGGTCGACCGCCGTCGCTGTCATGGCTGCCGTCGCGCTGCCGACGGGAGCCCGACACCCTCGATGTGCTGCCCGGCATCCAGCACGGCTACAATCCGGCGGATGAATCGAGCGCGATGACCGACTCGCACGGCCCGTTCCCGGCAGACTTCTTCCGACGCCAGGACGAGAGCGACGACGCGGTCTTCTACCAGCCGCCGCGCTTCGTGACGCACATCGACCGCGCCACCATCCACGCCCTCACCGACTTCTACCGCGAGGCGATCCCGTCCGGCGCGCGCGTGCTCGACCTGATGTCGTCGTGGGTCTCGCACCTCCCCGAGGACGTCGACTACGAGCGGGTGGCGGGCCTCGGCATGAACGAGGCGGAGCTGGCCGACAACCCGCGCCTCGACGACCACGTGGTGCACAACCTCAACCGCCGCCCCGACCTGCCGTACGAGGACGGGGAGTTCGACGCCGTGCTGAACGCGGTCTCGATCCAGTACCTCACGAGGCCCCTCGACGTCTTCGCGTCGGTGGCGCGGGTGCTGCGGCCGGGCGGGCTGCACGCCGTGGCGATCTCGCACCGCATGTTCCCGCAGAAGGCGGTCGCGGTGTGGCAGTCGCTGAACCCCGCCGACCGGATCGCCCTCGTGGGCTCCTACTTCGCGCTGACGCCGGGGTGGGGTGAGCCGATCGTCGTCGACCGCTCCCCGCCGGACGCCGACCCGCTGTGGATCGTCGCCGCGCGTACCGTCGAGGTCGCCGACAGGCCGGACGCCGCGGGGGACGAGTAGCGGGCACGTTGCCGCGTCGCACGCCCCGGTGCACGATGCTGGCGGCCGGGCGGCGTGTCCGTGGCGCGGGAAGGCAACCAGTATGAATGGCATCGAGGCAGTCGCGCGCATCCTCAAGCTCGAGGGCGTCGAGTGGCTCGCCTGCTACCCGAGCAACCCGCTCATCGAGGCGGCGGCCCGCGAGGGCATCCGCCCCATCGCGTTCCGCCACGAGCGCGGCGCGATCATGGCCGCCGACGGCTACAGCCGCACCAGCGACCGGCGGCGCTTCGGCGTCGTCGCGGTGCAGTCGCAGGCGGGCGCGGAGAACTCGCTCGGCGGCATCGCGCAGGCGTTCGCGGATAACATCCCGGTCCTCGTGCTGCCGGGCGGCGTGCCGCTCCACCAGATCGCGGTTCGCCCCAACTTCTCCGCCGTCCACAACTACGGCGGCCTCGCCCGTCGCGTCGAGGCGATCTACGACGCGGAGCAGATCCCAGCGGTCATGCGTCGTGCGTTCCACGCGCTGCGCAACGGCCCGCCGGGTCCGGTCGTCGTCGAACTCACCGCCGACGTGCTGGCACGCGAGGCGCCGGAGTCGGCGACCGACTACACGCCGCCGCCGCTCGTGCGGCAGGCGCCCGAGCCCGGCGCCGTCGCCGAGGCCGTCTCGCTGCTGTTGGAGGCCGAGCGGCCGTTGATCTGGTCGGGCGGCGGCGTGCTGTTCGCGCGCGCGACAGGGCAGCTGCGCGAGCTGGCGGAGCTTCTCGACACGCCGGTGTTCACGACCATGCCCGGCAAGTCCTCGTTCGACGAGCGCCACCCGCTGGCGGTCGGCGCGGGGGCGGGCACCACGACGCTGGCCGCGCACAACCGCATCGGCGAGGCGGACGTGCTGCTCGCGCTCGGCACGAGCCTCACGCGCACCGGCTACGGGCAGTCGATCGCGGCGGGCACGCGCATCATCCACAACACCGCGAGCCTCGAGGACCTCAACAAGGACGAGACCGCCGAGGTGGCACTGCCCGGCGACGCCGCGCTGGTCATCGAGGCGCTGATCGAGGAACTGCGCGACCGCCTCGGCGAGGAGGGGCGGCCCGAGGAGGGCGTCGCGGCCGGCATCGCGGCCGACCGTGACGCGTGGCTCGGCGAGTGGGAGGCGCTCCTCGACTCCGACGAGGTGCCGATCAACACCTACCGCGTGATCCGCGAGATCGACCGCACGATCGACCGCGAGCGCAGCATCGTCACGCACGACGCGGGTGCGCCGCGCGACTCGATCGTGCCGTTCTTCACCGCGACCACGCCGCACAGCTACGTGGGGTGGGGCAAGACGACGCACCTGGGGTTCAGCATCCCGCTGATGATCGGCGCGAAGCTCGCGCACCCCGACCGCTTCTGCCTGAACCTCATGGGCGACGGCGCGTTCGGGATGTCGGGCATGGACATCGAGACCTCGGCGCGCGCGGGCGTGCCCATCACCACCGTCGTGCTCAACAACGGCGGCATGGCCACCTACCCCGGCGGCTTCCCGACCGCTCGCGAGCAGTACGGCGTCTCGCACATGACCGGCAACTACGCCCGGATCGCCGAAGGCATGGGCGCCGTCGGCATCGAGGTAGTCGAGGCCGCCGAGCTCGCGCCTGCCATCGAGCGGGCGCAGCAACTCAACGCCGAGGGGCGTACGGTGCTTATCGACGTGCACTCGAACATGGAGGCGCGCCGCTCGCGCTGGGACCGCTAGCACAGACGACGCGCCGCACTGGGAGCGACACGGAAGGGGACACGATGCGTCCGAACACGGTGAAGCGCGCCTGGCGCGACGGCGAACGCACGATCGGCGCGTGGCTCGGGACGCCCTCGGCCCACATCGCGGAGTCGATGGCGCATGCCGGCTTCGACTGGCTGTGCATCGACATGCAGCACGGCGTGATCGACTACAACGACACGGTCGAGATGCTGCGCGGCATCTCGACGACCGACACGGTCCCGTTCGTGCGCGTGCCGTGGAACGACCCGCCGACGCTGATGAAGGTCCTCGACGCGGGCGCGTACGGCGTCGTGATCCCGCTCGTGAACAACCGCGAGGAGGCCGAGCGCGCGGTGTGGGCGTGCCGCTACCCGCCGCAGGGCGGCCGCTCCTTCGGCCCGGCCCGCGCCACCATGTACGCGGGCGACGGCTACGTCGACGAGGCGAACGACGAGATCGCCGTGATCTGCATGATCGAGACGGCCGAGGCGCTCGACAACCTCGAGGACATCCTGAGCGTCGACGGCGTCGACTGCGCGTATATCGGTCCCTCGGACCTCGCGTACGCGCTCGGCATGCAGCCGGTGGGCGACAACCCCGATCCGCGGCACCAGGAGACCGTGCTGAGCGTGCTCGAGGCGTGCAGGCGCCACGGCGTGACACCGGGCTGCCACACAAGCAGCGTCGAGTACACGACGAAGTGGCTGGACGCCGGCTTCCAGATGGTCACGCTTGGCCAGGACAGTGCGTTCATGCGCCGGGCGGCGGGCCAGGACCTCGCCGCCGCGCGCGAGCAGACCGGCGTCCCGCCCGTACGCGGAGGCGCGTGATGCCGAACGTCGACGCCGCCGAGCTCACGGCCTACGTCACGCGCGTCTTCGAGTCCCTCGGTGCGCCGACCGCCGACGCCGACGCGGTCGCCTCGCACCTCGTCGACGCGAACCTGAAGGGCCACGACTCGCACGGCGTGATCCGCACGGTGCAGTACGTAGAGCGCACGCAGGAAGGCCGCTACGTCCCCGGCGCGACGCCAGAGATCGAGCAGGACACGCCGACGCTCACGGTCGTGAACGGCAACTGGAACTACGGCCAGGTCGTCGCCGGGTTCACGATGGACACCGCCATCGCGAAGGCGCGCGAGCAGGGCGTCTCCGTCGCCGTGGCGCATCGAGGCGGCCACGCGGGGCGCATCGGCGCGTACGGGGAGCAGGCGGCAGCCGCGGGCATGGTCACCATCGCGTGCGTGAACCTCCACGGTGGCGGGGAGCTCGTGGCGCCCTTCGGCGGCGGACGCCGCCGCCTCGGCACCAACCCCATCGTCTTCGCCGCCCCCACGGGCGACCCCGATGCGCCGTTCGTCCTCGACATGGCGACCTCCGTCGGCGCCGAGGGCAAGGTGCGCGTCGCCCGCAACCGCGGCGCGGAGCTGGAGCCCGGCTGGATCCTCGACGGCGACGGTCGCCCCTCGACCGACCCGCTCGACCTGTACGGCGGCGACCCGCCGGGATCGAGGGAGCGCGGCGCGCTGCTGCCCGTCGGCGGGCCCGTGGGCTACAAGGGCTTCGGCCTCTCCATGGCCGTCGAGTTCCTCGCGGGGGCGTTCCTGCCGACGGTCGCGACGCGCCCCGACGACGAGGTCGGCGGCAACGCGCTCTTCATGACGGTGATCGACCCGGAGCACTTCGCCGGCCTCAGCCCGTTCGAGCACGCACTGTCGAACCTCATCGAGCGAGTCAAGGCGCCGCCGTTCGCCGAAGGCTTCGACGAGGTGATGACGGCGGGCGAGCCGGAGCGCCGCCGCAAGGCGCAGCGCCTCGCCAACGGCATCGACATCGAGGACTCGACGTGGCAGCAGCTGTGCGACGCGGGTGTCGAGGTTGGCGCGGGGCCGTACGAGGGGGCGGTGCGCTAGCGGCTACCGCGAACTAATCACCTCGGGGTTGACGATCGCGGGGGGCATCTCGCCCGACAGCACCGCGACGACGTTGTTCACCGCCAGTTCGCGCATCAGGTAGCGCGTCTCCTCCGTCGCCGTGCCGATGTGCGGCGTCACAATCACGTTTGGCATGGACGGCAGCGGGTCGGCGGGGTCCGGCGGCTCGTCCTCCAGCACGTCGAGCGCCGCCCCCGCGATCGAGCCCGCCTCGAGGGCTTCCCGCAGCGCCGCCTGGTCGACGACGGGGCCACGCGCGGTGTTGACCAGGAAGGCGTCGCTGCGCATCAGCGCCAGCTCGCGCGCGCCGATGAGCCCGTGCGAGGTGGCGTTGAGGTCGGTGTGCAGGCTGACGAAGTCGGACTCGCGGAGCAGGTCGTCGAGCGTGCGGTACTCGCTCTCCGGCGCGCCCTCGGGCGGCTCGTCGAAGACGTCGGTCCAGAGCGTGCGCATGCCGAGTGACTGCATCCGGCGCGTGACCTCGCGGCCGATGCGGCCGAAGCCCACCACGCCGAGGACCTTGTCCCCGATGTCGTTGCCGAGCGGCAGCCGCGGCGCGCGCCCGGCCCAGCGGCCGCTGCGCGCGTAGTCCTCGTACACGAAGAGCTGCCGCGCGAGCGCGACGATGAACGTCATCGTGAGGTCGGTGACGGCGGTGTTGAGCACGCCCGGCGTGTTGCAGATCGCGATGCCGCGCTCGGTGGCGAGTGCAACGTCGAAGTTGTCGTAGCCGACGCCCGTGCCCGCGACGACGCGGAGGTCGGGAGCGGCGTCGAAGAGGGCGGCGCCTGCCACACGCAGCGGCGACATAATCACGCCGTGCGCGCCGTCGAGCGCCGCGTGCAGCTCCGCGTCGGAGGCGGTGGGCTCCAGGCGCCGGATGTCGCCGACGGCTTCGAGGCGCGCGAGCACCTCGGTCTCGATGGGCGTGGCGACGCAGATCACGGGGCGGCTCACGTCACCCTCCGTCGAGGCATCCCGGGTGGGTCTGGGTGGGCAGTGCAGGGGCAGGCCGGATGCCGGCCTGCCCCCGTCGTCGCTAGCCGCGCGGCAGGCCGAGGCCGCGCGTGGCGATGATGTTGCGCTGGATCTCGCTCGATCCGCCGGCGATGGTCAGCACCACCGAGTGCACGTACACCTGCGTTGGCTCCGCGCCCGCGGCGGAGCGCGGGTCATCGCCGTTCCAGATGTTCGCGTAGAGCCCGAAGGTCTTCATGCCCGCGCGGGCGACCTTCTGGCGGAGCTCGGTGTAGAACGCCTTGCCCATCGACGCCTCGTAGTTCGGCAGCATGCCCGCCGCCTGCATCGACGCGACGCGGAAGGAGAGGTTGAACATCACCTCGGACGCCGTGTAGTGCTCGGCCAGCTCGAGGCGCGTGCGCCCCAGCCCGCCGTGCTCGCGCTGGGCCATGCCCTCCGCCGAGTTGGCGTGCTCGATGATGCGGTCGAGGAACTGGCGGTTCTCGATCGCGCCGCCGATGCCCGAGCGCTCGTAGTCGAGCAGGGTCATGCCGACGTACCAGCCGCGGTTCTCCTCGCCGATCATCTGGTCGGCGGGCACCCGCACGTCCTCGTAGAACGTCTCGTTGGTGGCGTGGCGGAAGCCCATCGAGACGATGGGTCGGACGGAGATGCCGGGCGTCGCGCGGTCCATGACGAAGAACGAGATGCCGCGGTGCTTCGGGGCGTCGGGGTCGGTCCGGAACATGCCGAAGATCCAGTTGGACTTGTGGCCCGAGGAGGTCCACATCTTCTGGCCGTTGATGACGTACTCGTCGCCGTCGCGGACGGCGCGCGTCTGCAGCGAGGCGAGGTCGGAGCCTGCGCCCGGCTCGGAGAAGCCCTGCGCCCACAGCATCTCGCCGCGCAGCGTCGGCGCCAGGAACTTCTGCTTCTGCTCCTCGGTGCCGTGCACGAGGATCGTCGGGCCGAGCAGGCGCAGGCCGCCGCCGCCGACGGGCGGGGCGCCGGTGAACGCCATCTCCGAGTTGAAGATGAACTGCTCCATGCTGGTGAGGCCGGCGCCGCCGTACTCCTCCGGCCAGTGCGGGGCCGCCCAGCCGTGCTCGGCGAGGGCCTCCGCCCACTCGAGCGCGGCCTCGCGGGCGTCATCGTCGCCGATCGCGATGTCGGCCTGCCAGTCGTGCTCGCCGGATGGGTCGATCTCCTGCGCGCGCGCCTTGTAGAAGGCCGGGAGCCGTGCATCGATGAACGACCGCACCTCCTCCCGGAACGCGGCTTGTGCGTCTGAGTCGGCCCAGTCCATGGAACCCTCCTTGTGCGCTGAAATGCGCGGCGATGATACCTGCTCCCCGCTGCACGCGCTGCACGACCCGGGCGCGGCGGCGCGTGGTGGCGTCGAGCCCATGCGGGGGCCGACGCCTACAATCGCGGGTGCGTCCCGCCGCCCGCGGGACCCCGGAGGCCGCACATGGCACAGGGGGGCACCAACGGAGCACCGCCCGTGAGCGTCGAGCGCCGCCAGGGGCGCTGGGATGCGCTCCGCATCCGCGACTTCCGGTTCCTGTTCATCGGCACCGTCAGCTCCGGCTTCGGCCAGTGGGCGCAGATGATCGGCCTCAACTGGCTCGCCTTTGTCATCAGCGGCGAGTCGGCGACGCAGCTCGCGCTCGTCGCCTCCGCGGGCGGGGGCGCGCGGCTGCTGGCCGGGCCGGCCATCGGCGTGATCCTCGACCGCTACCACCGCCGCACGGTGCTGGTGTGGACGACCGTGATCAGCGCCGTGAAGGGCGTGCTGCTCGGCGTCCTCGTCGTCATGGACGTCATCAACATGCCGATGGTGTACGTGTTCGCGCTGCTCGAGGGCATCGTGAGCACGGCGAACCAGAACACGCGCCAGGCGTTCGTCTTCGACGTGACCAACGAGCGCACGCTCTCCAACGCCGTGGCGCTGAACTCGATCGCGCAGAACCTGTCGCGCATCGCCGGGCCACCGCTCACCGGGATGATGATCGGGCTGCTCGGCACGGCGTCGCCGTTCATGTTCATTGGCGTCGTGATGGTGATCTCGACGGCGTTCACGCTGCCCATCAGCCGCAACACGAGGCAGGCCGCGCCGGACCGCGAGAACCCGCTGCGCAGCATGTGGGTGGCCGTCACCTACATCTCGAAGGACCGGGCCATGCTCGGCCTGATCCTCACCTCGGTCGTACCGGCGTTGACCGTCTACCCGTACATCCAGCTGCTCCCGGTCTTCGCCGAGGAGGTGCTCGACGCGGGAGCGACCGGGTACGGGCTGCTCGCCGCGGCGATCGGCTGGGGGTCGTTCTCCGGCCTCGTCGCGCTCTCGCTGTACGGCGAGGTGCGACGCAAGGGGCTTGTGCTGCTGGTGTTCTACATCGGCTACGTGGGCGCGCTGGTCCTGTTCACGCAGTCGAACCTGCTCGTGTTTGCGCTCGTCTTCCTCGTGATCGCCGGGCTGTTCCACGGCGTGGCGATCACGCTCTCGCAGACGCTCGTGCAGCTCCTCGCCCGCAACGACATGCGAGGCCGCGCGACGTCGCTGTTCGCGATGGGCTTCGGCCTGATGCCCCTCGGCGCGCTGCCGATGGGGCTGGCCATCGACGCGTTCGGGGCGCAGCGCGCGGTCGGCGGCTTCATGATGGTGTCGTTCGTGTTCTTCATCCTCCAGACGCTGATGTGGAAGTCGCTGCGCAACGCCGGAACGCGCCGGCGCGAGCCGACGCACGTCGCGATGCACCTCGTCGAGGCGCCTGCGAGCGTGGCCGAGCCCGTGCGATAGGGGCCGCCGAGGCGGTCAGGCCGGCAGCCGGCCGACCTGGTGCATGCCGCCGTGCGTCGAGGCGCCGAGGGGCGCCGGCGCCTCGGGCTCGGACTCGTCGGGCAACTCGTAGGGGCGGCGACGGATGAGCAGGATCGCGATCGCCGCGACCGCCGAGAGCAGGCCGCACGCCGTGAAGACCGGCACGTAGCTGCCCACGCGGTCGAAGACGATGCCGGCGACGATCGGTGAGCCGACCGCGACGGGCATCGCCGAGGCGTTCACGAACGCGTTGATGGTCGCGAACCGCCTCGGCCCGTAGTAGTCGGCGACGATCGCGGTGTGCAGCACCACCCACGCCGCCTGGCCGAACGCGAACGTCGCGTAGTACGGCGCGAGCAGCCAGAGCCGCTCGGACGACACGGACGCGAGCACGACGATGCCGACGGCCTGCAGCGCGAAGGCCGCGATGAGCAGTCGCCGCCGCCCGATGCGGTCGCCGAGCAGGCCGCTGGACGGGCGGAAGATGACCTGCGAGAAGGCGTAGCCCACCCCGGCGGCGGTCGCGTAACCCACGCCGAGGCCCTGCTCGCGCAGGTGCGGGAACTGGTAGACGACCCACGCCTGCACCGTCGCGACGTTCGCGCACTGCGCGAGCGCGAGCAGGTAGAACGCAGGCGTGCGCAGCGCCGCGCCGACGCTGTCGCCGGTCATCGCGAAGGGCGTGACCCCGGAACGGCGCGGGCGGATCGGCTCGCCGTCGGGCTCGAGGCCCATCACGGACGGGTCGTTGCGCATCGTGAAGGTGAGGGGGAGCGCGATCGTGAGGATGATCACCGCCGAGATGACGAGGGTGTTGCGCCAGCCGAAGGCGGCGATCAGCACCGCGATCAGCGGGACGAGCGCGAAGCCCGAGCCGTTCCCGGAGTTGAGGAAGCCCATCGCGCGGCCTCGCTTGACCTGGAACCAGCGGACGATCAGGGCCGAGTAGGGCATGAAGGTGCTGGAGCTCTGCCCGATCGCCAGCACGATGCTCGCGCCGTAGTACATCGGCAGCGTGCGCGCCTGCGAGAGCAGGACGAGGCCAATCGCGAGGATGATCAGCCCCCCGCGCGCCATGATGCGCGGCCCGAAGCGGTCGATGAACGCCCCGGCGAACGGGCCGAACACGCCCTGCTCGAGCGCGCGGATCGAGAAGCCGGCCGCGACGGCGGCCGTGGTCCAGCCTGTCTCCTCGCGGATCGGCTCGATGAAGACGCCGAAGCTCCAGATCGCCATGCCGGAGACGAGGAAGTTCGAGGTCGCGCCCGAACCGACGATGAACCAGCCGAAGTAGATGCCCCGCGCGCGCGTGGTGAGCGGGCGGGGAGAGGAGGTCATGCCTCCTTTATTCGCGACCCCCGGCGTTACGGCAAGGCCGGGACAGCGGAGCGCATGATGGTGCCCGCGCCCGGAGGGCGCATGATCCTAGCCTGCAGGCCGTAGTAGGTTACGGCTCGCCGCCGGACTGCCCGGCGATCCCGCGGGGGTAGCCCGCGTCTCGCAGCAGCCACGAGGTATCGAGATTCCCAGGAACTCAGACGGAGGTACGAGATGAGCGAGCAGCAACTCGAAGGCAAGGTCGCGATCGTCACCGGCGCGAGCCGCGGCATCGGCGAGGCGATCGCCCACTCGCTGGCGCGCGACGGCGCGAAGGTCGTCGTCGCCGCCCGCACCGAGCAGGTCAACGACCCGCGCCTGCCCGGCACCATCCATTCCGTCGCCGCGGCCATCGAGGCCGAGGGCGGCACGGCGCTCCCCGTCGTCACGAACATGCGCGACCCGGAGAGCATCTACGGCTGCGTCGAGCAGACCGTCGAGGCGTTCGGGGGCGTCGACATCGTCGTGAACAACGCGGCGATCCTGGTGCCCGGGGACATCGAGACGGTGCAGGACCGCCACATCGACCTGATGTGGCAGGTCGACATGCGCGGGCCGGTGCTGATGTGCAAGGCGGCGGTGCCGCACATGAAGGAGAACGGCGGCCACCTGATCAACGTCTCCTCGGGCGCCGCGATCTTCCCGGGCCCCGGGCCGTACGACGAAGGGGGCGTCGGCGGGCTGTTCTACGGGATGGTCAAGGCGGGGCTGGAGCGCTTCACGCAGGGCCTGGCGATGGACCTCCAGAAGTACCGCATCGCGTGCAACGTGCTGTCGCTGAACTACGTGATCCACACGCCGGGCAACATCTTCGCCGACAACGACCCGGAGAACCCGAACCTGGACTTCGACAGCGCGGAGTGGATGGGCCGGGCGGCCACGTGGATCAGCCGCCAGCCCGCCGAGTACACGGGCCACATCGTCTTCGACCACAACATGCGCTACTGGCTGGAGGACATCGACTAGCTGTAGTGCCTACACACCTGCGAGACACCTGATCGCAAAGGGGCCTCC
>CAZMCK010000024.1:0-31937 GCA_964565075.1 uncultured Dehalococcoidaceae bacterium
CCTCGCGCGCCAACTCCTCGCCCCCCCGCCCACCGACGGCGCGCCATGAGCGGGCCGACGCCCGGCCACGTCTGGCTCGTCGGCGCCGGGCCCGGCGACCCCGGGCTCGTCACGCAGGCCGGGCTGCGCGCGCTACGCGACGCCGACGTCGTGCTGTACGACCGCCTGGCGCCGCCCGAGCTCCTCGATACGTGCCGCGACGACGCCGAACGCATCGACGTCGGCAAGGCGCCGGGCCGGATGGCGATGACGCAGCAGCAGATCAACGCCGCGCTCGTCGAGCACGCGCGCGCCGGGAGGCGCGTCGTGCGGCTCAAGGGCGGCGACCCCTTCGTCTTCGGCCGCGGCGGCGAGGAGCTCGAGGCGCTCGCCGATGCGGGCGTCGAGGCGACCGTCGTGCCCGGCGTCACCTCGGCGATCGGGGGGCTGGCCGCCGCCGGCATCCCGGTGACGCACCGCGGCGTCGCGGCGAGCTTCGCCGTGGTGACGGGCCACGAGGACCCCACGAAGCCGGCGGCGCAGGTCCGCTGGGCCAAGCTGGCGACCGCGACCGACACGCTCGTCGTGCTCATGGGCGTCGGCCGCCTCGAAGCCATCGCGCGCGCGCTCATCGACGGCGGACGCGATCCCTCGACGCCCGCGGCGCTCGTCGTCGAGGCGACGACGCCGCGCCAGCGCGTGGTCGAGGCGACGCTCGGCGGCATCGCCGAGGCAGCGCGCGAGGCGCACGTCGAGCCGCCCGCCCTGCTCGTCGTCGGCGACGTGGCCGCGCTGCGTGAGCGCGTCGCGCCCGCCCTGCGCCGCCCGCTCGCGGGGTGGCGCGTGCTCGTGACGCGCACGCGGCAGCAGGCCTCGATGCTCGCCGAGGCGCTGAGCGCCGAGGGCGCGCAGCCAGTCATGCTGCCCGCCATCGAGATCGCCCACCGCGCCGACCCGGACGCCGTGAGCGCGGCCATCGAGGCGCTGAGCGCGCGCGACTACACGTGGATCGCCTTCACCTCCGCGAACGCCGTCGAGGCCTGGTTCGGCCTCGTGCGCGAGGCGGGCGAGGACGCCCGGCTCTTCGCGGGTGCGCGCATCGCCGCGGTCGGCGCGGCAACGGCGGGCGCCCTTGAAGCGCGCGGGCTGTCGGCCGACCTCGTTCCGTCACAGGGCACTGGCGACGGCCTCGCCGGGGCGCTCCTGGAGCGCGGCGTCGAGGGCGCCCGCATCCTTGTCCCCCGCGCCGAGCGCGCCGACCCGGCGCTCGTCGAGCGCCTGTGCGCAGCCGGCGCAGCGGTCGACGAGGTCACGCTCTACCTCGCGGCGCCGCCGGCCGCCCCACCGCCCGAGGTGCTCGCCGCCGTCCGCGCCGGCGAGATCGACGCCGTCACGTTCACCTCATCCTCGACGGTGCGGAACCTCGCGGCCTTGCTCGACGGGGACCTCGGCGCGCTGCGCGGGGCGGTGGTGGCGTGCATCGGGCCGCAGACGGCGGCCGCGGCGATCGAGGCGGGCCTGCCGCCGCAGGTGGTGTCCGGGGAGCCCTCGGTCGACGCGCTGGTGGGGGCGCTGCGAAGATACGCGGCGGAGGGGGCGTGATGGTAACCGAACTGAGCAGTATCGAAGATGTGAACCCGCGCGAAGTCTGGCCGAATGAGGCGAGCGACTTCACGCCATGGTTGGCTGAGCACATCGACTTGCTCGGAGAGGCCCTCGGCCTGGATATCGAGATCACAGAGACTGAAGCGGCGGTGGGGGCCTTCAGCCTCGACATCCTGGGCAAGGTCTCAGGCAGCGATGGCGTGGTCATCATTGAGAACCAATTGGAGCAGACAGACCACGGCCATCTCGGCCAGTTACTCGCCTACTCCGCAGGTTTGGACGCGAGAATCGTGGTCTGGATCAGTCCGGAGGTGCGGGACGAGCACCGCCAAGCCATCCACTGGCTGAACGAACGGACCACGGATGCCGTGGCCTTCTTCGGAGTCAAGCTAGAGGTGTGGCAGATCGGCAACTCGCTACCCGCACCGCGCTTCAATGTTGTCGCTCAGCCCAGCGAGTTCCAACGACAGCTGGTCAAAGAGACACAGAGTGAGCGAACGCCGAAGCGAATCGCCTACCACGATTTCTATGTTGACCTGCTCCAGCGCCTGCTCGCCACGAGCCCGCGCTTCACAACGTCGGATCCGGCAAAGGTGCGCGACAACAGTTGGATGAACTTTGGAGCCGGCCGATCGGGCTTTCGAGTGGGATGGGCATTCACGGCGGGGCAATTCCGCGTGGAACTCTATATCGACACGGGTGACCGAGCCGAGAATAAGTCAGCGTACGACCAGTTGCAGAGGGAGAGCGGTGACATTGAGTTCGCGGTTGGCGACCAACTCACGTGGGAGCGATTAGACAACCGAAGAGCTTCACGCGTGTTCTCTAGCCGACAGGGCACGATCGACTCGCCGCCCGACGATCTCGAAGAGTTCAAGCAGTGGGCAGTCGATCTCCTGCCAAGGTTCCGTGACGCCTTCGAACCCCGTATCGCAGCCCTCGACCTCGACGCACTGACAGCAGAGGCCGCCACCGAAGAGGAGGCCACGCCATGACCATCGCCACGCAACGGGCGACGGGGTTTGCCCGCACGCGCCGGCTGCGCGCCAGCGAGGCGCTGCGAGGGCTGGTGCGGGAGACGCGAGTCGACCCGGCCTCCTTCATCTACCCGCTGTTCGTCGTCGAGGGGCGCGGGGTGCGCGAGCCCATCGGGTCGATGCCGGGGCAGTTCCGGCTCTCCACCGACATGCTCGCCGCCGAGGCCGCCGAGCTGAGCGACCTCGGCGTGCGCGCCGTGCTGCTGTTCGGCGTGCCCGACCGCAAGGACGCCGAGGGCAGCGGCGCGTGGCTGGCCGACGGCATCACGCAGCGCGCCGTCGAGGCGCTCAAGCACGCCGACCCCTCGCTCGCCGTCGTCGCCGACGTCTGCCTCTGCGAGTACACCGACCACGGCCACTGCGGCCCGCTCAACGCGCGCGGCGAGGTGGAGAACGACGCCGCCATCGAGCTGCTCGCGCGCACCTCGGTCTCGCTGGCCGAGGCCGGCGTGGACATGGTGGCGCCCTCGGACATGATGGACGGGCGCGTCGGCGCCATCCGCGGGGCGCTCGACGAGTCCGGCTTCGCCCAGCTGCCGATCATGGCGTACAGCGCGAAGTACGCCTCGGCGTTCTTCGGCCCGTTCCGCGAGGCGGCCGACTCGGCCCCGCAGTTCGGCGACCGCCGCGGCTACCAGATGGACCCCCCGAACGTGCGCGAGGCCATCCGCGAGGTCGCCATCGACATCGAGGAGCAGGCCGACATCGTGATGGTGAAGCCCGCCCTCGCCTACCTCGACGTGGTGCGCGCGGTGCGCGACTCGACCGAACTGCCCGTGGCGGCGTACAACGTGTCGGGCGAGTACGCGATGCTCAAGGCCGCGGCCGCCCAGGGCTGGATCGACGAGGAGCGCGTGATGATGGAGACGCTGACGGGCATCCGCCGCGCCGGCGCCGACATCGTCATCACGTACCACGCGAAGGAGGCGGCCCGCTGGTTACGTCAAACCTGATCGACGTCCCGCTCGACCCCGAACCGTTCGACCCCGGCGCGATCCGCGCCGTCGCGTTCGACGCCTACGGCACGCTGTTCTACTGGGACTTCCGCGAGGTCCTCCAGCAGGCGCTCGCCGACCAGGGTCTCGCGGTCGACGACCTCAACGCCGCCGCGCGCAGCTTCGAGGCGGCATGGAACCGCGTCAGCCCGTGGGCCACGCGCGACGACGGCAAGCTCGACCGCCAGCAGATGTTCGCCGGGCCGCCACCCGAGTTCATCACGACGTGGGAGATCTGGCGACGCCAGTTCACCGGCCTCTTCGAGGACAGCGAGCTCGACGGCGACCCGACGCTCGGCGCGAACCTGTTCCGCCACGTGCTCAGCCACGCCCCCGCCTTCGACGACGCGCACGACGTGGTCGACGCCCTCGACGCGGCCGGGTACCGCCTCGGGCTGCTGTCGAACGCCGACGAGGACTTCCTGCAGAGCGCCGTGTCGCACAACCGCCTGCGCTTCTCGGTGATCCAGTCGTCGGAGTCGCTGCGCGTCTACAAGCCCAACCGTGCCGCCTTCGAGGAGCTGTGCCACCGCCTCGGCTGCGAGCCCGACGAGGTGCTCTACGTGGGCGACTCGGCGCAGGCCGACGTCGCCGGGGCGCGCCACGCCGGGCTCCGCGTCGCGTGGCTCAGCGAGCGCGCGGGCCACGAGTTGCCCGACGGCTACCCTCGCCCCGACTTCACGGTCGCCTCGCTCACCGCCGCCGCCGAGGCCCTCGGCGTCACCGTGCCGGCAGGTGCGACGAAGTAGCCCACGATGACCACCGCACGCGGCCGGAGCTACGACCGCTCGCGTGCCGTCATGGAGCGCGCGCGCGGCGTGCTGCCCGGCGGCGTGAACTCACCGGCGCGCGCGTACCGCGCGGTGGGCGGCGACCCGGTCGTGATCGCGCGCGGCGAGGGCGCGATCCTCACCGACGTCGACGGCAACGAGTACATCGACTACCTCGGCTCGTTCGGGCCGCTCATCCTCGGCAGCGCGCACCCCGAGGTCGTGGCCGCCGTGCAGGCGGCGGCCGCGGGCGGCACCTCGTTCGGCGCACCGACGGAGGCCGAGGCCGAGCTCGCGGAGATCGTCACGGGCGCGCTGCCCTCGGTCGAGATGGTGCGCTTCGTCAACTCGGGCACCGAGGCGACGATGTCCGCGCTGCGCCTCGCGCGCGCCGCGACGGGCCGCGACCTGATCGTGAAGTTCGACGGCTGCTACCACGGCCACGCCGACGGCCTGCTCGCCTCGGCCGGCTCGGGCGTGGCGACCCTCGGCCTGCCCGACTCGCCGGGCGTCCCGGCGGCCTTCGCCGCCCAGACCATCGTCGTCCCGTTCAACGACGCCGCGGCGGTCGCCGCGACGTTCGAGGCGCACCCCGGCATCGCCGCGGTCGTGGTCGAGCCGGTCGCCGGGAACATGGGCGTGGTGCCGCCTGCGCCGGGCTTCCTCGAGGCCCTGCGCGAGCTGTGCGACACGCACGGCGCGCTGCTCGTCTTCGACGAGGTCATGACGGGGTTCCGCGTGGCGTGGGACGGCGCGCAGGGGCGCTACGGCGTGCGGCCGGACATCACGGCGCTCGGCAAGGTTGTCGGCGGCGGGCTGCCCGTCGGCGCGTACGGGGGGCCTCGGACGCTGCTGGAGCGCGTGGCCCCGGCGGGCGACGTCTACCAGGCGGGCACGCTCTCCGGGAACCCGCTCGCGATGGCCGCGGGCCTCGCCACGCTGCGCGCGTTGCGCGCCGACGAGGGCGCGTTCGATCGCCTCGAAGCGCTCGCGTCGCGCCTCGAGGCCGGGGTGCTGCGCGCGGCCGAGCGGGCCGGCGCACCGATCGCGATCGGTCGCGTCGGCTCGATGCTGACCGTGTTCTTCCGCCACGCGGCGCCGACGGACTACGCGGAGGCGGCGACAAGCGACACCGCCCGCTTCGCGCTTTTCCACCGCGCGCTCCTCGACCGCGGCGTGATGCTGCCCCCCTCGCAGTTCGAGGCGTGGTTCGTCTCGCTCGCCCACGACGAGGCGCTCATCGACCGCACGGTCGAGGCCGTCGGCGAGGCGTTGGAGGCGAGCGCGGCCGGCGACTGAGCGCTTCCGTTCATCGATATACCGGCGTGGTCACCTCGGCGAGCGGTGCCCTCCCACGTGGGCCCCCGACTTCGTCAGTGGCCGTCCGTGGTCTCTTCAGGCGGCTCGCCGCTACGGACTAACAGCGGGGTCATCGGGGGCAGGGTCCACTCGAAGAGCTCGCCGAAGGGCCGGTTGATGAACTCAGGCGCCCCGACGATGTAGGACACCAACACCCCATCGACCAGTCCGTAGAGGGCCACCACTCTCATGCTCCGCGCGCACGACGCCAGCTCCTCGACGCTCCCACCCTCGTAGCTCACGAGGCTGAGGCGGGCCGAGATCTCGCCGAGCAGGCAGGCGGACGCCACCGGCTCATGGAGCGCCCGGGCGGCGGCCCCGTCGTCGTCGAGCACGTCGAGGCCCGCGACGCGACGTTCGGCCTCGACGCGGTGGGAGCGCGCCTCGGCGATGCGAGCCGTGATCGTGCTCGAGGCTTCCGGAGCGTGGCCGTCGTCGGTCGGCACGCTGAGGGTGGCGGTGGTGCTGCCGGCGCGGAAGGTCACGGGAACCGTCGAGGCCGCGCCGTCCGGCATGGCAACGCCCCCGGCCACCTCGACGTCCACGGTCAGCGCCCAGGTGACAGAGCCCGTGCGCGTCAGCGTGAACGTCGCGGGCGCCCCTGCGGCGACCGGGTCCGGGGCCGCTTCGATGGAGACGACAGGCGGCAGCGGACCGCCGAACACGCGCTCCGCGAGCTCGTCGCCGATCGTCGTGTTGCGGCGGATGATGTCGCCCAGCGTGGTGGCGCGGACCTCGGCGAGCAGCGCCGTGTTGGCGAGGAAGAACGGGTCGTGCTCGAACCAGTAGAGGTCGCCCTCGCGGAGACGCCGGAACTGGTCGACGAGGATCGTGTGGAACGTCTCGCCGAGCATCGCGCCGGGCAGCGGCGCCTCCGCGAGGCCGCCGACCCAGAGGTCGAGGTAGCGGAGATCGCCGTAGGCCGCTTCGAGCGCAGCGCGCAGCAGCGGGTCGGGGGACACGTCGGCGAAGGTGCGCGCCGGGGGCAGGCCGTAGGCAGCGCGCACGGTGTTGTAGTCGGGCAGGCCGTGGTCGCGGCCGCGCTGGATGTTGAGCGCGGCGAGGTCGCGCCCGGGGCCGCCCGGGGCGCCGAAGAGGAGGTTGCGGACGTCGTCGACGATGCGCGTGTCGATGGTCTGGGCGTGTTGCCGGGCGAGCCCGCGAAGGACGCCCTCGATGCCCACGGCGGGCAGCAGCGAGGGGTCGAAGAAGGCGTCGCGCAGCGCGAGCTGCTCCTCCTGTCCGGCGGCGTCGACGAGCAGCAGCGCGGGGGAGAGCATGGTGTGCCCGAAGCGGTAGGCCGCGGTCGAGAACTCGTTGCCGATCGTGGGGTCCAGGCCGGGGTCGTAGCCCTCGTAGCGGCCGAGGGCGCCGGGCCCCAGCAGCACGGGCAGGAACTCGTAGTACGTGATGACCTGCATCTGCGCGCCCACGATCTTGCGGGCGAGCTCGAAGATCTCGTGGCCGTGCATCTCGGGGTGCTCGGCGGCGATGACACCCGCGAGGCGGTTGTGCTCGCGCACGAAGAGCGTGTGGAGCGCTGTGAGGCCAAGCTGCTCGTTGGCGCGGATATCGCCGGCCACGAACAGCACGCTCCGGCTACTGCCCTGGTCGTTCTCGAGGCTGTCGTCGTTGTAGGGGAGGAACAGGCCGCGGCCGGAGGTCCTGAGCCTGCCGGTGCCGTCGTTGGTGCGCAGCGCGAGGACGCGCTGCTCGTCGGAGCCGTAGACGTTGGACGCGTCGATGAACGCCGTGATGACGTTGACCTGCTCCCGGGGGTTGTCGGCGCCCCTGCCCGTGCTCGCCTCGAAGGTGGAGCGGCTGAAAGGCATGGTGCGGAAACCGCTGTTGAAGGGGTCGAAGATGGGGTCACCGCGCGGGATGGCCATGCGCACCGTCTCCGCCGGGTCGGCCTGCGGGGTCAGGCTGATGTCGTGGTCCAGGAACTGGCCCCACTGCCACACCATGTCCGTGGCCCCGGCGGGGTTGGGCATCGGGCCGGACTGCGCCGAGACCAGGTTGCTGAGCGCGCGCGGCTCCGGCAGGCCCTCTTCGGGCTCGGCCGTCAGGCCGTAGGCGAACGAGACCCCGGCGCGCCGCTCGAGCACGCGGTTGGCCATGCCCAGCTCGGGCTCGCGCCGGTTGTTGCCCCATCCGTCCATGGAGCGGGGCTCGAAGGCGGGCATGAACTCCCAGAGGCCGACGCGGACATGGTCGCGGAAGCGCCACGGCAACTCGATGCCGTACCAGAAGAACTGCCGGCCGTCGCCCATCCCGTCGGCCAGGTTCAGCCAGCGGTCACCCAGCCGGAGCGTCAGACACGGTACGTCCTCGATCAGCGGCGGTGAGACATCGAGGAGGATGTCCCAGCTGTCGGAGCGCCCGCGCGTCTGGTTGGAGACGAGGTTCTCGACCGTGTAGGTCCTGCCCCGCCAGGAGAAGGTCGCGGAGGTGAGGTCGCCGGTGGTGCGTTCGGCGCGCGTGAGGTACCCGACGAGCCCGCGGTTGTTCCCCACGGTCAGGTCCGCGGACCAGACCTCGCCCCCGCCGCCGGTAATCGCGACGCCGGGTCGGCTCTCTGCGTGGCCGGGTGCAGGTGCGAGCAGCAACGCCAGCCACAACGCCGCCGCGGTGAGGAGCATGAGGCGCGGCGCGCCCGAGACGGAAGGCGGGGCCTCACGTGTCGCTGGCTGGCCAACCCGCGGGTGCCTCGTCAAGCGTGGCAATGCTCGATACAACTCTCTCGCGTGTGAACCGCTGGCCGGTGCGCGCGCCCGTGCCGCACAACACGCATGTATTTTCCGACACGATGCTTGTCATGTCTATCCAATGAGTTGTGAAAGAAAAAACAATAACGGACATCTACTTGTGCTTGTTATCACAGATATCCCCTGCCAGTAATCCTCCCGTAATACGGCAGCAACATTCAATCGCACGGGGCGATGCAGCTCTCCAGCTACTCTGGGACGGGACAGGCCGGGAGGGGCTGCGGCGGTGACGGCGATGCGCAACCCGCTATCGCCGCCTCGTCGACCTCCACACGGATGGCCGGATCGCGAAGGAGGCGCTCGACGCGAAGCACGCCGACCTCATGCGGCGCAAGGGCATCCCCGAGGTCTTCGGCCGCAGCGACAGCCGGGTACTTAACTGTCGCCGGTGCGTAGCGCAGGAGCGGCGCTGGAGAGGCTTACTCCCGAACTTCCGCGGATGCGGGGCGCGGCTCCAGCCAGAAGCGCCGGCGCTGGAACGGGTACTGCGGCAGCGCGATACGACGCCGCGACTCCCCGACGAACACGCCTTCGAACGCGATATCGAGACCGGCTTCGTACGCTCGGGCAACTGACCGCATGAACGCAGCCGACGGGTCCGCCACTCCGGCATGCGGCACGCCAGCGAGGACCGCCGGCTCGACTCCCTCGTCACTGTTGGAGACCCCGTCTGCGGCATCCGCCGGCGCCCCGACGGACGTGAGGGCCGCGCCAACCTCTACGACCACCTGGACGTCCATCGCCGAGGGGATCGTGATCTCGAGTTCGGATTCGGCCGGCGCCTGCGCGCGCAGCAGCCAGTAGGCTGCTCCGAAGTCCTCGCCCGCCGCTATCGCGCCGCGGCTCGCAGCGCTCACCAGTGCGATGGCCGGTTGTGATGGCGTCTCGTCGCCGAGCGCCGCTGCCAGGCGGGCGAGCGCGGCATCCTTGCCGACACGCTCGGCGCCGGCCGTTGCAAGCCGACCAAGGGTGACGGCGACTCGTATCCCGGTCTCCAGGCCGAGGACGCCCGCGGCCCGTGCGGCGGCCAGCTCCCCGGCGACGCCTGCGCCGAGGGCGACATCGGGACGGACGCCGACGCTCCCCCAGAGTGCAGTCAGCGCGCATTGCAGCGCGTAGCGCGCGGGCTGCTCCCAGGCTGGGGAGCCGGCGCCCTCGCGGGATTCCTCGTCGCCGAGCATCATGGCAAGCAGGGATCGGCCGGTCTCCGATCGGAACGCCTCCTCGCATCGATCGAGGATCGTGCGCACCACGGGTTCGGCTTCGTAGAGGCTCCTCGCGATCGTCGGGCTGGGATCGATGTCGCCGCCGTAGGCGAACGCGACTCGCTCAACCGGAACGGGACGCGGCGCCTCGCCCCGTTCCGCCACCGCTCGCAGGCCGTCGTGGAGTGTGTCGGCGTCGCTGAAGACCACCACCGCGCGTTCAGCGAAGTGCCTCCGCCCGACGCCCGCGGTCCACGCCGCATCTGCCAGCGTCGCCTCCTCGCTGTCGTGTTCCGCCAGCCACAACAGGTACGCCCGAGCCAGGTCGCTGAGCGCTGCGGGCGTCCTGGCCGACAGCGGGAGGAATCGCGTCGACGTCGCGCGGCTCGAGGCCGGCGCGTCGATGGACTCAGACGTCGCGGCATGGACGAGCCGAGGCGCCCCGTCCACCCACGAGGCCTCCTCGGGCGCCGGCTCTGTGACATGGCCCTCGATGACCACGTGCGCGTTGGCGCCGAACAGCCCGAATGCACTGATGCCGGCGAGCGGCGGCCGGTCCGGGTGGGAGGGCCAGGCCGTGAGTGACGAGGTGACCGTCACGGGGACGCCATCCCAGTCGAGGTGCGGCGAGGGGTCCCGGAAGTGCACCTGGGCGGGAATCACTCCGCGCTGCATGGACAGGACCACCTTGATCAGGCTCGCCATCCCGGCAGCCGACTCCAGGTGGCCGACGTTTGTCTTGACGGAGCCGACCAGCAGCGGGTGGTCCGGTTCGCGTCCCTGCCCGTAGACGGCGGCCGCGGCCTCCAGCTCAATCGCGTCGCCGAGCGGAGAGGCGACACCGTGCGCTTCGAGGTAGTCGACATCAGCCGCTGCGATCGCCGCTCCGGACAGTGCCTCGTCGATGACGCGGCGTTGGGCCAGCCCGTTTGGCGCTGTGGGTGAAGCGCCGGCGCTGTTCTGGTTCACCGCCGAGCCGCGGATCACCGCCCAGATGCGGTCGCCGTCCGCGAGTGCATCGTCGAGGCGCTTGAGGATGACGACGCCGGAGCCCTCGCCCCGGACGTGTCCACTGGCGCCGGCGTCGAAGGTCCTGCACTGTCCGTCGGCAGAGAGCATCCCGAATTCATCCATGCTCCGCGTGGCTGCCGGCGAGAGCGCTGCGTTCACGCCGCCGGCGAGCGCGACGTTGACCTCGCCGCTTCTGAGCGCGGCTGCTGCGTGGTGCACGGCGACCAGGGACGACGCGCAGGCGACCTCGAACGGGAGCGCCGGCCCGTCAATGCCAAGCGCGAAGGCGACGCGGCCAATCCCCAACCCGCCGTTCACGCCCGGGTACGTAACGGGCGTGCCCTGGGCGGTCATCGCATCCTGGTACTCGCTCAGGCCGATGCCTGCGTAGAGCCCCGTCCGGGCTCCGCGTAGCCGGGCTGGATCGAGGCCGGCGTCCTCGATGGCGTGCCAGCTTGTCTCGAGGAGGAGCCGCAACTGCGGGTCCATGTTTCGCGCTTCGACGGGAGAGACGCGGAAGAACGAAGCGTCGAACTCGTCGATGCCCTCTACGAACCCGCCCTGTCGATAGAGTGCCTCGGCGGCTCCGGCGTCCCCCTGCAGGCCCTCCCACGATCCCCGGCCATTGCGCTGCGTGCTCACGCCGCTCGCGCCTGTCTCCAGCATCTGCCAGAAGGCTGAGAGGCCGTCGGCGCCGGGGAACCGGCATGCCATGCCGATGATCGCGATCGCATCGTCGGGAGCTGCAGCGGCCGGCCGGGGCGCGGGCGCCGCGATGGGCTGCGCGGGCGCTTCGACGGCCGACCGTTCCAGCGCGTCCACCAGGTGCGCGGCGAGACTCTCGGTGTCGGGGTAGTCGAACGCGATGGTGTTGGAAGCCGTGTACGCGCCGCCCAACGCCTGGTTCACCCGTGCCCGCAGCTCCAGCGCCATGAGGGAGTCGATCCCCAGCTCGAAGAACGCCACCCCGGGCGCGGGCCGCGAGGGGAGACGAAGCAGTGTCTGCAGCTCGTCTTGCAGGAACTCCGCAACGATGCCGTGGCGTTCCCCCGCCGGCGCCTCGTGCACCCGGGCCACAAGGTCGACCGAAAGCTCGTCCAACTCGGCCGCGGCGTCCTCGTCGCCCGTCAGGAGCTCCTCGATCAACGGCGGGACGCGCCGGAGCCCGGCTGCGAACACCGACCAGTCCATCGACGTGACGGCGCCGACCGCGAGGTCCTGCCGGACGAGGCGGTCGAGGGCCCGCACGCCCTGCCGCGGGGTCATCCACTCGGTGCCGGACGCCGCCAGCGTCGCCTCGATCCGTTCGCGGTGCTGCTCCGCCTCGCCGACACCCAGCCATGCGCCCCACTGGACTGCCTGGCCCGGCAGGCCCAGCGCGCGCCGGTGGCGGGCGAGCTGGTCGAGGAACGCGTTCGCCGAGGAGTAGTTCGACTGACCGGGGTTGCCTCGCACGCCCGACATGCTCGAGAAGAGCATGAACAGGTCGAGGTCGAGGTGCTCGGTGGCGCGGTGCAGCTCCCAGGCGCCCAGCACCTTGGGCCACACGATGTCCTCGAAGCGGTCCCAGCTCTGGTTGATCAGGGCCGCATCCGAGAGCGCACCGACGCTGTGGATCACGCCGCCCAGCGGCGGGAGCGTCGCGTCGATCCGCGCGAGCATGTCGCGCACCGCGTCCGCGTCGGCGACGTCGGCGAGTTCGACGTGGACGGACACGCCGCGGTCACGCAGCGCCCGGATCACGTCCTCGGCCGCTTCGTCGGGAGGACGGCGACCGTTCAGGATGATCGTGCCCGCGCCGCGCTCTGCCAGCCACCCGGCCACGGCGCCACCGATCCCGCCGAGCCCGCCCGTGACCAGGTACGCGCGGTCGTCGCGCAGGCGCCCGGTCGCGATGGGCGAGGACGTGATGACCGCACGGTGGTCACCCTCGCCGGAGGCCACGTGGTCCATCGCCGCGCCGGCCTGCGCCATCGGCCACCGGGGCGTGGGCGGCGCCGTCCACTCGCCGGCGTCGATGCCCGCGATGACGGACCGGAGCGCGTCGGCGACACGCCGGGGGGCCTCCCCGACGAGGTCGGCGAGGTCGGCGAGGTCGGATAGAGGTTCGTCGGTGTCAATCGCGGCGCTCACCAGGGAGAGCGGGATCGCCGCCAGGTCCGCTGCCGGGATGCCCGGCGGTGCGGGTACGGCGAGCTGTGCGCTCGTCACAGCCGTCGGCCCGGGGTCATCGAGCGAGACCGCGAGCACACGCTCGCCCTCCGCCAGGTTCGTCACGTCCGGCGCCGTCTCGACGATCCGGCCGCAGACCAGGCGGGAGTGCTCAGCGACACCGGTGGCGTCGACCGCGATGCGGACCTCGAGGGCCCCAAGCGGCCGTGGCTCGACGGACTCGACGCGGAGGTCGCCGGTGTCTGCCCGGGCAATGCGCCAGTCCGCATCCTCGGGAAGCGTCAACTGCGGGGTACCGTGTGCGGCGCGCACCAGTCTGGGCGCGCGCCGTTCGCCGGCGCGATAGGCGACGAGCGTCTCGGTATCGGGAGCCAGCAGTTCATCGACGAGGCTGTCGGGGATGTCGTCCGTCTCGGGGTCGAGGTCGATCACCCGCGCGGGCAACTGGGACAGCTCGCGTGTCACCACCTTGCCGAAGCCCCAGAGCATCGCACCGGCGAGCGCGCCCGTGCGCTCGTGCTCGAGCACCTGTCCGCCGCGGGTCAGGAACCACACGCCCTGGTCTGGTTCGGCGTCGGCGTCGAGCAGCCCCTGCACGAGCGCCAGCGCGCTGCGGGATGCGTGCGTGACGTCGCGCTGCATCTCGTCGGTCGTCGCGTCCGGGCCGTGGCCGTCGAGTGCCGCGAGGTGGATCACTCCTCGCAGCGGCGTGCCGGCGGGCAGCCCCTCCACGAGCGAGCGCCACGACTCCCGCTGATCGGGGTCGACGACCTCGTCCGTCGCGACCACAACCGTCTGGTTGCGGGCGGCCAGCCGCGCCGCGATCTCGTCGGCGACGGCCTCGCGGTCGGGCGCGATGAGCCAGGCGCCGGGTGGATCGCTCTCGCCCTGCGCCTCCCCGGCCCCGGTGTACGGGCGGTCCCGCCAGACCACCTCGTACATCAGGTCGTCGAGCGCTTCGACGGACGAGAGGAGCGCCGCGCGCGTAGCGCGCTTGGCCGTGTAGCCGCTGACGCCGCCGACGGGCACGCCGTCACTGTCGTAGATCCAGAGGTCGGCCTTGAGCACCTCGGCTGCGGAGCCATCAGCGCCACCGCTCCCGTCGCGCATCTGCGCGCGACAGAGCAGCCGCTCCGGGAGTGGGCCGGTCAGCCAGAGCCGCTCCCACCCGAACGGCATGTACGCGGTCGTGTCCTCCTCGGACGCTCCGCGTGCCCCGGCCACGACCTGGAAGCAGGCATCGAGGAGCAGGGGGTGGACGTCGATCCCGGCCCGCTCGACGTGGCCGGGCAGCGTGACTTCGCCGAGCGCCTCGCCGGGCCGCTGCCAGACGTCGGTGAGCCCTCGGAAGGCAGGGCCGAGCGCGACGCCGGTGTTGCCGCGGGCACGGTAGAGGGACGGCGCGTCGCCACGCTCCATCGTCGCCTTGAGGCTCGCCACGTCGAGGGTCTCGCCCGTGCCGGCCGTCGAAGCGCCTACCGTCAGGCGGCCGTCGACGTGGAAGGTCCAGTCCGCGTCGGCTCCCCGGCTGAACACCTCGATGCGGCTGGCGCCGTTGCCGTCGGCGGGGGCGATGAGGAGCTGCACGCGTCGGTCAATGTCTGCGCCCTCGTCGGTCTCATCCGGGAAGATGAGGGGGCTGTGCAGTTGCATGTCGTCGATGACGACGGACGCCGGTCCGTCGGACAGCGCCGCCGACGCCGCCATGGCCCCGTACAGCGCCCCCGGCGCGACAACCCGCCCGAACACGCGGTGATCGGAGAGCCACGCCGGATCGGACGGGGTCACCTCGGTCTCGAACGTGACCTCGCCGCGAGGCGACTCGTGCCTGATCCCGAGGAGTGGGTGACCGGGTGCCGAGCGGCGAGTCCTGGACTCGGGAATCCAGTAGCGGTCGAGCTGGAAGGGGTAGCCGGGCACCGACACGCGGCGGCGCCCTTCGCCCTCGAAGAGGCCAGCAAACGAGATGTCGAGGCCTGCCTCGTACGCCTCGGCGACGGCCTCGGTGAAGCTGCTCTCGGCCTCGGTCCCGCCGCGCTCGGCCGGGCGCAACATGCTGGCGATCACCGTCGCGGCGCCGGGCGTCCCGGGCGCGTGAGGCCAGATCATGCTCACCATCGGCCCGAGCACCGCGTGGGGTCCGATCTCGATCACCGTGTCCACGCCGAGGTCGGCAATCGTCCGGACGCCGTCGGCGAACGCGACGGGTTGGCGAGCGTGCCGCCGCCAGTACGCGCCGTCGAGCGCCTGTGTGGGTTCCAGCAGTTCGCCACTGATGTTGCTGACGTAGTCGATCTTCGGCCGCACGACGTCGACGCGGTTCGCGTAGCTCTCGAAGCGGGGCAGGACGGGATCGAGGAGTGCGCTGTGGTAGACGCGGCTCATGGTGAGACGCCGCACCCGGACCTCCTCGGCCTCGAAGTGCGCCGTGATGGCGTCGACCTCATCGACGAGGCCGGTCACGACCTGGTTCACGCCGTTGTCCACAGCGATCCCAAGCGCACCCCGCGCCGATGTCGCGTTGATGTCGTCGATGGCGGCCTCCACCTGGGCGCGAGGCGCGATGATGGCTGCCATCGCGCCCTCCTCTGTGTCCGCCACCAGGCGGCCGCGCGCGATCGCGATGCGCATGCCGTCCTCGATGCTGAACACGCCGGCTGCCTGGGCCGCGGGCAGTTCGCCGAAGCTGTGGCCAATGACGACGTGTGGCTGCACGCCGACGCTGGCCCAGAGCGCGGTCAGCGCGCAGTCGAGCGCGTAGAGCGCGGGCTGGGTCCACTCGCTGAGGTCCAGGTCCCCCTCGGCGCCGTCGAGCCCGAACATCACATCGAGCAGTGGCAGGCCCGTCTCCTCGACATGCACTGCCTCGCAGCGGTCGAGGACGGCGCGGGCGACCGGCTCGGTCTCGTAGAGGTCGCGGCCCATGCCGACCCACTGGCCGCCCTGTCCGCTGTACGCGAAGGCCACCTTGCGGGCCGTTCCCGGCGGCGGCCCGGCCTCGGATTCGGCGAGCTCGGTGAGCCGCGCGCGCAGGGAGTCGGTGCTGTCAAATGCCAGCGCGGCCCGGTGCGGGAACTGGCTCCGCCCGATGCTCGCGGTCCAGGTCGCGTCCGCGAGCGTCGCCGGACCGGGTGTGGTGTCGTCCAGCCACGACACGTAGCCCTGCGCGAGCTCCCGCAGGGCCGGGTCGTTCTTCGCCGAAAGCGGCAGGATCCGCGTGGTCCGTGGCTCGATCGGCACGCCTGGAGCGGTGACGTCCGAGAAGGGCTCGGGCAGGACGCCGGACACGGGGCGGGTGGAACCCGCCACCCACTCGCCGTCACGGTCACCGCCGGCGTCCGCGTCTCCGTACCCCTGCACGACGACGTGCGCGTTGGTGCCGGACATGCCGTAGGAGCTCACCGCCGCCAGCGGCGGCCGGCCCGGTTGACCGGGCCACGGCGTAGCTTCCGCGGTCACCCGCACGGGCAACCGACCCCACTCGATGTCCGGGTTCGGGTTCCTGAAGTGCAGGTGGGCCGGAATCACGCCGCGATGCATCGCGAGCACGGTCTTGATGAGGCCGGCCATGCCGGCTGCCGATTCCATGTGGCCGACGTTCGTCTTCACCGAGCCAATCAGCAGCGGGCTGTCGGGATCACGGCCCTCCCCGTAGACCGACGCGAGGGCAGCCATCTCGATGGGGTCCCCCACGCTGGTCCCGGTGCCGTGCGTCTCGAGGTAGTCGACGTCAGCCGGCGCGGCGCCCGCGAGCGCCAGCGCATCCCGGAGGACGGTCGCCTGTGCGGGCTCGTTCGGGACCGTGTAGCCGCTGCTGGCGCCCCCGTGGTTCACGGCGGTACCGCGGAGCACGCCCCAGATGCGGTCCCCGTCGGCCTCGGCCCGGCTCAGCCGCTTGAGCACGACCACACCACAACCCTCGGCTCGCACGAAGCCGTTTGCGGAGGCGTCGAAGGCCTTGCATTGGCCGTCCGGCGAGAGGATGCCTGCGATCGTCCGCGCCTCGAACAGCCGCGGGTCGAGGATCACGTTCACGCCACCGGCGAGCGCGAGGTCCACCTCTCCCTGGTGCAGGGCAGTCACCGCCTGGTGAACGGCTACCAGCGAGGACGCACAGGCCGCGTCCGTCACCGTCGTGTGGCCTTCGAGGCCCAGCACGAAGGCCACGCGCCCGCTCACGCCGTTCAGGTTGGTGCCGATCCCGGCGTAGAGTCCGACGGCTGCGTCGGGAGCCTCGGCGGACTGCTCGATCCACTGGAGCACGAGGTGCCGGTAGTCCATGTTGCTGATGCCGGTAAAGACGCCGGTGCGGCTGCCTTTCAGGCCGTCGGGATCCACGCCCGCATCTTCGAGCGCACGCCAACTCGTCTCCAGCATCAGCCGATGCTGCGGATCCAGCGTCTCCGCCTCGATGGGCGAGATGCGGAAGAACGCAGGATCGAACAGATCGATGTCATCCAGCAGCCCTGCGAAGCGCGAGGCGTCGCCGGCAACTTCGGCGTACGGATAGAGCTGCCCCATGCGCCCGACCCCGGAACCGGGGTCACCCTCCGTGATGGCGTTCTCACCTGCTTCCAGCAGGCGCCAGAACGCGTCGAGGTCCGGTGCGCCGGGGAACCTGCACGCCATGCCCACGATGGCGATTGGCTCGTCGGCGGGGGCGCTCGCGGCGCGGACGCGTTCTCTGGCTGCGCACATGGTGACCGCCCCCTGGCTACTCGCGCGACTACGGTGCTCGCTCGACTACCACCGCGACGATATCGATCCCGTAGTACTTCTGGTGCCGCACCGACGACGCGTAGTGGCGGAGCAGGCGCAGCGATATCTCGTTCGCTTCCGGCAACCTGACCTCGTCGCTCAGGTACGCGAGTTGGTCCTCCAGGTTCTCCCGGTCCGTGGTGGCGACGAATTCCAGTTCTATCGACGCGCCGCCGGGGCGCGCCGAGATCACCAGGCGCGATGCGCCATCACGGCCGTCGCCGCCGCCCTCCTCGAGGAGGCTGGACAGTGTCTCTTCTCCGGCGGATCGCAGCCGTTCCGTGGACGGCCCATCCCATTGCTGGCTGGCTGCGAGTTCTCGCAGGAACTCGTCGATCGTGGGCAGCTCACGCAGGTCGAGGTCGGTCTCCAGGCGGCGCGGTCGAGGGCCCGTGCGTTCGAGGAACTGCGTGAGCCCGATGGCGACGATTGCGCCGTACATCACGCCGCTGCTGAAGGCCGCGCCCAGGGTGTCACCCAGCACGAACGGGATCACTTCGTGCTGGTCCAGGCCCAGGCCCACCGCGATAGCGAGCCCCACCGCCAACGCCCTCTGGGGGTCGAGGCCGCCCGAGACGATGGTCTGGATGCCGCCGATAAAGATGACACCGAGGGCCATGAGCAGGTAGGCGCCCATGACCGGGCTGGGAATCGTGAGCAGCAGCGCACCGAACTTCGGGAACAGAGCCACGCCCAGGAAAATGAGCGCGATCGCGTATCCGACCCGGCGCGCGGCGACCCCGGTCAGGCTGATCAGGGACGCGCTGAACGATGCGTAGCTCTGGAGTGGCGGAGTGCCCGCGAGACCCGCCAGCAGCATAGCCAGGCCGTTTGTGTTGACCATCCCCTGCACATGGCGGAAGTCAATCGCTCGCGGTTCCCGTTGTGAGACTCGCTGGATGATCGTGCCGTCGCTGACGACCTTTGTACCCAGGACGAGCGTGAGCACGAGGAAGGTGGGCAGCAGCGCCCAGAACTCGACGCCGGGGGTGATGTCCAGGCCGGGGAACCGCGCATCCGGGAACCCCGCCCAGGGCGCTTCAACCACCCGCTCCAACTCGTACTGGCCGAACGCCGCGGTCACTGCGCAGCCCACGCCGATGCTGATCAGGGTCGACCAGAGCCGCCACGGTCCCGATGCGCGCAGCGTGAAGAAGACCGCGACGGCGAGGGTCACCAGGGCGACCGTCGGTCCCGCATAATTCGGGGCCCCGGCGGGGAGTTCGTTCAGCCGGTCTGTTGCCACGGGCAGCAGCGTGGCAGCCACCAGCACGAGAACCGTGCCGGTGACCGCGGGAGTGAGCACGCGCCTCAGCGCCGGGAGCCACAGCCCCATCGCGAACTGCGCGAGCGAACACACCACCATCAGCGATGCCAGGGTCGCCGGCCCCCCCTCCGAGAGCGCCACGATGGCTACCACCACGAACTGGACCGTCGGTCCAGAGATCACGATGTGACCGGAGCCCAGGCGAGGGATCCGGGTCGCGTGCAGGCCGATGATCACGAAATTGATGATGAGCGCGGCGAAGACGGCCCAGCTCAGGTATGCGTCATCCTCGCCCGAGGCGCGGACTGCGACGGCTACGACCAGGACGGTGGGCGGCAGGACCAGCGCCACGCCCTGAAGCCCCACGACGGCCGCGACGAGGGGAGGGCAGGGCTCGTCGGGTCCATAGCGGATCTGCTCGTTCGCGCCTTGTGCAGTCATCAGGGGCTGCGTTCCGCCAGCTCTCCGAGCAACCCAAGGGATGCCAGGAACTCGCGCATGGCCGCGACGGATTCTGTCGGCTTCTGTAGCTGCATCAGGTGGGTGGCGTCCGGAAGAAAGTCGTAGTCGACACCCACCATCTCGCCGATGTCGAACGTCGGGAGGTACGAATACGGAAGCGTCGGATCCGCGCCAATGACCTTGACCGGGCACTGGAAGGACAACAGGTCCACCATGACCGCGAAGAGCCTCGCGTACTCGATGATCTGCCCTTCGTATTCGGGCGGACAGACGAGTTCGTATCCGCGCCCATCCGGCGCCTCAGAGAGTGTTGTCTCGGCCGCGAGCCGTGGAACACCGGCGACCACGCCGTTGAAGGTGGGCGAGAAGCCCATCAGGTCTGCGAAGTCCTCCTTGCGCCGGAACCGGCTTGACCGGCGGCGCGCCCGTCGCGCCTGATCGATGGCCGCGTCGTCGAACTCCTCGTGGAGGATGCCGGGCTTACGCAATGGGGGATCGAACAGCACGAGCGCCGCGAGTTTGCTCCCGTTGCTCGGAGCCAGCAGTGCTGCGAGTGCCGATAGCGAGTGATAGACGCCGACCGTTGGTTTCAGCCCCCATTCAGCGGTCACCGCTTCGAGGACGAGATCGTGATCGGCTGCGAGGGTTGGGAGCGTGTGGCTCTCAATTGGCCCGGTGGCGTTCTGGCCGTGATTCCGCAGGTCATGGACGATGACGTCGAATTCGTCCGTCAGCAGAGACCAGAACGGATAGTAGAGGTCGATCGCGAGACCATTGCCGTGGCACACCACAAGCCGAGGGCCGCCCGGATTGCCGTGCCGCCGCACGCGGATCCCGGTGTCCTCGTCGACCTGAAGGTCGAACGCGGAGTCGGGCTCGGGCACATCCCACACCGTCACTGCCGGGTCCATCACGCAGCTCCAGGCCGCGCCGCCGACCCCGGACATAACTCGTAGGCGACCGCCGCAGCGTAGTGGTCGGTGCCGAGGTCCTCCACCTGCCACGTCACGCCCGGCAACTCGGGCAACTCGACGGCGCCGTCGGTACGACCTCCCCGCACGGCCCGTGGAATCTCGAAGGCAGTCGGATCGAGGAGCAGTCCGGCGCCGTGCGCCTTGAGGAGCGCTTCCTTCATGGTCCAGAGCCTGAAGAACAACTGCAGTCTGTCCGGGCCATCGCGCACTGCGAGTGCCGCGCGCTCCTCAGGCCCGAAGGTGGCGTCTACCAGCAGGTCGAAGCTGCGGTGCTCCGTGCGCTCCTCGACATCCACGCCCACCCGGCCCTGCGCTGCAAGTGCGATCAGGCCGTGTCGGCCACCGTGGCTGACGTTGAAGCCGATGCAGGCCGGTTCGCCCGCCAGGAGCGCGAAGGGCTTGCCATGTACCGAGGTTCCGAATGACAGGTGGTCGTTGTCGCAGTCCAGCCGACGTGTCAGAACTGCCCGAAGCGCAGCGCGACACAGCGTGAACTGCCGGCGCGGGCCTGCGTACTCGTACCCGCGCCGGCGATGATGCTCGGCCTCGTCCAGCCACACGAGCGCGGCCGATTCGCGCGCTGCGTCCTCCGCGAGGTCGACGTGGAATACGGCGACATCACCTGTTGATCGCAGAGTCTCCCACCAGCGGTCGGAGACACCTCCCGGCACGTCGGTGACTGAGCTTGTGGCTGGTCGCTTCCGGGACGAGCGAGCGCCTAGGCGGCCAGACCGTCCAGATGCTGGACGAGGTCTCGCGGCGTCAGCAGTTCGGCGAATTGCTCCCTCGAGATCTCGACGCCGAATTCCTCGTTCACGAGCCTCCAGAAGGCGACGATGTCGGCCGACGCGACGCCCGCCTCCGCCATGTTGCGATCCAGGTCCAGCGCGTCACCTGAGCTGCGCCCATCGATCTGGATGTTGTCATCAATGATCTTCACGATGCGCTCGGCTGTCGTTGCCATTCGAGGCACTCCCGCTCCTCCGCAAGGACTTACTTTGTCCTCGAATGGTATGAGCGGGGCAGGCGAATCACAAGGGGGACGTGCAAGTATGATTACCATCTTGCATAAGCTGGCACTCTCAGCACTCAGTCATCTATGTTGTAGTCAATCAGGGTTACCAGCAGGTGTCATAGTCCCTGGAACTGCGGATCGCGGCGCTCCGCGAACGCGCGGAACCCTTCGCGTGCGTCGCGGCTCGCGAAGAGGCCGAGCTGCGCCGTCCACTCGTACTCTAGGTAGTGGTTCAGCGGCAGCTCCGTCGAACGCTGTAACAGTCGGCGCATCACGGTGTAGGCGAGTGGTGGGCCGCTCGCTATCTTCCGAGCGTACGCCAGCGCCTCATCAAGGACCTGATCGTCCGGGACGACACGGTTGGCCAGGCCCATCTCGAGGCAGCGTTCGGCGCTCACCGGGTCCCCGTCGTAGAGCAGCTCGTGGGCGCGGCCAAGGCCGACGATCTGTTGGAGCCGGTACGCGGCGCCGAAGTCAGAAGCGAGACCGCGCTTGATGAAAATGGACCCCATCCGCGCGGTTTCGCCCATGAACCGCACGTCGCAGTTCACGGCGAGACTGAAGCCACCGCCGGCGGCCACCCCATTGATCGCTCCAATGATGGGGACGTCTGACTCGGCGAAGACCATCGCTATGCGCGTCGACCAACCGCGACGGTCGAGTCGCTGTTCGCGGGTCGGAACGAGTGTGGCCACGGCGAGTCTGCCACCGTCGCCGATCTCGGCGCCGGCACAGAAGTCGTCGCCTGCTCCCGTGAGGACGAGAGCGTTGACGTCTTCGCGAGCGTTGGCTTCGGTGAACGCATCAACAAGGAGCTCGAGCATCCCGAGGTCCATGACATTCATGACGTCCGGGCGGTTGAGGGTCACGACCATGACGCCGTCGTCAACGCTGGTGACTACTTGAGGCTCGGACATAACGCACTCCCGATAGCTGAACACCCCGGTGGGTGAGACGGTAGCACGGCTGCCGCAGTGCCCCCCTGGCCTTGCAGCGGGCTGCTCCGGCGTTGGCCGGGACCGGCAGAGGCATGCACGCGGAGGCGACCGGGCGACGCGATTGCACACGGCGGAGCGGCGCAGCCCGTCCCCCGCCGGATCTCCGGCCGCCAGTCATGATCGGCCGAGCTGGCGGGGGGCCGCCGTCGCCCGCGCCCGGGCGAGCGTCAGAGACCCTGGAATCGCGGGTCGCGGTGCTCTGCAAAGGCCTGGAAGGCCTCTCTGCTGTCGCGGCTGGAGAAGAGGCCGAGCTGCGTTGTCCATTCATACTCGAGGAAGTGGATGAACTGCAGCTCAGACGAGCGCTGCAGCATGCGCCGGGTGGCGCTGTAGGCGAGTGACGGGCCGCTCGCGATCTTCTGTGCGTACGCGCAGGCTTCGTCGAGGAGTTGATCGGCGGCCAGGACTCGATCCGCCAGGCCCATCTCGATGCACCGCTCCGCGCTGATGGGGTCGCCGTCGTACATCAACTCGTGCGCTCTGCCGAGCCCGACGATGCGAGGCAGCAAGTAGGCGGCCGCAAAGTCGGAGGCGAGCCCTCGCTTGATGAAGATCGAACCCATGCTGGCGGTGTCGGCCATGAACCGGACGTCGCACAAGAGTGCCAGGCCGAAGCCTCCGCCTGCAGCGACGCCGTTGATGGCTCCGATGATGGGCACATCGGACTCCAGGAAGGCGAGCGTGATCGCTCCCGGCCAGCCACGGCGATCGAGTCGCTCCTGGCGAGTCGGCAGCGGGTTGGCGGCGCGCAGCCGGCCCGTCCCGGAGATCTCGGCGCCGGCGCAGAAGGTCCCGCCGGCGCCAGTCAGCACGAGGGCGTTCACGTCGTCGTCAGCGTTCGCGTCGGCGATCGCATCCGCGAGGAGCGTCATCATATCTGCGGTCATCGCGTTCATTGCGTCCGGGTTGTTGAGGGTGACGAGCATCACACCGTCTTCGACCTGTGTGAGGACCTGCGGGTCGGGCATGAGAGCCTCCGAGCGCTGACCACCTCCGCGAGACCGAGCAGACGTTAGCACGGGCGGGTCACTCGCCGACCTCGGCGATACGGGCGCGCAGGCTCGAGCAGATGCTGGCCCCTGGCCCAATGAACGATGTGGCGCACCGCTGGGCGGTCCGCGGCGTGTGACCGTCAATGGACGTGCACGCGCGATGCGGAACTCCAGTGGCGGATCATGACGCGGCTACGGCGTCGGGACGAGGAGCAGTGGTCCCGCGTGCGGGACGCCCTCGCGCTCTGCCGCCCGGTGCCCTGTACTGGATCGCCGCTCTCCTAGCTGAGCGCGCCTCTCTCGGCGTACAGCGCCAGAGTCTCGGCTGAGAGCCCCAGGATTTCGGTCAGTACGTAGTGCGTGTCCCCGCCCAGCAGGGGAGCTGGCCTGGACAGCCGCCCCGGTGTCTCAGAGAAGGGCGTCGCGAGGCCGTCGTAGGGCGTTGGCCCCATCGCCGGGTGGTCGAGCGTCACGAAGAAGCCGCGCTGCGCGAGCTGGGGGTCGTTGTAGAGGTCGCTCGCCCGCTGCACGGCTGAGGCGGGCACGCCCGCGTCGGTGAGCATCGTCGCGATCTCGTGCCCGTCCTGATCGGCGCACCAGGCGGCGAGGGCGGCGTCGACCCTGCATGGCGGAACGATCGTGTCCGTCGCTGCGTATGTTCTAGTGAGACCGGGCGATCCGGCTGTCCTCCTGGCGCGCAGCCAGGAGGGGGACACCGCCGCCGCTGGCGGCGGAGTGGGGGCTCTCCCCGGGGAGGACGGCGCGGTGAGACGTGGCGCCGCACGAGTGAGCGCGATGGTCGCCGCCCTCTTGCTGGCGGTCACGCTGGTCACTGGGCCCGACGCCGCCTCGGCGCAGCCAGGCGCCGACCCCGGGACCGTCGAGCTCGACATCCGCGTCTGGCAGCACGTTCGCGACCCCCTGCCCTGGGGCCCACTGGATGGTCCCTGGAGGAGACCGATCGCGGGCCAACGTTCGCCCTTCAGTCGGCAACTGGCAGCCAGCGTGCCAACCGCACTACCTGATCACATGCGGTGAGGTGGTCTGAGCCGAGCGATGGATCGCTGAACAGATCGCCGACGGCCGCCGCCGTGAGGAGGAGCGCCGCCGCGCCTACGATGACGCCCTCGACCGGAAACACCGAAGCACCATGCACGGCTCTGGCGGTGGGTCAGTGGTCTGTCCAGGCGGTAAGGCCTCAGAACCCGTGAAGAACGGAGAAGACTGAGGGGACACGAGCACCCTGCGCTCTACGCGCAGCTCACCGCTCAAGCCTTAGCGCAGCAGGCCGACTCTTGAATCGAATCAGGCACTCGGCTCGCCTGCCGGTTCCCCCACCGCCGCATACACCTCGCGGGCAAGCACCTCCGAGGCGGTCTGCTGGAACTCGGCGTCGTCGAGGAAGCGGGTGACGATGGCGTCGTTCTCGCTCATGCGCTCGACCATGAGCTTGCCGAGCTGGGGCCGGAAGTCGAGCGCGAACTTGTCGAAGGCGTTGGCGAGGGCGAGGCGGCGGACCTCGTCGTTGCGGACGGCGCGCTCCTTGACCTGTTCGAAGAAGAGGCGGTCCTCGTCGGTGAAGTCGGTGCCGAAGCGGTCGTTCAGGCGAGCGATGATCTCCGAGAGCGGGGCCGTGTCCTCCTCGGGGTCACCGGTGCCGACCTCGCTCGGACTGGTGACATAGACGCCTGTCTCCTCGGCGATCGCGACGGCGCCCTCGGAGACGCGCTGCAGGCGGTAGTACTCGAGCTCCACGTCGTCGCCGAGGTGGACCCGGGTACTGTCGCTGCCGACCCGCAGGTGGGGGAGCAGCATCCGGCCAAAGGCGGAGAGGCGTTCGAGGTCGGCGTCGGCGTAGGGGATGATCTGGCTCAGGAAGGCGTACAGGTTCACGAACGCCCCGAGGCGGTCACAGAACGCAATCTGGTCGTCCTCGTCGAGGTCGCCAAAGCGGTCGACCGTGGGCTGCAGCAGGGCCTCGAGGCGGGCGTGGGAGTCCGTGCGTCGCTTCGCCCGAGGCCGGTAGAAGACCCTGGCGAAGGCCTCGACTTCGGCATGGTGGTAGACCTGCATGCCGTCGAGCTCGTGCTTCAACTCCTCGAGCCGGTAGGGGTCCGAGGCTTCCAGCAGCTGAGTCTGGTCGTAGTACGGTGCGAACGCGTCGCGGATGTCATCGGGGTCGTTGACGAAGTCGAGGATGAATGGCGGCGCCTTGCCCGGCGCGATGCGGTTGAGGCGCGAGAGCGTCTGCACGGCCTGCACGCCGTCGAGGCGCTTGTCGACGTACATCGCCTGCAGCAACGGCTGGTCGAACCCAGTCTGGTACTTCTCGGCGACGAGCAGGATCTGGTAGTCGGGCGAGGCGAACCGGCCCGGCAGCGCCGCTTCGCTGATCGACCGGCCCGTCACGACGTCGATGTTCATGCCGGGCTCGGTGAACTCCTCGCCGGTGTCGGGGTCCGTGACCGTGCCGCTGAAGGCGACCAGAGGGCGCACGTCGTCGTAGCCGTGCTCGGCGATGTAGTGCTGGAAGGCCTGCATGTAGCGCACCGCGCTGAGCCGCGACGAGGTGACGACCATCGCCTTCGCGCGGCCGTCCATGTGGTGGCGGACGTGCTCGCGGAAGTGCTCGACGATCACCTCGGTGCGCTGGCTGACGTTGACGGGGTGCAGGCTCAGGAACTTCGCGAGGGCGACCGACGTGCGGCGCTTCGGAAGCTCGGGGTCGTCGTCGGCCTGCTTCACGATGCGGAAGTAGGTGTTGTAGTCGATGTAATGCTGCAGCACGTCGAGGATGAAGCCCTCCTCGATCGCCTGGCGCATGCTGAAGACGTGGAACGGCTCCGGCGTGCCGCTCGGCCCCGGCCGCCCGAACAGCTCGATGGTCTTCCCCTTCGGGGTCGCCGTGAACGCGAAGAACGAGAGGTTGGGCTGCGCGCCGCGTGACTCGACAACGGCGTTGAGGCCGTCCTGCCAGTCCTCGGCGTCGCCGGCCGCCTCCTGCGCGCGCGAGCCGAGCACTTCCTTCATCTCTCGCGCGCTCTCGCCCGTCTGGCTGGAGTGCGCCTCGTCGACGATGACCGCGTAGCGACGCTCGGCGATGGCCTTGCGCCACTCGGCGGCCTGCGCCTGCTCGTCCTCCGAGGGCGCATCGGCCGAGTCCGCGCCTGCGACGCGCAGCAGGCCGCGCATCACGAACGGGAACTTCTGGATCGTCGTGATGACGATCCGCGTCCCGTCGACCAGGGCCTGCGCGAGCTGCTGTGAGTCCTCGTCGATCGCCTTCACGACGCCCTGGGCGTGCTCGATCTGGTAGATGGCGTCCTGCAACTGGCGGTCGAGGACGCGCCGGTCGGTGATGACGACGACGCAGTCGAAGACCTTCTCGTCGTCGGCGGTGTGCAGGCTCGCGAGGCGGTGCGAGAGCCAGGAGATGCTGTTCGTCTTGCCGCTGCCCGCCGAGTGCTGGATGAGGTAGTTGCGGCCCGACCCGTCGTCGCGCGCGGTGGCGACCAGCCGGTGGACGGCGTCGAGCTGGTGGTAACGCGGGAAGATCATCGTCTCGCGCTTCTCGGTGCGCGCGCCCTTCGCGTCCTCGACCTTCTCCTCGCGAGTCTCAAGGAAGACGTAGGAGCCGAGGATGTCGAGGAAGCGCTCGCGGTCGAGCACCTCGCGCCAGAAGTAGTCGGTGCGGTAACCGTCGGGGTTGGCCGGGTTGCCCGCGCCGCAGTGGACGGCGCCGGGGTTGCTGCCGCGGTTGAACGGCAGGAAGCGCGTGCGCTCGCCGGCGAGGCGGGTCGTCATGTGGACCTGGTCGGGGTCGGCGGCGAAGTGGACCAGGGCGCGGCGCTTGAAGCGGAAGAGCGGCGCGCTGGGGTCGCGGTCCTGCTGGTACTGGCGGACGGCGTGCTCCCAGGTCTGGCCGGTCATCGGGTTCTTGAGCTCGCACGTCGCCACCGGCACGCCGTTGAGCGCGAAGACGAGGTCGAGCGTGTCGCCCTTGCCCGGGTGGCACGGCGTCTGCCGCGTCACGGTCAGCTCGTTACGCTCGAAGCGCGCGAGGGCGTCCGGGTTGAGTCCGTGCGCCGGCGCGAAGTCGGCGACGCGGAACGTCTTCCCGAAGAAGCGGAAGCCATGCCGCAGCACGTCGAGCGACCCCTTCGTGTCGAGCTCGCGCGCGAGCGTCTCGACGATGCGGGCCTCGAGGTCCCCACCCTGCACGGCGGCCACCTCGGCCCACAGCTCGGGCTGCGTGTCGCGGATGAAGGCGACGGCGCGCGACGGGAACAGCGCGAGGTCGACGTCCCACTCGCCGAGGTCGCCCGCGCGCCAGCCGGCCCCGAGGAGCATCGACTCGACGTTGGTCTCGAAGGCCTGCTCGGTGTGGGTGGCGGTCATGGGGGGCCGTCCCGGGTCGGGCGTGCGTCAGTCGTCGTGCTGCTCGCGGTCGTGCCGGCGCAGGGCGTCGAGGGTCAGCGGCCGGCCGGCGCGCTTTGCCTCGAGCCAGCGGCGGAAGGACTCGGCGCCTTCGCCGGAGGGCCTGCCCGCGAGCAGCCCCTCGACGCTGAGGTCCTCATCGAGGTCGGGCCAGTGGATGTGGTGCGCGTCCGCGAAGAGCTGCCAGTTGTCGCGCTCCGCCGGTGTGGCGTTGAGCAGCCTCGGGTACCAGGCCAGGGGCACGGAGATGGTGCGGCCGTCCGCGAGTTCGGCGGTCAGCGTGTCCTCGGTGGCGACGACGGCCGTTGCGCCCGGAACCTCGAGTTCAACGATTGAAGTAGTCATTCCACTCCTCCAGGAACCGCTCCTGGTTCCGTTCCACGATGCGATAGATGCGCCGGATCTCCGTCCTGCCGAGGTGGCCGCTGGTCTGCAGCTCCACCGGGTTGAGCCACAACTTGGCGAAGCCGTTGTCGCGCCGCACATGGATGTGGGGCGGCTCGTCCCGATCGGCTGAGACGAAGTAGAACTGGTACGGCCCCTCCCGCAGTATCGTCGGCATCGTCTGATTGTAGCCCTGCCGACTGACTCGGTTCCCTCCGGCGGAGGTCTGGGCTCGCGTGCGTGATTATTCTCGCACGTCGACCTTTCCTGTGACTGCCGCAGTGATCAGTGCCGTCCGGTACTCCTGTAGCCGCTCGATGGCCGACTCGACTTCGTTGGTCAGACTGTCGACCCGCTGCGTCTCGCGGTCGAGGAAGGCCGCGATGGCTCTCTGCTCTTCAAGAGGAGGGAACGGGGTTGGGGTGTTGAAGTACGCGTTGGAGTCGAGGTTCTGGATGCCGGTTGTCTGCTTGATCGCGGGGTAGTTCAACTTGCCCGAGTAGAGGGCGGCATGCATGTACGTCCAGAACCCGGAATCCGCACCGTCCGCCAGTGAGATGCGTGCGACGAAGTTGGAGCTGACCGCTGGTTCGTCGTGGTCATAGAGCACTACGCAGCCGACCATCTGCTTCTCACCACCGCCGGACTTCTCGAGAAGCAGGTCTCCTGGCCGCAGTTCACGTCCCGAGCGCTGTGACGCGCTGACCGCTCGCATCGTGGGATCGGAGAAGTCGACTCGGAAGCTCCGACGATCGAAGTCGGCGACCCGGACGCAGGCGATGTCGTTCTCACCGTCGGCCTCTTCGCCCCACACCCCGTTTACAGTTCCGGGCGCCGACCACTTCAGCCGGGCCACTTCCCAGTGCTCCGGCACCTCTCCGAGCCACTCGACGCCCGAGGGCTTGAGGCGCGGCGAGGGGTCGAGGCCGACGGCGCGGGCCGCCTCGGGCGGGAGGCCGCGCGTCACCGTGCGCGCGATGAGCGCCGTGCGGTACTCCTCGAGCCGCTCGATGAGCAGCCGCTTCTTCGCCACCAGCGCGTCGATGCGCTCCGTCTCCCGGTCGAGGTACGCGGCGATGGCGCGCTGTTCGTCGAGGGGTGGGAGGGGGAGCAGCAGCTGCCTGAGTTCCCGGCTGTAGATGTGCATGACCGTCACACCGCGACCCATGCACGCCTTCTGGTAGATGCTCGTCGAGCAATCCGCGGCATATCCCATGAACGTCGCGTTGGCCTCGATGGAGGGCCTGAATACGATCACATCCCCACCGCAGTAGGCCGGCCCCGCGATCAGATTGACCGCAGACTTCCCGATCTCCTCGATGGTCTCGCCGGACCCGGCGAACAGGATGTCGCCGTAACGGATCGGGGTGTATTTCTCGGCGCTCTCCTCGGTGATGCCCGCGCGCGTCTCCCGGATGAAGTACTGATGCTGAGTGTAGATGTCCCCGTAGCGGACGCAGGGGACGCCGTCCTCGACCTCGTCCTCCTTCGTCCCTCCGCTGCCTTTGAAGAACGTGCCAAGGAGCCCGAGCTGCTTCAAGTCCCAGTGCTCGGGCACCTCGCCGAGCCACGCGACGTCGGAGTCGCGGTAGTGGGGGTAGGCGGGCACGGCTAGCGCCTCACGAAGTCCGTGTAGAGGTCGATCTTCTCGGCGAGTGAATGACGGGCGGACTCATACCCCCTAAAGAAGCGCTGACTCTCGTTCATCATCTGAATGATGTCCCTCAGGCGCCTCAGATTCTGTTCGTCCCCAATGCCCAGCACGGCGAGTTCCGACGAGATGTACTCGGGTTCGTCTGGTGCCTCGCTCTTCTCAAGCCGTCTCAGTTGCCGCAGGACCCTGTGGGGGTCATCAGCGCAGTACGTGGCGGCTTCCACCCAGTTGAGGGTGCTTCGCCTGCTAGACGCCGTCACAGTGTCGAGATCTCCCGACCGCTCCTTCCCGCTGAGGTTGTTGATGAGATCCGCACCTCGCGCGTCCCCTCGCACGAAGCGCTGGTAGAGCTCGGGTTCGTCAATCTTCGTCGCTGCGAGGAGCATGAAAACGCCAGCGTACAGCCTCTCGTTCAGCAGCGAATCGCGCGCCGCGAGCGCCAGCAGCCTGACGCAGTGGTCCATGTCACGCAACGAGAGACCCAAACACCCAAGAACCACGGGCAGCGTTTCGGCGATCCCACTTAGCTCCGGGACGTAGTAGGGGGAGGACCGTCTCTGATCCACTTGCGTGAGGAAGTCCGCGAGCCGGTACTTTGCGAGAAGATGCTGGCAGAACGACGTAGGATCAGCCTCCGGCAGCGTGAACTCCATGTCGAAGAAACGCCGCAGATAGGTTCCCGCATCGATCTCGCCGTAGACAGACTCCAGCGACTTCACGAGCTCGCCGCGGTTGATGCCGAAGACGAACACGATGTTGGGCACGTCGAAGATGTGCTTGACCCGCTCCAGCAACTCGATCGCGAACGTCGGCCGACACCGGTCGAGCTCGTCGATGATGAAGACCAGCGGCTGGCCCGTGTCATCGCGAACCTTCTTACCGAGCTCCTCCAGCCGATCTTTGACCGCGTTCTTCGTCTGCAGTCCTTCTCGATAGTCGTTGAGCAGGCTGTCCGGAGTGAGGTCATCCGGGCTCGCGCCTGTGACGCGCTTGACCAGGACGTGCCCAAGGGCGCCTGCGACCCCACGTGCAATCTCGCGGAGCGGTCCTTCGTCGAAGTACTCCGAGAGCTGCCCAATGATCGCGAGCAGCGGGTCGTCGTTGAAGTCGTCCTCCCACGCGTTGAAGTAGATCGCCTCCCACGGCGTGTCCTGGTTCCGCAGGTCCTGCGCCCAGCGCCTGAGCAGGAACGTCTTCCCCGTCCCCCAGCGCCCGTCGATGCTGATGACGAAGGGCGCCTCCTGCCCTCGGACGATGTCCGTCAGGCGAGCGGCGATCTCCTTGCGCTTGAGCTCGTCGTCGTGCCACGGGTCGTCCTCGTTGACCTCGGGTTCGACGACCTTGAGGGCCGGTAGGGCAGGCGGGTCGACTGCGGGGTCGGGCTGGTCAGTCATGCCGATGGCGAGGCGGGAACGTCGATCTCGACCAGCTCGAACCGGGTCGAGATTGTGGGGGCGGGCTCGCCGAACTCGCGATACGAGGCGAGCACGTCCTCGGGGATCGGCTCGGCGTGGTACGCGATGGCGTTGTCGATGGACATCGTGGGCTCCGGTACGGGGTCCCCGTCCTCGATCAGTGCCTCGATGTGGAAGGTGAGCGCCTCGCGCATCATCGCGAGCATCTCGTCCCAGGTGTCGCCGGTGCTGACACACCCCGGCACGTCCGGCGCGTAAGCGCTGTAGTTGTTGGGCATCTGCTCGAAGACGACGGCGTACGTCAGCTTCATTCCTGCGAATGCGCCTTCTGGTTGCGGTCGTGGCGCCGGAGGGCATCGAGCGTCAGCGGCCGGCCGGCGCGCCTGGCCTCCAGCCAGCGCTGGAAGGACTTCTGGCTCTCGCCGGATGGGCGACCGGCAATCAGGCCCTCGACGCTGATGTCCTCGTCGAGGTCGGGCCAGTGGATGCCCTCGCCCCCGCCGATGAGTCGCCAGTTGTCGCGCTCCTCGGGAGTGGCGTGGGTCAGCCGCGGGTACCAGTCGGGCGGCACGGAGATGGTGCGGCCGTCGGAGAGCTCGGCGGTCAGCGTGTCGCCGGAGACCGCGACGGTCTCCGCCTCGGGGACGCTCACCTCAAGTGTCGAAACGCTCATTCCACGC
>CAZMCK010000025.1:0-30973 GCA_964565075.1 uncultured Dehalococcoidaceae bacterium
TCGCGTGCGGCTTCGTCCGCTCGAACTTCCCTCGCGCCATCTCCCGCTCCCGTCTCCGTGCTGCAACCTTGCCTGGTGTGCTTGCCGGCCACGCGGGCCGGTCGTCAATACTCCGTTGGAGCCCTCAAGCGGATTCGAACCGCTGACCTCGTTCTTACCAAGAACGCGCTCTACCGACTGAGCTATGAGGGCTGGATTCCGCAACCCGAAGCCCCGCGAGGCTCGTGCCGAGCGCCGTCTCCGCTTCGCTGGCCGCGGCCTCGGACCGGCTGGTGCAGGGGGCAGGATTCGAACCTGCGTAGCCGTAAGGCGGCGGTTTTACAGACCGCTGGATTTAACCACTCTCCCACCCCTGCGCGGAGCCGCGGTTGCGTCCGCCGTCCACACCCGGGCCGCCGCGGCGCGGTGGAGCCCGAGAGGGGATTCGAACCCGCTAACCTACCGATTACAAATCGGTTGCGCTGCCATTGCGCCACTCGGGCTCGATGGAAAGCCGACGCTCACCAGAGTGCATCGTCCTCCAGCCGAGCCGAAAGACGACCGCCCTTCAGTATATGAATCGCCCTCAAAGAGGGTCAACGCGAGTCAGGCCTCGCCGGCGGGTAGCGACCGACGTTCTCGATGACGACGTACGGCGGCATCATCGGATCCCGGAACTCGTACGAGGGATGGACACTGCCGCGGCTTCGGAGCACCGAGCCACGTTCCGAGGTGCAGAGGCCCTTGAGGCGGTTCGTCACGGTCTGGAGTTGCGTGTCGATCCCCCACTCCCCCAGCACGCTCCGCACGTCCGACGGGCGGAACGGGCCCGGGCCACAGAAGGCGGCCGCCGCCAGAGATGCGGCGGTTGTGTCAGTCGGGTGCCGGGTGTCTGTGGCGCGCCGATACGTCTCACCCAGCGAGTAGGGTATCGCCGCGAGCGCCTCAATAGCGCCAGCCAGTACATCATCGAAGCCGACCGTGAGGCGGTCAGCGGACACGGCGATCGTGGCTGCTTCCTTCGCGAGCGAATGGGCGAACGACGGGAATCCCCGCGAGAGCCAGACGATGTAGCTGACTGTCTCGTCGGGCGCTCCCAGACCCAGGATGGAGAGACCTGCCTTGACGAGCGACCTGATCTCGTCGTCTGACATCACGGGCATGTTGATCTGCTGTACGGACCGCTGCATCGACTCGTGGTCCTCGATGAGAGTGCCAATGTCCGTGCCAACGCCAACCAGCACGATAGTCGGCCCAGTCCCTGCGTCCGACATCATCTTCATCAGATCAGCGAAGGCAGCACGGCTCTCACGGTCTTCGAGTGTGTCGAACTCGTCGAAGATGAGAACAGTACGGCCCGCGTGACGGAAGATGCGCTCAATATCGGTGGCGGTGAGGATCTCCTGGTGGTCGAATATCGCGGGGGCGAGGTTCAGTGCCTTGTTCGATTGCGTGACGGTCTGCTCGACGATCGTCTCCGCCCCTGGGATTGCGATGATGCTCACTTCCCGGGCAAGGTGGCGCCAGACGGAATCGAACGTGTCCTCACGCGTGCATGAGACCCGGATGGTGGTGCGCAGCGCGTCGCCTGAGGCGCCGCCCTCCGCGGACAATGCCTGGCTCACGATGTTCGTCAACGAGGTCTTGCCCACCCCGCGAGCGCCGTAGACGACAGCATGGCGTCCGGGCTCGAACACGGCTCGGATCAAGCGCTGGCGCTCGACTTGCCTGCCAGAGAACACGTCGGCTGCTGTAACGGGGGTGGAAGGCGTGAAGACGCGGCCAATCGCTGCGAGGCGCTCCTGCAGGTTCGGTCCGTGTGTGGTCATCGCGAGAACTATACAACAGCCAGCCAGTCATATACTTCAGGCGGGAGCTCCTTGAGTAGATGTAGAGTTCGCGGTTCCCCCGTCGGACGGCGCGCCCGGCTGAATAGCTAAACTATATGATCCAATACGGCCGACCGCCTGCAGAATAGATCAACTATATGATCGGATTCGCCCGCTACCAGGCCTCCGCGCCCCGTGGCTGACCCCAGCCCACCTCGGGATGCGCGTGCTTGCGCGTCACCCCCGCCACGAGCTTCGCGAGGTCGTAGCGGGGCGGGCGAGGGTTGCCCGGGTCGCCCTCGCGCTGGTCGTCATCGGCGTTGATTCGCTCGTGGCGCTGCTCGTCCATCGCTACCTCCCCGCGCTCCAGCGCGGCCCCTCCGGCGTGTCCGCCACCTCCACCCCCGCATCCGCGAGGTCGGAGCGGATCGCGTCCGCGCGCGCGAAGTCGCGCTCGGCGCGCGCCTCCGTGCGGGCCGCCAGCAGCGCCTCGATCGTCGACTCCGCGTCGCTGCCGCCGCACGAGACGCCGTGCTTCGACGCCAGCTTCGACAGCGCGACCACATCGAGCACCTCGACGGCGTCCGGCTCCTCGAGGCGCAGCCCCAGCACGTCGCGCGTCAGCTCGGCGAGCGTCGCCTGCGCCGCGCGCACGTCGTGGCCCGCGTCGCGGCCGCGGTTGACCGCGCGCGCGAGGTCGAAGACCGCGGCGAGCGCCTGCGGTGTGCCCAGGTCGTCCTCGAGCGCTTCGACGAACCGAGCGCGCTCGGCCGATACGTCGACGACCTCGCCGCTCCCGGGCGACGCCTCGCGCTGTGTCGCCGGGAATGCGGGGATAGCCCGCAGCGCCGCCAGCAGGCGGTCGACGCCGGATTCGGCGGCCGTGAGCGCCTCGTCGGTGAGGTTCGCCGGGCTGCGGTAGTGGCTGCCGAGGACGAAGAGGCGCAGCGCGTCCGGCCGCCAGCGCTCCAGCGCCTCTGCGACCGTCACGACGTTGCCGATCGACTTCGACATCTTCTCGCCGTCGCGCTGCACCAGGCCGTTGTGGAGCCAGTGCCGCGCGAACGTGCCCGTGGCCGCCTCCGCCTGCGCGACCTCGTTCTCGTGGTGCGGGAACACCAGGTCCACCCCGCCGCCGTGGATGTCGAATGACTCGCCGAGGTAGTGCTGCGACATCGCGGAGCACTCGATGTGCCAGCCGGGGCGGCCGGGGCCCCACGGCGAGGGCCACGAGGGCTCACCGGGCTTCGTCGCCTTCCACAGCGCGAAGTCGAGCGGGAACTCCTTGCCCTCGCCGGGCTCGAAGCGCGTCCCCGATCGCAGCTGGTCGATGTCGCGGTGCGAGAGCTTCCCGTAGTCGGGCTTCGCGCGGACGCGGAAGTAGACGTCGCCGGCCCCGGTCGCGTAGCCGAAGCCGCGCTCCACGATCGCCTCGGTCGCCGCGACGATGGTCTCGATGTGCGTCGTGACGCGCGGCCGTACGTCGGGGAAGACGAGGTTGAGCGCGCGCTGCTGCTCCTCCCACTCGTCGATGTTCTCCCCGACGAGCTCGAGGGGGTCGCGGCCCACCTCGGCGGCGCGCGCGATCACGTTGTCGTCGACGTCGGTGTAGTTCGAGACGAAGGTCACGTCGTAGCCGCCGGCGGGGTTGCCGGGCCAGCGCAGGTAGCGCACGAGCACGTCGTAGACGATCGCCGCCATCGCGTGGCCGACGTGGCTCTCCGCGTACGGCGTCACACCGCACACGTAGATGCCGACCCGCCCCGGTTCGAGGGGCGCGAGGTCGTCGACGGCCCCGGTGAGCGTGTTCGTCAGTCGCATGTGATTAGTGTGCGCCCTGCGGGGCATCCCCGCATCCTGAAAAAGCGCCGGCAGGCCTACCTGCCACGCGGCGAGGCTACGACGGCCGCTCGGACGCTCCGCCGTCGAACCCGCCGGGCGAGCCACCGACGCCCGGCACGGCCGGGTCGGTCCCCGCGCGCTCGCGTTCGAGGCGGGCGATGCGCCGCTCCAGCTCCTCGATGCGGTCCCACTCGGGGTCCGGGAGCCGCTCGACTGTGTCGTTGCTCGTGTTCGTGAAGGCCACGACGTGGCCGGGCACGCCGACGACGGTCGCATTCGGCGGCACGCTCGAGACGACCACGGCGCCGGCGCCGATGCGCGAGTCGTGGCCGATGGTGACGTTGCCGATGATCTTCGCCCCCGCGCCCACGACCACGCGGTCCTCGAGCGTCGGGTGGCGCTTCTCGCGTCGCGTCGAGGTGCCGCCGAGGGTGACGCCCTGGTAGAGGTGGCAGTCCTCGCCGATAACGGTGGTCTCGCCGATGACCACGCCCATGCCGTGGTCGATAAAGCAGCGCCGCCCGATGCGCGCGGCGGGGTGGATCTCGATGCCGGTGATGAAGCGGTTCAGGTGCGAGAGCAGGCGCGGGAGGATAGGCAGGCCGAAGAGGTGGAGCTGGTGGGTGACGCGGTGAATCATCAGCGCGTGCAGCCCCGGATACGTCAGGAACACCTCGAGCGCGCCGAGCGCAGCAGGATCCCGCGCCTGCGCAGCGTCGATGTCGCTCTTGATGGCGCCGAGCCAGTGCATGGCGGCTCCTCGTCGCGCATGGCGTTACGTCGCCCGCGCGGTGCGAGGGGCATTATCGCACAGGGGGGCGAGGGGGACGCGACGGAGCGCCGTTACGCGGACAGCGCATGTACGGGGGTGGCTCCATGCACGTGGCGTTCCCGGACGATGTCCGCGAGTCGTTCGACGTCCTCCAGGATGGCTTCAGGACTCCCGCTGAGGTCGAGAGCTGCGACCTCGATGGTCTTGTCCACGTGCTTGATGTCGTAGGTCTGGGGCTCGTGCTCGTCGGCGGCGTACACGAGCAGTCCCGACGGCAGGTCGGACGCGATGCAGTAGGCGAGCATCTGGTAGACATCCGCATGCCGGAATCCGTCCGGCTCGATGTGCTTGTACTTCGCGTCTCCGACGAAGACCGCCTTCCCCACGCCGGGGCCGTGCCACATCAGGTCCGGGATCAGGTTGATGCGCTCACCTCTGTCGAGGGTGAGATGCCGGCGGGAGTCCGCGGCGGGCCACTCCTGGTCCGAGAGACCGAGGGTGTCCCGGAGCGCCGTGCGCAAGAACTCCTCGAACACCTTGTTCATGTCGATCAGGAACGACGACGCGGTGACCTCGCCGTGCCGCAGCTCGAGGCTCGACGACTCGATGATCAGCCGCGCCAACTCCACGGCTGGGCGGTAGTGCTCGTTGAGCCGGTGGTAGCGCACCTCCGGGACGGCGCCCCGCCGGTACGAGCCGACGCCGACCGCCGCGAAGGCGGGGCGCAGCCCGCGCAACTCCCGCCGCCATCGGTCCGAGCGGATCGGGATGCGGCCCAGCAGGTGGATGGCGGTATGCAGCAGCCGGTTCTCCGCGATGTCCTCGGTGAAGTCGTCGTAGTTGACCTCGACCGGCAGCGGGATACCGGGACGCCGACGAATCTGCTCGGCGAAGGCGATGCGGCCGCGCACGGCGTACAGTGCTTCCTCCTCGACGCGATAGTCCTGCCGCAGCCCCCGCCGGATCGCCCGCTCGGTGTGGTGCACGAACGCCGGGATCATCGCCTCCATGACGTTGGAGTCACCCGCGAGGGCCGAGTCGTCGCGAACCCAAGGCCAGATGCCCAGCGCGTACGCGAGGACGAACATCACGCGGTCCATCGGGACCTTCGGCCGCACCACCACCGCGAGATCGCCGGTGGTCACGATGCCAATGCGCGAGGAGGGCCGCAGCTCGTAGCGGTCGCCGCCGCGTGGCGTCACGCGGATGTCCGCTGCCTGCAGGGCGTCGAGCTGGTTGGCGTCGAGTGGGAGTTCGACGTCACGCGGCTCCCACTCCCTCAGCTCAAGACGCGTCGTCGCCACCCTCGTCCGCTTCCTCGCCGGCTCCCGGTTGTGTATCGGTTGGTCCGTCGGAGGGTGACGTCGTGTCGGCGCTGAGTTCGCGGAGCAGGCGGTCGTATTCAAGCGACCGCAGCTTCTCGTCTTCGCCGTAACACTGCTCCTCGACGTACGGCCGGACCGCGCGCCGCCAGATGCGTCGCACCCGCTCGTCGTCGAGTTCGGCGTCACCCATGAAGTAGCTGGGGCCTATCGCCGCGTCGCGGTCGTTGAGGTGCTCGTTGGCGCGGTCGACGAGGTCGGCGACCCACTCGGCGCCGGGCTGGTTCTTGTCGATCCAGCGCCGCAGCAACCCCTCGATGGGTGCCTCGTCGGGGAAGAAGCCGTGGAACCAGAAGCGCCGTCGCAGCGCCGCGTCGACGAGTGCGATCGAGCGGTCGGCGGTGTTCATCGTGCAAATGAAGAGCAGGTTGGACGGTAGCTTGAACGGCTCCTGGCTGTACTGCAGCGTCATAGCCTCGTCGCGGTACTCGAGCAGGAAGTACAGCTCGCCGAACACCTTGGCGACGTTGCCACGGTTGAGCTCGTCGATGACGAGCACAAACTTCGCGTTCGGATTCTCCCGCGCCTTCTCGGAGGCGGCGTCAGCGATGCGCTTCAGAGGCCCGTCTTTGAGATCGAATCCAGCCTGCCCGGCATCAGTGAGCTTCGGCCGGAAGCCTTCCACGAAGTCCTCGTACGAGTAGGACGGGTGGAACTGCACGATCTCGAAGCCGCCGCCCGCGTTCGCGTACTCCGCGGCGATGGCCTTCGCGACGAAGGTCTTCCCAGTGCCGGGCGGCCCGAAGAACACCATCTGCCGCTTGTCCTCAAGGTCGGCGACGATCTCCTCAAGCTGACCGGGCGCCCAGGACAGCCCAGCGGCCAACGCAGGCCAGTCTGGGCCGCCGGGGGGCGGTGGCGGCGGTGGCGGCTTCTGGCCCTTGTACTCGCGGAACTGTCGTTGGAGATCCTTGGTCCATTCGTCCAACGGATCGTCACCGTTCACGAGCCAGACCAGCGACTGCGCGTCGAGCCGGTTCGGAATCTCAAGGCCCCGGATCCCCGCCTGTCGGATGAACTCATCGAGGAACTCCACCGCGTGGGCGTAACGCTCCCATCGCGGCGCGTCGGGCGCGGGGGTGGGGTACCCGGTGAGTGTATACGCACGATTGAAATGTGTGACCTGGTAGTACGGGTGAGTATTCGCATCGTTTGCCATCAGTAAGAACGACGCCAGTCCCTCGGGTACCGAGATGCCTGGTGTGACGTTCTCTATACTGGTAACGAAGCCATGGACCTGTTCCGTGGGCCTACGCGGAGTCTCGGCTCCAGTCTCCCAAACGCACTGCAGCGCGCTCTCGATCATGTCCGGGTTTAGCTTGAGAAGGTCGAGGAACCGGGCATTCTGGCTTATCCCATGAGTCAGATTGTTTGGGGTACCGAAGGCCCTCCGTAGCTTCTCGCCCCAATCCGGTCTGTTGTTCAGGAACGCCTCCTTCGCTGTTGCAAGGTTCGCCCCTATCACCAGCTTGTAGTTCCGCTCTCGCTCGCCGAACCCGTCCCACTCGTAGAACCGCCGAGCCCACTCCACGAAGGCGTCCCACCGCTCGGCGTCGGGTGTGTACGGCTCCGTGGTCATGCGCTGTCCCCTCCCGTCGTGGCTATCGACGGCAGCGCATTGTTGCACACGCATGTAATGGACGTGCGCGAGCGCGCCCTCACGCATAGCTTGTCCCGACTGGGCGCAACGGGATTCGACGGGGGCGGGTCAGGGCGTCGCGGCTCTCGCCCGCCCCGGGGTCGTAGCGGCTAGAGGGGCTTGCGAGCCAGGAAGCAGTAGAGCGGGGTGAAGATGCCCGTCTTCCCGCCCGCGACGTAGGCCTCCGCCGTGCGATCGAGGAGGCCGATCACGTCCGCGGAGCCCCTCGGGAACAGCCGCACCACCTCGGCCAGTCTCACGCCTGCCATCATCGCCCTGCGGCCCCACGGCAGCCGGCGCAAGGCCGACCCGGCGCCCGTGCGGCGCTCCATCGGCAGGTACCACGGGCTGGACGGCCCTTCCCCCGACTCCCTGTCGATCCCTTCGACGACCTCGAATCCCACCGCTTCGAGCGCGCGGTTCACTTCACCGAACGTCGCGATCTCGTTGAGTGCGATGCCGTGCATGAGGTCCTGCTTGATGGCCTGGTGGTGCTGGTCGTCCGGATTGAAGGTGTCCGTCAAGCACATCTCCTGGCCCCAGAACAGGGCTCCGGGCTTCAGCACACGGAAGATCTCCGCGAACGTGCCCTGCTTGTCCGAGGCGTGGCATGTCGACTCGATGGCGTAACCGCGGTCGAACGTGTCGTCTTCGAAGACGCTCATATCCATGAAGCTGCACGCCCTGTAATCGACCATGTCACCGACCCCGCTCTCGGCGTCGCGCCTGCGGGCCATCTCCAACTGGACCTCGTTGATGTTGATGCCGACGACGCGGACACCGGCCTCACGGGCGACGCGGCGCATCGGGCCGCCGATGCCGCAGCCGACATCGATCGCCGTCATGCCCTCCTGCATCTCGAGCTTCGAGATCATCAGCCGCTGGTGCCGGACCTGGCTCTCCTCGAGGCTCTCATGGGGTGAGAGGGGCGCGAAGTGCAGCGAGTCGCTCCAGCCCCACACCATGAACCCGCTGCTCAGGTCGTAGTAGTCCTTGACCGTCTGGGTGTGGTCGTACTGTGACTGAGCCGGCATCGTGCGCCGCCGGTCGCTCCAGCGGTCGAAATCTCGCACGCGAGCCACGACGTCCGAGTCCCGGTATGCGTCTCGCAACTCTCGCGACAGCCTGCGGAACTCCATCACAGGGCACGCTCCGGCTCTGCGGCGGACGTGCTCCTGTGCGGTCGAGTGACCTGACCAGACGCAATCAAGAGCCGCCTCCTCGGGCACGCGATCCTGCCGAGCTGCCCGACGCGCTGCGTGCCTGTGCATGCTGTGAGAGACCAGTGCTGAACGCAAATGTATGCGCGCGGGGCTGGCCGGCCAGCTCGCGGTCGCCTACTCGCCACCCTCATCCAATAGCGCCACGGCCAGCGCCGCGATCGCCTCGCCGGCGCCGATCTCGCCGAGGCGCTCGTTCGTCGTCGCCTTGATGTTGACCGCCGAGGCCTCGACGCCCAGGCCGCGCGCGAGGGCTTCGCGCATGGCGGCGATGTGGGGGCGCAGGCGCGGGCGCTCGGCGATGACCGTGGCGTCGACGTTGACGACGCGGTAGCCGCGCGCGGAGACCAGGCGGACGACGCGCGTCAGCAGCTCGCGGCTGTCGATGCCTGCCGTGGCCGGGTCGCCGGGCGGGAAGTGCTCGCCGATGTCGCCCTCGCCCGCCGCGCCGAGCAGCGCGTCGATGATGGAGTGGATGAGCGTGTCGCCGTCGCTGTGGCCGTCGAGCCCCGGCGCGCCGGCGATCTCGACCCCGCCGAGGCGGAGCGTCCCGCCCGCGGCGAAGCGGTGCACGTCGTAGCCGTTGCCGACGCGCATCAGCCCGCCACGTGATCCGCGCCGCGCGGGACCGGCGCGTCGAGCAGCGACCGCGGCGTCCCCCGCTCGACGAGCGATCGCACGCGGTCGAGGTCCTCGGAGGTCGTCACCTTCAGCGCGTGCGCCTCGCCCTCCACGACGACGACGGGCTCGCCGAGCCGCTCGACGAGCTGTGCGTCGTCGGTCGCGTCGTCGCCGCCGGCGGCGTGGGCGCGTCGCAGCAGCGAGCCGGCGAAGGCCTGCGGGGTCTGCACGGCGCGCAGGGCGGCGCGATCCAGGGTGCTCGTGACCCGCCCGTCGCCGTCGACGGCCTTCACGGTGTCGGCGACCGCGAGGCCGGGGATGGCCGCGCCGTCCTCGCGCGCGGCGTCGAGCACGCGCCGCGCGAGCACGGCGCTCGCCAGTGGCCGCGCGGCGTCGTGTACGAGGTACCACGCCGCTTCGGGCGCGGTGTCGAGCCCGGCGGCGACCGAGTCGCGCCGACGCTCGCCGCCCGCGGTCCAGCGCACGGCGAGGCCGGGCGCGACCTCGGCGGTGAGCGCCTCGATCTGCTCGCGCCGCTCCTCGCCGGACACCACGACGATGGTGTCGAGGGCGTCGAGCGCGGCGAGCATCTCGAGCGGCCACGCGAGGAGCGGCCGGCCGCCGAGGTTGGCCCACACCTTGTCGATGCCGCCCATGCGCTGCGAGCGGCCTGCCGCGAGCAGGATCGCGGCGGTCGCGTCGTGGTTCGTCATGCGCGCAGCGTAGCAGCCGCGCGCCGCTCGGTCGGCGGGTGCGATGATGGATCGCGGATGCGAGAGGAGCCCTCGATGCTGATGACCACGTCGGACACAGTCCCCGGCCGCGAGATCGCCGAGACCGTGGGTCTCGTGTCGGCCAACGCGGTGCGGGCGCGCCACGTCGGCCGCGACATCCTCGCCGGCCTCAAGAACCTGGTCGGCGGCCAGATCGGCGCCTACCGCCAGCTGCTCATCGAGTCGCGCGAGGAGGCGCTCGCCGAGCTGGAGGCGGAAGCCGAGCGCCAGGGCGCCGACGCGATCGTGGCGCTGCGCATGGCGACGGCGTCGGTGGCGCAGGGTGCGGCGGAGGTGCTGGTGTACGGGACGGCGGTCAAGCTGGCGTAGCGGCAGCCACGAGTTCGGTAAGCCGGGTGCGGCACCGGGCGAGGCTCGGCGAGGCTTCGGCGGCGGCCGCAGGATCCCAGTGCTCGTCGACAAACTGCGTGAGCGTTGGGTTGTACAAAGGTCCGGTCCGTGCAGTGCCACGAGGTACGATGGCCTCCCTGATGATGCGGCTGCGCGAGTGGTCAGCTGCCTCAATGAGTGCTCGTTTTGCGTCACGGACGCGGTCGGGATCGACGGGGAGATGCGAGCGTGCGATCTGGAGGAAGTTCGCGAGACGACTGCGGTCAGCGAGCAACCAACTCTCCGTGCTGGGAACAGCGACGCGGAAACAAAGGCTTCGGACGCTCTCATCAATGCGCCAGTCGGTCCGAAGGCTGGGCGGACAGCGATCTCGGTCGAGGTCGACGAGGATGAACCATCGCGCGCGACGGGCAGCGTTCTGATAGCCGCCCATCTGCCGTCGGAGCCAATCCTTACCGCGCTTTCCGTGGATAAGGGCGATCGCACCCCCTGCCTCCTCCACGAGGCGAGTGGCGACACGTTCGTCGAGGTCGCCCTCGACGGCAATGGTGATGAGCGGTGCTGAGGTCACGTGCTATTCGCTACTCAAACAGCGCAAGCTGGTGCGCGTTCGGCGGTCGTGTGTGAGCCAGAATGGCGTCGAGCAACATCCCTCCGCCTTCCAGCAACTCAGTGATCTCCCGAACATCCTCAGCCTGGCTGACGGCGGTTCCTTCTCCGCGAGGGGTGAGGACTAGGACTTCCTCGAGCGAAATGCCTTCGTCCAGGAAGAGGTCAGTCGAGTGCGTGCTGAGGATAGTCTGACGTCCGCTGCGGTTCGCGACGCGCTGAAGCAACTGCGGAAGGCGACGGACGACTTCGGGGTGTAACGACAGCTCGGGTTCCTCTAGCAGGACGGGCCCGGGACCGTCTTGCAGGACCCACAGCAACCCGAGCAGGCGCAGTGTGCCGTCGGAGAACTGCGATTCGTCTTGCCATGCTCCCTTGCCTCCGCGCCAGTGCTGGTAACGGCCGCGGAGGTGGGGCGCGCCAGTTGCGTCTCTGTATTCCTCGAGCTCCTCGAGTTGAGGGATCGCCACGCGAAGAGCCTCGGCTATCCGCCTGAGGCGAGCGCGCTTTGTGTTCGTGTTGGTGCGCGCGACCTGCTCAAGGAAGTCGCTACCGTAAGGATCGTCAAGATACGACGTGGCTCGCTCCGGTTCGCGAATCAGTTGCGGGAGAATATGGAGGTAACGGACCGCGCGCAGGAATTCTGACACCTCGCGGAACTTCCGGTTCGACGCAACCTGCTCCAGCATGGTCTGCGTGCGTAGTTCCTGATCTTCGCCCGTTGCATCACGCTCAAGTACGGGCTCGCCGTCCCGGCTGACATGTTCCGCTTCGATCTGCGGTAAGCGCCGCCCACGCGTCTGCTGTCCGAACGTCAGTTCATAGGCCCAGCGGTCGGGGTCTTCGTCGGTGCCTATTCGCACGGACACCCGCACGGACGGGTTCCGGCGAGCAGCCAAAGACCGCAGGCGCGAGACACCCCCGCGCTCTTCGACCGCGGCCTGGAACCCGCCGCCGACGTCGGCGATGTCCTGAAGGAACCGAAAGACATCAAGCAGGTTTGACTTCCCGGAGGCGTTCGGGCCAACGAGGAACACCCGCTGCCCCAGTCGGGCCGAGGCATTCGTGAAGTTCCGCCAGTTCGTGATCTCGAGACGGGTGAAGCGGAGGGTGTCGCGTGCTGCCCTGGTGGTCATGTCCGATTCTAGGCGGATCGTCGGGCCGTGGGGAACGCGCCAGTGTGTGGTGCTTGAACCCCTCCCCACGCCCCGACTACCCTCGATCGGCTACCCACGAGTGCGAGGCAACATGCCGACAACGTATGACGAGCTGATCGACCAGGTGCAGCGTCCGGCGCGCTACGCCGGGGGCGAGCTGCACTCGATCGCCAAGGACTGGGACGGGCACGGCGCGCCCGAGGTGCGCGTTGCGCTGGCGTACCCCGACCTCTACGACCTCGGCATGTCCAACCTCGGCCTCGGCATCCTCTATGACATCGTCAACCGCCGCGACGACGCGCTCGCCGAGCGCGTCTTCTCGCCGTGGACGGACTTCGAGGACCTGCTGCGCGCCAACGGCGAGCCGCTGCGCTCGCTGGAGACGCGGCACGCGTTGCACGAGTTCGACCTGCTCGGCATCTCGCTCTCGTACGAGGTCTGCTTCACGAACGTCCTCAACCTGCTCGACCTCGGTGGCATCCCGATCCACGCGGCCGACCGCAGCCCCGACGATCCGATCATCGTCGCCGGCGGCTCGGCCGCTCTCGAACCGGAGCCCATGGCGCCGTTCTTCGACGCGTTCGCGCTCGGTGAGGGCGAGGAGCTCATCGACGAGCTGGTCGACTTCGTGCGCGAGTGGAAGCGCGCCGGCCGCGGATCGCGGCAGGAGTTGCACCGCGCCCTCGCCGCCCTCGACGGCGTCTACGTGCCCTCGCTGTACGAGGCGACGTACGACGCCGACGGCAACCTCGATGGGACCCGGCCCGTGGACGACGCAGCGCCGGACCGCATCATGCGCCGCGTGATGCAGGTGCTGCCGCCGCCGCTGACGAAGCCGATCGTGCCGTTCATGGAGGTGGTCCACGACCGCGCGGCGATCGAGATCCAGCGCGGCTGCACGCAGGGCTGCCGCTTCTGCCAGGCCGGGATGATCTACCGCCCGACCCGCGAGCGCTCCGTCGAGGAGGTCGTGGAGGCGGCGGGCGAGCTGCTGGACAACACCGGCTATCACGAGCTCTCGCTCATGTCGCTGTCGACCACCGACCACCGCGACATCGTCCCGATGGTGCACGCGCTGATGGACGCCTACGGCGACCGTGGCCTGAAGATCGGGCTGCCCTCGACGCGCGTCGACTCGTTCTCGGTCGAGGTCGCCGACGCGGTGGCTCGCGGGAAGAAGCACACGCTGACGCTGGCGCCCGAGGCGGGCTCGCAGCGGTTGCGCAACACGATCAACAAGCTCGTCACCGAGCAGGACCTGCTCAACGCCGCCGAGCACGCGTTCAGCAACGGCTGGACGAGCATCAAGATGTACTTCATGGTCGGCCAGCCGACCGAGACCGACTTCGACGTGCAGGAGATCGTCCGCATCGCCTCCGAGGTGAAGGCGATCGGGAAGCGCCACCAGGGCGGCCGCGCGCGCGTGCGCGTCTCGACCTCGAACTTCATCCCGAAGGCGCACACCCCCTACCAGTGGATCGCGCAGTGCGACGCGGAGACGCTGCGCCGCCGCCACCGCATCCTGCGCGAGGGCTGCAAGCGCGCGGGCGTGCAGTTCACGTGGGAGGACCCCGAGAAGTCGCTCCTCGAAGCGGTATTGTCGCGCGGCGACCGTCGCGTCGCCGGCGTGATCGAGACGGCGTGGCGGATGGGCGCGAAGTTCGACGCGTGGTCGGAGCACCACGACTGGTCGATCTGGGACCGCGCCTTCGCCGAGCACGGCCTCGACCCGGCCGATTACGCGTACCGGCACCGCGACCTGTGGGAGCCGCTGCCGTGGGACCACGTCGACTCGGCCACGACGAAGGCGTTCCTGCGCGGAGAGTGGATGCGCACGCTCAACGAGGAGATCACGCTCGACTGCAAGCGCGACCCCTGCAATGTGTGCGGCCACCAGGACATCAACGGCGAGTGCCGCCACAAGATCTCGGAGCTGGTCGAGATGTCGCGCTCCGGCGACACGACAAAGCACGACCGTACGGTCGCCGTCGCGGAGCGCGTCGGCGCGCCGTTGACGCTCGTGTAGAAGTGCTATTCCATACGTAAACATTCGCGCCGCCCCTTGACAACGGGCGAAGCGGGCTGCACCATGAGTCGTACCCCCCCACTCGGTCCGCCCGTGTGGGTAGCAAGACCCCCGCGAGGGGGTCTTGTAGGTTCCGGCTCCACATGCGCTTCAATCTCTACGTCGATGGCTTCAACCTCTACTACGGCGCCCTTCGCGGTCAGCCTTATCGGTGGCTGAATCTCCGCGCATTCGGCGAGGGGCTGATCCGGCCGGGCGACGAGTTGTACCGGGTGCGGTACTTCACGGCGCGCGTGCGACCGCTCACCCGGGATCCGCGCGCCCCTGAGCGGCAGGCTGCGTACCTGCGGGCTCTCGCAACCCTTCCAGACGTGGCGATGCACTTCGGACAGTTCCTTGCATCCGTCCAAGTCATGCAGCGCGCCGACGGCGGCGGCGCGGTTCGCGTCGTCAGGTCGGAGGAGAAGGGCTCCGATGTGAACCTCGCGACGCACCTGCTCCTCGATGCGTTCGACGACGAATTCGATGCAGCCATCGTGGTCTCGAACGACTCTGACCTTGCTGAGCCCATCCGGGTGCTGCAGTCGCGCTTCGATCTCCCGGTCGGCGTCGCGTTCCCGGTGCTGAATCGCCACCGGGGCGGCAGGCGGCGCCCACCCAGCAACACGCTACGCGAGGTAGCCACCTTCGTCCGGTTCATCACGGGATCGTCGAAGAACCGCAGGCTGCTCGCACGGTGCCAGTTCGCCGAGACGCTCACCGACGCCCGAGGCTCCTTCGCCCGCCCACCGGAGTGGGCCTGACCGCCTGCCCGGGCCGTCCGAGGAGTGCCTGACGCCGGGCGGCCCGACGCCAACGCTCATCGTACGAGGCGCAATCCGACCCACCCCCGGCACGGACGGCGTATCATCCTCGCCATGACCGGCGAGCTCGCCGCCAACTACTGTCCGCACGGCTGCTACTGGCGCTGCGAACACCGCGACGCATCCGACCCGCGCGGCACGACCACGCTCGAGACGCCTCGCAGGGACCGCTGGCAGCTTGGCCCCGGCAGCACCGACGACGACCCGGAGCAGCAGGCGCTCGACGAGTGGGTGCTGTGGTCCGTGGCCGGCATCGCGCCGACCGGCGGGTTCCGGTCCGTCGAGGTCTGCACCGACTGCGGCGAGACGTTCCGTGACGCCGCCGAGCATGCGCACAAGCACGCCCGCCGGCGCCAGCTCGGCCTCGACCCCTAGCACCTTCGAACCGGGCGCCCCTCGAACCCTGGTGGCCTCGAACGGGGCCGTCGGCTACGACGAGACGGTGGCGCCCGTGCGCTCGGGCTGCAGGCTCGTGGGTGTCGAGGGCGTGCGTGCGGGCGGCTCGGGCTTGTTCGAGAAGATGAAGCACAGCGACCCCAGCCCGACGAGGATGGCCATGGAGACGAAGGCCGGCGTGTATGAGCCGGTGAGGTCGTAGATGCCGCCCGCCGCGAGCGGGCCGATCGTCATCCCCATCATGATGATCAGCGACGAGAACCCCATGATCTTCCCGAACGACGCCGTCCCGAAGTAGTCGGCTCGCAGCGCCTGCGTGAGTGGCCCGCGCGCGCCCCACGACACGCCCTGGATCGCCGCCGCCAGCGCGACGAGGGCGACCGCGGACGCCCACGCCATGATCAGCATGGCGGCGAGGTGCCCGAACATCGCCGTCACGATGATCAGGCGCTTGTCGAGCCGGTCGCCCAACCACCCGGCGGAGACCATCCCGATCACCAGCATCGCCGTCATGAGCGTGACCATCTGCGCCGCCGACCCGAGCGAGATATCGAGCTCCTCGGTGACGTGCGGCACGAAGTGCACGAGCATCGCGCCGACGGTCATGAGACCGGCGGCGTGGCCGACCGAGAGCAGCCAGAACGAGCGCGTCCGCATCGCCTCGCGGGCGGTGAAGCTGACCTCCTCGAGGTACTGCGGGCCCTCCCCGGACGCGCCGTTCGCGCCCGCCGGCCGGCCGGGCTGGTCGCCGTCGGGCAGCAGGCCGAGCTCCTGCGGGCGATGCCGCACCAGGCCCGCGAGGGGCAGGCCGACCGCGAAGATGATGAGGCCCGAGACGATCGCCATCGAGCGCCAGCCCCACGCCTCGAGGCCCGCGACGACGACCGGCTGCAACAGCCCGCCGGTCGCCATCCCCGTGCCGACGATGCCGAGCGCGAGGCCGCGCCGGCGCCGGAAGAAGCTCACGAGCGAGGCCGAGAGGCTCATCATCGAGCCGAAGCTCTGGCCCGTCGCCATGATGATGAAGACGACGTAGAACCACAGCAGCGAGTCGACAAAGCTGAAGGCGATGAAGCCGCCGCCGAAGAGCAGCATGCCGATGACCATCACGGCCCGCGGGCCGTAGCGGTCGACCATCCAGCCCTGGATGGGGCCGAGGAAGCCGCTCTCGATGCGCTGCATGGAGAAGGCGATGGAGAGCTGTGTGCGGCTCCAGCCGAAGTCGGCCTCGAGGAGCTTCACGTAGGTGCCGAAGGCGTGCATGAGGAGGCCGCCGCCGAGCATGAACATGCCGAAGCCGGCGATGATGATCCACCAGCCGTAGAAGACCTTCGAGCCCGTGGTGCGGGCGACGAAATCCGACACGGGCGACCTTTCGGTGCAACCCCCACGCGAAGCAACCCGCCGGGCCGCGCGCCGCTGCGGCGCGTCGAGACCGTGACGTGTACGGGAGCGTCAGTTGGGTCCGCAGCCCACTATACCGCGAGGCGGGCTCAGGCTCTCGCGGGGGTGGGTCGGGCGAGGTGCTACTCGGCGAGCTCGATGCGGAAACCGTCGTCGGAGCCGCGGACGGCTTTGAGTGTGAGCTTGGCTACCCGCACTGCGGAATCGGGCCCAAGGTTCCCCTCGACGTGGAGATTCGAATTCGCGAGTGCGCGTGGATGCGTAAGGTCCTCCGGCTCGTGGCTGAAGTAGCGCCGAGTCCTGCCTCGCACCGTCTCGACGCGTGCAGCGAACATGGGGCCTGCCTCGGCTATGAGGTGTTCGCTCAGCCGCCGAACCATAAGTGGCCAGCTGGCCACCTCATAGCGACTATTGTCGAGCCAAAACGCGGCGATGCGGCGGCCGGCGAAACTCGCGGGCTCGGCTGGCACCGATGACGCGGAGCGCTGAAGTGACGTGCTTCGTCGAGGAGTAGGAGGCGTCGGTCGTGTCTTCTGAGCGCCAGTCTCCGCTCGTGCCTCGGCTTCGATCTGGAAGCCCAGGTCGGAGCCGCGGACTGCTTCGAGTGTGCGCCGCGCTAGGCGGACGCAGTCGTCAGCACTCAAGTTCCCTTCCGCGTAGAAGCCGGAGTTGCCAATCTCCAACGGCCGGTACAGGTCGTCTGGGCTGTTGCTGAAGTAGACACGAGTGCGCCCTCTGAGGTGGGCTACACGCTCACCGAACGCGCCGCCTGCCTCGTTCGCCAATTGCTCGCACACGGCCTGGAGCATTCCCCGCCAATTCGAGGCCTCGTGGCGGGCTCCATCGAGCCAGAACGCAGAGAAGCGCTGTCCTTTGAATGTGGCCCCGCCGCCCGCAGTCGGCGGCTGCGAGGGAGGCTCGGGTGCATTCTCCTGCTCCAGTGAGATGCCGTCCGTTGGCGACGGAGGCGGGGCCGGAGCCGCCCCCTTACTCTGCAGGAACTCAACGATTGTGTCCGCATTGGGATGCACGCCGACGGACTCTCGTACGTGGTGGGCGAGCAGGTCGCGCAGGCGCTGGTCTGCGAGAGCCGTCGCCCATGCGTTCGGCAGCGCAGCCCGAACCAACTCGTCACTTTCTCGGCGTTCGAACTCCCGCTCAGCCTCCTCCAGGGTTCCCCCTCTTACCGTCGTGTCCCGGTCAAGGAAGCGTGTCAGTGCTCCCGAAGCCGCCGGAGCGTCCTGACTACGGAAGTCGATGCGGGCGAACCGGCGCCCCTCAAAAGACCTACCACCCTTCATAGGAAGGTAGAGCCACCAATCGAGGCCGTTCGTAAGGGCCGCCAACTCGACGCCAATCCCGAACGCGTACCGGAGTAACTGCCCCTGATGTTGGGTCAGGTCCGCGCTGGCACGCTTCACCTCGATCAGCACGAGATCGCGTCCGCGGTGCCTGAGGCAGTAGTCCACCTTCCCGCCGCCACTATCCTCGAACTCAGGATCGACCTCGTTGAGGTTCTCAGTGTCCCAGCCGAGCGCCCTGAGGACCGGGTTCACTACCCCCTGGCGTGTCGCAGCCTCTCCACGCGTAAGGAGAGACTCGTCGTTTGCCAAGCGCGTGATCAGCGCCTCAAGGGCTGGATTATTCGCCATGTGGTGAATCATAGCGCGCCCCGCTCGCACGCTCTTGCGCCCCTTGCTACCGTCCCTCGCAACACCCCGGCACCGCATCGAGGAGCCCCGCATGTCCGACGAAGCACCGATTCTCACCAACGTCGACGAGCACGGCGTCATGCTCGTCACCATCAACCGCCCCGAGGTCATGAACGCGCTCAGCACCGAGATGATGACGCTGCTCGAAGCGGCCATCGACGAGGCGAGTACGCGCGACGATGTGTACGCAATGGTGCTCACCGGCGCCGGGCGTGGCTTCTGCGCCGGCGCCGAGATCGGCGGGGCGGGCGGCGACGGCGGCGAACCACCGCGCCGACAGCGCGTCGACCGCCGCGGCAACTCGACGCGGATGGCGCTGGCGTTCTCCGAGTCCGACGTGCCGATCATCGGGGCGATCAACGGGCCCGCGGTCGGCGCGGGGTTCGGCGTCGCGCTGTGCTGCGACGTGCGGCTCATCGCCGACACCGCCCGCATGGGCTCGATCTTCATCAAGCGCGGCCTCGCAGCCGACTACGGCGCGGCCTACTGGCTGCCCCGCCTCGTCGGCTTCGCCAGGGCGGCCGAGCTGTTCTACAGCGGCGACCTGCTGAGCGCCGAGGAGTGCGTCGAGTGGGGCATCGCGAACCGCGTCGTGCCCGCCGACCAGCTTGTCGACGAGGCGCTCGCGTACGGCCGCATGGTCGCGAACGGCCCGCCGATGGGCTACACCGGCGTGCGCCGGATGCTCCAGCGCTCGACCGACATGTCGATGACGCACTTCCTCGAGTACGAGTGGTCGACGCAGGTCGCGCTGCTGGCCAGTGAGGACGGCAAGGAGGGCTTCCGCGCCTTCGCCGAGCGTCGCGACCCGCAGTTCCAGGGCCGATGATGCCGGCCGACAACGGCCGCCCCGTCGCGGTCGTCACCGGCGCCGCGCGCGGCCTCGGTCTCGCCACCGCCGAGCGGCTCATGGCCGCGGGCTACGCCGCGTGCGTGCTCGACGTCCACGAGCGGCGCATCGGCGAGCTCGCCGAGCGTGCGGAGCGCGAGCCCGACCGCTTCATGGCCGCGCTCGCCTCGGTGACCGACCCCGACGCCATCGCGGGCGTCGTCGAGCAGGTCGTCGAGCGCTGGGGGCGCATCGACGTGCTCGTGAACAACGCCGGGCTCAACCGCCGCGGCGGCATCTTCGACCACACGCTCGATGACTGGGACGCAGTGGTCGGTGTGAACCTCACCGGCACTTTCGTCTGCAGCCGGGCCGTCGCGCCGGTGATGCGCGAGGGCATCGACGCGGGTCGGCAGCCGGGCGGGCTGATCGTGAACATCGGCTCGACGGCCGGGTCGGGGCAGGGTGCGGGGACGCTTGCCTACGCGACGACCAAGGGCGGGCTGCACGTCTTCACGAAGGTGCTGGCGCACGAGCTGGGCCCGCACGGCATCCGCGTCAACGCCATCGCGCCCGGCATGACCGTCACCGAGTGGGTCGAGCGCAACCTCGGCGACGACCTGGACGCCTCGGCCGAGGCGACGCCGCTGCGCCGCAACGGGCGCCCCGAGGACGTTGCCAACGCCATCGCCTTCCTCGCCTCGGAGGAGGCGCGGCACATCACGGGGCAGGTGCTGTCGGTATCGGGCGGGGGATGGATGCCGTAGCGTTCGCGAGGCGCGGGCCGCAAGCACCCCTGTGCTAGCCTGAATCTCAGCGGGAGGTCTGCCCTGTGACGCCGGACGAGCGCTTCGAGCGCCCCATGTACAGCTATGCCGAGGCGGACCGGATCGCCGGCGTCAAGCCGCGCACGACGAGCCGGTGGGTACGCGAATACTCTCGGCCGTCCGACGAGGGCACGACCGAGCCCGGGGCGTCGTTCTTCGACCTGGTGGAAGTCGCGGCGATCGGTCGGCTGAGGGCCGCGGGGTGGCCGTTCAAGGCTATTCGCAGCGCCGTCGAGTCATGCCAGCGGATGTCCGGCCTGTCCCGGCCGCTGGTGTCCGAACACTTCCAGGCCCACGGCCGTGACGTTTTCACGGCGCGCAACGAAGGCCTCGACCGTGCTGGGATCGGCCCTCGCAAGTGCGAGGCAGCATGGTTCGAGGTGCTCGTCCCGTTCCTCAAGACCGTTGCGTACGAGCATGAGTACGCCCGCCGATGGTGGCCGATCGGGCGCGATCGGCGCGTCGTAGTCGATCCCGACTACGGGTTTGGACTGCCGGTCATTCAGGGCAGCGGCGTGCGCACCGAGATCGTCTACGAGCAGGTGCGGGCGCTGGAATCGCAGGAGAGCATCGCGTACAGCTTCAACATCAGTCCGGAAGACGTGGAGCATGCGATCCAGTTCGAGGCGTCGCGCACTCCAGCGTGATCTTCATCGATCGGTCTATACCGCGCGACGTTGCGGACGCCCTCGCGCGCGTCCGGGACGATGTGGAGTGGTTGGAGCCTCGGTTCGCCCACGATACGCCCGACACCGAGTGGTTGGCGGAGGCAGGCCGACGCGGCTGGGTGGTCGTGACCCGCGATAAGCGAATCCGGATCAGGCGGGCCGAACGCCACGCAATTGAGAACGGTCGCGTCGGGTGCTTCGTACTGGCCTCTGCCGGGAACCTGGGCCGGTGGGAGACGTTGAAAGTCGTGGTGCCGACGCTCGACGAGATGGTGCGTCGATTCGATGAGACGCCGAGACCATTCATCTTCACCATCGACAGCGCGCTGGCGTTCAGGCGGTACCTGTAGCGGTCAGCGGGGGCGTCAGGCGCGGAGGAGTGAGCGCCAGAAGATGCCCATGAAGATGAACCAGACGAACGCCACCGAGATGAAGGCGCCCACGCCCATCGCCGCTCCCCACGCCTCGATGGCGATCCCCATCGGGATGGCGCCCACCGGCATCAGCGAGAAGCCCATCTGGAACAGCGACGTCGCACGCCCTCGCATCTCGTCGCGGGCCAGCACCTGCACCAGGATCTGCGCCACCGTGAACGCCACCCCGTGGAAGACGCCCGCGACCACGAGCATCGCCGAGGAGAGCACGAAGGCCGTCGACTGCGTGAAGACGATCAGCGCGGCCGCGTAGAAGACCAGCCCCCAGACGGCGATGACGCCCTTGTGGCGCACATCGCCCAGCCAGGACAGCACCAGCAGCCCCGTCAGCGACCCCCACCCGACCGATGCCGCGAGGAGCCCGTAGCCCGTCGAGCCCGCGTGCAGCACCTCCTCGGCGAAGACCGGGAGCAGCGGGATGTACGGGTAGAGGAAGATGCCCGGCACCGCGCCCGACAGGAAGAGGCCGAGCATCGGCCGGTCGGTCGCCACGTAGCGCAGGCCCACCCACAGGCTGCGCAGCGGGTGGTCGGTATCGAGGCTGGCCTGGCGCGTCGTCTTGCTGATCAGCAGCGTGAAGAACGTCGCGATCAGCATCATCACGGCGATGAACATGAACGGCGACGCCGTCCCCAGCAGCCCGATCATCGCCCCCGCCAGCGGCGGCCCCGAGATGCGCGCGAGGTTCTGCGCGATCGCGTTCAGCGCGACGGCGTTCGAGAGCGTGTCGGGCGTCGTGACGTCGTAGACGAACGTCTGGCGCACGTTCTGGTTGGCGCTGCTGATGATGCCCTCGAGGGCCGAGAAGACGTAGAGCTGCCAGAACGAGACGAGGTCGGTGAGCACGAGCACGCCGAGCCCGAGCCCGAGCGCCGCGCTCGCCAGCGTCGACCACACCGTCACGGTCCGGCGGTGGTAGCGGTCCAGCACCACGCCGATCCACGGGGCCGAGATCAGCCGCATCAGGCCGCCCACGGCGACCACCCACGCGAGCTGCGCCGCCGACTCGCCGGAGAGCACGTAGGCGAGCCAGCCGAGCCCGATCATCGTGGCCCACTGGCCGTAGCCCGAGGTCACCGTGCCGATGAAGAGGAAGCGGAAGTCGCGCAGCCGCAGCGCGCCGATGCGGTCCTTCCTCGGCGGCGCCGGCGGCTGGGCGACGACACCCGCGCTCGGGCCGTGCGCGGGCAGGTCGAACGCGAGGCCGTCCTCGGAGAGGTAGAGCGCCTCGTGCGTGATGCGCGCGCGGGCTCGCGAGGTGGTCATCGGGCGGGCGTGCTCACGCGCGGCGCTCGCCGGTCGGCTGGTCGTAAACGCTGTAGTCGTCGGGGGCCGCGCGCTTCCACGGCTCGATGATACGCGCGCGGGGTCCGGGCGAGGGTCGGGCTCGACGCGGGCCGTGTGATGCCGATGCGAGCCGCGGCGACGGCTATGTGAAGGGCGCCTGCTCCAGCAGGTCCGCGTGGACGCCGATGTCCGCGCAGGCGTCGTCGCGCGTCCAGGTCTCGTCGTGCAGGCGCCAGCCCTGGCGGCGGTCGTTGAGCTGCACCTGCAGGACGTCCCAGAGGTGCTCTTGCAGGTCGGGCTCGCGCACCGGCGCAATGATCTCGATGCGCTCGTCGAGGTTGCGCTGCATCAGGTCGGCGCTGCCGATGAAGTACTCGGGGTCACCGTCGTTCGCGAAGTAGTAGATGCGCGCGTGCTCCAGGAAGCGCCCGATCACGCTCACCACGCGGATGCGGTCGCTCAGCCCCGGGATGCCGGGCCGCAGCCGGCACAGCCCGCGCACGATCAGGTCGACGTCCACGCCGGCCTGCGACGCCTCGTAGAGCAGCCGCACGAACTCCTGGTCCTCGAGCGCGTTCATCTTGAAGACGAGCCGCGCGGGCCGGCCGGCGCGCGCGATCTCGATCTCGCGGCGGATGCGCTGCTCGAACTCCGCGCGCATCGTCGTCGGCGCGACGATCAGCTCGTGCGTCACCGGGCGCTCCGAGGAGCCCGTGAGGTGGTTGAACACCGTCACGAGGTCGCCGCCGATGGCCGCGTCCGAGGTGAACATCCCGATGTCGGTGTAGAGCCGCGCGGTGCCCGAGTTGTAGTTGCCGGTGCCGATGTGCGCGTAGAGCCGCACGCCGGGCGGCTCCTCGCGTACGACGAGCGAGATCTTGCTGTGCACCTTGAGGTCGGGCGAGCCGTACGAGATGTGGACGCCCGCCTCTTCCAGCTTCCGCGCCCACTCGATGTTGTTCGCCTCGTCGAAGCGCGCCGTCAGCTCGACGACGACGGCCACCTGCTTGCCCTTGGCGGCGGCGTTCATGAGCGCCTCGAGGATCGGCGAGTCCGGCGAGGTGCGGTACAGCGTCTGCTTGATCGCGAGCACCTGCGGGTCGCGCGAGGCTTGCTGGACGAAGCGCACAACGGTGGCGTCGAAGGACTCGTACGGGTGGTGGACCAGCAGGTCGCGCTCGCGCAGCGTCTCCCAGAGCCGCCCGTCCTCCTCGACGTTCGCGAAGCGCCTCGGGATGGCCGGGGTGAACCCCGCGAACGTCAGCTCCTTGGCGTCGAGCGTGGCGAGCTGCATCAGGTCGGCCGTGTCCACGAGGTGCTCGACCTCGATCACGTCGGAGTCGTCGAGCTCCAGCTCGTCGAGCACGAGGTCGCGGTGCAGCGTGGGGAGGCGCGAGGAGCATTCGAGCGCGACGGCGTCGGCGAGGCGGCGGCGCTCGATCTGGCTCTCGATCAGCTCGCGCAGGTCCTCGGCGGCCTCACCGGGCGTCCCCACCTCTGCGCTGCGCAGCACGCGGATGAGGTGCCAGCCGGCCACCTCGACGCCGGCGAAGAGCAGCCCGAGGTGCGCGCCGATCACCTCCTCCAGCGGCACGAAGCGGCCGCCGCCGAGGTCGACGAAGCGCGGGCGGTTGGGCGGCACCTTGACGCGCGCGAAGCGCGTCATGCCGTTGCGCTGGCGCAGCCCCACGGCCAGCGAGAGGCTGCCGCCGGAGATGAACGGGAACGGGTGCGCCGGGTCCACGACGAGCGGTGTCAGGATCGGCAGGATGGCCAGCTTGAAGTGCGCCTCCAGCTCGGCCTGCTGCTCCGCGTCGAGGTCCTCGTAGGAGACGATCTCCACGCCGGCGGCGGCGAGGGCGGGCCGCAGGTCGTACGCCCAGATCTCGTCGAGCTCCTGGCGCATGGCGAGGCAGCGGCGCTTGGACTCCTCGAGCTGGTCGGCCACGGACATGCCGTCCATGGTGTGCTGGTTGCGGTCCGTCTCGGCGAGGCGGCGCAGCCAGCCGATGCGCTTGGCGTAGAACTCGTCCAGGTTGCTGCCGGTGATGGCGAGGAACTTGAGGCGCTCCAGCAGCGGGTTGCGGCGGTCGCGCGCCTCGGCGAGGACACGGTCGTTGAAGTCGAGCCAGCTCAACTCGCGGTTGGCGTACCACTCGGGCGCGTCGAGGTCGAAGGGGCGTGCCGGGACGTCACGGGCCGCGCCGTCGTCGGCGGTCGCGACCGTGGACTGCGTGGTCATGCGTTCCTGGGCCTCCCGGGCCGCGTCGTGTCGGCTCGACCGCGTCGTGTGGCCGTCCCCAGCATAGCGGAACGGACGTGCGATGTGTGCGGGGGCCACTGCGCGCGGCGGGCGTGTGGAGGGTCGTGCGGAGCTACGCCTTCCTACCCCGTCTCGCGCCTCGGCGGTACGCTATACGCCGACGCCGGGCCGGTGTAGCTCAGAGGTAGAGCAGCTGTTTCGTAAACAGCAGGTCGAGGGTTCGAATCCCCCCGCCGGCTCCAGACCCCACACGCCAGCGCGCACCACGCGCCCACTGAACGTGAGTACGCCCGCATGAGCAAACTCCGCGAGCGCATCCGCTCCACGCGCGAGCGCCGTTCCGTCCCGTTCGGCTTCGGTCCCCGCGGCCGCGCCGCCGAAGCGCACCGCAATGTCCTCGTCCTCGCCGAGGTCGCGGGCGCCGATGCCGCCGCGGCGGCAGCCGGAGCGGGCGCCGACGCACTGCTGACAGGCGCCGAGGGCATCTCGGCGGTGGTCGGGGCGGCCGCCGGCCGCCCCGTCGGCGCGCGCGTCGAGGCCGCGACCAGCGGCGACGCCGATGCACTCATCGAGGCCGGCGCCGACTTCCTCGTCTTCGACGACGCCCGGACGGAGGCGGCCGCGCTGCTGCGCCCCGATCTCGGCCACGTCGCGCTGTTGACCGACACCGCGGCCGCCGAGGAGGAGCTGCGGCTCCTCGCGCCCCTGGACCTCGACGCAATCCTGTTGCCGTCGGCGCGCGCGGCCGCGACGGTGCGGGACCAGCTCCTCACGCGGCGCATCGCCGAGCTCACCCGCAAGCCGCTGATCGTGCCCGTCGATGCGTCGGCCGACGCAACGCAGCTCGAGGTCTGGCGCGATGCGGGAGCGCTCATCGCGCTCGTCGCGGGCGACGCGGCGGCGATCGAGGCCGTCGTCGCCGCGGCCGTCGCGGTGCCGGCGCCGCGCGAGCGCCGCGAGGACCGCCCGAACGCGCTCGTACCGTCCCCGACCGCGGGTATGCTGGAAGAGGACGACGAGGAGCCGCTGTAGCCCACGAGGATTGCGGATGTTGTCGCGGTTGACCCGTCGGGCAGCCGCTCCCTAGGATTCCCGCCATGACAAGCGAAGTGACCGAGGCCCCGTCGACCGAGCCCCGCTACCAGATCGGGGAGGTCGCGCAGCGCACCGGCCTGACCCAGCGCACGCTGCGCTTCTACGAGGAGCGCGGCCTCGTCACGCCCGCCGACCGCATGGAAGGTGGCTTCCGCCTCTACTCCGAGGCCGACATCGGGCGCGTCGAACTCATCAAGCGCCTCCAGGACCTGCTCGGCTTCACGCTCGCCGAGATCAAGGAGATGGTGGAGGCCGAGGAGCTGCGCGCCCAGATCCGCGCCACGTTCCGCGCCGACCGCGACCTGCCCGAGCGCCGCGAGCGCGTGCTGCAGGTCATCACCGCCGTGCGCCGCCAGCTCGAGGTCGTCGGGCCGAAGATCGAGCAACTCGTCGAGATGCGGGGTGAGCTCAGCGAGCGCCTCGAGATGCTCGACCAGCGCCTCGCGGACATCGACGACGCACTCGAGGCCGGCCAGCCCCTCGAGAGCTAGTCACGAGTGAGCCCCCACGCAAGGCCATGAGCCGCCAAACGCCAGGAAGGGCCGCGAGAGCGGCCCTTCAGCCTGCCGCCCCCGGGCCGCGCCATGCGGCGGGACCCCGGGGCGGAGTGATCGATCGGGTCGTGACGGAGGTCTGCGGCTAGTTGTTCAGCCGCTGCACCGCCTCAAGGGCGAACGCGGAGTGTGCGTCCATGTCGCCCTGCTCCTCGAAGCGCTCGGCGAGCACGCCGTCGGCGCCGAAGACGAACGTGACGCGCATCGCCGTCGGGCCCCGCTCGGCGCCGACCCCGAAGGCCTCGATGGTCCGGTAGTTCGGCCAGTCGGAGAGGATCGGGAACTCCGCCCCGATCGCTTCGGCGAACGCCCCCTGCGTCGCCCAGGTATCTGAACTCACGCCCACCACGCGGGCTCCGAGGGCTGCCAGTTCCGCGAGTCGCGACTGGAAGCCCTCCATCTCCATCGTTCACCCGCCGGTGAACGACATGGGGTAGAACGCGATGACCGTGATCTCCCCGGTGAAGCTCTCGTTCGTGACACGCTCCCGGTCGGGATCGCGGAGCGAGAACTCCGGCATCTGTGCGCCTGGCTCCAGCATCTCATCCCCCTCGCTCGCTGCCCCGGAGGGTCGTTCGAGTTTGCGCCGCCCGTGTGTCGCGGCTAGTGGCTGTCGTGGTCGGCGGACTCGCCTTCGCCCTCGGACAGCGTGCCCTCGGCCAGTTGGTAGTCCCAGCGCAGGCCGCGCTGCTTGCGGTACAGGAACGCGATGGACGACACGCCGAAGAGCGCCACGATGCCGAGGGCCGTGAGCAGCACCACCATGGCAGTGTCGTCGGGCGTTGCCAGCGCACGCGAGGAGCCGTCTTCCGCCGCGGCGACGTACGGGACGGCCGCCGCCGTTACGCCGAGGGTCGCCGCGAGCAGCCGCCCGCGCATCGCACGCCCGTGCATAGCAACCCGGTGTGCCGCAACCCGCATCCGTCCGCTCCTCGTGCTGTCGGTATCCGCCGTCGCGGGCGAGTCTACCAACACTCCCGCCTGCGCGCGCCCCCGGCGCGCGCGGCGTTCGCGATTGCTCGCGCGCGACGGGCGACCCTATACTCGGATTCCACCGCGTGAGCAGGTGCACGAAGGAGCGGCCGCGTGCCCAAGCGGACCTGGCAGCCCAAGCGACTCCCGCGCAAGCGCAAGCATGGCTTCCGCGCGCGGATGTCGACGCGCGGCGGACGCGAGGTCATCCGGCGTCGCCGCGCACGCGGGCGCACGCGCCTCGCGGTCTAGCCACGGCTGCGGTCCGTGCCATGCCCCCGGCCGCCCATGCGCCTGCCCGTCACCACACCCCGGTCGAGTCGCTGCGGAGTCGTGCGGACTTCGACGCGCTCTCGCGCCACGGCAAGGCGCGCCGGCACCGGCTCTTCTCCGTCCGTGTCCGACGCAACGGACTGGGTCAGGTCCGCTACGGGATCGCCGTCAGCAGGCGCGTGGGCGGGGCCGTGGTCCGCAACCGCGTCCGCCGCAGGCTGCGTCAACTGATGCGCGCCTTGCCGCCGGACGGCGGCTTCGACGTGTTGGTGTCCACCCACCCGCGCATCGCCGGCGCGAGTTTCGAGGAGCTGCGCGCGGCGCTCGGCGCGACGGTCGCCGAGGCGCTCGCGAGGACGGACAAGCAGCCGTGAAGGCGCTGATGCTGGCGGCGGTCAGCTTCTACCAGCGGTCGATCTCCGTGCAGACGGGGCCGACGTGCCGATATCACCCGACATGCTCGCAATACGCATACGAAGCCATCGATCGCCACGGGCCGTGGCGGGGCGTCTGGCTCGCCGCGCGGAGGCTGGGGCGCTGTCACCCGGGCCGCGCGGGCGGCTACGACCCCGTCCCGCCGGCTCGAGGCGGCAACGAGGCGCATATCGCCACCGGAACGCTGGCTCCGAGCCACGGTTCCGCAGGTGAACCTGAAGAGTCGAATACACACTGAACGTTCTGCGAACCCTCGATGTCTTCCGCGCGATGTTTCACGTGAAACATCCGCCGCGCGTGCGCTCACGGGCGCGCCTCGCCGGCGTGCTCGCGCTCTTTGCGCTGCTCGCCGCCGGCTGCGCCACCGACCTCGGTAGCCCCGACGGCTGGGCCGCGCCCGTCGAGGCCGACGGGTTCGTGCTTGTGCAGGCCGACCGGGGCGAGATCACCGCGGTTCGCCTCGGCGACGGCCCGGCGCGCATCGCCTGGCGCTTCCCCGAGGACGCCGCGCTCCCCGCGGGCGTCGACCGGGACGACCTCAATGACTTCGACGCGTTCTACGCCACACCCGTCGTCGACGGTGGCGTCGTCTACCTCGCCGCCTACTCGGGCCACGTCCTCGCCGTCGACGTCTCGGGCGAGGGGCCAAGCGTGGTGTGGCTGCGCCAGCTCACCGACCACATCATCGCCACCCCGGGCTTCGACGGCGGCGTGCTCTACGTGCCGACCGAGAGCGGCGAACTGGTGCCCATCGACGCCGAGAGCGGCGCCACCGGCGCCCCGGTCGCGACGGGCACCGAGCGCTTCTGGGGCCGGCCCGCGCTCGGCGGCTCGGCTATCTACGTCGCCGGGCTCGACCGCAACGTGCGCGCCGTCGACCGCGGCGGCGGCGAGCTGTGGACGCTCGGGCTCGAGGGCGCCATCGCGGGCGACCTCCTGCTCGACGGCGAGACGCTGTACGTCGGCGCGCTCGACCGGCGCGTCTACGCCCTCGACGTGCTCGCCGACGGCGGCGAGCGCTGGCGATTCCAGGGCGACGGCTGGTTCTGGTCGCGCCCGTTCCTGGACGGCGACACGCTGTACGCCGCCACCACCAATGGCTCCGTCTACGCCCTCGACGCGCGCAGCGGCAACGAGCTGTGGCGGTTCCGCGAGCTGGACGGCGAGTTCCGCTCGCAGCCGGTGCTGAGCGGCGGCGTGCTCGTCGTCGCGCTGCGCGACGGCGTGCTGTTCGGGCTGGACCCGTCGACAGGCGTGCGCCAGTGGCAGGAGACCCTCGCCGACGGGAAACTGTTGAGCGACCCGCTGGTGCTAGAATCAGCCATCCTGTACGTCACCGAGAACGGCAAACTGATCTCCGTCGATCCCCGTAACGGGACGGCGACCGTCATCTTCGAGGGGAGCTAGCCGGCCATGCTCCCCATCGGCGCCGTATGGCAGACGGTCCTCGAGAACCCGCTCATCAACCTGATGGTGCTGCTCACCGTGCTGTCCTTCGGGTCGTACGGCGTCGCCATCCTCATCTTCACCATCCTGACGCGCGTAGTGACCTTCCCGCTGACGCTGCGCACGCTCCGCGCCGCCCGCGGGCTGCAGGAGCTCCAGCCCGACATGGAGGCGATCCAGAAGCGCTACAAGGACCCCAAGCGGCGCTCCGAGGAGCAGATGAAGCTCTATCGCCGCAAGACCATCACCTGCGAGGGCGCGGGCGTGGCCTCGGCCGTCCTCGGCTACAAGGTCGAGTGCGACTGGAAGGCGCAGAACACCAACAAAGACGAGCTGATGAAGGAGTACGAGCGCCACCTCTCGCGCGTCCACAGCGTCGAGTTGTCGGATGCGCCGACGCGCGTCGTGAATCGGGCGCGCAAGTCCATCCGCGGCGGCGTGAACCCGCTCGGCTGCCTCGGGCCGCAGCTCATCCAGTTCCCGATCTTCATCGGGCTCTACATCGTGATCCGCACCACGCTGTCGCAGCACCCCGAGGACGTGCTGAAGCTCCAGGACCGGCTCTACGACTTCCAGATCCTGCAGTCGGCGATGCCGTTCGACACGGGATTCCTCGCCATGGACCTCTCGGCGAACGGGAACCTGATCCTGGTGGTCGTGATCTTCGCCTCGATGTGGCTCACGCAGCGGATCTCCTCGGCGCGTTCGCTGTCGCGGCCGGGGTCGCAGCAGGCACAGATGAACCAGATGATGCAGTGGATGCTGCCCGCGATGTTCGGGTGGTTCGCGCTCGTCGTGCCGGCCGGGCTCGGGCTCTACTGGGCGGCGAGCACGCTCATCGGGCTGGTGCTGCAGTGGGTGTTCGTGGGGCCGGGCGACTTCACGTGGGGCTCGCTCATCCCGAACCTGGTCCGCGAGCGTGTCGGCATGTCGCCGCTGCCGGCGACTGCCGGCGCCGGGGGCCGCGCCGCGAGCGCACCGGCCCGCGCCGACGACAACGATGACGAAACGCCCGAGGCGGCCACCGCCGGGGCGAACGGGGAAACCGCACAGACAGGGGAGACAGATGACGGTCGAAGAAGTCAGCGGGCGAACAGTCGACGACGCCGTCGATCGGGCGCTCGCCAGACTCGGGGTCAGCCGAGACAACGTCGACGTCGAGGTGATTCGCGAAGGTAGCAAAGGCTTTTTCGGTATCGGCGGCGAAGACGCGATTGTCCGCGTCACCACCCGCGGCGACTCGACGAGCGTTACCGCCGGCGCCCCGGGACGGCGCGGCGGCGGCGATGGCGGTGGCGGCGGCGACGGGCAGGGC
>CAZMCK010000026.1:0-30503 GCA_964565075.1 uncultured Dehalococcoidaceae bacterium
ATGGTCGTGATGCACGGCTCGATGTGTCGCCCGATCTCGGAGACAGGACAGCCTAACCTCGCCCCCTGAACAACCCCCGCACCCGCGCCCCCAACCCACGCCCCGAGGACTCCTCGCCACCCTCATCGCCGCGCGGCGGCTCCCCGCCGCCCAGCACCCGCGCGTCGAGGAGTGACGCTAGGTCCTCGACGACCGGGGAGGGGCCGCCCGTCTGCAGGCTCGGCTCCAGCTCGGCGGCGTCGACCGCCGCGAGCTCCTCGCCGTCTGCGCTGAGCACGATGGCCGTGGGCGGCGGCGTCGAGGGCTCCTCGAAGCCGAAGGCGAGGACGAGGTCGGCGCGCGGGTCGAGGCCGGCGACGAAGGCGCCGAGGTCGGCCTCGGCGACCTCGCGCTCGACGCCGACGCGGCCGCCGCTCGGGAGCGTCACGGCGAGGCGCCCGCCGGGGCGGCGCTCCGCGCTCGCCGTGCGGTACCCGCGCGCGCGCAGCGCCTCAACGAGCGTCGCCGTCAGCAGCGAGGCGGCGGAGTCGGGTGGGGCGTCGAGGCGCACGACGGGTGGCGTCGAGGGCGTCCCGCCGGCGGGTGGAGGGTCAGCGGGCTGAGGGTCGGGCGTGGTCACGCCTCGGCGTCGGGGACGCGGCCGATCAGCATCACGTCGCACTCGTCGCCGGGCTCGACGGCAGCGCCGTCCTCCGGCACCACGACTATGCCGTTCGCGAGCGCCATCGAGGTGAGCACGCCGGAGCCCTGCGGGCCCGTGAGCTTCGCGTGGTAGCGGCCGTCGCGACGCTCGACGATGGCGCGGGCGTAGAAGCGGCGGTCGTCGGGGCGCGCGATGCGCTCCTCGGAGACCGCGCGCACGCGCTCGCGCTCCCAGGCCTGCGGCTTGCCGAGCATCGTGAACACGGCCGGGCGGCCGAACAGCTCGAACGTCATCATCGCGGAGACCGGGTTCCCGGGCAGCCCGAGGTGCGGCACGACGCGTCGCGCCTCGCCGTCACTGGCCTCGAAGGTACCGAAGGCGAGCGGCTTGCCGGGGCGCATCCGCACCGTCCAGAAGCCGACCGAGCCCTCGCGCGCGAGGACCTCCTTGACCACGTCGAAGTCGCCGCGCGAGACGCCGGCCGAGGTCACGAGCAGGTCGGCGTCGGCCAGGCCCTCGTGGACGCGAGCCGTCAGCGCCTCGACGGTGTCGCCCGCGATGTCGAGCACGCGCGGCTCGGCGCCCATCTCACGCGCCATCGAGGCCAGCGAGAAGCCGTTCGAGTCGTAGATCGCGCCCGGCCGCAGCGGCTCGCCCGGCCGCAGCAGCTCGTCGCCCGTCGACAGGATCGCGACGCGCGGGCGGCGGATCGCCCGCACGCTGCCGAGCCCGAGCGAGGCGAGCACGCCGATCTGCGCCGGTCCGAGGATCGTCCCGGCGGGCAGCACGAGCTCACCGGCGCGGACATCCTCGCCCGCGGGCCGGATGTTCGCGCCGAGCTTTGCCTCGACGTCGATGCGGACGTCGTCGCGGGGGCCGTCCTCCCAGCGGGCGGTCTGCTCCTCCTCGTCGGTCTCCTCGAAGGGGACGATGGCGTCGGCGCCATCGGGGATCGGCGCGCCGGTCATGATGCGCACCGCCTCGCCGGGGCCGACCGACCCGTCGTAGACAGTGCCGGCGGGCAGGTAGCCGGTCACGCGCAGGCGCAGCGGGCTGCCGGGCGTCGCGCCCGCCGTATCGGCGGCGCGCACCGCGTACCCATCCATCGAGGTGTTGGGCAGCGGCGGGATGTCGAAGCCGCCGCGCACGTCGGCGGCGAGCACCTGCCCGGCTGCCTCCAGCAGCGGCGTCTCGACGGGCTCGAGGGCGGCGAAGTGGTCGAGGATGCGCGCACGCGCCTCCTCGACGGAGATCATGGCGGCGGGCGTGGCGGAGCGAGCTTCAGTAGTCGTCATGCGTCGATCGTACGCGATCGGCGGGAGTAGGTGCGGGCGGCTACAGCGTCAGCCGGAGCAGCGCGATGCCCGCCGACATGACGGCGAGCGTCCACGCGCCGAGGCGGATGAGAGTACGCTGCTCCGCCTCGCGAATCTCGGCGCGCACTGTGGCGATTTCTGCCTGCAGTTCGTTGCCGAGCCGGGCGAGATCATCACGCGTGGCGATGTGGTCGGTCATGCCTTCGGCGAGAGCCTCGGTGACCTCACGCGCGGCTTCCTCGCCGAGCGGCTCGCGCAGCGCACGCTCTACCTTGGCTGTGTCGAACGCCACCATGCCGCGATTCTACTGCGGTCACCTCACGGGTGGTGGGTCAGCCGAGGGAGACGGCGAGGCAGGTGGTGGTGCGCTGGACGCCGTCGATGGCCTGGAGCTCGGCGGTGATGCACTGGCCGAGCTGGTCGAGGTCCTCGGCGTCGAGCTGGACGATGACGTCGTAGGGGCCGGTGACGGTGTCGACGGCGGAGACAGTGGCGAGCTCGGACTCGAGGTCGCGCATGGCGCGCCCGACCGCCTGTGTCCTCCCAACCTCGGTCTCGACGAGGATGTAGCCGCGAACGCTCATGTGGTGTGTCCTTTCGGGTGCGACGGAAGTGTACGCCAAGCAGGCCTGAAGATTGGTGGGTCAGGCTCGGGCTGGGTAGGGCCGCTACGCTGCCGTTGCTGACACGATCTTCACTGCTCCGAGCGCTAGGAGTTCCCGGAACAGTTCCATTGCGGAGGCCTCGAGATTCTCCTCAGTGAACTCGATGTGGCCGAGATCGCTAAAGTCGCTCGCGAGGGAAACCCGCTCTTCCTTGAAGATGACGATGGCCCGCCCATACAGCAGGGAAGCCGCTCCGAGTTCGTAGACCACGTTCTGGCGAGGGAGGTGGACTTCGTTGCCCTCTGCATCCGTGTACACATCGTCGGCGGTGAACAGGAAGATCCCAGCTGTGCACGAGCGCATCAGGGCCGCCACCTTCGCGGAGATTGGGCGACCTGCATGCGCTTCTTCTTCAGCGACTGCGTGGGGGATACCGAAGTCGTCGAGGATCTTCTCGAGCTGAGTGAGGGGACGAGCCTTCTTCCCATGCGCTATGAAGAGCCGCACAGGCCTCTCCTGCGGTGGTGTTTCATTGACGTGGCTGCCCGCGTCTTCGTCGAACGGGCCTTCGGCCTTGTCAGGGCTGGCCTTCTCGGTGTCATCCACAACGCTCAGCCCGGCGATGGAACTGGGGCTCGGCGATGCGTCGAGCTGGACATACACGGCCCCCTTGATAGTCGTTAGGAACCCTGCCGTCTCGGCAGTGTCCCTAATGACGCCAAGAGCGCGGTCGAGCGCGTTGCGGGGAACGCCGCAATCCTGCTCAAGCACGTTTTCGCGATGTCATCGCGCGGGAACGCCTTCCCATCGTACTTACGCAGGAACATGCCGACAGCTGTCGGCTTGAGCGCCGCTTCACGCATCGCGTTGAGATCATCCGTTTCGGTCTGGGGCGCCGCATCGTGGCGCCCCAGGTCGGTCAACTCGATGTGAGGTGCATTGGATCCGCCTTTGGTGAGCCCATACGCGATGGAAGCTCCTGTGAGATCCCGCCAGCGTGAACTACGGGGCGACAGGTCTGCCGCCTGAGCCACTGAGAGCGGCGAAGTCGGGTCTCCTGCGTACTGTTCGTGGAGGGCGCGAGCGACAGCCAGCGCGTTGCCGATGGACTCACGGGGAACGTCGCTCTGCAACGTTCGCTGACGCTTCGGTGTTGGTTGGTCTGCCATGCGGATCACCCCACTATCCTATGCATGCCATGTGGATTGCCAAACGGCTCATGCGCAAGTCTATGTGTGCGAATGGGCGTTTGCAACAGGCGTTCGCGTCGTTCCGGAACGAACTTTCCGCAATCCGTCCACAACACACGAAAGCCGCAGCGCGCGTTGCCCGCACCCGCCACCCGCGCGACACTCCCCCCATGACCCCCACCCCCAGCCTCCACGCCATCGCCACCGAAGCGCGCGACGCCCTCGCCGCGGCCAGGGACGAGGACGCGGTCGAGGCGTGGCGTGTCGCCACCCTCGGACGCTCGGGGTCGCTGACCGCGGTGCTGCGAGGGCTCTCCGACCTGCCGGCCGAGGAGCGTCGGGCCGCCGGGCGCGCGGCGAATGAGCTGAAGCGCGACCTGGAGGCGGCGCTCGAGGCGCGGCAGGAGGAGCTGCGGGCCGCGGCGCGCGCGGCTGCGCTGGCGAGCGGGGCCGTCGACGTGACGCTGCCGGGCAGGCGCCGCCGCAGCGGCGGGCTCCATCCCGTCACGCAGACCCTGCACGACATCCTCGACGCCTTCACCCGCATGGGCTTCGCCACCATCGAGGGCCCCGAGGTCGAGCTCGACGACTACAACTTCACGCGCCTGCGCATCCCCGAGGACCATCCCGCGCGCGACATGTGGGACACGTTCTGGCTCGACGAGGAGGTCGACGGGCGCCAGCCGATGCTGCTGCGCACGCACACCTCGCCGATGCAGATCCGTTACCTGGACGAGCACGGGCCGCCGGTGCGCATCGCGGTGCCGGGGCGCTGCTACCGCTACGAGGCCACCGACGCCACGCACGAGTGGATGCTGACGCAGGTCGAGCTGCTCGCTGTCGACGAGGGCGTCTCGATGGCCGACCTCAAGGGCACGCTCTGGGAGTTCGCGCGCCAGCTCTTCGGCACGGAGCGCCGCGTGATGCTGCGCCACTCCTACTTCCCGTTCGTCGAACCGGGCGTCGAGGTGGCCGTGGACTGCTTCACCTGTACCGACGCCGACGCATCGTGCGCGGTCTGCCGCGGCAGCGGGTGGCTCGAGATCCTCGGCGCGGGGATGGTGCATCCCGAGGTGCTCGCCGCGTCGGGCATCGACACCGACCGCTACACGGGGTTCGCAGCCGGCATGGGCGTCGAGCGCATCGCGATGCTGCGCTACGGCATCGAGGACATCCGCAACTTCTACGCGAACGACCTGCGCTTCCTGCGCCAGTTCCAGGCGGTGTGACCATGACGACAACTGATTCGGGAGAGCCGGAAGGCGCCGACCCCGCAGCCGGGGAGGGCGCGCCGCCCGAGCCGCCGCCCGCGGGCGATCCGAACCTCGGCTACTTCTCGGTGAGCCTCGCCGTGAGCGACCTCGCGGTCTCGCAGGCGTTCTACGAGCAGCTCGGGTTCGAGCCGCTCGGGGGCGGCGAGGGCTGGATGATCATGCGCCAGGGCGGCGCGATGATCGGCCTCTTCGAGGGGATGTTCGAGGGCAACATCCTGACCTTCAACCCGCCCGACGTGCGCGCCGTCCAGGCCCGTCTCGCCGAGCGCGGCCTCGAGACCGAGCTGCTGCACGAGATGCCCGAGGGACAGGACCCGGCCGTGGCGCTGCCGGCCACCGAGGACGAGGGCCCCGCGCACATCGTCATCGAAGACCCCGACGGCAACTCGATCCTGTTCGACCAGTTCTAGCCGGAGCCTGTCTGGAGCCCTGACTACATGCTCGTCTCCCTCAAGTGGCTGCGCGACTACGTCGAACTCCCCGACGACCTGGACGTCGAGGCGTTCGCCGAGCGGCTCACGATGGCCTCGGCCGAGGTCGAGGCCATCGAGCGCATCGGCGACTGGAGCCGCGAGCTGGTGACGGTCGCCGAGGTGCTCTCGGTCGACCCGCACCCCAACGCCGACCGGCTCAAGCTCGCGACCGTCGAGTACGGCGCGGGCGAGCCTCGCACCGTCGTGTGCGGCGCGCCGAACGTCGCCGCCGGGCAGCGCGTCGCCTTCGCCCGCGAGGGCGCGGAGCTGATCGACCCCCGCAACGGCGAGCGCTCGACGCTCAAGCCCGCGACGATCCGCGGTGTCGAGTCGGCGGGAATGGTGCTGTCCGAGCGCGAGCTCGGCCTCTCCGACGAGCACGAGGGCATCCTCGAACTGCCCGCCGACGCGCCCGTGGGGCGGCCGCTCGCCGACTACCTCGGCGACGTCGTGCTCGACGTGCATACGTGGCCGAACCGGGCCGACATGATGAACATGGTCGGCATCGCCCGCGAGACCGGCGCGATCATCGGCTCGCCGGTGCTGCCGCACGGCGGCGAATACGAAGCAGGCAACGAGGACGTACACGACGTGGCCTCGGTCGCCATCGACGCCCCCGGCCTGTGCGCGCGCTACACCGCCACGGTCGTCGAGGGTGTCACGGTGGGGCCCTCGCCGCAGTGGATGCAGGAGCGCCTGCGCGCGGCGGGGCAGCGCCCGATCAACAACGTCGTCGACGTCACCAACTATGTGATGCTGGAACTCGGCAACCCGCTCCACGCCTTCGACGCCGACGAGATCATCGGCACGATCGTCGTGCGGCTCGCGCGCGAAGGTGAGCGCCTCACGACCCTCGACGGTGAGGACCGCGAGCTCACGCCCGACACGCTGCTCATCACCGACGACAGCGGCCCGATCGCCCTCGCGGGCGTGATGGGCGGCCTCGACAGCGAGGTCGCCGAGGGCACGACGCGCGTGCTGCTGGAGGCCGCGCAGTTCGACCCCGCGAGCATCCGCCGCACCTCGACGCGGCTGCGGCTGCGCAGCGAGGCGTCGTCGCGCTTCGAACGCGGCCTCGCGCCCGAGCTGGCGCTACGTGCGTCACAGCGCGCGACACAGCTGCTCGTCGAGGTCTGCGGCGGCACCGCGCGCCGGGGCGTCGTCGACGTCTACCCAAGGCCGCAGGCCGAGTCGCGCGTCACGCTCACCCGCGATCGCCTCGACACCCTGCTCGGCTTCGGCGTCCCGGACGGCGAGGTCGAGGCCGCTCTCGGTGCGCTCGGCTTCACGGTCGCCCGCACGGGTGCGGACTTCGAAGTGACCGCGCCGTGGTGGCGCACCGACGTGGAGATCCCCGACGACGTCGCCGAGGAGGTCGTGCGCATCGCCGGGTACGACCGGCTCCCGGCAACCACGGTGAGCGGCCGCGTGCCGCCGCACGAGCCCGCGCCCGAGCACGAGTTGCGCGAGGCCGTGCGGCGCGCCCTCGCCGCCGCGGGCTTGCAGGAGACGATCAGCTACTCGCTCACCACCGACGAGGTGCTGCGGCGCGTGCAGCCCTCAGGCGGCCTCGACGCCAACCCGCCGCTGCGGCTGCGCAACACGCTCTCCTCGGACCACGAGGTGCTGCGCACCTCGCTCCGCCACTCGCTGCTCGAGACCGTCGACCGCAACCTGCGCGCCGGCGCGGACGAGATCGCGATCTTCGAGGTGGGGCGCGTCTACGCCCCGCGCCGCGCCGCGGATGGCCCGCTCCCCGAGGAGCGCGAGGTGGTCACGGGCGCGCTCTGCGGCGGCGACCGCGACCGCTGGGGCGCCTCGACGGACCGCGCCCTCGACTTCTTCGACGCGAAGGGGGTGGTCGAGGAGCTGGGCCAGCGGCTGGGCGTGGACTTCGCGTACGAACCGGCCGAGGAGCACGGGCTGCAGGCCGGGCGCTGCGCCGCCCTGAGCGTGGGTGACGCGCGCGTCGGCGTGCTTGGCGAGGTGCACCCCGACACCCTCGAGGCGTTCGGGGTGGAGCAGCCCGTGGCGCTGTTCGAGGTCGACCTCGCGGCGCTCCTCGACGCGATGCCGGCGCGGCGCGGCGCCGAGCCGGTGTCGCGCTTCCCGGCCGTGGAGCAGGACCTGGCGCTCGTCGTCGACGACGACGTGGCGGCGGGCGAGCTGCAGTCGCGCATCGAGCAGTCGCGGCTCGTCGCCGAGGCGCGGGTGTTCGACGTCTACCGGGGCGAGCAGCTGCCGGCGGGCAAGAAGTCGATCGCCTTCGCGATCCGCTACCAGGCCCTCGACCGCACCCTCACGACCGAGGACGCGAACCGCGAGCAGGGCCGCCTCGTGAACCGCCTCGCGCGCGAACTCGGGGCCGAGATCCGCGCCTGAGTCCCGCGCCGCCCGATGCCCCGGCACGTACGGTCCGGCTGTGCTTATAGTCGCCCCAACCTGATGTTGAGACCGCGTCGCCCCACGGCGGCGCTTGAAGGGGAATTTCATGGCCACGACCCAGGACTGGCAGGCGCTCTCGCAGCGGCTCATGACGAGCGTCGGGACGGACATCGCACCTATCGCCATCACGTTCAGCGCCGAGCGCCCCGAGGGCGTCGACGCGTTCGAGGAGCCGATGCCGGAGGCGATGCCGGACGGCCGCACGGGCCGCGTGCCGGCGGGCTGCGTGTTCTGGATGAAGTCCGCCGACAGCACGTTCTCGACCGTCGCCGAGGATCACGCGAACTGCAGCGTCGGCAGCATGACGCACGGCTTCAAGGCCCTCGACGACGTCGCGGGCAACTCGGACGTGGCGGCGCTGCTGGAGTCGGGCTGGGTGACGCTCGAGGTCGTGCCGCAGATCCCCGTCGTGACCGAGCAGCCGGGCGCGGTGACCTACGGCCCGCTGGCCGAGACGCCGATCGACCCGGACGTGGTGCTGCTGCGCGTCACCGGGCGGCAGCTGATGGTGCTCTCCGACGGCCTGCCGGAGCTGAGCATGCAGGGCAAGCCGCAGTGCCACATCATCGCGATGGCCAAGGAGCAGGGTGTCGCCGCGGCCAGCGTCGGCTGCCAGCTCTCCCGCGTGCGCACCGCCATGCCCAACTCGGAGATGACGTGCGCGATCCCGGCCGGGCAGCTCGCCGACGTGGTCGAGCGCATCGAGGCGGCGGGCCGGGCGGACCAGCTCGTCGCCGCCTACGCGGCGGACGACGCGCGGCGCTTCGAGTAGGGAGCGAGTCCTCCCTCAGGTCCGACCCCCACCTCCGACTTCGGGAGAGCATCGGGGTGAGGGCCTGCGGGGCCGGGCGTGCCGAGACCTGCACCGGGCCCTCGGGCCCGCTACCCCGCAGACGGGGGCGGGGGGATCAGAGGCTGCCTCGTGCACGGGAGCGGGTAACCGCCGTCGCGGGCGCGGGCGGCCGCGCCTTGCGAACGGGTCAACTCCCACCGCGCACAAGCACGATGCCCACGAACACCGCGTACGCGAGGAGGAGCGCAAGACCGCCGACCCACCCGACGCGACCTCGAGGCCAGGCCAGCAACAGGAGGGCGGCAGTTGAGGCCGCGAGGGCGGGGATCTCAAAGCGGTAGAGGCTCGCATCGACCGGAAGGGTTCCAATCGCGCCGGCCAGCCCGATCACGCCCAGCAGGTTGAAGATGTTCGAGCCGACGATGTTCGCCGTCGCAATCTCGTACTCGCCGCGGACGGCGGCGACGGTGCTTGTGGCCACTTCCGGGAGGCTGGTGCCAATCGCTACCACGGTGGCCCCGATCGCGAGTTCGCTCATCCCGATGTCGGCGGCGACGCGCGTCGCGCCGAGCACGGCGTAGTAGGCGCCGCCCGCGAGAGCGATCACCCCGGCCGCGAGGACCGCCAGCTGGATGCCGGCCCAGGCGGCGGTGTGCATGCCGCTGTCCGCGGCCGGCTCGGGGCGGCCCCCCGGAGCAGCGACCTGGGGTCGCAGGCGCAGTGAGTACCCGACGAACGCGAGCAGTCCGAGGAACAGCACCGCGCCGCCGAGGTGGCTGAGCGTCCCCGAACTCCCGAGCACGATGAACGCAGCGGTCGCGCCGATCAGGACGGGTATCTCCCACCCGAGGAGGGAAGGGTCGAACCGGATGGGACGCAGCAGCGCCGCGAGACCCAGGACCACGGCCACGTTCGTGACGTTCGATCCCAGCACACTTCCCACCGCAAGGCCCCCGGAGTCGGAGACGGACGCCCGCAGGCTCACCAGGAACTCGGGCGCCGAGGTGCCAAAGGCCACCACGGTCGCGCCGATAATGACGGGGGAGAGCCCCAGCCACACCCCAAGCGCCGAGGCGGACCGCACGAAGAGGGCCGCGCCGACCAGGAGAGCGGCGAGCCCGAAGGCGGTGACGATGAGGTCAGGCAGCATGCACGCGGCCGCTCAATCGACTGACGGCGCAAGCGACCGTTGGTGACGTGAGCCGGCGACTACGAGGGGCGTGATTGCGGCCTACGATCGTTGAGCGTCCGGTGGATCAGGCGGCCAGCGCTGCCTTGGCCTGCTCGGCGAGGGCCCCGAAGGCGTCCGGCTCGCGCACGGCCAGGTCGGCAAGCATCTTGCGGTCGACCTCCACGCCCGCCCGCTTGAGGCCGTTCACCATGCGCGAGTAGGTGGTGCCGTGGAGGCGGGCCGCGGCGTTGATGCGCACGATCCAGAGCCGCCGGAAGTCGCCCTTGCGGTCGCGCCGGTGCTCGGTGGCGTAGCGCAGCGCGTGCATCACGGACTCGTTCGCGACCTTGAAGTTCTTGTGGCGCTTGCCGCGGTGCCCCGAGGCGCGCGCGATGATCTTCTTGTGCCGGTTGCGTGTCTGTACGCGGTTACGGGTGCGAGGCATCGGTGGAGTCCTTCGGTGTGCCGGTGAGCCCTAGACGCCCAGCAGGCGGCGGATGCGCTTGCGCTGCGTGGGGTGCACCTCGTACATGTCGCGCAGGGCGGCGAGCTTGGTGCGGCGCTTCTTCATGCGCTTGTTGTTGAGGTGGTGGGCGCGCATCTGCAGCTTCCCGCTGCCGGAGATCTTGACGCGCTTCGCCGTCCCCTTGTGGGTCTTCATCTTCGGCACGGTCGGGGTCTCCCTACGCGGGCGCGGCTTCCTGCTCGCGCTGTGCGGCCTTCGGGTCGGGCATCACCACCATCGAGAGGGTGCGCCCCTCCATGTGCGGCTGCCGCTCGACGTTCGCGACATCGCTGATGCGCTCGTAGAAGCGGTCGAGCAACTCGCGGCCGACCTCGGGGTGCGTGATCTCCCGCGCACGGAACATCACGGAGATCTTCACCTTGTCGCCCTGGTCCAGCAGCTTGCGCGCCGTCCGCGCCTTGAACGCGATGTCGTGCTCGTCGATCTTGACGCGCATCCGCACCTCGCGCAACGAGGAGTGCCGCGAGCTCTTCCGGGACTCGCGCTCCCGCTTGGACTGCTCGTAGCGGTACTTCCCGTAGTCCATGATCCGGACCACCGGCGGATCGGCGCCCGGCGCCACCTCGACCAGGTCGAGGTCGGCTTCGTCGGCGAGGCGCTGCGCCTCGCGCGTATCCATGATCCCCAGCTGTTCGGTGTCCTGGACGACGCGAACTCGCGGAACGAGTATCTGCTCGTTGGTGCGCAGTTCTTTCGCGATCGGTTCGCTCCTCGTCGTCTCCCGGCCTCGGCGCGCTCGCGCCGGCGGACATCGATTGTAGCACCGCCCGATCGGCGCTCACAACGCGAGCGCGCGGGCCGGCTACTCCTCGTCCGTGTCGTACTCGACGAGTAGCGCGCCCTTGTCGACGTTTTCGCCCTGCTCGGCGTGGATCGCGGTGATGGTCCCGTTGCGCGGGATCTGCACCTCGTTCTGCATCTTCATCGCCTCGAGCACCAGCACCGTCGCCCCGGCCTCGAGTACGTCGCCGACGGCGACCCGCACCTCGACGACCACGCCGGCGAGGGGTGCGGTGATCTGGCCGGGCGCGTCCTCCGCGCCGCCCACGGCGCCCCTGCCGCGCCGGGCGGCGGCGGTCTCCACGACGAAGCGGCGCTCGCCGATCGTCACCTCGTAACCGCTGCCGCTGCGCGAGACGTACGCGCGCTGCTGCCGGCCGCCGACGAAGAACGAGACCGTCCCGGGCACCTGCACCTCGAGGACGTCGAGGTTCAGCGACTCACCCTCGTCGAGGGTGACCGTCACACCGTCGGAGGTCTGGTCGACCTCGACGGAGTGCTCGTCTGCGCCGACTACGAACCGGTGCCGCTTCGCCATCCGCGCTCTGCCGTGTGCTGTACCCGCGTGTGCATGGCGTCGGCGCGCGCGACGCGCGCCCACAGGTCTGCCGCCGAAGGCCCGGTCGCCGGCGCCGCGCCGTCGGCGCGTCCGCCCATCTCGGCGGCGAGCGCGGCGGCGATCAGCGCCGTCGCCTCGCGGCCGTCGTCGGCCGGGGAGGGCATGGTGAACTCGCGCTCCAGCCACCCGGTGTCGACGTTGCCGGCGACGAAGTCAGGGTCATCGAGGAGTGCGAGGTGGAAGGCGCTGTTGGTGTCGATGCCCGCGACCAGCAGGTCCTGCAGTGCGCGCCTCATGCGCGCGATCGCCGCCGGGCGGTCCTCGGCCCAGACGATCAGCTTGCCGAGCAGCGAGTCGTAGAACACCGGCACGTCGAGCCCGGCGTAGAGCATCGAGTCGAACCGCACGCCCGGCCCCTGCGGCATGTCGACGTGCTCGACGAGGCCGAACGAGGGGGCGAAGTTGGCGTGGGGGTCCTCGGCGTTGATGCGGCACTCGATGGCCCAGCCGTTCGGCTCCGGCGGGCCCGCCGGGCCGGGCGCGAGCTCCTGGCCGTCGGCAACGGCGAGCTGCAGCGCGACGAGGTCGACGCCGTAGACCAGCTCGGTGATCGGGTGCTCGACCTGGAGGCGGGCGTTCATTTCGAGGAAGAAGAACTCGCCGGTGCGGTCGTCGAGCAGGAACTCGACCGTGCCTGCGTTGCGGTACCCGCAGCTCAGCGCCGCCGCCGTGGCCGCGTCGCAGAGCCGCGCCCGCAGCTCCGGGTCGACGGCGACCGACGGGGCCTCCTCGAGGAGCTTCTGGTGGCGGCGCTGCACCGAGCACTCGCGCTCGCCGAAGGCGCGCGCGTTGCCGTGCGCGTCGGCCATCACCTGCACCTCGATGTGCCGGGCGGGCGAGACGTAGCGCTCAAGGAACACCGTGGCGTTGCCGAACGCCGCCGCGGCCTCGGAGCTGGAGAGCTGCATTGCGCCGTCGAGGTCGTCGATGGTCTCGACGACGCGGATCCCGCGCCCGCCGCCGCCGCCCGCGGCCTTCACCATCAGCGGGAAGCCGACACGCTCGGCCTCGGCGTGTGCGGCCGCAAGGTTGGACGGGTCGACGTCGTTGGCGCCGGGGATGATGGGCACGCCGGCGTCGGCCATCAGCCGGCGCGCAGCGACCTTGTCGCCCATCGCCTGCATCGCCGATGCGGGCGGGCCGATGAACGTGATGCCGTTGGCGTCGCAGGCCTCGGCGAATGCGGCGTTCTCGGAGAGGAAGCCGTAGCCGGGGTGCACCGCGTCCGCGCCCGTGTGCTTCGCGGCCTCGATGATGCGGTCGATGACGAGGTAGGACTCGGTGGCCGGGCCGGGGCCGATGCCCACGGCGGCGTCGGCCTGGCGGACGTGGAGTGCGTTGCGGTCGGGCTCGGAGAAGACGGCGACGGTCTCGATGCCGAGTTCGCGGCACGTGCGCTGCACGCGCAGCGCGATCTCGCCACGGTTCGCCAGCAACACGCGCTTGGGCATCGTCAGGCCTCGACCACTCAACTCGTCGGCTTGGCGCGGGCTAGCCTGTCACGCCGCGCGCGAGGCGGCAAGATGCGGGACGCTACGCGGGCTCGGGTTCCGGATCGAGCGACTTCGCGTCGCGCTCACCGGCGATGCGCTCGACCGCCTCGGCGAGCGGCGTGGGGCCGAGGTCGCCGAGCGCACGGTGGCGCATCGAGACGGCGTTCGACTCCGCCTCGCGGTCGCCGACGACGAGCATGTACGGCACCTTCTGGAGTTGCGCCCGGCGGATCTTCGCGCCCATGCGGTCACCACCGGCGTCCACGTCGACGCGCAGATCGTGTGCGAGCAGCGCGTCGCGCACCTCGTTCGCGTATTCGATGTGGCGGTCGGCGATGGGGATAACGGTGGCCTGCACCGGCGCGAGCCAGACGGGGAAGGCGCCGGCGTACAGCTCGATGAGGTACGCCATCATCCGCTCGGCTGTGCCGAGGACGCCTCGATGGACGATCACCGGGCGGTGCTCCGCGCCGTCCTCGCCGATGTAGCGCAACTCGAACTGCTGGGGCAGGTGGAAGTCCACCTGGATGGTCGACATCGTCTCCTCGCGGCCGAGCATGTCGCGGATCTGGATGTCCAGCTTGGGGCCGTAGAACGCCGCCTCACCCTGCGCGGTTGTGTAGTCGAGGCCGAGCTCGTCCATCGCCTCGCTGAGCACGCGCTCGCCGAGCTCCCACATCGCGTCGTTGTCGACGTACTTCTCGGTATCGGCGGGGTCGCGCAGGGAGAGGCGGTACGAGTACTCGGTGATGCCGAGGACCGCGTAGACCTCCTCGACCAGCTGCATGACGCGGGCGAACTCGGACTTGATCTGGTCCGGCGTGCAGAAGATGTGCGCGTCGTTCAGCGACATCGCGCGCACGCGGCTGAGCCCGCCCACGACGCCCGAGCGTTCGTAGCGGTACATCGTCCCGAACTCGGCGATGCGCAGCGGCAGGTCGCGGTACGAGTGCAGGTTCGTCTCGTACGCGAGGATGTGGTGCGGACAGTTCATCGGCCGCAGCACCAGCTCCTCATGCTCGAGCTGGATCGGCGGGAACATGTCGTCCTGGTAGTGGTCCCAGTGCCCCGAGCGCTTGTACAGGTCGACCTTGCCGAGCACGGGCGAGTAGACGTGCTGGTAGCCCGCGCGGCGTTCGAGGCTCACCACCCAGTCCTCGAGCAGCCGCCGGACGGTCGCCCCCTTCGGGAGCAGCGTCGGCAGTCCCTGCCCGACGAGCTCGCTGGACGTGAACAGCTCCAGCTCGCGGCCGAGCCGGCGGTGGTCGCGCCGCTCCGCCTCCTCGCGCGCGGCGAGGTGGGCGTCGAGCTCCTCCTGCGTCGGGAAGAGCGCGCCGTAGATGCGCTGGAGCATCGGGCGGCGCTCATCGCCGCGCCAGTACGCGCCGGCCGAGTGGGTGAGCGCGAACGCGCCGATCTGCCCGGTCCGCTCGGTATGGCCACCGCGGCAGAGGTCGTCGAAGTCCGCGTGGCGGAAGTGGCCGACGGTCGCGTCCTCGATCTCGTCGATCATCTCCAGCTTGTAGGGCTGGTCGGCGAAGATCGCGCGCGCCTCGTCCTTCGGGATCCACTGACCCTCGATCGGCACGTCGCGGTACACCGTGCCGCGCATGCGGCGTTCGAGGCGCGTGAGGTCCTCGGGCGTGAGCGGGCGCGGCAGCTCGAAGTCGTAGTAGAAGCCGTGCTCGATCGGCGGGCCGATCGCGTACTTGGCCTCGGGGAACATCTCGAGGACCGCCTCGGCGAGGACGTGCGCGGCGGAGTGCCGCATGCGGAACAGGCGCTCCTCGGGAGACAGCGTGTCGAGGGGCGCTTCCTCGCGCCTGCCTTCGTCCTGCCCCGCCTCCTGGCTCGCCGTCGTCATCTCGCCTCCCGGTGGCGCGGCCCTCGCAGTGTGGCCACGGCGCGATCACAGAATGCCGTAGGTGTGTTTATGGGGACAGGCGAGGCCGGCCCACGGGCGCCCCGGGGTCGATGAGGTGCGGACTGCGCTACCTGCGGCGGCGAATCCGCGCGGCGCCGATCGCCATGGCCACGCCAAGTCCGACCGCCACTCCGACGCCGATGATGTCCATCAGCGCGCCGATGCCGGCGCCCGCGCCCGTTCCGACAGCGATGCAGGGCCCGAGCTGCCAGTTGGCGTGCGTGCGACGCCTCCGGGGAGGGGCCGGAAGTGTGGTGAGGGTGGTGGGCGATACTGGATTCGAACCAGTGACCTCTGCGATGTCAACGCAGCGCTCTAGCCATCTGAGCTAACCGCCCGCAGCCGACGCGGACAGCATCGCCGCGGCAGGCGCGCCATCCGGAAATCGAGCGTAGCGCCGTCCCGAACGAGGCGTCAACGCGGCGCGTGCCCGCGCGCCGCCACCACCGGTCGCTGGATGCCGCACGGATCGCGACCCGGGCGCGGGGCCGCGGCATTCCCGGTGGGCGAGGGTCTGGTATGTTTGGGCGGGCCTCTAGCTCAATGGCAGAGCAGCTGACTCTTAATCAGCCGGTTCAGGGTTCGAATCCCTGGGGGCTCACCAGACCAAGCGAACAGGCCGGGGGTTTTTCGTACCCGCGGGCGGGATGGTCTATAATCCCGCGCCATACGCCGCCGAGGGGAAGTGTCGGAACTGGTAGACGAGCATGATTTAGGATCATGTGCCGCAAGGCGTAGGAGTTCGAGTCTCCTCTTCCCCACCACGAGGGGCCCCAAAGCCCCGTCTCCTCGGCCGCAGGAGGGCCGCCGCAAGTGAGCGAGAAACTGCTTGAGATCAAGAATCTCCGCACCTACTTCTACACCGAAGAGGGTGTCGTCCGCGCCGTTGACGGGGTCTCCTGGGACCTCGAAGAGGGTGAGACGCTGGGCCTCGTCGGCGAGTCCGGGTGCGGCAAGTCCGTATCGGCGCTCTCGATCCTGCGCCTGATCCCTCGCCCGCCGGGCCGCATCGTCGAAGGCGAGATCCTGTTCGAGGGCGAAGACCTGCTCGAGATCAGCGACGCCGAGATGCGCGACATCCGCGGCAACCGCATCGCCATGGTCTTCCAGGAGCCGATGACATCGCTCAACCCCGTGTTGACGATCGGCAACCAGTTGACCGAGGCGATCACCCTGCACCTCGGCCTCGATCGGCCCGAGGCGCGCGCCCGCGCGGTGGAGCTCCTCGAACTCGTGGGCATTCCCGAGGCAGGCGCCCGCCTCGACGACTACCCGCACCAGTTCTCCGGCGGCATGCGCCAGCGCGTCATGATCGCGATGGCGCTGTCCTGCAACCCGAAGCTGCTGCTCGCCGACGAGCCGACCACGGCGCTGGACGTGACGATTCAGGCACAGATCCTGGAGCTGATGGCCCAGCTGTCGCGCGACCTCGGCACCGCGGTGGTCATCATCACGCACAACCTGGGCGTGGTGTCCCGCTACGCCGACCGCGTGAACGTGATGTACGCCGGCGAGATCGTCGAGTCCGGCTCGACGATCGACATCTTCAAGAACCCGAAGCACCCGTACACCGTCGGCCTGATGGCCTCGGTGCCGCGCCTGGACGCGACCGAGCACATCCGCCTGGACGCGATCGAGGGCCAGCCGCCGCTGCTCATCAACCCGATCCCGGGTTGCCCGTTCGAGCCGCGCTGCGACTGGGCGGTCGACGAGTGCCGCACGGCGCACCCGGAGCTGGAGCTCAAGGAAGAGCGCCACTGGGCGCGCTGCTGGCGCAACCCGACCGAGGACGCGCGCACGCGCGGCGAGAACGAGGGTGTCGTCGGGATGCTGACGGCCTAACAAGGACCATCTGACGAGTCTGGCCCGCGGGGACGCGGGGCGAGGGGGCTGCGATGACCACTGATACCGTCCAGATGGGCGAGGACCTCGTCGAGGTCGAAGACCTGCAAATGTACTTCCCCGTTACCTCGGGGATCCTGTTCCAGCGCAAGGTCGCGGACGTGAAGGCCGTCGACGGCATCTCGTTCACGGTCCGCAAGGGCGAGACGCTGGGGCTGGTCGGCGAGTCCGGCTGCGGTAAGTCCACCACCGGCCGGGCGCTGCTCCAGCTCCACCGCCCCACCGCTGGCACGGTGAAGTTCGCCGGCGACGAACTCAACAGCATCAAGGGCCGGGCGCTGCGCTCCTACCGGCGGCGCATGCAGATGATCTTCCAGGACCCGTACTCGTCCCTGAACCCGCGCATGAGCGTGGCGAGCATCATCTCCGAGCCGATGGTCATCCACGGCCTCTACAGCGGGAACGAGCGCAACGAGCGCGTCGAGGCCATCCTCGACCAGGTCGGCCTCAACCCCTACTTCGCCAAGCGCTACCCGCACGAGTTCTCCGGCGGCCAGCGCCAGCGCATCGGCGTGGCCCGGGCGCTCGCCGTGGAGCCGGAGTTCATCGTCCTCGACGAGCCGGTATCGGCCCTCGACGTGTCGATTCAGGCGCAGATCATCAACCTGCTCGAGGACCTGCAGTCCGAGTACGACCTCACGTACCTGTTCATCGCCCACGACCTGGCGGTGGTGCGGCACATCTCCGACCGCGTGGCCGTCATGTACCTCGGCAAGATCATGGAGCTCGCCGACTCCAACGAGCTCTACGAGAACCCGCTGCACCCGTACACGCGGGCGCTGCTCTCGGCCGTGCCGATCACCGACCCGGAGATCGAGCGCACGCGCGAACGCATCATCCTCGTCGGCGACGTGCCGTCGCCGCTGCGGCCGCCTCCGGGCTGCGTCTTCCAGACGCGCTGCCCGATCGCGATCGACGACTGCCGCGAGGTGATCCCCGAGTTCCGTGAGGCCGAACCCGACCACTGGGTGGCCTGCCACCGCGTCTAACGCGGTACGCGAGCGAACAACCAAACGAGGGCGGGGCAACCCGCCCTCGTTGCTGTGCGGCGGGCTGTCCGTCGTACCTCGGCGGTCGGGCGGCCGTGGTGGTCGCGTGCGCGTGCGGGCATCGCGCGTCTACGATGATCGTGTGCAGCACATCCGCAACTTCTCGATCATCGCCCACATCGACCACGGCAAGTCCACGCTTGCCGACCGGATGCTGGAGCGCACCGGCGCGGTCACCAGCCGCGAGATGCGCGAGCAACTCCTCGACTCCATGGAGCTGGAGCGCGAGAAGGGCATCACGATCAAGGCGCAGGCCGTGCGCATGGAGTACCACGCCCCCGACGGCCGCGACTACGAGCTCAACCTGATCGACACCCCGGGCCACGTCGACTTCGCGTACGAGGTCTCCCGCGCGCTCGCGGCGTGCGAGGGCGCCGTGCTCGTGGTCGATGCCGCGCAGGGCATCCAGGCGCAGACGCTCGCCAACGTCTACGCCGCCCTGGACCTGGACCTCGAGCTCATCCCCGTGGTCAACAAGATCGACCTGCCGGCCGCCGAGCCCGAGCGCGTGGCCCGCGAGCTGGTCGACGTGATCGGCTTCTCCGAGGACCAGATCCTGTACGCCTCCGCGAAGAGCGGCGAGGGTATCGAGAGCATCCTCGACGCCGTCGTCGAGCGGATCCCGCCGCCCACGGGTGACTCCGACGCGCCGCTGCGCGCGCTCGTCTTCGACTCCAAGTACGATTCCTACAAGGGCGTCATGGCCTACGTCCGCGTTGTCGACGGCACGGTCGACGGCGGCCAGCGGCTGCGGCTCGTCCAGCAGGGCACGCGCTTCGAGCCGATCGAGGTGGGGGTCTTCCGCCCGGGCCTCGAGGTGGCGCCCCGGCTCTCGGCCGGGCAGGTCGGCTACCTCGCGACCGGGCTCAAGAGCGTCGGCGAGAGCCGGGTCGGCGACACGGTCACCTCGGACCGCAACGGCGCGGCGGAGCCGCTGCCCGGCTACCGGCCGGCGAAGCCGATGGTGTTCGCCGGCATCTACCCCACCGACCCCAACGACTACGAGCTGCTGCGTGACGCCCTCGAACGGCTCACGCTCAACGACGCCGCACTCGTGTGGCAGCCGGAGAGCTCGGCGGCGCTCGGCTTCGGGTTCCGCGCGGGGTTCCTCGGCCTGCTGCACATGGACATCGTGCAGGAGCGCCTGGAGCGCGAGTTCGGCCTCGAGCTCGTCGCGACGGCGCCGTCGGTCGAGTACGAGGTGACGCGAACCGACGGCCGCGAGATGGTCGTCGACAGCCCGGCCGAGCTGCCCATCCCGAACGAGATCAGCGAGGTCCGTGAGCCGTGGATGCGGCTGGCGATCACCGTGCCGTCACGCTACCTCGGCCAGGTCATGGAACTCGTGACCTCGCGGCGCGGGCGCTACCAGCAGCTCCAGTACCTCGACCAGGGCGCCGAAGAGGGCGAGGCGCGCGTGCTCGCCGAGTTCCTCGCACCGCTCTCGGAGATCGTGGTCGACTTCTACGACCAGCTGAAGGCCCGCACGCAGGGCTACGCCTCGCTCGACTACCAGTTCGAGGGCTACGAGCCGACGAAGGTGCTGCGCCTCGAGATCTTGGTCAACGGCGACCCCGTCGACGCGCTCTCCACGATCGTGCAGTCCGAGGGTGCGGCGGCGAAGGGGCGGCAGCTGAGCACCGCGCTCAAGGAGCTGATCCCGCGCCAGCTCTTCGACGTCCCCATCCAGGCCGCCGTCGGCGGCCGCATCGTGGCGCGCGAGACGGTGCGGGCGATGCGCAAGAACGTGCTCGCGAAGTGCTACGGCGGCGACGTGACGCGCAAGCGCAAACTCCTCGAGCGCCAGAAGGCGGGCAAGAAGCGGATGAAGATGCTCGGCTCGGTCGAGGTGCCGCAGGAGGCGTTCATGGCGGTGCTGAAGCTGCGGGAGTAGCGGACGCTTGCAGAATGCTGGCAGTGCTGTCAATATGCTTGCATGCCAGTTCAGATCACTATTCGCAACGTCCCCGAGCAGGTGCGCGACACCCTGAAGGCTCGCGCCGCCCGACAGCATCAGTCGATGGAGGAGTACTTGCGCGGCGAGTTGGAGCATCTCGCCTCCAAGCCCTCCATCGATGAGTGGCTGGAGCAGGTGCGGGCCCACAAGGCGGTGATGGAGTCACAGGTGACGACGGAGAGCATCCTGCGTCATCGAGACGCAGACAGGGCGTGACGCTCGTCGTCGACGCGTCGGCTCTCGTTGCGGCGCTCACCCATCGAGGTCCGGACGGCCCCTGGGTCGAGTTCCAGCTTGCGGGCGAACGCCTGGTGGGCCCGGAGGTGGCGGCCGCCGAGGCCACGAACATCCTCCGGCGCCAGGAACTCTTTGGCGAGATCTCTCCGGCGGGAGCGGAGACCGCGCGGCAAGACCTGCTGGCGGCCAACCTGGAACTGCACTCGTTTGCTCCGTTCGCCGAGCGAATCTGGGAACTACGGCACAACCTGACGAGCTACGACGCGTGGTACGTGGCTGTGGCCGAGTGGCTTGCTTGCCCGTTGGTCACGCTGGACATGAGACTCAGCCGGGCGAGCGGGCCGCGCTGCGAGTTCCTGACGCCACCTGCCGCCTGACCGCCCCCCGCGATCTCGCCCACCCCGCCCCGCCCTCGTACGATACCGGCGAGGCGAGGAGGCCCACATGTCCGAGCAGGTCGTCCAGCCGCGCATCCGCGGCTTCATCTCGCTGACCGCCCACCCCGACGGCTGCGCCGCCAACGTGCGCAAGCAGATCGACGTCGCCCGGGCGATGGCCGGCGAGGACGCGGGGGGCGAGGGGCTGCGCAACGTCCTCGTCGTCGGGTCCAGCACGGGCTACGGCTTGGCGAGCGTGCTCAGCGCCTGCTTCGGCTACGGCGCCGACACCGTCGGCGTCTGCCTCGAACGGCCCTCCGACGAGGAGAAGGCCGCCTCGGCCGGCTGGTACAACCTCGCCGAGGCGCACCGCATCGCGGCCGCGGAAGGCCGCTCGCTGCACACCATCAACGGCGACGCCTTCTCACACGAGGTGAAGCAGCAGGTGGTCGACCACCTGCGCGAGCGGGGCGCCCAGTTCGACCTCGTCGTCTACAGCCTCGCCTCGCCCGTGCGGCAGGACCCCGACTCCGAGACGACGTGGCGCAGCGTGCTCAAGCCCATCGGCGAGACGTACACAGGCAAGAGCATCGACCTCCGCCGCGGCCAGGTCGTCGACGCGCATATCGAGCCCGCCGAGGAGGACGAGATCGCCTCGACCGTGCGGGTGATGGGCGGGGAGGACTGGCGGCTGTGGGTGGAAGCGCTGCGGGACGGCGGCGTGCTCGCCGACGGCGCCCGCACGGTCGCCTTCAGCTACATCGGCCCCGAGGTCTCACACGCCATCTACCGCCACGGCACCATCGGGCGCGCCAAGGAGGACCTCGAGGCCTCGGCCGCGGGGCTGCGGGCCGAGCTCTCGGCCTCGGGCGGCGGGGCGTGGGTGAGCATCAACAAGGCCGTCGTCACCCAGGCCTCGGCCGCCATCCCCGGCGTCCCGCTCTACATGAGCATGCTGTTCGACGTGATGAAGGCGCAGGACATCCACGAAGGACCCATCGAGCAGATCGCGCGGCTCTACCGCGACCACCTCGCCCCCGGCATGACCCCGTCCACCGACGAGGAGGGGCGCATCCGCCTCGACGACCTCGAGATGCGGGACGACGTGCAGGCCGAGGTCGCGCGGCGCTGGGTCGAGGTGACGACGGAGTCGCTGGCCGAACTCACGGACTTCGCCGGCTACCAACGCTACTTCGAGCAGCTCTTCGGCTTCTCGGTCGACGGCATCGACTACGAGGCCCCGACGGAGATCCACCGCACGCTCACGTAGCCGGGCAGGCCCGATCGCGCGCTACGACGCGCTCTCGCCCAGCAGGTCGGAGAATTCGACCAGGCCGTTGGTCCCGGCGATGCGCGCGCGGAGCGCGGCGAGGGTCTCCTCGTCGGCGCCCGCGAGGGCCGCGCGGGCCGCGTTGAACAGCTCGGGCGCCGGCAGCAGCGCGTATGACGTCGCCTCGGCGGCGACGCGCAGCGCCTCGACGTGGGGCCCTTCGCGCCGGTCCAGGGCCTGCGTGCGCTCGCCGTTCACGACGATGAGGCCGCGCGGCGCGCTACCCTCGGCCTCGATGCGCGCGTCCAGGCGGTTGCGCAGCCGGTAGTGCGGCGCCATGCCGACCGTGACCTCGGACCCCTCGACCTCGAGCTCGATGCGCACGTCGTCGGCCTGCAGCATCGGCGCGTCGTCGATCGCCCGCACGGTGAAGCCGAGCAGTTCGAGGCAGCGCTGCGCGGCGGGCAGCAACGCGTGCGAGCCCTCCGTCCACAGCACGTCGCGGACGCGCCGCAGTGGCTCGGCCTCCGCCTCGGCGGCGTCGCGCTGCTCCTCGGCGCGGTGGACCTGCGCCCGCCCGCGCTCGACCTCCGCCTCGCGCTCATCGAGGCCCGGCACGGACTCACGCGTGACCCACATTGGGGGGTCGCCGGCCGGGCGTTCGAGGTGCTCCGTGACCGCCGCGACGATCGCCGTCGCCTGCGCCCGTGCGGGGTCACCGCCGCGCGTGCGCGGCGCCGGCAGGAAGACCACCGATCCGCCGAGCACGCGGAACTCGACGCCCACGGGCGCGCCGCCCGCGCTGCGCGCGAAGACGTGCGCCGCGTTGGCGAAGCCGCGCACGCGCTCCTCGAACCACGCGCGGTACAGCATGTCGTCGCGGACGGTGTCGATGTAGCGGGCGAAGGGGTGGGCGTGGTCGGAGACGGCGACTCCGGTGCCCTCGCCCCAGCGGATCAGCTCGGCGTCCCAGGCGAGGCCGGGCGGAGCGGGGAGGAAGAAGTAGCGGTCGATGCCCGGGAAGCCGGCGACCCCCGTGATCATCGCCTGCGGGTGCGCGAAGACGACGACGAGCGAGCCGCGCTCCAGCGCGCGCACGACCTCGTCATGGCGACGCCGCAGTATCTCGGAGGCGGCGGCGCCGTCGCCCGCCCCGCCGTTCACGACCTGGGCGTCGGCGAGCGTGGTGTGGTCCGCGGAGGCGTCGACGAGCTCGCGGATGCGGACGAAGACGCCCTCCGGGTCGACGGCGATAGCGTCGTAGTCGAAGGCGGCGGGCGCGTTGAAGACCGTGTGGTTGTCGATCCTGCGGTCGGGCAGGGCGCGGCCGATGGAGAGCAGGCGCACGGGCGGCTCCTTCCTCGGACGATGGTAGCAGGGCCGGGCGTGACGGTACGGTGGCTGTGGCCGGCCGCCGCGCCGGTCCGGCGCGAGGCGGACGCGAGGGCGGGCGAATGGCGCTCACGGTGCTCAACTGGAACGTCGAGTGGGCGACGCCACGCGCGCGGCGGACGCGGCACATCCTCGACCGTATCGCCCGCCATGCGCCCGACGTCGTCTGCCTCACCGAGGCGCACGAGGACCTCCTCGCGTCGGACGGGTACACGATCTGCTCGCGAGCCGATGCGGGCTACGGAATCAAGCCCGGCCGGCGGAAGGTCATGCTCTGGTCACGGCAGCCGTGGGAACGCGTCGACGACCTCGGGGACGACTCGATGCCGCCCGGGCGGTTCGTGGCGGGGGTCACGGAGACCTCGCTCGGCGAGGTGACGGTGGTCGGGGTCTGTATCCCGTGGTTCGGGTCCCGTACCGAGGCCCGTCGCGGGCGCGAGCGCAAGGAACGGTGGGAAGACCACGCGCGGTACCTCGAGCGCCTCCGCCGAGTCCTCGGGCAAGGCGCCCCCGAGCGTGTGATCGTGATGGGCGACTTCAACCAGGTCATCGGCGAGGGCAGCCGCGCACCGGATGAGCTGCAGCAGGCCCTGCGGGGCGCGCTCCCGCGGGGCGTGGCGATCGCCACATCGGACCTCGAGTTTGAGGGCCGTCGCAACATCGACCACATCGCGCTCAGCGGCGACCTCGCGGCCCAGTCCATCGAGGCGATCAGCAACAGGCACGACGGTCGAGGATTGTCGGACCACTTCGGCGTGGTGGCCCGCCTTGCTGCGGGGCCTTGAACGCGCAGGACGTGATCAGTGAGGGCGCACGAGTGAGTGGCGCAGGTGATATAGTCTAGCCAGACAAGCTAGCCGCATAAGGCGGAGATAGACATGGTCCAGTGGCAGCTGCAGGACGCGAAGAACCGATTCAGCGCCGTGGTCGACGCCGCACTGTCCGGCGAGCCGCAACACGTGACACGTCGCGGCCGGCCGGCCGTGGTCGTGCTTGCCGAGGATGAGTACGAGCGGCTCTGTGAGCTGGACGACGCGGCCGCGCCGACCTTCGCGCGGTTGCTCCTCGAAATCCCTCAGGACGACGGAGCATTCGAACGCCTCCCGGTCCCACTCCGGGAACTGGATGTCTAGTGTTCTTGCTGGACACCGATGTCCTCTCGGCACTGCGACGACAAGACCGGAACCCCGGCGTCACGCGCTGGATCGGCGCACAGCGAACCACCGACCTGCACCTGAGCGTGGTGACCATCGGAGAAGTCGAGCGTGGCATCACGCGACAGCGGACGCGTGACCCCTCGTTCGCGCGCGACCTCTCGTATTGGCTGGACCGGGTCACGTCGAGGTACGGCGATCGCATTCTTCCGATTGACATGCCTACAGCTCGCAGGTGGGGCCAGCTCTCGGGCGATCTCGGACACGCGGGGGCGGACTTGCTGATCGCCGCAACCGCTCTGGAACACGGCCTGACGGTGGTCACGCGGAACACGCGGCACTTCGAGCCAACGGGTGTCGACGTGCTGAACCCGTTCGCCGCGGGAGACGGAACAGCGGACTGACGGCATGGCCGCGAGCGCCGTGCTTTGACGCTGACGGCGACCCGTCCCTACGATCGGAGACGGTCGTGCTAGGCGGGGAGCTAGCGGTGCCCTGTTACCCGCAATCCGCTCAGCGGGGCTGAATGCCCGCCCGAGGGTTGTTACACGAGGACTGCCGACATAAAGCGGCGTTGAGAGCCTGGTCCTGCGCGGCGATGCCCGGCCAACCCCGTCAGGGTCGGAAGGCAGCAGCGGTACGTCGGTCACATCGGGCGCCGCAGGGGCGCCGGGCTTGAGCTGGCTCATGAACGCAAGCTCGCTGTGCGGCTCAACGGCGGGGCACGACCACATCCACGCACACCACCGCCGTGCGTCGCACCGTCGCGCCCCGGCGCGTCGGCCCGCCTCGCGAGGGGGCGCACCGTGACCCCCACACGCTCGCGACGCCGCGCACGGCCCGAGGACCCGCCGGACTTCCTGCGCCGCCTCGGCGTCTCGCCACGCAAGGCGCTCGGCCAGCACTTCCTCACCGACGAGCTGCTCCTCGGGCGCATCGCCGATGCCTGCGAACTCGACTCCGGCGAGACCGTGATCGAGGTGGGCGTCGGGCCCGGCGGCCTCACGCGCGAGCTCGTCGAGCGGACGAGCAGCGTCGTGGGCGTCGAGATCGACGAGGAGCTGGCGGCGGTCGCGCGGCGGCAGCTTGCGGGGAGCGGAGCGTGCATCGTCCCTGCCGACATCCTCGACGTGACCCCGGCAGAGCTGCTGGAGGAGTGCGGCGCGCAGCCGCCGTACGTGATGACCGGCAACCTGCCGTACTACATCACCCAGCCCGTCATCCGGCGCTTCCTGGAGGCCGACCCGGCGCCTCGGCGGCTGGTCGTGATGGTGCAGCGCGAGGTCGCGCGGCGCATGGTCGGCGGCCCTGGCAAGGAGTCCGTGCTCTCGCTCTCCATCGGCGCGTATGGCGTGCCGGAGCTGCTGTTCGACGTGCCCTCGTCGGCGTTCTGGCCCGAGCCGGACGTGCAGTCGGCGGTGGTGCGCATCGACCGGCGGCCCGCGCCGGCGGTCAACCTGCCGCCGGAGCAGATCGCGCGCTTCTTCCTGCTCGTGCGCGCGGGCTTTGCCGAGCCTCGTAAGCAGCTCCACAACGGCCTGCGCTCCGCGCTCGGCCTCACCCGCGAGCAGACCCACGGCGTCCTCGACGCCGCCGGCATCGACCCGGCCCGGCGTCCGCAGCACCTTGACCTCGACGACTGGCGGCGGCTCCACGCACACGTCGAGGCCGCGCACCCGGGGGCACTCGATGTCGGGTGAGGACGCGACCGGCGGGTCCTCACCGACGCGGGGACACCCCGCGGGCCTCCGCGTGCTCGCGCCGGCGAAGATCAACCTGACGCTCGAGATCCTCGGCCGCCGCGACGACGGCTACCACGACCTCGACACTGTCATGACGGCCATCGACCTCGCCGACACGGTGCGGCTGCGGCCCGCTGGCGCCCTCGACGTGCGGCTGTCGGGCCGCTACGCCCCGGCCGTCGAGGGTGATCGCGAGCTGGCCGCCGAGGCCGCGAAGGCGCTCGCCGCCGCCGCCGGTCGCGAGCCCGGCGTGGCGATCGAGGTCGAGAAGGCGATCCCCGTCGCGGCCGGTCTCGGCGGTGGATCGTCGGACGCCGCGGCCGTGCTGCGCGGGCTCGACCGGCTGTGGGGCCTCGGTTGGCCGGCGGGGCGGCTGGCCGAGGTGGGCGCACAGCTTGGCTCGGACGTGCCCTTCTTCCTCCACGGCGGCTCCGCGCGCTGCACCGGGCGCGGCGAGATCGTCGAGCCGCTGCGCGACCTGCGGCCGCTGCGGCTGCTCGTGCTGGTGCCGCCCGTGCCCTCGCCGCCGAACAAGACGGCGCGACGCTTCGCCGCCGTGCGGCCCCACGACCTCAGCCACGGCGAGCGCTCGCACCGCATCGCGCACCGCCTCGAGCGCGGCGCGCCGCCGCCCACCGCCGACCTGTGGAACGCCTTCGAGCACGTCGTGGAGCGCACCGAGTCGGAGCTGCTGGCGCACTACGGCGCCTACGCGGCCGTGGTGGGCGGCGCGCCGTTGCACCTCACCGGCGCGGGCCCTTCGGTCTTCCTGCTCGCGCACGAGCGCGCGAAGGTCGCCGAGTTGCGGCGCGACCTCGAGGGTGAAGGCGCGACGGTGTTCCCGGCGCGCACGCTGTCCCGTGCGGAGTCGCTCGCCATCGCCGAGGAGCCCGTGGGTGGGGAATCTGCGGGCGAGGACGCGTAGGTGGACGCCGAGGCGGCCCGCGCGCTCGTCGCCGGCTTCATCTCGGGCGCGGCCGCCGCCTTCGCCACCACTGGCATCGCGCTGGTCAGCATGAGCCGGAACGCGGCGTGGTGGGTGCAGGCGCGCGAGCGCGTCGCCGGGGCGAGCAGCGTGCCGCTGCCGCTCCTCGGCGTTGTGGTGGTGAACGCGATGATGCTGGCGTGGACGCTGCTCGGGCTGGTGCTGGGCGCCGCGTACCTCTCGCTCGACGACCCGGCGCGCTTCCGCTTCTTCGTCAACATCGCACTGCTGCTGGCGCTGGTCGCCGCGGGGTTCGTGCGAGGGCGGATGACGCGCGCGATGTGGAGCACCGCCCTGGTCGCAGCCCTCGCGTACGGCGTGCTGCTGCCGTTGCTGGCGGGGTGAGCCGGGCGGGGTGTAGCCGATGACGTGGGGCATCGCGTAGACTCGCGTTGCCGGCCTGCGCGCCGGACTACGGATGCACGGGGGCCCACTCTGGAACTCACCACAGCTCCGCAGGCCAGTGTGCTTGACATGCACGTGCACACCTCGGTGGCTTCGTCCGACAGCATGTTGAAGGCCGAGAAGCTCATGCTGCTCGGGCCTGAGGCCGACCTGACCGGCGTCAACATCACCGAGCACGACAAGATGTGGGACCCGTGGGAGCGCGCCGGGTTCCTGGAACGCCACGCCGACATCCCCTTCTTCATCAACTTCGGCATGGAGGTCTCCACGGACCTCGGTCACATGAGCGCCGTCGGCCTCCAGTCCTACATCGGCGGCATCCGACGCGCCGAGGCGCTGCGCGAGGCCCTGGACGCCGTCGGCGGTTACCTCATCGTGTGCCACCCGTTCCGCCACATGTTCGAGGCGGTCACGGCGATGCGCACCAACGGCAAGGCGTTCGACCTCACCCCCGAGCAAGCCGCCGAACTGCCCGCGATCCAGATCGCCGACGCCATCGAGGTCGCGAACGGCTGCAACACACCGCGCGAGAACTACTTCGCCCTCGAGGTCGCGCGCATCGCGGGTAAGCCCACGACCGGGGGCAGCGACGCTCACTCCGAGAGCGGCATCGGCTACTACGCGACCGGCTTCGAGCGCGAGGTGACCAGCGCCGAGGACCTGCTGAACGAGCTCCACGCCGGCCGCTTCCAGGCCGTCCTGCGCAAGGTCGGCGAACCGCCCGGCGAGCAGTTCGTGAGCTTCGAGCAGGGCGTCATCGAGGCGGTCGCCGCCGTCACCGCGTGAGCCTGGGGCTGCCCGCCCACGACCACTCCCCACGTCTGCCGGTGTCCTGATGCCTGCCAGGCCCTACCCCGAGTTTGTCGCCGTCGACCTCGAGACCACCGGCCTCGACGCCTCGAAGGACCGCATCATCGAGATCGGCGCGGTGCGCTTTGGGCGCGAGGGCGTGCTCGACCGCTTCCAGACGCTCGTGCGGCCCGGCGTGCCGATCCCGCCCGGCATCCGGCTCATGACCTCGATCACCGACGAGGACGTGCGCGACGCTCCGCCGCCCGCGCGCGCCGTCTCCGAGTTCGCCGTCTTCGCCGGAGGCCGCCCGCTCGTCGGCCACAACGTCGCCTTCGACCTCGGCTTCCTCATGGAGGCGGGCGCGCCGATGCCCGGCCCCAGCCTCGACACGTACGAGCTGGCGTCGGTGCTGCTGCCCACGTCCGACCGGCTCGACCTCGGCTCCCTCGCCGCCGCGCTGGGCGTGCGGCTGGAGCAGCACCACCGCGCGCTCCCGGACGCTGAGGCGACGGCCGAGGTAATGCTGCGGCTCCTCGACCGCCTCGACGCGCTCTCCTCGCGCGCCCTGCGAGACCTCGCCTCGCTCGCTGCGCGCGCCGAGTGGGCGCTCGCCCCGCTGTTCGAGGACGCCCTCGCCGCCCGCGCCACCGAGGGGCCCGCGAGCGGTGCGCCGTCGACGCTGGGCAGGCCCGTGCCCGACCCGCTGCCACCCGTGCTGCAGCTCGGCGCGCCCGAGGAGCCGCGGACGGTGGACGACGAAGACGTCGAGCGGCTCTTCGAAGAGGCCGCGCGCTCGCCCGACCTGCTCCCGCACTTCGAGGCGCGCGCGGGCCAGACCGCCATGGCGCGCGCGGTCGCTGCGAACATCGCGCACGCCGGGCACCTCGCCGTCGAGGCCGGCACGGGCACCGGCAAGTCGTTGGCCTACCTGCTGCCCGCGCTCCTGCACGCGCTCCGCAACGACGACCGCGTCGTCGTCTCGACGCAGACGCTCAACCTCCAGGAGCAGCTCGCCGCCCGCGACCTGCCCGCCGCCGCGGCCGTCGTCGAGCGCGCCGAGGGCGCCGCGCCGGGCACGCTCCGCGCGGCCGTGCTCAAGGGGCGCGCCAACTACCTCTGCATGGAGCGCTGGACGCAGTCCCTCGATGCCGCCGACGAGATCTCGCCGGCCGAGGCCCGCGTCCTCGGTCGCGTGGCGGTCTGGCTCGACGGCACCGAGCGCGGCGAGGTCTCCGAGCTGTACCTGCGCAATGACGAGCGCCCGAGCTGGCAGGCGCTCTCGGCCGACTCGAACGACTGCCTTGCGCGCCGTTGCGCGTTCGTGCGAGAGGGCAGCTGCTTCCTGCAGCGCGCCCGCGCCGAGGCCGCAGCCGCGCACGTCGTGGTCGTGAACCACGCGCTGCTGCTCGCCAACGCGGCCAGCGACGACCAGGTGCTGCCGCCGTTCCACCACCTCGTGGTCGACGAGGCGCACCGCCTGGAGGCGGTCGCGACGAACCAGCTCAGCGGCGTCGTCGGCACTCCCGAGCTGGCGGCGGTCGTCGAGGAGGCGGGGACCACCGGCCGCGCCTCCGGCAGCCTCGCCGGTGCGCTGCGCACCGCGGCCATGCTCGACCCGATGCCGCTGTCGCCCGCCGCCGGGCTCGCCGCTCTCGCCGACGACATCGCAACCGCAGCGACGCGCGTCGAGGCCCGCATTCCGGACCTCGAGGCAGCGCTGCTCGGCTACATCGAGGAGTTCGCCGAGCAGGACACCGACCAGCGCGTCTCGATCACGCCGGGCCGCCGGGCGCAGCCGCTGTGGGGCGATGTCGAGGAGGCCGCGCTGCACGCGGAGCTTGCGGTCGACGAGCTTGCGCGCCGCCTCGACCATGCCCGCGAGGCGGTCGAGGCGCAGCCGGAAGGTAGCGCCACCACCCTCGATGGCCTGCGCGCGGGCCTCGAGCGCGCGCGCGACGCGGCGGCGCTCCACGCCGCGACGCTGCGCGA